>JAAELQ010000185.1 GCA_024226515.1 bacterium
GACCGCGCGCCAGCTGCACGACCGCTACGTGCGCTACATCGGAGCCGGCGCGGTGGCCACCGGCGGCATCATCACGTTGATCAAGTCGATTCCGACGATGATCGAGTCGTTCCGCCTCGGGCTGGCGAAGATCCGCGAGGGCGTGGGAACGGACGAGGACCGCACGGACCGCGATCTGTCGTTCCGCACGGTCGGCCTGCTGGTCGGTGCAATCCTGCTCGTGCTGACGCTGGTGCCCGGGATTCTGGGCTACATCGATGATAGGTGGGTCCGGCTCGCCGCGTCGCTGCTGATCGCCCTGTTCGCGTTCTTCTTCGTCACCGTCAGCTCGCGCATCGTCGGGCTGGTCGGCGTGACGTCCAATCCGACGTCGGGGATGACGATCGCGACGTTGCTCGGTACGAGCGCGATCTTCCTGCTGATGGGCTGGACCGACGACCTGGGCAAGGCGACGGCGTTGATGGTCGGCACGGCGGTCTGCATCGCCGCGTCGATCGCCGGTGACACGTCGCAGGACCTCAAGACGGGCTACCTGCTCGGCGCCACGCCGC
>JAAELQ010000186.1 GCA_024226515.1 bacterium
CAGGTCGCGCGGCTCTGGGTGTGGCGGGCCGGGAGCGGTGGGCGAGCGAGTTCGATTCCGTTGCGATGGCGCGGCGGTATGCGGAGTTGTTGCCCTGATCGGTGGGAGTCCCCGGGGGCAGTAGCCCCCGGGGGCTCCCGACCCTACCCCCGCCGCAACACAGCCCCCAGAAACCGCCCGGGCCGCGAGACACAGGCCCGCGCGAGCTGCGGCAGCGCCCGCACGTACTCACCGCGAGAGAGGCGGATCTTGGCGCGGATCCACGCCAGCTCCGCCGGAGCGCCCCGTCGCAGCGACTCCGGCCAGTCGCGGGTCGCGATGCGCTGGGCCAGCGCGGCCGCCTCGTCGTGCAGCCCCATCGCGGCCGTGTGGTTGGCCTTGAACACGAGATCGACGAACAGTGCGCGTTCGATCTCGTCGGAGGCCACGCCGAGGACCGCTAGCTCGTCGGTCCCCATGGCGGACATCTCGCGCGTCGGATCCTCCCCCGTCTCGCGCCGGATCCGTGCGGCGGCCCGCGCCCCGATCGACGAGAGGACCTGCTGGTCGATGTGCTTCATCGAGACTTGCCCGGCGTGCAAGCGGTAGTGCAGCAGGACGTCCGGCAGGTTGGCCAGGTCCCAGCGCTCGGCCAATCGCAACCACAGGTCGTAGTCCTCGGCGTGGCGGAACGCGGCGCGATAGCCGCCGAGCTCGGAGACGGCGGCCGCGCGCAACATCACCGTGGGGTGCGCCAGCGCGCTGTGTTGCAGCATCTCGCGTCGCACTTCCTCGGGCTCGGTCGGATGCCTCAGGGTTCGCGGCAGCAGCCCATCGTCGCTCATGTACTGCAGGGCGCAACCCAGCCCCGCGACGTCGGTGTGTTCGGTGAGATAGTCGAGCTGCCTGGCGAAACGTTCCGGCAGGGAGACGTCGTCGGCGTCCATACGCGCCAGGAACTCTCCGCGGGCCAGCGCGAAGCCGCGGTTCAGCGTTTCGATCAGGCCGCGGTTCTGCTGGACGAAGAGGCGGATGCGCTCGTCGCGTTCCGCGTAGCCGCGCAGAATCTCCCCGCCGCCGTCGGTCGAACCGTCGTCGATCAGCACGACCTCGAAGTCGCGGCAGGTCTGGGAGAGCACGCTGTCGAGCGCCTGGGAGACATGGTCCCGGGCGTTGAACACGGGCATGATCACGCTGATCCTCGGCGTCAGCACTCGACGACGGTCCCCCGGCGCTCGTCGGTCGACGTCTCCGCGGGCAGGCCCATGCGGGAGAAGACGTCGGCGAAGCGGTGTGCGTACGTGTGTTCGCGCAATGTGCGCTCGTAGCCGGCTCGCGCGGTGGCGGCCCGCTCGTCCTCGTTGCGCAGGTAATGCCGCACGGTGGCGAGCAGCTCGGAGAAGCTGTCGAAGCCGGCCAGCTCGGCGGGCTCGGCGTAGTACTCATCCAGGTTGTCCGCGCGCCCGGTCAGGAGGAAGCCCCCGCAGCCGGGGACCTCGAAGTTGCGGCCCTTGATCTGATCCGGGCCCCCGGACGCGAGCAGGGCGTCGAGCGCGCGCGCGCGGCCGCCCGTCATCGGGGGCGTCAGCCCCACGCCACGCAGCGCGCGGCGGGCGCGCCGCCCGATCGCCGCGCGCACCCGGGGCAGCCCGCTCAGGCCGCCGACGGACGACGCGGAGAGGTTGAGGTTGATCCGGCTGCGACCGAACACCTCGACCATGCGCTCCTGGTCGAGCCGTCCGTGCTCCCAGCCCTGCCCCCAGGCGTCGACACGGATGCCGGCGTCGCGCAGGCCGAGGACGATCTCGCGACGCGCACCGTGCGGCTGGCCCACGAAGGTGACGTCGTACTGCGGCGGGCCGTCGGCGGGCCGGTACAGGAAGTGGTTGCAGGCCCACTGGCTCTTGATCGCATGCTCGATCCCGGCCGCGCGGTAGCGCTCGAGCGCCGCGGACGAGGTGGTCACGACCCAGTTGAACGCGGGCGCCCAGCGGCTCGAGAAGTCGTCGAAGCGCCAGTGGTCGTCGCAGAACCAGTTCACGGTTCGGGTCCAGCCGCTGTCGGAGATGCGGCGCATGACGTCGCGGTCGAGTTCGTCGCCGAACAGGACGCAGAACAGCACGTCGGGCTGCTCGGCGCGGGCGACCTCGAGTAGGCGCCGGTTCATCCCGTCGCGCCCGAACTCGGCCATCAGGCTGGTGTAGTCGAAGTACAGCACCTCGTGGCCCAGCCGGCGCAGCGAATCGAAGAAATTGTAGTGCTCGAAGCTGTAGCCCTGCTCGGGCTTGCCGTAGTCGTAACGCAACGCGGCGTACAGCACGCGCATCAGGTCGCATCCTTGCGGCGCCAGTTCTCCCACACGAACGGATAGCAGTAGGTCGTCTCGTGCGTCTTCGCGAGCTCGCGCCGGATCGCGTCGCGCCGAGCAACCGCGTCGGCGACGAAGTCGTGGAACTGGATCTGGATGTCTCGGATCGAGCCGATGAGCCCGCAACCGATCAGGTGCTCGAGCAGGTCGTACTCCGCGCCCTCGATGTTGATCTTCATCAGATCGATGCGGCGGACGTCGAGCTCACGCACCACGTCCGCGGCCCGGCGCAGCTCGATCGACACACGGCGCGCCCCCCCGTCGCGGTGCATCGACGAACCGTCGGCGTCCAGCACGATGTTCGCCTGCGCGTCGCGATCGGCCAGACCGACGCGCAGCACGCGCACGAGCACGTTGCCGGCGAACCGGCGTTCGATGCCCTCGGCGAACGCCGGAACCGGTTCGAAGACGAAGACGCGGCAGCCGTAGCGGCCGACGATCTCGTTCGCCCACTGCCCCTCGTAGCCTCCGAGGTCGAACACGACCGAGTCGGGAGTCAGGTCGTAGTCCACGCGCAGCGTGCGGTCGCCGTCCACGGCGAGCCACGGACGGACGCGGCGCGCCTGCTCGGGCTCGAAGAACCGGGCTAGACGCTGGAACACGCGGGCGCCGAACAACAACAGCCCCTCGACCGCGCCGCGCACGCCGCTCATCGTTGCCGTCGCGCCCAAGCCTGTCCCTCGACGAACAGCGTGTTGATGAACGTGTCGGCGTAGACGACGTAACCGCGATCGCGCATCAGTCGAATCAGCTCGTCGATCTTGATCTCGTCGACGTGCGTCACGGACTCGATGCAGAACACCTCGGGCCGGAAGCGGTCGAAGTCGAAGCCGCGAACGATGTCGAGGTCGAGTCCCTCGACGTCGATCGACACGAACTGCGGGCAGCGCGCGCAGTGCTCGGCGATGATGTCGGTCAGGCTCAGCAGCGGCACGTCGATCGTGCGCGCCACGCGATATCGTGAATCACCCTCCAGCTCGCGCACCTGCTCCTCGGAGAACGTGCTGAGCGTCGGTGGATCCATGACCCAGAAGCGGGCCGAGTCGCTCGACACCTCGCCCACGCCGAGGTTCAAACAACGGTCGCGCGGTCGGGCCCGAGCGATTCGCGCGGCGAGCAACGGATCCGGCTCGACGCAGACCCCGTGACCGCCTGCGCGATAGAACAGGTAGGTGTTGTTGAGGTCGACGGGATCGTTCGTGCCCACGTCCAGGTAGTACGGATCGGGGATCTGCAGCACGATGCGCAGCAGGTAGTCCGCGATCAGGTCCTCGCCGGACTGCGCGTAGCTCTTCTTGCCCCGCGGACGCAGCAGGCTCCGCAGCCGGCCGATCACGACTTCTCCCAGGGCAGCGTCGGGGCCAGCAACCCCGGTCGCCGCTGCATCCAGTACGGCGAATCGCTCAGACCGCCCTGGATCGTCAGGAAGATCGACGGCGCGCTGACGGACGGCTCGAACAGCCAGCTGCGGAAGTGCAACCCGCCGATCAGCTCGATGCGATACCGCCCCTCGTTGAGCCAGCGCGGCGGGATCCTGCTGCGGAGCGTCGTGCGTCCGGTGCCGATCTCGGGCCACTGCCGCTCTTCGACGTCGGTCTGGTAGGACCAGTAGAGCAGGTCGCCGTGCTCGGCGTAGATCGCGTAGCCCACGGTCAGCGCCGGGTCGACGCTGCGCACCTCGGCCTCGATCTCGATCCACGCCTCGGTGTCGTTGCGCATCGGCATCGCGACCGGCCGGCCCTCCTGGTCGACGACCTCGAAGCGCATCGGCTTGAAGTACGGATTGTCGTGCAACGTCCCGGGGTTGATCCAGCGCTGGCCGGCCGGGGCCTCGCCGTCGCCGAACAGATAGTCGCGCGTCACCCCGCGCACGTCCGTGTCGTAGCGCTTGATGCCGCCCTCGCGCAGAAGCATCGCGCGGCTGCACAGGTCCTGCACCGCGTTCATGTTGTGGCTGACGAACAGGACGGTGCGCCCGCCTCGAGCGACCTCGTCCATCTTGCCCAGGCACTTCTTCTGGAACGCGGCGTCACCCACGGCCAGCACCTCGTCCACGAGCAGGATCTCGGGCTCGAGGTGCGCCGCGACCGCGAACGCCAGGCGCATGTACATCCCGCTGGAGTAACGCTTGACCGGGGTGTCGAGGAAACGCTCGACCTCGGCAAAGGCGACGATCTCGTCGAACCTGGAGTCGATCTCGGAGCGCAGCATGCCGAGGATCGCCCCGTTGAGGTAGACGTTCTCGCGACCGGTCAGCTCCGGATGGAATCCGGTGCCGACCTCCAGCAGCGAACCCACACGGCCGAAGATCCGGGCGCGGCCCTCGGTCGGCCGCGTGATGCGCGACAGCAACTTCAGCAGCGTGCTCTTGCCGGCGCCGTTGGGGCCGATGATGCCGACCACCTCGCCACGCGGGATCTCGAACGACACGTTGCGCAGGGCCCACACCTCGGCCGGGGCGGCGCCGCTCTCGCGCGAGGCGATCCGCCGTAGCCCGGCGGTCAGCGACTCGCGCAGGCTCTTGTAGCTGAATGCGCCGCCCGTGCTCTCACCGAGCCGGTAACGCTTGCCGAGTCGCTCGGCCTGGATCGCAACTTCGCTCATCACACCACGTCGGCGAATTCACTTTCCATGCGGCGGAAGTAGGCCAGCCCGCCGATCAGCATCAGCGCGACGACGGCCAGCGAGACCCACAGCATCGGCCCCGGGGGCTCGGCGCCGTCGAGCAGCGCCCAGCGAAAGCCGTCGACCACGCCGGCCATCGGGTTCAGGCCGTACAGCGTGTGCAGCAGCTCCGACTTCTCCCGTACGAGGCTGCTGGGGTAAGCGATCGGACTGGCGAACATCCAGAACTGGGTCAGGAACGGGATCACGTAGCGCACGTCGCGGTACTGCACGTTGAGCGCCGACAGCCACAGCCCCGCGGCGAACGCCGTGACGAACGCGATCGCCACGAACAACGGCAACGTCAGGATCGCCACACCGGGAACGACGCCGTAGAACAGCATGATCACGAGCAGGACGCCGAACGCGATGGCGAAGTCGACGACGCCGGCGATCACGGCCGACAGCGGGAGGATCAGGCGCGGGAAGTAGACCTTCGTCACGAGATTCTGATTGTTCACCAGACTGTGCCCGGCGTTGTTCAGCGAATTGGCGAACAGCTGCCACGGCAGCAGCGCGCAGAACGTGTACAGCGGATACGGGATGCCGCCCTCGATGCGCCCACTCACGCCGGCCAGGTTGCCGAAGAAGATGGTGAAGACCAGCATCATCAGCAGCGGCTGCAGCACGGCCCATGCGGCCCCGAGCACGGTCTGCTTGTAGCGGATCTTGATGTCGCGCTGCGCGAGGATCCACAGCAACTGCCGGAAGCGCCGCAGCTCGGCGAAATCGATCAGCCGCCAGTCGGAACCCGGCTCCACCACGGCGAACGGGGTCGCCGTGTTCGTGGGGCCGGAACTGCCCGTGACGGCGGTTTGCGAGCGCATGTGTCGTAATCTTAGGCAGTGCCCCATGCGTTTTCAACCGGGGCTCGGTGCTCGAGGTGTTTGGCGGGTGGGAGTCTCTCTCGGCGCCGAGGAAACCCCCGGGTGGCGGCCCCCCGGACCCCCCGCTACCGCACTCCACGACGGCCGCAGACGGCCATCGTTCCGTTTGGTTTTTGTCTCTCGGAGGGCGATTTGCGGTGGGGTGAAGCTGCTCGCCGCTTCTACGGGTCCGAACTCGTTGGATCGAGGACCGTCGCCTAGACGAGGCAAGTGGCAACGTTCGTACCTCGTTCCGAGAGAACAAAAACCAAACGGAGTGATGGCGGTCTGCCGCCGTCACGCAGTGCGGTAGCGGGGGGTCCGGGGGGCCGCCACCCGGGGGTTCCCCTCGCCGCCGGGCGACCTCCCGAGCGCCTACGAACCGGAAGAACAGCGCCGCAACAAATCGAAAGTCCGCTCGGCCGCCCGTTTCCAGGTGAAGCCCCGTGCCCGCTCGACCCCGCGCCGCGCCCGCTCGCGCGCGCCAAACTCGTCCTCGAGCACGGCCGTCAGCGCGGCCGCCACAGAATCGGCGCGCTCCTCGTCGATCCACTCCGCGCAGTCGCCGAGGACCTCCGGCAGGCTGGCCCGCCGCAACGCGACGACCGGAGTCGCGCTGGCCAGCGCCTCCAGCGCCGGCAGGCCGAAGCCCTCGTACGCGGACAGGTAGGTCAGGGCCCGGGCTTCCGCCAGCAGCGGCCGCAGCAGCTCGTCCGGCACCCACTCGCGGCGCAGCACGCGGCCGGCCAGTCCCGGGGCGCCGAGACGCGACTCGAGGTCCGGCGCGGGAGAGATCGTGGGGCCGGCGATCACCAGGTCCAGGTCGGGCCGCTCGGCCGCGACCGCCGCGAACCCGTCCAGCAACAGGTCCGGTCTCCGCCGCTCGTGCACCGCTCCGAGGTGCAACACGAACGGCCTTTCCGAGCCCAGCCACTCGCGCAGCGCGCGACGGGCCTCGGACTCGACGGGCTCGAACCAGTGCGGCGCGATCCCGAGGTGCGTGACGTGAATCCGCTCGCGCGGCACCCCGAGGTGGCGCTCGATCTCCCCGGCCGAGAACTCGCTGACCGTCAACACCGCGGCCGCCCGCGTCGCCGACGGCGCGGCCAGCGCGAAAGCAACCCGAGCTCGGCGCGAGAACCACTGGGGGTTGGCCGCGAACGAGACGTCGTGGATCGTCACGACGGACGGGACGCGCGCCACCAACGGCACCGTGTAGAACGGACAGAACAGAACGTCGGCGACGCGCTCGGAGACGTGCGGTCCCAGCCGCAGCTGACGCCAGGCCGGGTCCCCTCCCGGCAGCGGCCAGCGCAGCGCGCGCACGTCGTCCGCGGCGCCGGGAAGCTCTTGCTGCGCGGGGCGGTCGACGAACAGCGTCAGTCGGTCGTCTTCGCGCCGCAGCGCGGGCCACTCGTCGAGCAACCCGCCCAGGTAGCGCGCCACACCGGTCGGCCGGTGCACCAGGACGCGGGCGTCGACTGCGAGTCTCACGAGCGCTCCAGCAGTTCGCGGTAGATCTCGCGCATCTCGGTCGCGATCTGCCTGCGCTCGAAGCGTCGCGCGTGCGCGCGGCGCTCGTCGGGCCGCGGGCCGTGCCCTTCCGTCGTCGCGCGGCGAATCGCCTCGGCCAGCGCGGCCGGCGTTCCGTCTACCGCGACCTCGGCCAGCCCGCCGGCCGCCTCGGCGGCCGCTGCGGCCGGCCCCACGACGACGGGCACGCCGGCGGCCAGCGCCTCGACGACGGGGAGGCCGAAGCCCTCCTCGTCGGACGCGATGACGACGGCCGCCGCCCCGCGAATCGCGGCGACGCGCCGCTCGTCATCGAGCAGGCCGACGAAGGACGCGGCGTCCCCCAGCCCCAGCTCGCGCGCCGTGCGCTCGCAACGGCTGCGCCACACGCTCTGCGGCCCGGTCAGCACCAGGCCCAGATCCGTGCCACCGTCGCGCAACGCGGCCAGCGCGGGCAGCAGGCGTGCGTCCACGCCCTTGAGCGGATCGAATCCGCCGAGGTGCAACAGATACGGCCTGTCGATGCCCGCCACCCCCGCCGGACCGGGGACGCACAGCGGCTCGACGTCGACCGGCGGCGGCACGACCGCGATGCGACCGCTCGGCACGCCGAAGCGCCTCGCGACGAGGTCGGCGGTGACGCGGCTCACCGCGACGACGCGCGGGGCGCGCGCGTTCCAGCGCAGCGAGCGCTCGAAGACGGCGAGCGTACGCCGCGAGAAACCGTCCGGGTGACGCAGCGGGATCAGGTCGTGGATCGTCGAGACCCACGCGAAACCGCGCGGCACCGCGGGGGGCGCAAGAAACGTCGCGTGCCACAGGTCGCAACCCGCGCGCCGGATCCAGGAAGCCCCCAGCACGCGCCCCCACAGGAACGCCGGGCCCGACGGAATGCTCACCTCGTGCAGGGCGACCGGGGCGTCGAGCGGGGCGACTCCCGAGCGCACCAGTAACCGTACGTCGACGTCTCCCCCCGTCGCGGAGAGCCCCGAGGCGAGATCGCGCACGTAGTGCCCCACGCCTCGCGAGCCCGTGGTGCCCTGCAGCGGACGTCCGTCGAGCAACACGCGCATCGCTCAGTCGCCCCTTGCAGTCACGGTCACCGGGGGCAGCTTCGCGCGGATGCGGCCGAGCTGCTGCGAGTCCAGCGTGAGCATGCGGCCGGCGTAGGAGTTTTCGTGCGACCACTCGGACCATTCGTGAGCCTTGCGTTCGGCGTCGTCGAGCAGCGAACGGCTGCGATCGTGAGCCAGCTCCCCGAGCGACTCGATCAACGCGTCGGCCAGTACGAGGCGCGGCAGGGCCGCCTCGGGCTCGGTCGCCAGCGCCCGCTCGGCGGCGCGGCGCGCTCGAACCGCGTCGCCGGTGTCGATCAGGAACGCCGCCAGCTCGAGGTCGATCGTCGGATCGGTCGGTGCCAGGCGCCGCGCTCGTTCGTAGGCCTCGAAGGCACGCTCGCGCGACGCGACGTCGAGGAACAGGGTGCGACAGGCCTGCGCCTCGACACGCGCCAGGGCACGATGGTTCGCCGGGTCGCGCGGAGACAGGCTCACGGCGCGCTCGGCCGAACGCCGCGCTGCCGCGTAGGCGTCCACCCCCCAGGAGGCCGCGTCGCTCGAGAGCGTCTCGGCACGGCGCACGTGCAGGTCGGGGTGAAGCGGATTGAACCGCAGCGCCCGCGCGAGACGCGCGGCCTGCGACTGGTCGAGGCCCGGACGCGGGAGTCCCTGCGCAGCGCGCCACGCGGCGTACGGGGCGACATCGCCCACGACGTAGACGAGCGCCAGCAGCAGCGCCAGCGACAGCCGCAGCCCGGGGCCCCACCCGACCCGTTTCAGCGGCGCGCGCGCGAGCACGATGCCCGCGAGGAACGCCGCCAGGATGTAGACCGCCGGCCGCTGCGAGAGGTTCTCGACGAGCCCCTGCGCCGCGAGAGCGAGCAGGGCCGCGATCGCCCCGCGCGAGCCGGGAGGAGGCTCCTCGGCCGCGCTGCGGCGCAACGAACGCAGCGCGACGCCCACGACCAGCAGGGCGGCCAGCGCGCCGGGCCAACCCAGCTCGCACGGCACGCGCAGCGCGTCCGAGTGCGTGGCCGAGAAGAACCGGTCGTAACGCAGCGGCAGCTCGCCGTCGGGAAACTGCAAGCCCTTGGCCTCGACGCCGAACTGTTTCGGGCCGCTCCCGAGCCACGGCGAGCGCAGCACCGTCTGCATCGAGGCGCGCCAGATCTTCGTGCGGTGGTAGCGGTACGGATCGACTTCAATCAGCCGCGGCACGACGATCGCCGCAACGATAACGACCGCAACCGCGGCCGTGATCGTCGCGCGCCCTCCGAATCCTCGGCGAAGGAGGGCCGCTAGTCTCGCACTCCGGCGACCAGCGAGAACGAGGTAGACACCACCCGCCGCGAGTCCGAGCAGCCAGCCGCGCGACCCGCTGAGCACGATGGCCAGCGCGACCGGAGCGGCAAGCGCGAGCCACCACACGCCGCCGCGCTCGGCCCGCGGTCGCTCGAGCCGGGAACCGAGAACGAGAAACAGGATCGCCCCGAGCCATGCCGACAGGTGGTTCGTGTTGAGGAACGTCCCGGCCGGCCGCGGCGTCTCCCCGAAGATCGACTGCGCGACGACCCACAGCGACTGCAGCGCCGCCAGGACCAGCAGCGGGACCCCCGCGCGCGACAGCGCGCCGGGACGCAATCCGGCCGACAGTCTCAGCACCGCACAGAACGCGAGCAGTTCGAGCAGCGAGAGCCAGGCCGCGAACTTGTACGGCGCGAACAACGCACCGACCCACACCAGTGCGACGAACAGACCGATCGCCGCCGCCGGCGCCCGCGCCAGTCGGCCGCCGCCGATCGAGGACGGGGCCGCGAGCGCGAACAGCAGCAGCAGCAGCAGCACGCCGTGCCACGCCAGCATCGACGTGGCCTCGGCCCCGCCCTCGCCGAGCGTGGTCAGGGCCAGCAGGGCCCATAACGAGACCTCGAGGACTCGTGCGCTCTTCGAGGGGGGCGTAGCGTTCATGGACGTGCTTGGCTTTCGAGCGCCGAGGCCAGGCGGTTCGCGAACTCCGCGTACTCCACGCGCAGAGGATACAGCGTCGCGGCGCGCCGGGCGTCGGTGTAGGCGCCGGGCAGGTCTCCACGGCTCAGGCGCAGCCGGGCGCGCAGGTCGTACGCGCCGGGTCGCACCGGCGACAGCTCGAGCGCCCGCTCGACGGCGGGCAGCAGCTCCGTGGCACGCTCGCGCGTCGGAGCGGAGCCGAGCCCCGCGCGTCCGCGCAGCAGATGGCCGTCGACGTTCCACGGCGCGATCCGCGCCGCGCGCGTCGCGAGCGCCGAGGCGGCTTCCAGGTTCCCGGCCGCGAGGTTCGCGCGCGCGGCCGTTCGGGTGTTCCAGGCCAGCCCGCCGGCCGCGGCGAGGACGGCCGCCACCAGCGTGGCGCCCGCGGCGGCCCAGACCCGCCCGGACCGGGCGCTCGCCGCCTGCGGCACGACCGACTCGCGCGCCAGCCAGCCGCGCGCCAGGCACGCGGTCCACAGCAGGGACGGCAGAAATGCGGTGAAGTCGCCGACGTTGTGCACCGCGAACCCGGCGAGCCCGATGCGCAGCCCCGAGCGCCATGCGGCCTCTCCAGCCTCACGTCGGAACAGCGGACCGAGGAAGACGACGAAGAACAGCAGCGAGACCCACGCGCCTGCCGGCAGCCCGAGCTCGGCGCACAGCTCCAGCGGAAGGTCGTGCACGTGGCGCGTCTCGTTGTGCCCCGGTCGTCGGTACTGCGGATAGACCTCGCCGAAGCCTCCCGGCCCCACGCCGGTCCAGGGGTGGTCGCGGATCACCTGCGCGGCCAGCTCGTAGTTCTGGGCGCGCAGCCTCCAGGGGCTGTTCGGATGCGACAGGGCGGAGACCTCGCCGCCGCGCAGGGCGACGATCGCGACCAGCACGACCACGACGGCGGCGAGCGCGACGACGATCCTGCGTCCGCCCGCCTTCCATACGGAGGCCGCGAGGCCGCCCGCGACCAGCAGCGCCGCGACCGCGGTCGCCGAGGCGGCGGCGAGCATGCCGCCCAGCTGGCAGGCCGCGAGGGCCAGCCACAGCGCGCGACGCCGGCCCGTCGCTCCGATCGCGGCTCCGATCGTGGGCGGCAGGCAGAACGCGAGATAGCCGCCCAGGGCAGCCGGCGTGGGAAACGCGGCGAACGCGCGGCCGCTCTCGAGCCGGGCCAGGACGGCCGCCTGTTCGGCGACGGGCGTCCCGGCACGGACCGCGTCCGCGAGCCGTTCGAGGCCCCACAACTTCTGGTAGCACGCGTGCAGACCGGCGAGGCCGGCCGCACCGGCCAGCGGCCAGACGATCCAGCTTCCGCGTCGGGCGCGCGGCAGCGCGGCCGTGGCGAGGCCGGCCGAGAGCGCCAGCAGCACCATCGCCAGCGGCTCGACCAGCGCTCCGGGAGCGCGCGCCACGAGCAGCAACGGGAGAGCACAGACAGCCACGACCACGAGTCCGACCGAGCGCGCCTGCGCGAACGACTCCCGCGCCGTGAGCAGGGCCAGCGCCGCGAGCAGCAGCGCGACCCCGGCCAACGACTCACCGCGCGTCTCCGGCGGCAGCACGCCGATCAGCGCCAGGGCGCAGAGCGGAATCAGATGGAAAGGGTGCGGGCGGGCGGAGGGGCTCCCGGGCTCGGGCGCCAGCGAATCGCCGGCGTCGGTCACTCGGGCGTGGCCACGAACATCCCGTTGAAGATCACGATGTCCAGGTCGTAGCTGAACCGCGTGGAAATAGTGATGTCGGTGCCGTTGATCCCGTCCTTGCCGTAAGACTCGATGGTGTAGGCGCCCGTGACGTCCGCGCTGTAGATCAGGTCGTTCTTCCAGGAGTCCTGCGTCGGGATCACGTTGGAGTAGTAGGGTCGAAGGTTGGTGACGATGCCGCTCACCGCTCCGCTGTTCTGCGGCGGGATGTTGTTGTCGACGGAGTAGGCCTCGATCGATCGCGAGATCGTACGCATGTCAGCCATTGTCGCACGCTGCTTCGCCTTGTCCAACGCGTTCGACAACGAGACCAGCGCGATGCTGGCCAGGATCGAGATCACGCCCAACACGATCAGCACCTCGATGATCGTGAAGCCGCGTCGCCGGGAATTGCTGGTTCGACTCATCTGGCCCTCTACTGTCCTCGGGCGGCCCCGTGCGCACTCGCGCGCTCGCGGGCTCCCCAGGAAAACTTGGGGATCACCCCCGGGGGATGTCAAGTTGGGAGGGATCGGAACCGCGGTTTTTTTTGGGACGGGGTTGAAACCGCCCGAAAATGAAACGGGGGCTCCCGGATGGGAGCCCCCGCCACCGTATGCGTCAGACGGGAATTACTGCTGGGTGCCTTCCGGGAACTGGGTGAAGGACCCGTTCGAGAACGTGATGTCGTCCTCGAAGGACGTCTGGGCGCCACCGTTGGCGGTCTTGCAGTCGGTCGTTCCGCCGTTCTTGGCCGGCGAGCACAGCGTGTAGTTCGTACCACCGGCGTCCACACCGACCTGCAGGGCGTTGTTCCAGCCATCGTTGATCGGCGCCTTACGGATGTACAGCGGCTCGAGCGCGGCCGTGAGGTTCGTGTACGTGGTGCTGGCCTTCGGATAGTTGTTGTTGTCGATCGAATAGCTCTCGACCGCCGTTCCCACGGAGCGGATGTCGGCCATGGTGCGCTTCTGCTTGCCGCGGTCGATCGCGTTGAGCAGGTTCGGGATCGCGATGGCCGCGATGATACCGATGATCGCGACCACGATCAGCAGCTCGATGAGCGTGAAACCTTTCTGATTGCGAGTTCTGTTCAGCATTCCGTGAAGCCTCCTTTAAGCTTGGGCCCGGATAATTGCAACCACGATGCCAGGCCTGGCTCTCGGGTCTCTCGTTCTCTCAAATTACTACGGGTTAGTGGTTTAGCGCGTCTAGTCCCAAAACACGAATCATCTCCGGATCGTCAAAATGCCCCCGACTGTCGGTTCGTCGGCCGGTAAACTGACACTATACGTCAGTCGGGCTCGCCCACAAGTTCCGTCGATTGAGCAGTTTGCCTCTCCGCCCCCGAATCGCCCTGGGAGTCCCGTCCACTCATGCCGTACTTCTTGGCGAAGTAGCGGAACGAGCGGAATGTCATGCCCAGCAGCTCCGCCGCCCGGGTCTGGACCCCGTCGCAGCGTTCCATCGCCGTCAACATGTAGTGCCGCCTCAACTCCTCGAGGTGCTGCTCGAGGTCGATGCCGCCTTCGCGCAGCACGATATCGAGTTCCTCGGTACGAGACTGTCCCCTGCGCACCTCCGGCGGCAGGCTCTCCGGCTGGATCTCCTCGGCTGCCTCGAGCGCCACGGCGCGCTCGATGACGTTCTCGAGCTGTCTCACGTTGCCCGGCCAGTCGTAGCTCTCCAGGCACTCGAGCGCGCCCTTCGACAGTCCCTCCGAGATCGGCTTCCCGACGAGCGAGCGGTACTTGTCGAGGAAGTGCTCGGCGAGCGCGGGGATGTCCTCCGGCTTCTGGCGCAGCGCCGGCATGCGGATCGCGATGACGTTGATGCGGTAGTACAGGTCCTCGCGGAACTGCTTGTCGCTCACCATCTGCTCGAGGTCCTGGTTGGTCGCCGTGATCACCCGCACCTCGACCTCGATCTCCTCCGTGCCGCCGACAGGCCGGATCGTGCGCTCCTGCAGGACGCGCAGCAGCTTGATCTGCATCGCCGGGGACGTCTCGCCGATCTCGTCGAGGAAGATCGTGCCGCCGTTGGCGACCTGGAACAGTCCCTTCTTGTTGGCGGTGGCCCCCGTGAACGAGCCCTTCATGTGGCCGAACAGCTCGCTCTCCAGCAACTCGTCGGGCAGGGCGCCGCAGTTGATCGAGACGAACGGCCGCTCGCCCCGGCCGGAGTTGTAGTGCACGGCCTTGGCAATCAACTCCTTGCCCGTCCCCGACTCGCCCGAGATCATGATCGTGCTGCCGGTGCCGGCAACGCGCTCGATCAGGCGAAAGATCGACTGCATGCGCGGGCTGCGCCCGATCAGGCCCTGGAACTCGTACTGTCCGCGCAGCTCGGCGCGCAGGTCGCGGTTCTGGCTCTTCAGGTCCAGGTTCTCGACGACGAGCATCTTCTGCTCGATCGTCTTGCGCACGACCGCCCGCATCTCGTCGATATCGAACGGCTTCTCGATGTAGTACGCCGCACCCTCGTTGAGCGCGTCGATCGCGGTCTGCTTCGTGCCGTACGCCGTCATCAGGATCACCGCGGTGTCCGGCCTGGTCTGTGAGCAGTGACGCAACAGGTCCAGCCCCGAGAGCCCGGGCATCGAGATATCGCTGACGACGAGATCGAACGGATCTCCGCCCGTCACCACGTCGGTGGCCTCGGTGGCCGACTCCACGGTCTCGACGTCGTAGCCTTCCTTGCGCAGGACCATGGCCAGCAGGTCACGCATGCTCTTCTCGTCTTCAACTACCAGGATCTTGCTCAACGTTCCTATCCTCCTGCGGCCACGAGTCTCGGCGCCGCCCCCTGGGTCGCGCCTTGCCGGTGACTCAGGCGAACGCGAATGCAGGTGCCCTCACCGGGCGTGCTGTCCACGAAAATCCGGCCCTGGTGCTCTTCGACGAGCCGGTAGACGATGGCGGCGCCCAGGCCCGTTCCCTCGCGGAACGAGCTGTTGAACGGCTGGAAATAGCGTGCGCGTTGCGCCTCGTCCATCCCCACGCCCTCGTCGGCAAACACGATCTCGATCTCCTCGACGTCGTCCGGCAGGCGCACCTCGATCGTCAGCCGCCCACCGTCGGGCATCGACTTCAGTGCGTTCGTCGCCAGGTTCCAGAACACCTGCTTCATCCGGTTGGGGTCAATGTCGAACACCACGCTCTCGCCCGGGTAGCGTGTCACGATGCGATGTCCCCGGTGGAACTCGGGACTCTTGCGCAACAGCTTCACGCTGTCCTCGATCAGCTTGACCAGGTCGGCGCGCTCGGCGGCGAAGCGGCCGGGGCGGGCGAAGGTCAGAAAGTCGCGAATCGCCTGGTCGAGGCGTTCGGACTCTCTCAGGATGATGTCCATCAGCTCCAGGCTCTCGCCCTCGGGCTGATACTCGGACTTCATGTACTGCACCGAGCCGCTGATCGCGGCCAGCGGGTTGCGCAGCTCGTGCGCCATCCCGGCGGCCATCTCGCCCAGGGCCACCATGCGTTCCTTGAGTCGGACGTCCTGTTCCAGCGCGTGGATCTCGGTCAGGTCCTGGAAGATGAACAGGTAGCCCAGTGGGCGACCGGCCTTGTCGTGCAGATTCGAGGCGGCGATTCCGAGGAAGATCTTCGTCCCGTCGGGCCGGTCGAAGTAGCGCTCGAAGCGGAAGCGGCGCTGGGCCAGCAGGCGGCGCCGGATCTCGTTGAGAAACCCCTCGCCCATGTTGAGCAGCGCCTCGACGGACTCCCCGTCGACCTCCTGCGACGTCATGTTGATGATCTGCGTGCCGCCGCGGTTGAGGAAGTTGATCTCCCCTTCCAGGTCGGTCGTGACCAGGCCGCTGTTGATCGAACCGACGATGTTCTCGTTGAGCGCCTGCAGTCGTACGACCGTGCCCGTGCGCTCGACCAGCTCCCGCCCCTGAACGCGCAATCGCTCGGAGAGCGTCGACGAGAGCATGGCCAGCGCGACCATGGCGATCAGGTGCGCCACGAGGTAGTAGATCAATCGTGCGGGCTCGAGCGACACCGGCCCCGCGTTGCCCACCACGGCCCACTGCGGGCCCAGCGTTACCATCGCGGTGTACAGCAGCCAGCAGATGGCGGCCAGCGCCATTCCGCCCCGCCGATACAGCAGCAGCGAGCCGATCGCGATCGGCAGCAGGTAGAGGAACGACATCGGGCTGTTCAGCCCGCCGGTGATGCCGATGAAGCACGTGACGATCAGTGCGTCGCCGGTCAACTGGACGAACGCGAACCCGCGTGTTCCGCGCAGCCAGCGGTCGAGCACCGCGTACAGCAGCACCATGCCGTAGGCGGCGGCGGCCAGCATGAACAGCGGCCGCAGGCTCTCCACGGGGCGGAAGAGCAGTTCGATGGCGAATGCGCAAACCAGCAGCGTGGTCACGATGACCACGCGCAGCGTCATCAGCCAGCGTAGCTGTCTTTCGGTTTCGGCCGTGCTCATCGTCCCGCCGTCCCGGTTGCAGGCCACGACCGGCCTGCGCCGGCGCACACGCCCGCCGCCCCGGTCCCTGTCGAGGGCACGGGGCGGCGCACGAACACTTCGCTAGAGGCCCGGTCTCAGCCGATCTTGCTGATGAGCGAGAACATCGGCAGGTACATCGAGATCACGATGCCGCCGATGACCACGCCGAGGAACGAGATCATGATCGGCTCGAGCAAGGCCAGCAGGTTTGCGGTGGCCTCGTCGACCTCGTCCTCGTAGAAGTCCGAGATCTTGCTCAACATGGTCTCGAGGGCGCCGGTCTGCTCGCCCACGGCGACCATCTGCACGACCATGCCGGGGAACACGTCGGTTCCCTTGAGCGGCTCGTGGATCGTCTTGCCTTCCTCGACGCTGCGGCGCGTCGTCATGATGGCGTCCTCGACGATCGCGTTGCCGGAGGTCTTGGCCGTGATCTCGAGCGCGTCCAGGATCGGCACGCCGGAGGAGACCAGGGTCGACAGGGTGCGGCAGAAGCGGGCCACGGCGATCTTGCGCATCACGCTGCCCAGCACGGGGATCTTGAGCACGATCCGGTCGATGTGGCGCCGGCCCCTGTGTGTCTTGTAGTAACGGTTGAGCAGGAACACGGTGAGGCCGATACTGAGAAACACGGCCCACCACCAGGCGCCGATGAAGTTCGACAGCGTGATGGTGATCCGGGTCGGCAGCGGCAGGCTGGCGCCCAGGCCCGTGAACAGGGTCGCGAAGGTCGGGATGACCTTCCACAGGATCAACCACACGACCAGCACGGCGATACCGATGACCGCGGTCGGATAGACCATGGCCGAGCGAACGGCCGCGCGCAGCTTGACCGCCTTCTCGATGTGCTGCGACAGCCGCTGCAGGATCGTGTCCAGGATACCGCCGGCCTCACCGGCGGCGACCATGTTGCAGTACAAGGCGTCGAACGCCTTGGGATGCTTGCGCAAGGCGTCGGCCAGCGTCGAGCCGCTCTCGACGTCCTGTCGCACCGCCATCAGGATCTTCTGAAACCCGGCGTGGCTCTGCTGGCCGCCGAGAATTTCGAGACACTGCACCAGCGGCAAACCGGCGTCGATCATCACCGAGAACTGTCGCGTGAAGATCGCGATTTCCTTCTGGCCGATCCCGCCGCCGACCTTGGGCAGAGCGAACTCCTTGCCCTTCTCCGTGACGGCCGTGACGATGATCTGCTGTTTGCGCAGCGTCATGATCGCGGCTTCCTTGCTCTCCGCGACCAACACGCCTTCCTGGACGCGACCGCTTCGCGTGCGGCCCTTCCAGCTATAGTTCGGCATTCTCGGCTCCTATAAGTCCTAGCTCAGCGCCGGCGACTGCCTCGGGTCGGTCGACCGGCTACCGCCGGCTGCAAACCCGAGACTCCTCGATTCAGCATCTCTTCGAGCTCGTCCGGTTTGGACGACATCGACAGTGCCAACTGCGAGGTGATGTTCTTCTTCATGACTTGCCAGGCCAGCGACTGGTTGAACGTCTGCATTCCGTACTTTAGCTGACCGACCTGCATCGCGGAGTAGATCTGGTGCACCTTGTCCTCGCGGACCAGGTTCCGGATCGCCGCGTTGGGAATCAGGATCTCCATCGCCAGGACCCGGCCACGGCCGTTTGCCCGGGGCAACAGCCCCTGACACATGATCCCTTCGAGCACCAGCGAGAGCTGCGCCCGGATCTGCGACTGCTGGTGCGGCGGGAAAACGTCCACGATACGGTTGATCGTCTGCGCCGCCGAGTTGGTGTGCAAAGTGGCGAACGTGAGGTGGCCCGTCTCGGCGATGCGCAGCGCCGACTCGATCGTCTCGAGGTCGCGCATCTCGCCGATGAGCACGATATCCGGATCCTGCCGCAGGGCGGAGCGCAGCGCGAGCGGGAACGAGCGCGTGTCGGCGTGCAGCTCGCGCTGGTTGACCAGACACTTCTTGTGACCGTGCAGGTACTCGATCGGGTCCTCGATCGTCACGATGTGCTCGTGGCGCTCGTTGTTGATCTTGTCCAGCATCGCGGCCAGGGTCGTCGACTTACCGGAGCCGGTGGGCCCGGTGACCAGGATCAGACCGCGCGGCTTGTCGCACAGGTTGGAGACGACCTCGGGCAACCCGAGCTCGTTGAAATCCATGATCTCCCACGGAATCGTACGAAACGCGCCGGCAACGGCTCCGCGCTGGAAGAAGATGTTGGCGCGGAAACGGGCCAGGCCCTTGACGCCGAACGAGAAGTCCAGCTCCAGCGTTTCCTCGAACCGCTGCTTCTGCGAGTCCGTCAGCACGCTGTAGACCAGCGCCTTGGTCTCGGCCGGCGTCATCGGTGGCGCCTGCAGCGGCACCATCTTCCCGTCGACGCGGATCTGGGGTGCGGAGTTCGTTGTTACGTGCAGGTCCGTTCCGCCCTGATCGACCAAGGTCTTCAGGAGCTGGTGCATCGTGACGCCCATGCGCTGGCCTCTCTCCCGGGCGGCTACACAGTGTCCGCCCTCGAAAAACGTGGTGCCTCGGCTCCATGCCGGCAACCCCTTTCGGGAAAACCGCTACAGAACCGTCTCTCGGACGACCTCCTCGACGGTGGTCACTCCTTCGGTGATCTTGCGCAGCCCGGACATACGCAGCGAGATCATCCCCTCTTCCAGGGCTTTTCGGCGCAGTTCCATCGCCGAGGCGCCCGAGAGGATCAGCTCGCGAATCTCTTCGCTGATTTCCATCACTTCGTACAGGCCGACGCGTCCGCGATAGCCCGTGTTGTTGCAACCGCCGCAGCCGCGCCCCTTCATCAGCTTGATCTGCGGGGCCTCTTCCAGGGAGTACCCCACGTCGACCAGCGCCTGGGGCGGCATCTGGATCTGCTCCTTGCACTCGCGACAGATGCGGCGCACGAGTCGCTGGGCGCAGATGAGATTGACCGACGTCGCCACGAGGAAGGGCTCGATGCCCATGTTCATCAGACGGTTGATCGTCGACGGCGCGTCGTTGGTGTGCAGCGTCGAGAGCACGAGGTGGCCCGTCAGGGCCGCCTTGACCGCGATCTCGGCCGTCTCGAAGTCTCGAATCTCACCGACGAGGACGATGTTGGGATCCTGGCGCAGGAACGCGCGCAGAGCCGCGGCGAAGTTGAGGCCGATCTGCTCCTTCATCTGCACCTGGTTGATGCCGTGAAGGTTGAACTCGACCGGGTCCTCGGCGGTCATGATGTTCGTCTCGGGCGTGTTGACGCGGTGCATCGACGAGTAGAGCGTGTTCGTCTTACCCGAGCCCGTCGGGCCCGTGACCAGCACCATGCCGTACGGCTTGAGGATCTGGCGCTCGAACTTGGTCATCGACTCCGTCTCGAAACCGAGCTTCGTCAGGTCGAGCATCAGGTTGTCTTTGTCCAGCAGACGAAGAACGATCTTCTCGCCGAACAGGGTGGGCAACACCGAGACGCGGTAGTCCATCTCCTTGGTCTTGCCGGACAGCTTCATCTTGATCTTGATGCGGCCGTCCTGCGGCAGACGCTTCTCCGAGATGTCCAGCTTGGCCATGATCTTCAGGCGGCTGGTGATCGCGTCGCGCAACCTCATCGGCGGGTGCATGATCTCGTACAACACGCCGTCGATGCGGAACCGTACGCGAAAGTCCTTCTCGTACGGCTCGATGTGAATATCCGAAGCCTGCTTCTTGATCGAGTCGGTCAGGATGATGTTGACCAGCTTGACGACGGGAGCTTCTTCGGTGGCCGCCTCGAGCGAGGCGAGGTCCATCTCGTCGTCTTCTTCGAGAACCTCGAGGGCGTCGGCCTCGGCCTCCGCCATCTCGTCCATGACCTTCTTCAGCTCGAGGGCATGGGCCGATCCGTAGTACTTCTCGATCGCCTCGCGGATCGCGATCTCGCTGGCCACGACCGGCTCGACGTTGTAGCCCGTCATGAACTTGATGTCGTCCATGGCGAACACGTTCGTCGGATCCGCCATGCCGATGGTCAGCGTCGCGCCGGTGCGGTTGATCGGGATGATGAGGTACTTCTGCGAGACCTCGGACGGGATGAGGTTGATCACGGTCTCGTCGATCTCGAAGTGCCGCAGGTTGATCGACGGAACGCCGTACTGCTCGGACAGCAGTTGCGTGATCTCGTCTTCCTTGACGTACCCGAGCTTGATGAGGTTCAGCCCGAGCTTTTCCCCGTTGGCCTTCTGCGCCTCGAGCGCCTCATCGAGCTGGTTCTGACTGATGAGGCCCGCCCGGACCAGCATCTCGCCTAGCTTGACCGCCATCCGCTCCCCCGAACCCTGTTAGGGTCGGTATCGCCCCGTTACATAGACACTCTTCTCGAATCGACTATGGAATTCACGCCACGAGTCTCTACAGAGACAGCCACATGAATTCCTGGGGAATCTAGGGTCCCCGGAAATTATTGTCAAGGATACACGGAGAGTGACAAAAATTGTGCATCACACAGAGATGTTGCAGTTTTTTAAAGGAAAAACGGGTGTCTAGGCGAGACACCAGCCCGCGAGTCTAGCCCTTGCCGGACCCGACCGGAGACTCGAGGAAGCGCTCCATGAACGCGGTCGAGATCCGGCCCCGCACGAAGTCCTCTTCGCTGACGATCCGCTGCTGCAGCGGGATGTTGGTCCGCACGCCCTCGACCACGAACGAGTCGAGCGCGCGGCGCATGCGCAGGATCGCCTCGCCCCGCGTATTGCCCCGGGCCACGAGCTTCGCGATCATCGAGTCGTAGTACGGCGGCACGACGGCCTCGGCGTAGCACGCCGTGTCGAGGCGGATGCCCGGGCCGCCCGGCGGGTGGAACGTGCTGATCTGTCCCGGGCTGGGCCGGAAGGTGTCCGGGTCCTCGGCGTTGACGCGGCACTCGATCGCGTGCCCGCTCATCTTCACGTCGGACTGTGTGAACGACAGCGGCTCGCCCGCCGCGATGCGGATCTGCTCCTTGATCAGGTCGATCCCCGTCACCATCTCGGTCACGGGATGCTCGACCTGGATCCGCGTGTTCATCTCGATGAAGTAGAAGTCTCCGCTCTTGTCCAGCAGAAACTCGACCGTGCCGGCGTTGACGTAGTTCACCGCGCGGGCGGCGGTCAGCGCCGCCTCGGCCATCCTGCCGCGCAGGTCGTCGTCGAGCGCCGTCGACGGGCACTCTTCCAGCAGCTTCTGGTGCCGGCGTTGGATCGAGCATTCGCGCTCGAACAGGTGCACGACGTTGCCCTGCGCGTCGCCGATGACCTGGAACTCGATGTGACGCGGCTCCAGGACGAGTTTCTCGAGATAGACGTCGGGCACGCCGAAGGCCGCTCCGGCCTCGCCGCTGGCCGCCTCGTACTGCCGCACGAGGTCGTCGGGTTCCAGCACGATGCGCATGCCGCGCCCGCCGCCACCGGCGGTGGCCTTGATCAGCAGCGGGTAGCCGATGGTCTCGGCGATCTCGGCGGCCTGCTCGACGCTGTCGAGCGTTCCCTCGCTGCCCGGCACGGTCGGCACCCCGGCCGCGACCATCGCCCTCCTCGCGGCGGCCTTGTCGCCCATGTTGCGAATGACGTCCGGACTGGGACCGATGAACGTCAGCCCGCACTCGCGACACACCTCCGCGAAGTGCGCGTTCTCCGCGAGGAACCCGTAGCCCGGGTGCACCGCCTCGGCGTCGGTGATCTCGGCGGCGGAGATGACGGCCGAGACGTTGAGATAGCTCTCGTCGTTGCGCGGCGGCCCGATGCAGACCTCTTCGTCCGCGAACTTGACGTGTAGCGAGTCCGTGTCCGCCGTCGAGTGCACGGCGACGGTCTTGATGCCCAGCTCGCGACAGGCCCAGATGATGCGCAGGGCGATCTCGCCGCGATTGGCAATGAGGATCTTGCGAAACATGCGGGGGGCGAAGACGGCCTAGGACGGACGCAGGCGGAAGAGCACTTCACCGTACTCGACCGGCTGGCCGTTGCTCACGGGGACCTCGACGATCTCGCCGTCGAACTCCGATTCGATTTCGTTCATCACCTTCATCGCCTCGACGATGCACACGACCTGCCCCTTGGAGATTCGCGAGCCGACCTCGACGAACGGCGGCGATTCCTCGCCGGGCGCGCGGTAGAACGTGCCGACGATGGGCGAGATCATGTCCTGCAGCCCGTCCTCGACCGGGGCCGGCGCAGCCTGCGTCGCCTCGGCGCCCGCGGCAGCGGGCGCGGCGGCCGGGGCCACGGCGACCTGCGGTGCGGCGGTCGGCGCCGGAGCCGCGGCCGCAGCGGGCGCACACTCCTTGATGACCTTCAGTTTCACATCGTCGCGCTCCAGCTCGAACGAGGCGAAGCTGCTGCGCGAGATGAGATCGATCAGTTCCTTCAGTTCGGTCGAATCCACCGTGTGATCTCCGCGAAGTGGCTAACCCGGAGGAGGTTATCACCGAGTCTGCGCCCGGAACAAGGCCGGTGGTCGGTCGGCTCAGAGTCCCCCGGCACTGCGCTCGACCCGATCGAGCCAGCCGCGCAGGCGAGCGATCTTGCGCTCGGCCCTACGCCGGGCCGCCCGGTCGCGGGGACCGAGGGCCGCACGGAACGTCGTCGCCAGCCCGGACGCATCGGCCTTCTGCCGCGGCGCGGGGGCGGCTTCTTCGCGCTCCCGGTGCGCGGTCGAGACGCGATGGGCGAGCTCGTCGAACAGCCGACAGGCCTCCTCGTGCGCCGGCGAGCGTCTGAGGATCTCGTGCAGGATCGCGCGCGCACCACGCACGTCGCCCTGGCGGGCGCGCAGCCGGGCGTGCGTCACCGTGTGCAGCTTGCTCACAGGCGCGATGGTAAAGAAAAAGCCCCGCGAGCGCGAGCGCCCGCGGGGCCATCATTCGATCGTGAATCGGCCGTGTCTAGGGACAGGCCTCGATGGACAGCGCGCGGCTGACCCTCTTGGTGATCCCCGTGCCCTCGATCGTATGACCGCGGAACGTCAGCGTCAGCGTACCCGTCGAGGCCTCGAGCGCACCCGTCAGGTCCTGCAGCTGGATCGGCGTGAACGTCACCGGTGACGACGAACCCACCTCGATCAGGGTTCCGCCGAGCCCCTCGACACGCGCGGGGATGGCGGCCGGGAAGTTGCTGTACTCGATCGCGACCTCTTCCATCTCGATGTTGTTGAACGGTCCGATCGCCAGACTGTTCTTCGGCTCGTTCTTGAGCGTCGCGGACCAATCGGTCACGGTCAGAGTGCAACCGCCGCCGCCGCCGCCGTCGTCTTCTTCCTCGGCGGTGACGGGCGTGTTCTCCAGAGTTTGCACCTCGAGAATCACGTCCGGACTGGAACCGTCGTCCAGGCTGTCGTTCGTGCACCCCAGCTGAGCCAGGGCGAAGCCGAACAGAATCAGAACAAGAGCAGGGTGAAAAGCTTTCTTCATCGTCAGCGCCTCTTAGCTCAGCTTCACGATCTTCGGAGTGACGAAGATCAGCAACTCGAGATTATCACGCGTGGTCGACTGGCTGCGGAACAGCCAACCGAAGAGCGGGAGCTTGCGGAACCAGGGAACACCGATCTCGCTGTCGCCCTCGGTCACGGAGAAGATACCGCCGATCACCGTGGTACCGCCATCGTTGATCAACACCTTCGTCTGCGCGCGCTGCGTGCGGATCGAAGGAATGTCGGCCGCGGTGCTGTTGAAGTCCGGCGAGTTGTTCTCGACGACGATGTCGAGAATGATCGTCCCCTCGGCAGTGATCTGCGGCGTCACGATCAGTCGCAGCGAGGCGGAGACGAACTCGACGTCGATCTCGGTCGCCGTGGTGTTGACGATCGGGATGCGAACGCCCTGCTCGATCTCGGCGCGCTCGTTGTTCTGAGTCGCGATACGCGGAGACGAGAGGATACGGCTCTTGCCCTGCTCTTCCTGCGCGTTGAGCGCCAGATCGAGGGTGAACGAGTCGATTACGTTGCCGAAGGAGAACGCGAGCTGACTCGCCTCCTGCCCGGGCAGGTTCAGGCCGTACTCGACAGAGGCGTTGTGCGGGAAGCCCAGACCGGTCGCGGTGCCGGTCGAGGCGTCGGCCTTGGCCGTGAAGCCCCAGTTCACGCCCAGGTCCTGCGAGAACTTCCGCGACGTCTCGACGATGCGGGCCTCGATCATCACCTGCGGGGTCTCGGCGTCGAGCACCGAGATCAGCGCGTCGAGCGGCTCGACCCGCTTCGGGATGTCGCTGATGATCAGCGTGTTCGTGCGGACGTCGACGATGACCTTGCCGCGCGGCGAGAGGATTCCGCCCTCGCGCACGACGCGCTCGACGTCTTCCGCCTTGGCGTAGGACAGCGTGCGGGTCAGCGTGACCGGGTCGACCTCGAGGTCCTCGGCTTCCTGCAACTGCTTCCGCGCGGCGGCCTCTCGGGCCAGCTTCTGCGTGGTAGCGATGCGCAGGACGTTGTTCTCGAGCACCTTGTCGAGGCCGTTGTTCTTCAGGATCAGGTCCAGCGCCTGATCCCACGGCACCTGGTCCAGCACGATGGTCACCGTGCCGGTCACCTCGGGGTCGAGGACAAAGTTCAGGCCCGAGATCTCGTGGAAGAAGCGGAACACCTGCTTGAGGTCCGCGTCCACCAGGTTCAGCGAGATCCGCTTGCCGGTGTAGGAGTGCCCACCACCGCTGATCTGCTGCGTCTCGAACGACGCCGGGATGGCCGGGTCGGCGCTGCCGTGCTCGGAGGCGAGCGGCGCGGCGCCGAACAGGTGGTCGATGGCGTCCTGCTCGACCGAGCGACCGGAGGCGCGGGTGCGCTCCGGGTCGACCGGCAGCGGCTCGGTCTCGAGATAGGTAGCGCTGACCGCGTCGTCCGCGCTGCCGGCACCTTCCTCGTCGAGGAGGGCGGCCGAGCGGGCGCGCAGGTCGTTCAGCACGTTCTCGAGCGAATCGTCTTCGGAAACGGCGACGGCGGGAGCCGCGGCCGCGCGTTCGGCCGGGCCGAAGGCGACACGCAGCGAATCACCGGTACGCTCGACGTCGTAGGCCAGCGGGCCCTCGAGGTCGAACACGACCCGGGTCACCGGAACCGGCTCGCTGACATGCTGGGCCGCGCGGACCCGGAGCACGCCGTCGCGTTCGATCGGGAACCGGTACTGACCCAGGCGACTCACCACGCCCTGGAGGTCGAGGACCAACCGATCGGGGTTCTCCACCAGGAAGGCCTCGAACTCTGCGGGCGATCCCAGATCGAGTTGCACGACCGGGCCGCTCGCGGAGTCGTCGTCCACCCGCACGGCGGTCAAGTTCGCTACCGGGCCGTCCGTGATCGCCGCGTCCACCTGTGTAGACCGATCCACCTCGGCCCACGGCGCGGCGACGGTGAGCGCGAACGCCAACACCGCCCCTAGCGTCAACTTCCACTGCTTACTCATCTGCGCTCTCCTCGACCGGTACCAGTCGCTTCACCACATCTCGGTAGGGTTTGATCCGTCGCGGATCGTCAACCTGCTGTCTGAATGTCACGGCGCCCAGGCGGGGGTCGACCGCGATCACGGTACCATCATAAACGGCGTCGCCAACACGGAGAAAGTACCCCTTGTTGTCCGAACCGATGACCATAGCAACATCGCCGTCGCGGGTGTCCTGCACGACACCGGCGAGATCGATCTCGTTGATCAGCATCCCTTCGACGCCCTTGGGCCGCTTGCCCTTTGCGCCGGGCATCGTCTCGAACAGCGACTGAAACGGGTCGCGACGTCCGGCCGGCTCGTACGCGAAGCGTTGTCCGCGGGCCAGCTGCTCCTGCTCGCGCAGGATCGTCTCGACCGCCGCTTCACCTTCGGTCTGGGGCTCCGGCTCCTCGTCGCTCTGGATGCTCGCCGGGAACGCCGGCGCGGACGCCGCCACGACGAGGCTCAGCGCAGCGAGCGCCACGAACCAACTCCACTTCTGCCGACTCACTGCGTCACCCCGCTCACCCCGCCCTCGTCGTAGACGAAGGTCGTGGCCGTAAACGTCGCTCCGATCGTCTTGTCGGCCTCCTGCACGCGAGTGATGCGCAGGTTGTCGACGTTGATGATCCGAGAGTACTTGCTGACGCGATCGAGGAACATGCCCAGGTCGTGATAACGGGCGACGACCTGCATGTCGATCGGGAACTCACGGTAGAACTCGACCGGGCGCTCGTTGCCGGGCGCAAAGGACTTGAGATCGAGATTCGACTGGTCGCTGAGGTTCTTGATCCACGTGAGCAGATCGCCGGTCTCGCGACCGGTCGGCAGGATCTGCTGGATATCGCCCAGCTTCTGCTCGAGGCTCGCGATCTCGCGCTCGAACTCGGGCAGCCGCTGCTCGATCGCGCGACCCTCGAGGATCTGTCGATCTTTCTCGGCGTACTCGTCCTTCATCGTCTGGATGTCGGTCTTCATCTGCCCCAGGTCGGGCATGATGAAGTACGCACAGCCGACGATGGCCACCGCGATGGCGGCGAAGAGCGCGACCTGTCCTGTAAACGGAATTTTTTCAAGCATCGTCTAAGCTCCCTGCGCCACCATTAGCCTTGCTGATCCTGGGCTTCGCCCTCTTCTCCCTCGACCCCGCCGAAGCGACAGGTAAGGGAGAACGCCACACCTTCGCGGACCTCGTAGGTCCGGCCGAGCGTCACGTTCACGAAGTGACCGGAGTCTTGCAGGTTGCGATAGAACCGCGACACCGCGTTGTAGTTCGTGGCCTTGCCACCGAGATTGATCTGGTTCTGCGACGCGGTCATCGACTCGAGCCACAGGAGCTCGGGCAGGTTCTTGCTGACCTGATCCAGGATGTGGACCGGGACGCTCTGCCGTTTCTTCAGCTCGGTGATGAGCTCGATCTTGCGCGCCAGCAGTTCCTTCTTCGCCTTGTAGGCGTCGCCCTTGGCGCGGATCTCCTTCAGCCGCTCCAGCTCCACGTTGGCCCGATCGATCTCGACCTGCAAATCGGACTTCTCGTCGGCGAGGTTCCACCACCAGACGCCGGAGATCGCCACGCCCACGGCGAGCAACGCCACGAGGACGAGAGTCTGGCCGCCCGACTGGGAGGAGGCCGTCGTCACGCCGGGGGCGGCTGCTGCGCGAGACTTGGTCGCCTTTTTCTCGGCGATCAGGTTGATCTTGATCATCGCGTCAGTCCCCCATCTTGCGCAGCGCGAGGCCGACGGCGACGGTGGCCGTGGGCATCATCTCGTTGATCAGCTCGGGACTCGCGTCCTTGCTGCCCGGTGGAATCTTGCGGAACGGGTTGAGCAGCTCGACCTGCGTGTTCAGACGTTCACCGAGGGATTCCTTCATGTGAACGACCTGGACGGTGCCGCCGGTCAGGTACAGTCGCTCGAGAGGCTGATCGGTGGCCGAGATCTGCTTGAAGAAGTCGAGCGTCTTCTGGATCTCGGTGCCGATGTCCTCGTTGACCGCGCTGATGATCGGCTGGGCCTTCTCGTATGGAATGCCCTCGATCTCCTCTCCGCGCTTGAGCTGTTCGGCCTGCTCGGCGGAGAGGTTGAGCTCTTTCTGAATCGTGTCGGTGTACTGGTTGCCGCCGATGTTGATATCGCGCCAGTAGACCGAGGTGCCGCCGTGCAGCACCGAGATGGTCGAGACCGCCGAGCCGATGTCGACGAGCGCGATAACCTGGTTCGGCTCGAACTCGTAGTTGGCTTCGAAGCAGTTCTGGATCGCGAAGGCGGCGATGTCGACGGCCGTGGCATGTAGCCCCGCGTCGCCCACGACGCCGACGTAGTCGTTGATCTTGTCCTTCTTCGCCGCGGCGAGCAGGATGTCCATCTGCCCGTCGCCGGCCAGGCTCGAGCCTTCGAGAATCTGGTAATCCAGGTTCACGTCGTCGATCTCGAACGGGATGTACTGCTCGGCCTCCCAGTGGATCGACTCGTCCAGCTCCGCCTCGCTCATGATCGGCAGGCTTATGCGCTTGACGATGACGTGGTGGCCGCACAGGGCGGTCGCCACGGGTTTGGAGCTCTTGATCCGCAGTCGGTTCATGAGCCGTGTGATCGTCTCGGAGACCAGCTGGGAGTCCATGATCTGGCCGTCCACGATCGCCTCCGAGGACAGTGGTTCCCAGCCGAGCTTGAGCAGGCGAAAGCCCTTGCCCTTGCCCAGTTCCTTGAGCTCGACGATCTTGACCGAGCTGTCCCCGATATCCAGGCCGACCAGAGTCTTGCTGCGTCCGAACAGCATCATTCGCCCTCTAAAGTTGTGGTGCGTGTGGGAAATAGGCCCGCGCGTACCGAAATCCAACGTAGGTCATCCGTTTCAAACAAGTCAAGCAAAAACAACTAACGCTCCTGCGGGCAACCACTTGGGGCCCCCGGCAGTCATCTTCAGGCTTGCGAATAGGCGTCTCGCCCACCCGCTCCTGCATTTCTCCTTCAAACGCATCCATGCGAGGGACCAAATATAAATATCTGGACCGCAATGGCAACCATGGCGAGGAAATGCCGAAAATGCCGACTGACAGCGTTGCCTCGAGCCGCAGGCCCGGCCTAGCCGGCCGGGGCTTTTCCCGCGAGGAGCCGATCGTACGTCGCGAGGTAGGCTCGCCCCGCGGCCTCGTTCGAGAAGCGCTCCAGCGCCCGGCGGAATCCCGCCTCGCCGAGGCGCGAAGCGAGCGCCGGTGCCGCGATCAGCTGCTCCATTCGGCGCGCCAGACCGGCGGCGTCACCGCAGGGCGCCAGGAAGCCGGTCTCCCCCTCGATCACCGAGGTACGCGGGCCGCCGCAATCGGTGCTGACGACCGGGATTCCGCTGGCCATGGCCTCGAGGATGGAGATCCCGAGCCCCTCCTGGTCGGAGGTCAGGACGAACATCGCCGCATTCCGGTACAGGGCCGCGAGCTTGTCGGTCTCGAGCCGGAGATGAAATCGGATATGCGTGCGGATGCCGAGGCTCTGCGCCAGCTCCCAGTCCCGGTCGGAGGGAGCGGAGCTGCCGGCCAGCACCAGGTCGGGGGCGTCGGCCCGACGTTCGCGGAGTCGGTGGTAGGCCTCGAACAGCACGGAGACACGCTTGCGCGGGTCCGCGAAGCGCGCGACCGACAGGATGTACGCTGCTCCGGGTTCCTCGGACCGCGGTCGGAAGCGTTGCGTGTCCACGCCCTGCGGGGCGAGGACCACCCTGCTCGGTTCCACGCGACGTCGGACCCTCGCGACCATCTCCTCGGTCAGAGCGAAGACAGCGTCGGCCTCGTCGAGCGCCGAACGATCGAGCCGCGCCGTGACGCGAGCCATCCACCTGCGCCACGTGGCCCGTGGGCCGCTCGAGTCGTCGAGCGTCCGCCTGCGTTCGTCGGATGCGAACGCCGCGACCTGGACCGCAACGGGACGCCCTACACCGAGCGCGACCCGGGCCCAGCTCGGCGAGCCTGCGATGACCTGAATCACGTCGCATTCCCGCAAGAAACGAGTCAGCGCGGCTCGCGGGCGGTAGCGCTGGAACTCGAACTCCGCCAGGAACGCTCCGAAGTGCTCCACGGGATGTCCACGCCAGACCTCGGACCGGACGCGCACCCCGCCCGCCCAGGTCGAGGGCTCGCGCAGGAGAACGCTCGCGCGATCGTCGGCCGAGTAGGCCAGCGAGGCGATGCGTAGCTCGAACCTCCCGGACTGCTCGACACACTGCCGCAGGAACTGCGCCGTGGATTCGATGCCCCCGCCGTGGGGCGTCAGGAAAGGCACGACCAGGCCCAGGCGTGGCCGAGCTCGATCTGCACGTTCCACCGCAGGCGACTCAGAGAAGGAGGCGATCGTCCCCTCCGACACCGCTGAAGTCACCGCCGCCGGCGTCGAGCACCACGGCGGAAGCCTCACGCAGGCGCGCCGGCTCGACCTGCGCGTCGCCGGCGAGCAGGATCGCGGCCGCGATGGCTCCCGATCGCAGGTCGCCGTTCTGCATCCGCCGCACCGGCTCTCCGTCGACCTCGAACGAGTTCACCTGCGAATCGAGGAAACACACCTCGGCCCCCCGAGCGCGCAGCACACGCGCGACGGCCCGCGCGGGGGTCTTCGTCGTATCGGGATGACCGATCTTGAACCCGACGCCGACCAGCAGCACGGTGGACCCCTCCAGCCGCACGCCGGCGTCCCGCAGCGCGGAGTCCAGGCGGTCGACGACGTAACCCGGCATCGCTGCCGTCGTGCGCTCGACTCCGTCGAGAACCGGTGGCACGAACCCCGCGTCGTGGGCGAAGGTCCGCAGGATCCGCAGGTCGTTCGGCAGGCAGTGGCCGCCGACGCCGGGGCCCGGATGAAACGCGCGGTAGCCGAACGGCTTCGTCGCCGCGGCTTCACAGACCTCCGCTCCCGAGAGGCCCAGCTCGTGCGCCAGGCGCGTGATCTCGCCGGCGAGGGCAACTCCCGTCGAGATGAAGACGTTCTCCAGCAACTTGCTGAGCTCGGAGACCTCGGGCGAGGAGACCGGAACCACCTGCTTGCAGACGGACGCCAGCATGCGCTCGGCCACGCGAGCCGAGGCCGGATCGATCCCTCCCACCAGATGGGGCGTGTCGCGGAACACGCGCCAGTCGTGCCCCGCCGAGAGTCGCTCCGGCGAGTGGGCAACGAACGTCGTCGATGCCTCGCCGATCCCGAGGGACTCGGCCGCGAATCGGCGCGTCGTCCCCGGCGGCAGCGTGCTCTCGACGAGGATCAACTTGCCGTCGACACCGTGGGCGCGCAGCGTCTGCGCCGCGCTGTTCAGCGGCTCCAGGTCGATCTCGCCGCCGTCGCCGACGATGGCGCGAACCGCCACGAACACGACCCGCGCGTCGCCGATCACGCTCGCATCGGTGTCGACCGTCGCCCGATCGGAGGCGCGAGCCACCGCCGCGGGATCGCGATCGTAGCCCCGCACGGAGAAGCCGGACTGCATCAGCGCGTCGACCAGCGTCGATCCGATGAACCCGAGCCCGATCACCCCGCACGCGACGCTGCGCGACTCGATCTCGCGAATCAACGTCCGCTCCGCCGTATCGCGCGGACTCACGAGCGGCCCTCGATCGGTGCAACGGCGGCGCACGCCTCGTCCAGCTCCTGCGGGGAGTTGACGTCGATCCAGAAGCTGCCGTGCGTCCAGTGCGTCACCGAGAGGCCGGCCCGGATCGCCGCACGCGCCACGTCCGACAGGCCCACCGCGCCACCGCCGGGTATCAGTTCGAGCACGCGAGGTTCGAGCGCGCAGATGCCGCTGCAGATCAGGAACTCCTTCAGCGGCTTCTCCCGGTAGTCGAGGACGCGATGCTCGTCGACGACCAGCTCGCCCAGCCGCACCCTGTGCGATTCGTGATGGCTCGCCAGGGTGAGGTCGCATCCACGTCGACCGTGCAGCTCGAGCAACTCGCCGAAGTCGAGATCCGTGACGAGATCGGCAAACGCCATGACGACGGTTCGCCCGTCGCGCGGGAGGTCCGCCAGCGCACCGCAGTTGCCGCGCACGGCCGTCTCGCGCAGGAACTCGAGCTGGAGGTCCTCGGGAAGATCCGACAGATCGTCGAGATGCCGCTCGACGCGCTCCGCCTGATGGCCGGTGACGACGGTCACGTGTCGAAAGCCGCACGCGACGAACTGCCGCAGGAGACGCTCGACCATCGGCACGCCACCGACCGGCGTCAGCGGCTTCGGTGGCGAATCGGGCGGCGAGTCGGGCCCCGCGCGCAACCGCTCTCCCCTGCCTCCCGCCTGCAACACGGCGCGTGCCGACTGGGACGACGCGCCCATCAGTGGACGTGAATCCAGTCCGGACGGCTGCCGCCGTGAACCGCCCAGCGATAGCTCTCCAGCATCCGCTGCCCCACACTCGACCAGGAGAGGTCGCGCTCCATCCACTCCCGCCCCCGGCGACCCATCTCCGCCAGCTCGTCCCTCGGACGTCCCAGCGCGGTATTCAGGCAGGCCACCAGCGCCTCCACCGAGTCATCGATCCACCAACCGCAACGATGCGAGTCCAGGCCTTCCCAGGGCGCTCCCTTGGTGACGATCGCGGGGACCGCGTGGGCCAGCGCCTCCGTGATCGAGATGCCCCAGTTCTCCGCGTGCGTCGGCAACACGTACAGGTCGGCGGAGGCGATGTAGCTCGACTTCTCGGATTCCGGGATCTCGCCGACGAACTCGATGCGCTCGGCTCCGAGCGACCGCGCCAGCGCCTGCAGCTCGCTCGAGTAGCTGCTGTTCGGTCGATGGGCGGCGGAATCCGGCCCGACGATCTTCAACTCCCAGTCGGCAAATGCACCCTGAACCTGCCGCCAGGCCCGCACCAGCGAGTCGACGCCCTTCTTGGGATGCAGACGCGCGAGGAACAACAGTCGCCGTCTCGCGCTGCGCGGCGTCTCGAGCACCTCCGGCGGGGGCACGTCGATACCGTTCGGAACGATTGTAATCGGGGTACGAATCCCCACGCGACGCACGCACTCGGCCTCCGCGGTCGCGGTTGCGTGAATACACGCCGCACGAGCCAGGTTCGCCCGCTGGGCCAGCCACCACACGATGCGTTTGCGCACCCAGTGATAGTCCCAGGCCCAGGGATCGAGCATTCCGCGTGGCGAGACGAACAACGCGGTGTCGTGGCGCCGCGCCGCTGCGCCGGGATAGATGCACGGCATGCGCCACAGGCCGTTGCTGTGGATCACCTGGCTCTGTTCTGCGCGCGATCGGAGCTCGTGCTTCATCGTGGGCGACGCGCCCAGGATGCGAGGAAACCCCGCCACCGAGTATTCCTTGACCTCGAACTCGAATTCGCGCTCGGCGGGAAAAGGCCCGAGCGCGTGAAGCGTCACCGCTTGCTGCAAGCGGGCGAGCGAGCGACACAGCGCGGGGACCGAGTATGCCGGTCCGGAGGCCCACGCTTCGAGCGACTCGACTACCTGCTCGATCTGCATTCCGCCCCCGAATCGCGGTAGAGCGCTAAAGTGGTTGCTCGGTCTCGGATACCACCGTATTCTGCCACCGAATACGCGGCCTGTAGCAACACGACAATATGTCAGATATACGTCGACGGCCGGCACGGGGCAGGAACATGTCGCTCGACCCACAAGCGAATCCCTCGCTGGGGCTCCCGGCAATGTCTCGCCGCGTGCGTGCCGACCGCGAGCGCGAGTATCACGTCGAGCTCGTCGACGACCTGCTCGGGGCGGGAGTCGACAGGCTGACCTCCGAGCTCGATGGCCGTCGCGCATTGGTCGTAACCACTCCGACTGTGCACGAGTTGTACACGTCCCGCCTGGTCGACGCGTTGCGCAGGCACAACGAGACGATCTCGACGATCGTGCTGCCGTGCGACGAGGCGACCAAGAACCTCGACAAGGTGAAGACTCTCTGCGAGCAGGCGATCGAGAGTGGACTCGATCGACGCTCCGTGATCGTCGGCGTCGGCGGCGGGGTGTGCACGGACCTGGTCACGATGGCGGCGTCATGGATCCGTCGCGGAATCGACTACGTGCGGGTCCCGACCACGCTGATGGGGCAGGTCGATGCCGGAATCGGGATCAAGGGAGCCGTCAACTTCGGCTGCAAGAAGAGCTACGTCGGCACGTTTTATCCACCGCAGTCGGTGATCGTCGACCCCGCGTTTCTCAATACGCTCTGCGCGCGCCACGTGCGCTGCGGGATTGCCGAGATCATCAAGATCGCGCTCGCCTGCGATGCGCGCCTGTTCGAGCTGATCGAGTCCCACGGGTGGAGGTTTCGTGAGATCGCGGCCCACACGGATTCGGCCGAGCTGCGCGAGATCATCTGGCTCGCGATCGTTCGCATGCTGGAAGAGCTCGAGCCGAATCTCCATGAGGATCGAACGCTCGAGCGGGTGGCCGACCTGGGTCACACCTTCAGCCCGATGCTGGAATCCGCCACGGGGTTCCGCATGCATCACGGCGAGGCGGTCGCGATCGACATGGCGATCAGCGCGGCCCTGGCCCATCGCATGGGATGGGTGGACGACGCCTCTCACGAGAGAATCCTCACCGCTCTGATCGACGTGGGGCTGCCGGTGTGGTCCGAGCACGCGACGCTCGAGTTGTGCTGGCACGCGATCGAGGACGCCGCGGTCCATCGGGGCGGCCAGCCGAACGTCGTGCTGCCGTCCGGCATCGGCGAGGCGGATTTCGTGCGACGGGTCGAGGGGATCTGCCGCAACGATCTCGAGGCTGCGCTGCGTGCAGTCGAGCGAAGAGCGGGCGACGGTAGCGCCCACGACTGACGTGAGCGCCCCGGACGTTCTCGTATTCGACATCGGCGGCACCAGTCTCCGTGCGGCGCTCTACGATCCGCGCGCGGATCGACTGTACGAGGTCGAACGCAGAGCCACCCCGAACTTCAAAGTGCTGGGAACCTGCGATTCGGGAGCCGTCCGCGCCCGGCTGTGCCGGGCGCTGGGCGACATCGCCGCCGCCGTTTGCGGATCGAAGCAACCGCCGACGATCGCTGTAGGGTTTCCCGGGCCGATCGATCCCGCGGGCCGCGTGCTCGCGGCTCCCACGGTATGGGGCGTGGCTCGTGAGACGGATCCCGTTCCTCTGCGCGACGACCTCGAGCGACTGTGGCCCGGCTCCAGCATCACGCTGCTGAACGACATGACGGCGGCCGGCTACCGCTACCTCCGCCACTCCGACGAGGACCTGTGCGTGCTGACGGTCAGCTCCGGGATCGGCCACAAGGTGTTTCTCGCCGGGCGACCGGTGGTCGGCAGCGGAGGCCGGGGCGGCGAGCTGGGGCACTGGCGCGTCGATCCTTCCGAGGAGGCGCCGCTCTGCGACTGTGGCGGACGCGGCCACCTCGGCGCCGTGTCCTCCGGCAGAGCCGCGGCGGGTCAGGTACGAGCACTCGCCGCCCGCGACCCCGAGGCCTTTCGTTCTTCGCGGCTGGCGAGCGCTGCGGCGAGCGGTGTGGAGCGGATCTCGAACGACGCGATCGTCGGGGCGTTTCGCGACGGCGACGCGTTCACGGTACGCGTGATCGAGCGCATGGCTCGCCCGATCGGCCGAGCCCTGGCCGCCGTGCATCTCGCCGTGGGCGTCGAACGATACGTGGTGCTGGGGGGATTCGCGCTGGCGCTGGGTCCCGAGTTCGTCCGGCGCATCGCGACCGCCGCGCAGGCGTCCGGCTGGGAGCTGGGGTTCGACTGGCAAGCCGGCGTACAGCTCGGCGAGCCGGACGACGACGCCGGACTTCTCGGCGCGGGCCGCTACGCGGCGCGAGCGGTGGACCCGACGGAGATCGAATGACCCCGCTGCAGCGGATGGTCGTCCTCGGAGGCAGCAGCCCGTTCACGGCGGGGTTGATCGACTCTCTGGCTGATTCCCCGGCCGGTCTGGACCCTGCCGAGCTGGTGCTGCACGGGCGCAACGAGGATCTGCTGGCTCTCGTGGCCGGATACGCGCAGCAACGCCTCGCCCCCCTGGGGTGGCGCGTCCTGCGCGAGACCGATGTCGCCCGTGCCGTGACCGACGCCGGTCTCGTCGTGCATCAGATTCGCTACGGGGGCATGGAGGGACGCGGCGAGGACGAGTCCGTGGCCCGACGGTTCGATTTGCCGGTGGACGAGACGCTCGGGCCTGCGGCGCTCAACACGCTGCTGCGCATTCGAGAGCCGCTGCGGGACACGGCGGCGATCCTGGCCCGCCGCTGCCCCCGAGCCTGGGTGCTGAACCTGACCAACCCGCTGAGCACGACGACCACTCTGATGCACGACGCAGGCATCCGGCACTGCGTCGGCGTGTGCGAGCTGCCGCGAGTGACCGCACGCCGGGCGGCCGAGACGCTGGAGCTTCCGGTCGATGAGGTGACCTGGCGCTATCGCGGACTGAACCACCGTGGCTTCCTCGTCGAGTTGCGGCAGCGGGACGAGAGTCTGATCCGAGCCCTGGTCGAACGGTTGGGCCATCGATCGTTCGAGGGCGTCGCCGCCGACGAGATCGCGGAGCTGGGCGTCGTTCCGACCAAGTACTTCCCGCTCGTGCGGCAACGCTCCGCGACACGGCCCGGCCGAGCGAAGACCCTGACCGCGCTACGCGAGAGAATCGCGGCCGAGCTCCGCGCCGCGCCCGGTGAATCGCCACCGGCGCTGCGGGAGCGGTACATGGCCTGGTACCCGGAGAGCGTCGTGCCTCTGCTGCAGGCCCTGCGTTCGGCCGAGCCCTCGGAACAGATCGTCAACGTGACCGATTCCGGCGGACTGACACGCGAGCTTCACGCCCGGGTCGACCGGGGGGCGGTCACCCCGCAGGACGAACCCTCGGTGCGCGGAGAGGCTGCGGACTGGATCGACCGCTTCGAACGCCACGAACGAGCCCTGGTCGACCTGGTTCGCGCCCCCTCGGTGGACCGGCTCGAGATCGCGCTCGAGCGGGACCCCACGGTCGATGCGAGCAAGGCGGCGGCGCTGGCTCGTTTCCTCGCGACGGAACACGGGATCGCCGACCGATCCGGACGCCCCTAGCAGGCTAGCGCAGACCGACGGCGTCGATCTCGACGGCCACTCCCTTGGGAAGCCGCGAGACCTCGACACAGGCGCGGGCCGGGGGCTCGCCGGAGAAGAAGCGCGCATACACCGCGTTGACGGCCTCGAAGTCTCCGAGGTCGGTCAGATAGATCGTGGCGCGGATCAGCTTGTCGAAACCGCTGCCGCCGGCCTCCAGGACGGCGCCGACGTTCAGCATCACGCGCTCGGTCTGGGCCTCGATCCCACCCTCGACCATCCGCCCCGTCGCCGGGTCGAACGGGATCTGCCCCGAGACCCAGACGAGCCCGGCGGCGACGACCCCCTGCGAATACGGGCCGACGGCGGCCGGCGCCTCAGCGGTCCGAATCACCTCGCGCATCTCTCCCTCCTCAGCGCCAGGCACGCTCGACCTCGCGCACTCCCTTGATCCGCCGGATGCTCTTGATCACGCGCTCCATCTGCTTGCGGTCCGCGACCGAGACGACCATGACGATCTTGGCGTCCGCGGTCTCGTACGTGTTGGCCTCGATGTTGCGGATGTTCGCCTTCTCCAGGGAGACCACGGAGACGATCTTGGCCAGCAGCCCCTGACGGTCTTCGACGTCCAGGATCAGCTTGACGTCGAACAGTGTGGACCCGTCCTTGTCGACCGTCCACTCCACGTCGATCCGGCGTTCGGCCTCGTACAGCAGCTGCTTGACGTTGGGGCACTGCACCGAGTGCACGGCGACCCCCTTGCCGCGGCTGATGTAGCCGATGATGTTCTCGCCGCGCACGGGATTGCAGCACTTGGACAGCGCGATCAGCATGTCGTCCATGCCACTGACCTTGACGCCACGCTCGGCCCGGCCGAGTGCCTTGCGCACCACGCGTCCGACGACGCTCTCGGGCTTGACCTCGAGGCTGTCGTCCGGAACGACCGCAGTGACCATCGTCTCGGGCGAGACCTTCCCGTACGCGACGGCGGCGTAGTAGTCGTCCAGCGAGTTCAGGCCCAGCTTGCGCAACATCTCCTGAATCGGGGGGTCGTCCTGGGTGAACTGGCGCGACGAGACCTTGTACTTGCGGAACGCCTTCTCGGTCAGCTCACGCCCCAGCGAGATCGAGCCGGCGCGTTCGTTGGCGTTGAGCCACGCGCGGATCTTGCTGCGCGCGCGGCCGGTCTGCGCGATGTTGAGCCAGTCGCGGCTGGGCTGCCGGCCGGTCTGGGTCATGATCTCGACGATGTCGCCGTTGGCCAGCGTGTACTTCAGCGGAACGATCTTGCCGTTGACCTTGGCCCCCACGCACTGCTGCCCCACCTCGGTGTGGATGGCGTAGGCGAAGTCGAGCGGCGTGGCCCCCGCGCGGAACGACAGCACCTTGCCCTTGGGGGTAAAGCAGTAGACCTCCTCGGGAAACAGGTCGATCTTGACCAGCTCGAGGAAGTCGCGTGGGTCCTTCAGGTCCTGCTGCCACTCGAGGATCTGGCGCAGCCAGGTCATCTTGTCCGCTTCGTCCGAGGAGACGCCGTCGCGCTCCTTGTACTGCCAGTGGGCCGCGATCCCCTCCTCCGCCACACGGTGCATGTCGTGCGTCCGGATCTGTACCTCGAACGGATGCCCCTTGTCGGTCATGACCGACGTGTGCAGCGACTGGTACATGTTGGGCTTGGGCATCGCGATGTAGTCCTTGATGCGGCCCGGAACGGGGCGCCACACCGAGTGCACTATGCCGAGCGCCCCGTAGCAATCCTTGACGGTGCGGGTCTGGATGCGGAACGCGACGTAGTCGTAGACCTCGTCGATGGGGATCTTCTGCTCTTTCATCTTGCGGTAGATCGAGTGGATCGCCTTGACCCGACCGGTGATCTCCGCCTCGATGCCCGAGCCGGCAAGCTCGTCTTCCAGGCGCCCCCGAATATCGTGGATGAACTGATCGTTGATCTTGCGCCGCGCGCTGAGGCCGTGGGTGACCTGCTCGAAGATCTCCGGCTCGCCGTAGCGGAACGCCAGGTCGTCCAGCTCGGACTTCAGCCGGCCGATGCCCAGCCGGTGGGCGATCGGGGCGTAGATCTCCTTCGTCTCGATCGCGATCCGGTTCTGCTTGTCCGCCGGCATGTGCTCGAGCGTACGCATGTTGTGCAGTCGGTCGGCCAGCTTGACGAGGATCACGCGGATGTCGTCGACCATGGCCAGGATCATCTTGCGCAGATTCTCGGCCTCGGCCTGCTCGCTGCTGGCGAACTTGAGCTTCGAGATCTTGGTCACGCCGGCGACGATGTGCGCCACGTCGTCCCCGAACGTCTCGCGCACGGTCTCGATCGTGGTCAGCGTGTCCTCGACCACGTCGTGCAGCAGGCCGGCGACGATGCTGGCCGTGTCCAGCTTGATCTCGGCGAGGATGTAGGAGACCTCGAGCGGGTGGACGAGGTAGGGCTCACCCGAGCGACGTTTCTGGTCGCGATGCTCGCGGGCGGAGAAGACGTAGGCCTTGCGCAGCAGGTCCACGTCCGCGTTCGGGTTGTACTCCTGAACGCGCTCCAGAATATCCTCGAACCGGCGCACCATCGCGCGGACACTCCTCCACCGCGGCGCATCCGCGCGCCCCGTTTCTCAGGATTATAGGAGCTTGTACGGCGTGCGCTAGCGTTCTTCCGCCGTTTCTCCGCGAGAAATCAACCGGCCGACGAGCTCGGGATCTTCTTCGCCTGCCCCGTCGCCTGCCCCGCGTCGTCCTGCGACTTGCGGTCGCCGAAGTACTGCTTCCACAGGACGAGGATCGGGCTGGCGATGTAAATCGACGAGTAGGTGCCGATTATGACGCCCGCCGTCAGCACGAACGCGAACGGCTTCAGCGCCGCCCCGCCGAACAGCCACAGACCGAAGACCACGATCCAGGTCAGGCCCGAGGTGATGATGGTGCGGCTGAGCGTCTGGTTGATCGACGCGTTGATCACGGTGGCGAGATCCTTCCCCTGCTGCTTGCGCAGGTTCTCCCGCACCCGGTCGAAGACGACCACCGTGTCGTTGACGGAGTAGCCGACCAGGGTCAGGAACGCCGCGACCACGGGCAGGCTGATCTCGGCGCCGAACAGCGAGGCCAGCCCCAGGACGATCACCGTGTCGTGGGTCAGCGCGGCCACCGCCGCGAAGCCCCAATCGAGCTGGAAGCGGATCCAGATGTAGAGCAGCATGCCGAGCAGCGAGCCGACGATGGCGATCGTCGCGCTACGCATCAGCTCGCGTCCGATCGCAGGGCCGATGTAGGACTGGCTGCGCAGCGCCATCGGGCCGACCACGGCCGAGCGATCGAGCACCTCCCGCGCGGTGGCGGTCATGCCCTCCACGGCCGACAGGTCGTCCAGGCTGGCGAAGATCGCGGCCTCCTTGCGCTGGGCGAGCACGCCCTCGGCGATCCCCTCGGCGTCGTCGGCCGAGATGTCGGGGGAGGTCAGCAACACCTCTCGCACCGTCTTGGCGTCGGCCGTATTGAGATCGATCATGCTCGAGGCGGAGGCGTCGTCGAACCGGCCGTGCAGCGCCTCGAGGACCTGCTGCGTCGGATCGACCTTTTCCGCTCCGGTCTCCGCCACGGCCAGGCGGATGTAGATCTCGTTGTCCTCGATCGCGCCCAGCGTCGTGACGTCGGCCTTCATCCCCGCTCCGCTCAGGGCGGACCGGATCTCGGCCACATCGGCACTCTCGGCGAACTTGAGCCGGATCTCGGTGCCGCCCGTGAACTCGATGCCCAGATTGAGTCCCTTGACGAACAGCAATCCGATCGAGGCGAGCATCAGCACGGCCGACAGGGTGAGCAGCGCCTTGCGCTTGCCCATGAAGTCGAACTGGGTGGTCTTCAACAGCTGAAACACGGCATCACCTCGTCAGATGCTCAGAGATTCGGGCCGCGCGCCCTTGCGGCTGAGCACGATCTCGAACAACTGCCGCGACACGAAGACCGCGGTGAACATGGAAGCCAGGAGTCCGGCGGTCAACGTCACGGCAAAGCCCTTGACCGGCCCGGTACCCTGGGCGAAGAGGAAGAACGCTGCGACCAGCGTCGTCACGTTGCAGTCGAGAATGGTCATCAGGGCCTTGCCGAAGCCCTGCTCCACCGCCGAGCGGACGGTCTTGCCGTTGCGCAGCTCCTCACGGATGCGCTCGAAGATCAGCACGTTGCTGTCCACCGCCATGCCGACGGTCAGGATCAAGCCCGCGATCCCGGGTAGGGTCAACGTCGCCTGCGCCCCGCTGAACAGCAGCGGCAGCGCGCCGAGAATCCCGAACACGAGCAGGACGTTGAGCGCCAGCGCGATCACCGCGTTGACGCCGGACAGCCGGTAGTAGACCAGCATGAACAGCATCACGCCGATGAAGCCGGCGATGCCCGCGGTCAGCCCGCGGCGGATCGAGTCGCGCCCCAGCGACGGGCCGACGGTGCGTTCCTCGATGATCGCGACGTTGGTCGGGATGGCGCCGGAGTTCAGCTTGAGCGCCATGTCCTCGGCGCTCTCGATCGTGTAGTTGCCGCGAATCTGTCCCTGATCGCGAATCGTGGTCTCGATGATCGGGGCCGACACGACGTGCTTGTCCTCGGCGTTGATGCCACCGAGGATGATCACCATGTGCCGGCCGACGTTCTCACGCGTGGCGTTCTCGAAGCGCTTGCCCGCGTCCTGCGTCAGCTCGAACGCGACGACGGGGTCGCCCCAGTCATCCGTGCTGCGATAGGCGCTGCGCAGATCCTGACCGATCACGGCCGAGACGCGCTTCAGCGGCCACCAGGCCTCCGCCTGCAGCCCGTCCGGGCGATCGAACACCTGGCGATAGGCCTCGGTATCCGCCGGCAGCACACCGCCGAACAGCGCCAGCAGATCTTCACGCGTCGCCGGCGGGATCCAGGCCCCGTGGTTCGAGACGTTGGCCGGATAGGTCACCGCCTTCCACTCGAGGACGGCCGGGTCGGCGAGGATGCCCTTGACGCGGCCCGGGTCCTCGACGCCGGGAAGCTGGATCAGGATCCGATCACCCTGCATGCCCTGCTTCTGCACCAGCGGCTCGGCGACGCCCAGCGAGTCCACGCGGTTGCGTAGCGTGTTCAGCGTCATCTCGACCGCGTTGACCTCGAGCGCCACCGCGTAGTCGGGCTTCATCGTCATCTCGACGTTGCCCGCCCCGCGATCCGCCAGGTCCCAGTTGGCCCAGCGTTCGAGCACCGCTCGAACGTCGGCGCGGCGCGAGGGGTCCGTGCCGCGGACCTCGACGGAGGCGCGGCCGGAGGGCAGGATCGAGTCGAAGCTCAGCTCCTTTTCCTTCAGCGCCTGGCCCAGACGACTCTGCGTCAGGCCCAGTTCGTATTGCAACGCCGTCTCGGTCTCGACCTGCATCAGGACGTGCGCGCCGCCGCGCAGGTCCAGGCCCAGGTTGATTCTTTCTTCCGGCGGGTAGGAGAAAAAGCCCATCACGGCGACGACCGCCACGATCAGGATGAGCTTCCACATCAGCGGGTTCTGGGACATTGGATCGGCCCTCTGGGCGTCGGACGCCTCGTGGGATGAAAGCGGTCCTTTTCGGACCCGTGTTCGAACGAAAGCGGGCGACTACTCCGGCGCGCCCTGCAGCCCGGCGATGGCGTGGCGGGCCACTTCGATCTTGACCTGGTCGGCGATCCGAACCTGGATCATCGTCTCATCGGCAATCCCGACGACGGTGCCGTAGATCCCACCGTTGGTGATGATCTTGTCGCCGGGCTTCAAGTTGTTGATCATCTCGACCCGTTTCTTCTGCTTCTTGCGCTCGGGAGCGATGAGCAAGAAGTAGAAGATGCCGAAGATGAGGATCATCGGCATGAGGATCGAGGACATTCCGCCGCCTTCTGCACCGGAAGGTGCAAGGGCGAGCATTCCCACCGAATTCAGACCCATGCGCTCGACTCTTCCCCTGGAATGCGCGAGGCCCGGCCGGCAGGCACACTCCGCGACCCCGGACACTCATTCGCAAATGGAACAGAACGCAGGATTTTGACCTACCCTGCCCCGGCCGTCAAGGCGAGGTCGTCCAGCCGATGCAGGCCATCTGCCGCCCTGCCGCCTCGGCGTCGCGCCGGAAGGAGAAGAACCGGTCCGCCGCGCAAACGGTGCACCAGGGCGCGGTGTGAATCCGGCCGGCGGGCACGCCCTCGCGCTCGAGCTGGCGCCGGTTGGCCAGGCGCAGGTCCACGACCACCTGCCCTGCCTCCCCGCGACCCGCCGCCGCGCCGTCCCCGCAGGCCTCGACCACGGCCGCGGCCACGTCGGCGCCGACCGGGTAGCAGCAGGGTCCGATCGCCGGGCCGATGGCGACCTGCAGATCCTCGGGGCCGATCCACTCCTCGGCCAGGTCGCGCACCGCCGCGGCGGCAATTCCCGCCACCGTGCCACGCCAGCCCGCGTGAACGGCGGCGACCGCGCGCCCCCGGACGTCCGCGATCAGCAGCGGCACGCAGTCGGCGGTCCGCACGCCCACCGAGGCCGGGCCCGGGCGATCCCGCACCAGCAGCCCCGCATCGGCGCTGGGCGGCCGGCCGGCCGCCAGCTCCCCCGCCCCGACGACCCGATTGCCGTGCACCTGGTGCAGGACGGCGGGGCCGTGCTCGGGGTCGAGCCCCAGCGCGCGGGCCAGACGGGCTCGCCGCTGCGCGGCCGACTCGTCCCCCGGCCGGGCCGAGCCCAGGTCGAACCCGTCCGCGCCGTCGGCGCGCCGCGTCGAGAAGCCGTGGGACACGCCCGGGATCCCCAGCAGCGGCTCGCACAGCGCGACCTCGACACCCTCGTGCCGTTCGATGGAGAAGCCCGCCCCGCTCATGCCGCCGGCCTTGACCGCGTGTCGGGCGCGGCGAATACTGACGTGTCATGCATCCGAATGAACGCTTCGTCGGGGCGCTCGCCGACCTCAAGCAGGCGCTCGATGAGTTGCTGGCCCGAGAGAGCCGTAACCTCGAGCGAATGATCGACGTCTGCGCGGCGAGTCTCTCGGCGGGGAACAAGCTGCTGCTGTTCGGCAACGGCGGCAGCGCGGCGCAGGCCCAGCACCTGGCGGCCGAGTTCGTCAACCGTCTCGATCGGCCGCGCCGCGCCCTGGCGGCGATCGCGCTGACCGCCGACGCCAGCGTGATGACGAGCGTGGCCAACGACAGCGACTTCTCCCGCCTCTTCTCGCGTCAGATCGAGGCCATCGGCCGGCCCGGCGACGTCGCGCTCGCGATCAGCACGACCGGCGCGTCGCCCAACGTGATCGAGGGGCTGCGCGAGGCGTCCGCCCGCGGGCTGCACGCCACGGCCCTGCTCGGGCGCGACGGCGGCGCGGCGAAGGACGTCGCCTCGCTCTCGCTGGTCGTGCCCGGGGAGTCGACGGCGCGCATCCAGGAGGTGCAGCTGTTCGTCGGCCACCTGCTGTGTCGTGGCGTGGAGCGCCGGGTGCACGAGGCGTCGCACCCGTCCCACTCGACTACTTCAGACCCTTGAGCAGCGCCTGCATCTGAGCCGCGTCCGGAGCGTCCGGCGCGTACTGCACATACGACTCCAGCGACGACTTCGCGCCCGCGCGGTCACCGGTGCCCAGCAGGGCGAAGGCCAGCTGCTTGTGCGCATGCGCGTAGTCCGGCTTGTACTCCAGCGCCTTCTCGAACAGGCCCACGGCGCGCTTGACGTCGACGTCCTTGCGCTCGGGGTCGTTCATGATCAGCGCGCCCAGGTTGTAGAACACGCGGTGCGCGTCCTTGGGCTCCAGCTCGACCACGCGCTGGTACGCCGCGGCCGACTTCGCGCTGTCGCCCTTGCCGGCGTACAGGCCGCCGAGCGAGACCCACGCGTCGGAGTTCTCGGGCGCGGCCGCCGTGATCGCCTCGTAGGCCACGATCGCGTCGTCGATCGCTCCCGTCTGATTCGCGACGTAGGCCTGTTGCTCGAGCACGCGGATGTCGTTGGGCGACACCTCCAGCGCTGCGTCCAGCTCGGCCTTGGCCCCGGTCATGTCGCCGCGCGCCACGGCGATGCTGTACAGCACCATCCGCGCGTCGACGCCCTCGGGGGCCAGCTCGACCGCCTTGCGCGCCTGCGTCTCGGCCTCGTCGTGCCGTTCGAGTTGATACAGCACCTTGGCGTAGACCTCGCGCCGCTGCGGATCGTCCGGGGCCTTCTCGACGGCCTCGTCGAAGCTGCCCACGGCGCCGCTCAGATCGCCCCCGGCGACCGCCTCGAGCGCGGCATCCCACGGGTCCTTGCTCTGGACCGTCTGCCTCTTGCCCTCGTCGTCCACGACGACGAGCTTCTCGATCGCGTTCTCCTCGGCCGCGGCCTTGGCCGCGGCCAGGACCTGTTCGGCGGAGCCGACCGTCAGGTCGACCGTCGCGCTGCCGAGGGGCTTGATCACGATCTCGGGGATCGAGGCGCCCGGCTTCATCGACTGTTCCATGACGTCGCCGATCAACACGCGGTTCACCGTACGCGACTCGATACGGAACTTGACCGGCAGCACACCCTCGCCCTCGAACGTGATCGTCCACTTGTCGTTGTTGCTGTTGATCAGTCCGTCGATGAAGTACTTGCCCTTCTTGTTGGTCTTGCCCTTGTACTCGAATTTGCCGCCCACCGGATGGAAGCTGACGACCGCACCCTGTACCGGGTTGCCTTCCTGGTCGACGACCCTTCCGTTGGCGTTCGACGGCTGCTGTGCCGAAACGGGAAAGGCGCACAGCAGTGCGATGGCGATAACGATGCAGAGAAACCTGATATTCATCGACGATACCTCGATGTAGGTCGTTCCGAAAGAAAGAACGATGCGCGCTCGTCGCGCTGTCCACATTATACTTTGCGCGTCGCGCGCGTGGCAACGACGCCTCCGCGACGGCTATAATCGCGACGTTCGCGAACAGGAGTCATCCGAGTCTTGTCTCCCTCCGCAACCGAGCGCGGCGCGCGCGATTCGCTCGTGCGCATGACCGAGCTGGTCTTGCCCGAGGACACGAATCCGAAGGGATCCGTGTTCGGCGGGCGCGTGCTGGCGCTGATCGACAAGTGTGCCGCGATCGTCGCCATGCGCCACACGCGGCGCGACGTGGTCACCGTGTCGGTCGACTCGGTGGTGTTCCTCAACAAGGTGCGCGTGGGCTACGTGCTGATGCTGCGCGGCCGGCTCAACGCCGTCTTCGGCTCGTCGATGGAGATCGAGGTCGACGTGCGCTCCGAGGATCCGCTGACGGGCGACAAGAAGGTCACGACACGCGCCCTCGTGACGATGGTCGCGGTCGACGCCGACGGTCGTCCGGTCAAGACTCCGCGACTGCTGCTGCAGGACGACGACGAACGAGCGCGTGCAGAGCGGGCCGCAGAGCGCCGGCGGGCGCGGCTCGCCGCGCGACCGCCTCACCCGTGAGCGGCGCCGGCGTGGTCGTCACGCTTCACTCGGACTCGTAGCGATCCGGCGGCAGCGTCGAATCCTCGACCAGCCGCACCGGCCCCAGCGTCTCGTCGAGTCCCTCGCGTATCGCGGCCAGGACGTCCTCTCCGGCACGCACGACGACCTCGCGCCGGCGGTCCGCGGCCGCGCGTCGTTTCAGCTCGAGCAGAACGTCCGTCGCCACCGTGCGGGCGTTGCGCACGCGGCCCTGGCCCGAGCACCCCGGGCAGCGACGTGTCATCGCCGCCGCCAGGCTCGGCCGTCGGCGCTGCCGGGTCAGCTGCAGCAGGCCGAGGTCGCTCAGGCCCACGACGCGCGTCCGCGCACGGTCGGGCCGCAGCGCGATCTCGAGCGTCTCGATCACCTGCTGCCGGTTCTCCTGCGATTCCATGTCGATGAAGTCGATGACGATGATCCCGCCGAGGTCGCGCAGCCGCAGTTGACGCGTGATCTCCCCCGCGGCCTCGAGGTTCGTCTTCAACGCGGTCTCTTCCAGGTTGCGCTTGCCGAGGAACTTCCCGGTGTTGACGTCGATGCTGACCAGCGCCTCGGTCTCCTCGAACACGACGTGACCGCCGGACTTGAGCCACACGCGCGGACGCAGTACGCGCGACAGCTCGCGCGACAGGCCCTCGGCCTCGAGCAACGGCTCGTCCCCCGCGTGCAGGGACACATGCGCGACGAGCCGCGTGTCCGCACCCTCGAGATAGGTCAGCGCCTGCTGCCGCAGCTCCTCGCTGTCGACGACGATGCGATCCGCGCCGTCCGCCGGCAGGTCGCGCAGCAGTCGCGTCAACAGGTCCGACTCGCCGTGGACGACGCTCGGGACGGGCGCACCCTCGGCGGCTGCGGACACACGGCGCCACTCGGCCAGCAGGGCCTCCGCCGCTGCGCGCAACGGCTCCTCCTGCGCTCCGTGCGCGGCGGTGCGCGCGACGAACCCCACCTCGGGACCGGGCAGCCGGCCCAGGATCTCCTCGAGGCGCTCCCGCTCGTCGGCCTCGCGGATGCGGCGCGAGACGCTGCGCTGCGCGGCGTGCGGCGCGAGCACCAGCAGCCGATCGGCCAGCGTGATGAAGCACGTCACCCGCGCGCCCTTCTGGCGCATCGACTCGCGCGAGACCTGCACCAGCAGGTCGCGACCGACCTTCAGCCGATCCTGGATCGGCGGCGCGACCCGCGTCCGCTGCCCGTCCGCCGACCGCCCTACGCGCGGAGGATCGCCGGGCAACCACAGGTCGTCGTTGTGCAGGAAGCCGCCGCGCTCTTCGCCTATGTCGAGAAACGCCGACTGCATACCCGGCAGGATCTTGGCCACGCGCGCCTTGAGGATGCGCCCGGCGTGCGGTCCCTCGGCCGAGGGTTCGACGTACAACTCGACCGAAACGCCGCTCTCGCGCAGCGCGGCCCAGGTTTGACCGCCGACGCGGCTAACTAACAGCTCTCTGGACATTCGAGGCCGAAGCGGCGAGCAGCGGGTTGACGAGTCTTCCGTTCCAGTCGACGAGCAGCTCTTCGCGCACGAGCGTGAACGCCGCCGCGCGCTCGCCGAAGATCGCGGTCAGCGCCTCGTCGGGCTTCAACGATGCGCCCGAGGTACGGACGGCCAACGTCATGCGCAGCGACTCTCCGTCGATCGCGGCGACATCTTTCATTTCCTCGCGCAGCTCGAACGTGCGCTGCTTGCCGCTCTTCATCGTGCGCCGCACCACGGGCGCCTCGACGGTGGCGAAGGCATCGAGCGCACCCTGCACGTCGAGTCCGTTTCCGGTGTGAACGCGGTAACGCGCCGCGCAGATCGACTCGCCCAGTGCCGGCTGATCGCGCCGAATCGGCTTCAGCGAGGCGAAGCGTACGCCCTCCGGCAGGACGGCGTTGATGCGCTCGGCCTCGAGTGGCGCATCGAGCACGTCGTACGTGTCGAAGTCGACGTATTCGCCCTCGGAGGCGACGCCGACGGCCAGCGCGGGGCTGAACGAGATCTTCGGCTTGGGGTTGAAACCCTGCGAGTAGACCAGCGAGTAGCCCGCCCGGCGCAGCGCCCGCATCAGCAGCCGCATGAGGTCGAGGTGCCCGAGGAAACGCAGCGGGCCCTGCTTGGTGAACCGCGCACGATAGCGGAAGCGCGGCTTCTGCTGCTGCTCCTCCCGCACGGCCTCGGCGTCCTTGCGCAACTCCGGCGCGCTCTCGGCGCGCGCCGGCGTGCCGGGCCCCGGGGCGGAATCGGTGGAGAGCAACGGCAGCGAAGTGTCGAGTTGCCGGTCGGTCGTCTCGGCGACGACGCCCTTGACGCATTCGCGCGCGAACGGCGCGCAGCCATGGCAGTCCTTCGGGCCACAGACGGTCAGCGTGGCGGCCTTCATCGCCCGTTCGAGCTCGATCGCCAGCCACTTGCGGTTGATGCGCGAGTGGACGACGTGCCACGGCAGGCGCCCCTCGGGGCTCAGATCGCGATACGCCAGCGGTTCGGGGTCCACGCCCTCCTCGCGGAACGCCTCTTTCCAGGCGGCGAGGTTGAACTGCTCTTCCCAGCCGTCGAAGCGCGCGCCCCTGCGCCAGGCGGTCTCGAGCACGTTGCCCAGCGAGCGATCGCCGCGCGAGAAGACCCCCTCGAGGAAGCTCGTCTCGCAGTGGTGATGCTTGAAGCGCACGCCGCGACGCGCGCGCGCCGCGATGCGGTCCTGCTTGCGATACAGGTTCTCGGTGCGGTCCATGCCCAGCCACTGGAACGGCGTCTCGGGCTTGGGGATGAACGACGACGCCGACAGCTTCACCTCGGGTCGCTTGGTGCCCTTCACCCTGCGCGCCTGGGACAGGATCTCGTGCGCCAGATCGACCATCCCGTCGACATCGGCGTCGGTCTCGGTCGGCAGGCCGATCATGAAGTACAGCTTGATGTGATCCCACCCGGCCTCGAACGCCAGGCGACACGCCGTCAGGATCTGCTCCTCCTCGAGGTTCTTGTTGACCACGTTGCGCATGCGCTGCGTGCCCGCCTCGGGCGCGATCGTGAAGCCGGACTTGCGCACGCGGCGCACCTGCTGCGCCAGCTCCGGAGTGATCGTGGACGCGTGCATCGACGAGAGCGAGATCGACACCTTCTCCTGCTCGAAGCGGTCCATCAGGTCGAACATCACGGGATGCACCGAGCCGTATTCTCCGGTGTTCAACGACGACAGCGAGAACTGGTCGTAGCCCGTCGCGCGGACCGAGCGGATCACGGTGTCGCGCACCTGGTTCGGGTCGCGCTCGCGCGTCGGCCGGTAGACGTAGCCCGCCTGGCAGAAGCGGCACCCCACCGGGCAGCCGCGCATCAGCTCGACGGAAACGCGATCGTGCACGATCTCACCGTGCGGCACGATGATGCGATCCGGGAACGGGAAATCGTCGAGATCCATCAGGATGCGCCGCATCACCGGATACGGCGCGCCCTCGCCGTCAGGCACGGGGACGAGCAGCCCGTTGACCTCGTCGCGCTCGAGCCCGTAGAGCGACGGCGCGTAGATCCCCTCGACCTGTGCCGCCTCGCGCAATCTGGCGCGCCGCGGCGCGCGGTCGCGCTTGAGCTGCTTGAGTCGCTCGAGGAACTCCGGGATCATCTCCTCGCCGTCGCCGACGAAGACGAGGTCGACGAAGTCGGCCAGCGGCTCGACGTTGAACACGACCGGACCGCCCACGATGATCAGCGGGTGATCGTCGGTGCGATCGGCGCTGCGCAGCGGGATCCCCGCCAGGTCGAGCATCTCCAGCACGTTGGTGAACGTCATCTCGTACTGCAGCGAGAAGCCGACGACGTCGAACTCGGCCAGCGGCGTACGCGTCTCGAGGCTGGTCAGCGGCCGCTTGTTGCGGCGCAGCGAGTCCGCCATGTCCGGCCACGGGCAAAACGCGCGCTCGGCGACCGTGTCGTCGCGGCTGTTCAGCAGTGAGTACAGGATGCGGTAACCGAGATGCGACATCCCGATCTCGTAGATGTCGGGAAAGCCGAGCGCGAACGTCAGGTCGACGGACCGGTGGTCCTTGACGCTCTCGTTCCACTCGCCGCCGACGTAGCGCACCGGGCGCTGCACGTCCTTGAGCAGCCCTTCCAGCCAGGCTCCGTTCGTCTCGCCAGCCACAATGTCACTCCCGTCAGCGGTTTCCGTGCCCGGAAATACTACCAAATAAGTGGGGTTTCGGTTTGGGTGGTGTGCGGGTCGATGGCGCGTTCGCGCCGGCTCCCGGTCTTCTTCGAAGAACCCCCGGGGGCCTGCCCCCGGACCCCCCGTCCGCACTCCACGACGCCGTCAGAACGACGTCGTTCCGTTTGGTCCTGGTTCGCTCGGAACGAGGTGCGAGCGTTGCTACCTGCCTCGTCTCGACGACGGTCCTCGAATCCGGCTAGATCGGAACCCGTCGAAGCGGCCACCAGCTTCACCCGACCGCATATCGCCCTCCGAGAGAAG
>JAAELQ010000187.1 GCA_024226515.1 bacterium
CGGGCCGACTGCCCTCGGCCGCCCTCCCCTGACGAACGGTCACATCACCGGCCCCGATGCGAGAGCGTCGGTGGCCTCGGTCGCGTTCACGTGAACGGCGCATGCGAAGTGGTCGAATCGCGCGAGAAACGTGGACATTCCTGGCGGACGACGGCGGGGACTTCCCATTTCAGAAGTAGTCGGAGGTTGCGAGACCGAGTCGCGAGCCTCCACGTGCTTCCCGCCTCGATGAACTCCAGACTCAGGAAAGGAACCAACCCCTGTTCAACTCCGCCATGTGCGCCGCCGTCTGCATGTGCCTCTTCTTCATTCCCGCCGGCGATGATGATGCCCCGACCGAGTACGAGCAGTCCAGCGGCTACTACGACGACTGCGACAGCGGACGGAGCGGTGGCGACGATGACGACAACGACTCCAACGACGACAACTGATGGACCGCCCGGCGGTTCGCGGCCCTCCGGTCGCGAGCTGCCGGGCACGCCCCCTCGGCCCTGGGACGCTCGTGGATCCTCGGATCCGCGAGCGTTTTCGCTCGTTCGCGGTCACGGGCTAGTGGTCCCCGCCGCATTTGATGCAACATGAGCTTACGATGGCGCGTAGATCGTGTCATGCGAAGAGCAATCCAAATCACGTTGTCTGAAGCCGAGCGGGCGATGCTTGAACGACTTAAGCGTGGTCGGCGCGTTACGGTCCGTTTGGCCGAACGCGCCGCGATCGTGTTGCACGCGGCGGACGGGCTTGAGAATCAGCAGATCGCAGCACTGATGGGGATCTCACGTCAGAAGGTGGGACGCTGGCGTGATCGCTATGCGGCGTCGGGGTTGGCAGGCATCGAGAAGGATGCGCCGCGCCCGAGCGTGGGACGGGGGCGTCGGCCCACCGCACGCTCTGCCTGTACCGAAATCAAAAGCGACCGGCGAGCCGGCACTGTGACAGGATTCCTGACGATCTCGCCCTCAATACGGTAGAATCTGCGTCTCAGTCTCGAGCCGAGCGCGTGACGCAGCACGTCGCCCGGAGATCCGCCCTTCGGCCCAAACCGGGTTACTCGACGGCTTGTCCTACGTCGTCCTCGGCGACCGAAACGAGTTCCAGACGAACTCGGGAGTGGTGGAGCAGATCGTGAGCCTCACCGGTTCGACACTGAGTGCCACCGGATTCCACGTTGAAACCGCTTCGCTCAACTTCGAGGACGATGACAACGTCACGCACCTGCTCGTCGAGAACCTCGACGGCAGCATCGTCGACGGCGTCGATCTCGATGCCGACGACGACGGGATCCTGAATCATCTCGATGTGGAGTTCCTCGCGCCGGCACGTGGTCCGGCATTGCGGTTGCGGTGGGATTCGATGGAGCGGCCGGCAGCACCGAGTTGGCATACGGCGCCAGCAGCGGGTTCGTCGACCTGTGCCCGATCAACGGTACGGTGGCCGGTCACGCCTATCGGTGCGACGGCCGTGTCTGGACGACGACCGACACGACGGCCGATGACACCCAGGGCTCCCTGAACGTCGCCTGTTCGTGCGTGGGTGACGTGACCAGCGACGGCGCCGTGGACGTCGATGACATCGTTGCCGTCGTGCTCGCCTGGGGTGAGACCGGCTGCGGCAATCTCCCTGCCGACGTCGACATGAACCAGGTCGTCGACATCGATGACCTGGTGACGGTGGTTCTCAACTTCGGATCGTGCAACTGAGTTCGCCGGACGATCGCGCGACAAACGAGCGCCGTCCCTCGGGACGGCGCTCGTCTTCTTTCAACTCGCCGCACACGCGACGGCGCGAGCGAACTCGATCGCGCGTGCGGCAACGGATGTTGGCACGGAGGGGAATACGAAGCCGACGATCCAGTTGATCAACGCCAGTGTGAGCACCGTGGGTAAGAACCATCGGCGCATCGTCTGCCAGGAACGCGTCTCCGCCAGCGCGAGGCCTGCCCGCAGTGTGACAAGGTGATCAAAGCCGCGGCCATCCGCTGCCGGTTCTGCGGCACGACGTTCGAGTCGGCTCGGCCGCAGGAGTCTCGCCAGTTCGAGGAACGGCAACAGGTCAAGTCGCGCCGTCCGGCGGTGCGTTTGCAGAGCTTCTGGCTCCTGGCGTTCGGCCTCTTCACCTGCACGGCTCCGATCGCCGCGGTTGTCGGTTCGTTCTGGTATGTCGCCAACCGCTCGGTCATCGCGAGCCTGACCCCAATGAGTTCGGCCGTGTGCATGATCGCGGTGGGCGTGGCATGGCTGCAAACGATCGTGGTGGTGGTCGTGGCCGTTCTCCATGGACTGCTGGGCGGCTCCTGACGTGCAACTGTCGAGTGACCACCAGTTGCCGAAGAGGCCCCGGAGAAAACACCGATGACCCCGCGCATCCGTCGACTCAACGCTGACGCCCGGCAGGTCGAGGCCGCATTCGCCGAGCATTCTCTCATCCGCGTCCTGGAGACGGACGGAACTCCACCGGAGAAGTACGTCGTGGAATTCCGTGTCCGGTCGATGACGCCCGACCAGCAAGGCGGCCCTGTCCTCGCGACCACGCATCGGGCCGAGGTCTTTCTGCCCCTGGACTATCCCCGCCGACCACCGTTCTGCCGCATGGTCACGCCCGTGTTCCATCCCAACATCGATCCGCAGAAGATCTGCATCGGTGATCACTGGAGTGCGGGCCAGCGACTGGCCGACCTGATCGTTCGCATCGGCGAGATGCTGTGTTTCCAGAGCTACAACACCAAGAGCCCTCTCAACGCTCGAGCCGCGACGTGGGCGATGAAGCACGTCGACCAGCTACCGCTGCAACACGACGAGCTGACGGCGGGACCTGCGAGAACTGAGTGACGAGATACCCGGGTTTCCTCGCGCCCTATACGCGAGCGCCGCACTCCGGGCAGCGATCGGACTCGAGTCCCGTGAGGTCGTATGCACAGCGCGGGCAGTGCGGCCGGCCGCCGATCGATCGCAGCATGCTCGCCCGGACTCGGCGTCCGGCGATCAGGAATGCGTGCACGCTGCCCGGCACCGCCACGAGCATGAGGGCCAGGGCGAGGAGGAACACCCGGTTCGCGCGCACGCCGTCGGCCAGCGGACGTGGCGGCTGCGTGGCGCGACCGGCCCGGTAGTGCTCCAGCGCGACGGCGACCGGCTGGTCACCGGCCATCGTGCCCGCTTCCCGGAACATCTCGATGAGCGCACCGAGCGCGCGGTCCTGGTGCTCCGCCGGCACCCGGCGTAATTCGGCATCCGGGTTGCGCCAGTCGCGGGCCCCCATCCACTGCACCGTGCAGCCCCGCGTCTCCCGGGTGGGAGCGAGCAGGCCCTCGCGCAGACGCGTGGCGTACACCCACGCTGCTCCCGTCGCCTCCCAGCCGTCGTCGTCGCCGAGACGCGCGTGCTGGAGCCGGGCTCGGTAAGCCCCGTCGCTCGTCTCGATGAGGATGCGATGCGGACCGTACATGAACGGCGTTCCCGGCGGCGCCCCGGGATGGGTGTCGTGCAGCCAGACGCCGACCCTCGAGTAGCCGTCGCGGGGGATGTTGGGCAGATCGGGAAGGAGCCAGACCGCGGCCGCCGCGGCGAGCACGAGCAGGAGCGCGTTCCGGGGCGAGACGATCGCCCGCAGGAGCACGGGTCCATCATCGCGTTCGGCTTGGTGATCATCGGGCATGGTGCACGATCGTACGCCATGACCGCGGGCACGCAGCGTCCCGCGCGACACGGCATCCACGAACGCAAGATGTGACTAAAATGTCACTCCGAGCGCGCTCGACGCTCCCGACTGGAGATCGCCACTCGTGCGGCGAGGAAACATGAGACGATGGGCCTGGCTGGCAACGCTTGCCGTGGCGGTGGCCGGGTCGGCGACGGCGCAGCCGATCGGGATCGATATCGAGACGGAGTGGATCCCGGCCAGCGACGCGGTGCATGCCGGCACGACGGCGCACGTGGGGCTGCGGGTCGCGGTGCCCGGCAAGTTCCACGTCAACTCGCACGAGCCGCTCGACGAGTTCATGATCCCCACGCAGCTCGCGGTCCAGGCACCGCGCGGCTTCACCGTGCGGCAGGTCGTGTACCCCGAGGCCGTGCTCATCGACGTCCAGTTCGCCGACGAGCAGGTGTCGGTGTTCGAGCAGGAGTTCGTGATCGGCGTCGCGCTCGACGTCGCGGATGACGTCGCCCCGGGCACGTACACGCTGCGTGGCGCGCTCACCTACCAGGCGTGCGACGACGTCGTGTGCCTCGCGCCGGAGACGCGGGAGGTATCGCAGCCGCTGCGCGTCGTCGACGCGTCCACGACCCCCGATCACACGGCCCGGCTCGGCGACATCGACTTCGATGACGCGGCCGCGACAGAGCCGACGACTCCCCCGCCACCCAATCCGACACCCCGCGCCTCGGCAACCCCGCCGGCCGCCGAGGACTGCGACGTGATGGCCGAGCTCTCGGACTTCACCGTCATCGGCACCGCCGGAGGGTACCTCGACGCCGAGGACTTCGTCGCGTTCATCGACCGCGCCGAGACCGGC
>JAAELQ010000188.1 GCA_024226515.1 bacterium
CGCGAGGTTGCCTACCTCGACGAGATCCGCCTGGTAGCCGTCGACCACCCGGAAGCGGTCGAGATCTTCACCAACGACAAGTTCAAGGGGCCGCCGTTCCCCGAGCACCGGCTGTTCGGGGTCGAGCGCCGGATCCCGCCGAAGGCGGCTCGCGACCACCGGGGACGCGACGTCACCGAGCGCGTGCGGTCGCGCGACCGCCGCTATCCGGACGGTTTTGCCCGCGACCATGCCGGTGTCGCCGAGCTGCACTACCTGGAGCTCGACTTCGGGCATGCCGCGCCGTCGGGTCGGGCGATCCTGGTGCTTTCCGGCTGGGTCGACTGGGCCGACGGCAGCACCTTCCTGCAGGCGTCCCAGGCTTCGGATGCCGGCCTGATCATGCCCCATCTGCAGGTGAAAGACGCTGCCGGGCAGTGGCGGACGGTGATCGAGGACATGGGAATGCCGGCGGGCAAGCCGAAGACCGTCGTCGTCGATCTGACGGACAAGTTCCTCTCC
>JAAELQ010000189.1 GCA_024226515.1 bacterium
CGGGCACGCTGGACATCAGCGTGGACGGCTATACCGCCGGCACGGAGCACGACGTGCTCGGCGTCGGCGGCGTCGCCACGCTGGCGGGCACGCTCGACGTCACCACGCTGGGGTCGTTCACGCCGACGCCGGCGAGCACGGTGCAGTTCCTGACGGCGAGTTCGTTTGCCGGGGCGTTCGGCACGGCCAACCTGCCCACGCTCAGCGGCAGCAACAGCTTCGTCCGTCAGCAGAACGCGACGAACGAGACGCTGGTGACGGTCGCGGTGGCCGATTGCGCGATGCCGGAGGTTCTCCAGTGGGCGAACAGCGTGATCGGGTTCTCCAGCGAATGGAGCACGCACTGGTTCGGGAGCGTGCAGATGCTCGGGGCGCCGAACGTCTCGGTGTACGGCGTCAACAAGTACGGCTGGACGGCGTCGGCGCAGAACGGCTCGGTTGAGCACGTGACACTCGGCTTCGCCACGCCGGTCTTCGCATCGGGCGTGACCATTCGTGAGCACAACGGCAATGGCTTCGTCACGCAGGTCGACGTGGTGGACATGGACGATGTTCTGCACACCGTGTGGACGGGCAGCGATCCGAGCGCGCAGAGCGCGGGCATCGTCAACTTCCTCGTCGAGTGGGCGCAGACCTCGTACCTCGTCAAGGGCGTGCGGGTGTACGTGGACATGGATACGACCGCCGATTGGGAGCAGATCGACGCCGTGCAGCTTCGCGGCTCGCAGGGACCGATCTCGCAGTGGGCGGATCACGTGCTGGGGTTCAGCAGCCACTGGAGCGCCTCGTCCTTCTCAGCCGATCAG
>JAAELQ010000190.1 GCA_024226515.1 bacterium
CAGTCGTTGTCGATTCCGTCGCCGCAGACCTCCGCGGCTGCCGGATTGACCGCCGCGGTCGTGTCGTCACAAACCGCGCCGTCGGCCACATCGACGGCCGGCTCCGCCCAGGCCCTCGTCGGCGTGCCGGCGTCGCCGTACCCGTCGCCGTCCGCGTCGCGGTACCACGTCCCCGCGCCGACGCCGTCGTCGTCCGTCGCCCCGTCGCAGTCGTTGTCGATCCCGTCGCCGCAGGCCTCGGCCGCACCCGGGTTCACCGCCGTCGCTCCGTCGTCGCAGTCCGCGTCGTCGGACACATAGCCCGCGGGCTGCGCGCACGCGGTCGTCGCGTCGCCCGCGTCGCCGTAGCCGTCGCCGTCCGCATCGCGGTACCAGGTCGAAGCACCCACACCGTCGTCGTCCGTCGCCCCGTCGCAGTCGTTGTCGATTCCGTCGCCGCAGACCTCCGCGGCTGCCGGATTGACCGCCGCGGACGAGTCGTCGCAATCCGCGTCGTCGGCCACATGGCCGGCGGGCTGAGCGCAGGCCGTCGTCGTCGTGCCGGCGTCGCCGTACCCGTCGCCGTCCGCGTCGCGATACCAGGTCGGCAGCTCGAGCGCATCCTCGTCCACGACCCCGTCGCAGTCGTTGTCGACCCCGTCACCGCAGACTTCGACGGCATCCGGGTTGACCAGCGCGCTGCCGTCGTCGCAATCGGAGGCGTCGGAGACATAACCCGCCGGCTGCGCGCACGCCTCGAGCGAGGACGACGCGTCGCCGAAACCGTCCCCGTCCGTGTCCGCGTACCACGTCGAGAGCAGCGGCGCGTCGTCGTCGATCGTGCCGTCGCAGTCGTTGTCCACTCCGTCGCCGCACAGCTCCTCCGCGGCCGGGTTGTTGGCCGCGTTGCCATCGTCGCAGTCCGACGAGTCGGCGAGGTATCCCGCGGGCTGCGTGCAGGCGCTCGTCGAGTCGTTCGGATCGCCGAAGGCATCGCCGTCCGCGTCGCGGTACCACGTCGGCGCGCCTGGGCCGTCCTCGTCGACCTGGCCGTCGCAGTTGTTGTCGACGCCGTCCGCACACTGCTCCGGGACCCCCGGGTTGACCAGCTCACCGCCGCTGAACGGGTTGTCGTTGCAGTCGGGTCCGAGGCAAGTGTCCCCCACGCCGCCGGGCGAGCCGTAGCCGTCGTCGTCGGCGTCGATGCAGCTGTCCAGGCAATCGATCGTGCCGTCGAGGTCGAAGTCCTGAATACAGTTCGTGTTGCAGGTCGCCTCGCTGTCGTCGCAGTCGGAGCTGTCCGTCACGTAGCCTTCTGGCTGGCTGCAGGCGATCTGCGAGTCCGCGGGGTCGCCGAAGCCGTCCCCGTCCGCGTCGTGGTACCAGAACACCGACCCCACGCCGCCGTTGTCCACACCGCCGTCACAGTCGTTGTCCAGCTCGTCCCCGCACACTTCCGGCGCACCGGGGTTCACCGTCTCTCGCAGGTCGTCACAGTCCGTGTCGTCGGGCACATACCCGGAGGGCTGCGAACAGGCGACCGTCGCGCCGCCCGCGTCGCCGTAGCCGTCGTTGTCGATGTCGCGATACCAGGTGGCGGCATCCGGCGCGTCGTCGTCGACCGTGCCGTCGCAGTCGTTGTCCGTCGCGTCGCCGCAGACCTCGGTCGCCGACGGATTCACTCCGACCTCGGCGTCGTCGCAGTCCGTGGCGTCGGCGACGTATCCGGAAGGAAGCTCGCAGGCGATCGTCGTGGAGTTCGGATCACCGAAACCATCCCCGTCGAAGTCGAGGAAGAACGTCGTGGCGCCGACCCCGTCCTCGTCCGTCGCGCCGTCACAGTCGTTGTCCACGCCGTCGCCGCAGACCTCTTCGGCGCCGGGATTGACGGCGGCGTCCTCGTCGTCGCAGTCGGTGTTGTCCATGACGAAACCGGCCGGCTGGCCGCAGAAGTCGAAGAAGGCGTCCGGGTTGCCGTAGCCGTCCTCGTCGTCGTCGAGGTACCACGTGGGCAGGTCCGGCGCGTCGCTGTCGACCACGCCGTCACAGTCGTTGTCCACGTCGTCGCCGCAGATCTCGATCGCGTCGGGATTGATGGCGGCGCTCGTGTCGTCGCAATCCGTAGCGTCGCCGGTGAAGCCAGCCGGCAGGTTGCAGGCCTGGACGGTGTTCCCGACATCGCCGAAGCCGTCCCCGTCCGTGTCGGCATACCACAGCGGAGCGTCCGGAGCGTCGTCGTCGACCGTGCCGTCGCAGTCGTTGTCGGTCGCGTCGCCGCAGACCTCGATCGCATCCGGATTGACGGCGGCGCTCGTGTCGTCACAGTCCGTACCGTCGGCCACGTATCCGGATGGAAGCTCGCAGGCGATCGTCGTGGAGCCCGGGTCGCCGAAGCCGTCCCCGTCCGTGTCCTCGTACCACACCGGAGCCGACGGGTCGCTATCGTCGACGTTGCCGTCGCAGTTGTTGTCGATTCCGTCGCCACACACCTCGGCCGCGGCGGGGTTGACCGCCGAGGACGAGTCGTCGCAGTCCGTGGAGTCCGCAACATGACCTGCCGGCTGCGCGCAGGCGACCAGCGTGACCGCCGCGTCGCCGAAGCCGTCCCCGTCGGCGTCCGCATACCAAGTCAGCTCGCCCGACCCGCCGATGTCGGTCGTGCCATCGCAGTCATTGTCCACGCCGTCGCCGCAGACCTCGGCGGCCGCGGGATTCACCGCCGCGGAGGTGTCGTCGCAGTCCGTGCCGTCGGCGACATGGCCTGCAGGCTGCGAGCAGGCGATCGTCGAGTCGCCGGGGTCGCCGAAGCCGTCCCCGTCGACGTCGCGGTACCAGGTCGGCGAGTCCGGCGCGTCGTCGTCGATCGTGCCGTCGCAGTCGTTGTCCACGCCGTCGCCGCAGGTCTCGATCGCGCCGGGGTTGACCGCGGCAGACGAATCGTCGCAATCGGTGCCGTCCGCCACGTATCCGGATGGAAGTTGACAGGCGCTCGTAGAGACCTCCGCGTCACCGTAACCGTCGCCGTCCGTGTCGGCGTACCAGGTCGGCAGATCGGGCGCGTCCTCGTCGACCGTGCCGTCGCAGTTGTTGTCGACAGCGTCGCCGCACACCTCGGTCGCACCGGGGTTCACCGCCGCGGCGGAGTCGTCGCAGTCCCCCGCTTGTTCGACATACCCCGCGGGGCCGTCACAATCCGTGACCGTGTCCGTATCGTCGCCGTAGCCGTCACCGTCCGCGTCGCGGTACCAGACGGTGATCTCGACCGCGTCGTCGTCGACCGTGCCGTCGCAGTCGTTGTCCACGCCGTCGCACGTCTCCTCGGCGTCGGGGTTGATCGCAGCGTTCGTATCGTCGCAGTCGCCGCTGTCGTCGACATAGCCCGCGGGTTGCGCGCAAGCGGCGAGCGAGTCGGCGGCGTCGCCGAAGCCGTCGCCGTCGCCGTCGACGTACCAGGTCGGCAGATCGGGCGCGTCCTCGTCGATCACGTCGTCGCAGTCGTTGTCCACGCCGTCGCCACACAGCTCGACCGCTCCCGGGTTGATCTCCTTGCCGCCGGCGAACGGGTTGTCGTTGCAATCGTCTCCGAGACACGTGTTGCCGGCGCCGCCCGCGATTCCGTAGCCGTCGTCATCGACGTCGAGGCAGCTGTCGGCGCAGTCCGGCGTCCCGTCGACGTCAACGTCGATCGTGCAGTTGGCGGCGCACGTGGCGATCTGGTCGTCGCAATCGCTGCCGTCGGACACGTATCCGGCTGGACGCTCACAGGCGATGATCGAATCACCCGCGTCGCCGAATCCGTCGCCGTCGTCATCGCGATACCACGGAGGCGCATCGGGGCCCGTGTCGTCGGTATTACCGTCGCAGTCGTTGTCCACTCCGTCGCCACAGACTTCCGCGGCATCCGGGTTGATCGCGCCACCCGTGGCTCCGTCGTCGTCGCAATCCTCGTCGTTGGCGACGTAGCCCGTCGGCTGCGAGCAGGCCTGCAGCGAATCTCCCGGATCGCCATAGCCGTCCAGGTCGCCGTCCGCGTACCACAGCGGCGCGTCGGGCGCGGTGTCGTCCGCGACGCCGTCGCAGTCGTTGTCGAACGTGTCGCCGCAGATCTCGTCCGCGGCCGGGTTGACGGCAGCGCTGGCGTCGTTGCAGTCTGTGTCGTCCGCGACGTATCCCGGTGGCGGGTCGCACGCCTGGACCGTCTCACCGGCGTCGCCGAAGCCGTCGAGGTCGAAGTCGGCGTACCAGATCTGCTCGTTGGGCCCGTCCTCGTCGACGAGTCCGTCGCAATCGTTGTCCACTCCGTCGCAGGTCTCGGGCGCACCGGGGTTGACCGTGGCATCGGCGTCGTCGCAGTCCTGGTCGTCGCAGAACGTGTCGCCGTCGTCGTCGGTGCAGGGACACAGATCCCCGCGACCGTCCTGATCGGCATCGGCCTGATCCGAATTGGCGAGCGTCGGACAGTTGTCGTCGAAGTCCTCGATCCCGTCGGCGTCGGTGTCCGCGGCCGGCAGCGACAGCAGAACCTCGACGCGGTACGTGTCTCCCGCGACCAGCAGCTGGGTCGTAACCGGAACCTCGAGCAGGGAGACCATGCGCAGATCGCCGGCGGCGTTGCGTGGCGTGCCCTGACACACGGACGGGTCCCCGATGGCGGGCGGAATGGTACAGATCGCGATGCCGTTCTGGTTTCCGCTGGTGGCGCCCGTCGTGAGGTGCAGCACGGTCTGCCATTCGTCGTCGTCGCTGTCCGACATCTCGATCGGAACGGCGAGCGTCATCTCGCCCGAACCCGGGTCGTGCGTTCCGACGGCCTGCCCGATCTGCTCGACGTAGAGCGTGTCGAACAGATCCAGCCGGACCTCGGGGAACGTGAGCAACGCCCCCGTTCGCCAGTCGTCGGGAGGCGCGGCGGCAAACGCCGGCACGGATTGATCGTCCCACGCGCCGGAGGCGCCGAGCACGAGCACCGAGCTGCCGGCGGGCTCGACGCGGAGGAAGCTCGAGGACGCGCCGCCGACGAAGGCGCAGACGTCGCCGACGCCGTCGCCGTTACCGTCCTCCTGGCCTGCGTTCGAGGTGTCGGGGCAGTTGTCGACGTGCGCCGGGATGCCGTCGCCGTCGATGTCTTCATTGGTGGGATCGAGGATGCCGCGCAGCCGCAGCCGCAACGCAGACCCGTCGACGAGGGTCCCGCTGCCGGGCGGGATCTCCTCGATGCCGACCAGCGTGAACTCGCCGTTCGCATCGCGCGGCGACCCCTGGCAGACCCAGTGCTCGTTCGTCTGTTGCACCGTCGGACAGACCTGGACGCCGCCGTCGGAGCCCTGCGGCCTCCCGGTCGTCATCTCGACGAAGAGCTGCAAATCGTCGCCGTCGCTGTCCACCAGGAGAATCGGCAGCGTCAACGTCATCGGGCCGCCGTAGCTGCCTCCGATCGCGGCGCCGTTGGGGTTCAGGTCGACGTAGTCGAAGAGGTCGATGGGCAAGCGCGGCAGCGTGACGTCCTGCAACAGCTGCCAATCCTCGGCCGGCAGACCCGGCGTCGGCCCCGCACCGACGACGATGCTCTGCGGCGGTACCGGGCGCTCGATGGCCAGGACCAGCGCCTGTCCCTCGAGGATCTGCCACACGTTGGGGTCCGCGCCGCCGCGACTCTCGGCGGCGCCGCCGCACGACGGCGCGAAGTCGCCGACCCGCTCTCCGTCCGGCGCAACGCCGTACGGACACCGATCGGCGAAGTCCTCGATACCGTCGTCATCGCTGTCGGCCGGCAGCACGATGCCGTCGAGCTGGATCGACACCGACGCGCCGGGGCTCGTAGCGTCCGCTTCCGCCAGGCGGCCGTGCCAGCCCAGACGGAACGTCCCGGTCGCGGGGTCGCGGTCGATCCCCGCGGAGGACGACAGCGTCAGCGGTAGATCCGTGGACTTTCCATCCGCGGTCGATACGCGCAACATGATCTCGAGCGAGATCCTGCCGTCGCTGGTGTAGCGCCCCTGCGCCGCCCCGAGCTGGCGTAGTACGACGGGGCCCGTGCGGCCCGCGTCGACGACGGGGAACGCGATGGGAGCCGTCGTGCGGAACGTCCCGTTCTCGCTCCCGGCCTCGAGCGGGATGGACTGCAGCGGGAAGGTCGCGACGCTACCGTCGAGCTCCACGAAACCCGAAGACGGAATCTCCAGCCGGGGCGCTTCGCCGCCCGAGCCCTGGGCCGTCGAGCAGGCGACGTTCCACAGCACCAGCGCCGCGATCAGCGCGATCAACAAGAAAGGGACGAGGCCTTTGGCATGACGCGCAGCGCGCCATGCGTCGTTCAGGGGGAGACGACTGAAGCGCATGATTGACATCCTGTTTGCGTTCGTCGGATCGTCGGCGCCCGCCTCGCCGTCCGGATCTTGTGTGGCGGGAGCTCGACTCCTTCGAGCCTGACCGCCGACGCCTGGAAAAGTACGAAGTGCCCCGCAGGAGGGCAACAATTATGTCACAAGCCCCTTGCCATCGCTGCATTTTCCGCCTTCCGCGCCGGGAGATCCGCGACGCGAACTGAAAGAACGAGGGGTTTTCCGGACTGTCGAGCCCCAACACGCCGATCGGCGTACGATCATCCGGTGGTCGAGGGCCGCGAGCGAGGAAACATGAATTCGGCAAAACGACGTGCGACGCTTCACTTTCTGCTCCCGGGCCTCCTCTCGCTGCTGCTTGCAGTACCCGTTCACGCGGGTCCTTCGGGCTCGCTGAGCGTCGTCGAGGTCACTCCCGCGGCGCACGCGCTGGAGGCTCCGGTCAACGCACCGATCGTCGTACGTTTCGACCGCCCGATCGTCAACAGCACCGTGGTGCCGGCCACGTTCTGGGCCTTCGGGCGCTGGAGCGGAACCGTCAGCGGGACCATCCAGTTCTCCGACGGCGACACGACCGTCACGCTGCTTCCCGACCAACCGTTCGCGGCCGGCGAGAACGTCCTGGTCGTGCTCAGCAGCATCAAGGCCACCGACGGCACTCGCCTGCGCAGCGCGGGCTACTCGTTCCGCTTCTGGACCGCCAGCGCCCCCGCGTCGCTGCAGTTCACCGAGGTCGCGCGGCAGACGACGCGCACCGACCCCGGAACGTCGAGCCGCGCGTACGGCGGGATCGCGAGCGACCTCGACGGTGACCGCTACGTCGACCTGACCGTCGTCAACGAGGACACCGCCGACCTGCGGGTATTCCTCAACCGCGGAGATGGAAGCGGCCTGTTCGACCCGTTTCTGCAGCCCACGTTTCCGGTGGGCGACCGCGCCAGCCCCTCCGAACCCGCGGACTTCGACCGCGACGGCGACGTCGACATCTGCGTGACCAACATCGACGACGGCACCGTGTCGATCCTGCTCGGCAACGGCGACGGTACGTTCAGCTCGCAACAGACGATCGCCGTCGGCGCGACCCCGCGCGGCATCGCCGTCCTGGATGCCGACGGCGACGGCGACCTCGACGTAGTCAACACGAACAGCGGGACGAGCGACCTGTGCCTGTTGCTCAACGACGGAACCGGTACGTTCGGGGCGCCCGTGTTCTTCGAGGGCGGCGGCGCCGGCGAGTGGGCGCTGGCCAGCAGCGACATGAACGGCGACGGTATCCAGGATCTCGTCGTCGGCTCACGCACGGCGCAGCAGATACACGTCCTGACCGGCAACGGGGACGGCACGTTCATGCTCGCGTCGAGCCAGGCCAGCGGCGGGCAGGTCTGGATGCTGGTGCTGGGCGATCTGGACGGCGACGGCGACGAGGACGTGACGACCGCCAACAGCAACGCGAACAACGGCGCGGTCCTGCTCGGCGACGGCGCCGGGAATCTCGGGACTCCACAGACCTACGTGACCGATCTGTTCCCGCTGGCCACCGACGTCGGCGACATCGACGGCGACGGCGACCTCGACTGGGTCACCTCGAGCTTCAGCGGCGACTGGATGCTGTTCCTCAACGACGGCAACGGCGCGTTCCAGTTCGCGCAGGAGTTCCCCGCCGTGCAGGCCGCCTCCTGCGCGTTGATGGCCGACGTCGAGAACGACGGCGACCTCGACCTGGTCCTGATCGACGAGCTCGAGGACGAGTTCATCCTGCTGCGCAACGGCACGACCTGCGGCGAGGTCCCGCCGGGAAATTGGTTCGAGGACCTCGACGGGGACGGCGTCGGCAACTCCACCAGCGAGATCGTCGCCTGCGAGGGCCCGCCGGGGTACGTGCTGCTCGGCGGCGACTGCGACGACGCGACCGCGGCCGTGTGGGCCGTTCCCGGAGAGGCGCGCGCGCTCTCGTTCGCGCCCGACCGAACGACCCTGAGCTGGGTCGAGCCGTTGATCGAGGGCGCGCTCGACCCACGCTACGACGTGCTGCGCAGCGCGAACCCCGACGACTTCGATTCCGCGGGGCTCTGCGTGGCCGCGGACCAGGCGCCTCCGCTGTCCGCCTCGGACCCGTCCGTGCCCGGATCCGGCGTGGCGTGGTATTACCTCGTGCGCGCCGAGAACGCGTGCCCCGACGGGGCGGGCACGCTGGGCTTCGACTCCGCTCTCGTCGAGCGGGTCGGCCGTTCGTGCCCCTGACTCGGGAGGTCGCAGTCCATGGAACGATCCGAGCCGCTCCGGCTTGCCATGTGGTCCGGCCCGCGCAACATCTCGACCGCGATGATGCGCTCGTGGGGCAACCGGCCGGACACGTACGTCTGCGACGAGCCGCTGTACGGCCACTACCTCACGCAGGTCGACGTCGACCATCCGGGTCGCGACGAGGTCGTCGAGAAGACCGAGACCGACTGGCGCCGCGTCGTCGACCGGCTGACCGGACCGGTGCCCGAGGGCCGCGCGATCTTCTACCAGAAGCAGATGGCGCATCACCTGCTGCCGCACATCGATCGCGGCTGGCTCGGCGAGCTGACTCACGTGTTTCTGATTCGCGACCCGCGCGAGATGCTGACCTCGTTGATCAGGCACTTCGAGAGCCCCGGGCTTGCCGACACGGGTCTCCCGCAACAGGTCGAGGTGTTCGAGTCCCTCCGTGCGGGCGGCGCCACGCCACCGGTGATCGACGCGCGCGACGTCCTGCGCGATCCCAGCGGGATGCTGGCCGCGCTCTGCGAACGGCTGGGGATCGAGTTCGACGAGTCCATGCTCTCCTGGCCCGCTGGGCCGCGAGCCACCGACGGCGTCTGGGCCAAGCACTGGTACGCCGAGGTGGAGACGTCGACCGGTTTCCGGCCCTACCGGCCGAAGACCGACCGGGTGCCGGACTCGCTGCGTGCTTTGCTCGACGACTGTCGCGAGCCGTACGACCTGCTGTATCGTCAGCGGCTGACGATCGACAACTGAGCGAGGCCCAGATGCAACAGCAGTTCGACCCGCGCAACCGCGACATCCTCGTCAACATCAACGGCGAGTTGATCCACCGCGACGACGCGGGGATCAGCCCGTTCGACTCTGCAGTGCAGGGCGGCGACGCCGTCTGGGAGGGCCTGCGGGTCTACGGCGGCCGGGTGTTTCGCCTGCGCCGGCACCTCGAGCGGCTGATCGCGTCGGCCAAGGCGCTGGCCTTCGACGAGATCCCCAAGCCGGAGGCGATCGCGGACGAGATCCGTCGCACTCTCGAGGCGAACTCGATGCACGACGCCGTGCACATCCGGCTGACGTTGACGCGCGGCCTCAAGCTCACCTCCGGGATGGACCCGCGTCTCAACCAGGCCGGGCCGACGCTGATCGTCCTCGCCGAGCACAAGCCGCCCGTTTACGACAAGCGCGGCCTGCGGCTCGTCACGAGCAGCGTGCGCCGCTTCCCACCGGACTGCCTCGACCCGAAGATCCACCACTGCAACCTGATTCAGTCGATCCTGGCCAAGATCGAGGCCAACCACGCGGGCGCGGACGACGCGCTGATGCTCGACCCGCGCGGCTTCGTCGCCGAAACCAACGCGACGCACGTCTTCGTCGTGGAGGACGGCACGGTTCGCACGAGCCGGCTGACGGCCTGTCCCGAGGGTGTCACGCGCGCGGCGGTGCTGGAATTGTGCCGCGAGCGCTCGATCCCACACGAGGAGGCCGACCTGACGCTGACCGAGGTCTACCGGGCGCAGGAGATGTTCTGCAGCGGGACGATGGGCGAGCTGGCTGCGGTGGTCGAGGTCGACGGTCGGCGCATCGGACCCGGAGAGCCGGGGCCGATGACGACCAGGCTGTCCGAGCTCTACGCCGAGCTCACGGCACGCGAGGGCGATCCGCTGGTAGCACCGCCGAGCCCGTGAGCTCGCGCCTCCGCACGAGGACCAAGGCGTAACCCGCGCTCGCCCACAGCGCGTTGCGCAAGCGGATCAACAGCGCCGCCGCCACCCCGGCGTCGGCCACGAGCCCCAACGCCGAGAACGACTGCGCGAAGGCCCACTCGGTGATACCGATGCCGTTGATCGCGATCGGCAGGTTCGACACGAGCAGCACGACCGGCAGCGCACGCGCGACGCGCTCGAGCTCGGCGTCGTACCCCACGGCGGCCACGGCGAACCACGCGGACAGGATGGCGATCGCGTAGAACAGAAACGAGAGCAGAACGCAGCGCAACAGCAGCCGGCGGTGCTTGCGGTAGGGTTCGAGCTTGGCGCGAAACGCCTCGCCCTTCCGCACGAGCCAGCCCAGCGGCGTCACGCGGGCGAGCCAGCCCGATGCGGCGGCCACGACGCGCGCGTTCGCCAGGACAACCAGCGCCCCGAGTCCGGCGACACAGACCGCGACCGCGGCCAGCAGCCAGGGGTCGCGCCACAGGCCGGGACTGATCGCGAGCGCGGCGAGCGCCAGCAGCACCAGCGCGACGAGTCCGGTCAGTCGCTCGACCACGATCGACGCCGCGGCGGCCATACCGCTGCTCACGTCGTCGCGCAGCGCCGCGGCACGCGCCACGTCGCCGCCGACCGACGACGGCAGCAGCTGGTTGTAGAACTGTCCCGCGACGTACAGACCGAACAGGCGACCCCGGGGAACGTTCACGCCGGTCACGACGGCGATCAACGGGCGCCACTTCGCGACCGAGACCAGGACCGAGACCGGCGCCAGCGCGACCAGACCGGCCAGCGCGAGCCAGCTTCCCTGCTGCAGTTGACCGACCGCGGTGTCCCAGTCGACCCGGGCCAGAACGTATGCCAGCAGCGCGAGGCTGAAGCCCAGACGCGCCAGGACGACCCAGCGCCTGCGCCGCCGTCCATCGTCCGCGGCGCTCACTGCGCCGCCGTCCCCGAGCGGCGCCGTCTCCCCTCGCCGCTCTCGGCCGGAATCAGGCCCCGTTCGCGGTACCAGGCGATCGTCGCCGCGATGCCCCGCACATGATCCCAGCGCGACTCGTAACCCAGCCGCTGCGCAGCCTTGGTCAGGTCGAACGCCCGATCGTGGCTGAAGAAACCGACGCGACGCGGGAACAGCGGCGGACGGATCCCGAGCGGCCTGCAGACGGCCTCGCACACGACCGCCGCCGCGTAGACCGGCGCGAGCGGGATGCGCAGCTTGGACAGCCGGACTCCGCCGGCATCCGCGATGCTCGCCGCAACCTCGTTCAGCGTCAGCGGCTCGCCCGAGGCGATGTTGAACGCCTCGCCGTGAACGCGGTCGCGCGGGGCCACCGCCTGCAGCAGGAACGACTCCGTCTGGTCCTCGATATAGCCCAGGTGAGCCAGCGTGCGGCCCGACCCGATCATGCGGAAGCGTCCGCTGAGGATCGAGCGAAACAGCTTCAGCATGCGCAGGTCGCCCGGTCCGTAGACCATCGCGGGTCGGTTGACTGTGACGACCATGCCGTCGGCCGACAGGCTCCTGCCGAACTCGAGGATCGCGACCTCTCCCGCGAGCTTCGTCTTGTGGTAGACGTCCATCGGATTGAACGGCGTGCGCTCGGTGGCCGGGATCTCCTTGACGTGGCCATGCACGCCGACCGTGCTGCAGTGCACGAAGCGCGTCACGCCGCAGCGCTCGGCCGCGCGGGCCAGTTCGAGCGCGGCCCGGTGGTTGACGAGCTCGTACGCCTCGTCGGAGGCGTCTACCTCCTGGAACAGCGCAGCCACGTGAAACACCACGTCGACCCCCGCGAGCAACTCGTCCCATGGACCGTCCGACGCCAGGTCGAGGAGCACCGCCCGGTATCCCTGCGAGCGCAAGCGCTCGACCTCGCGCGGCTCGAGCACCGAGCCCGTGACGTCGAGACCATAGCCGGCCAAGCGGCGCAGCAGCGCGCCTCCGATGAAGCCGGCGGCCCCGGTCACGAAGATCCGCCGCCCCGCGAGCTGTGCGTACTCAGGAGGTAGTGACACGCTCGGCCTCCCTCGACCCCGCATCGCACCCGGCGACGCCCGCCGCCCGCGCCTCGATCAACACCAGGCTGGTGTACAGCTTCCCGCTCCAGAACAGGCCTCGCGTCCGCTCGACGACGGCGCAGTCCTCGAAACCGGCCGCGGCCAGCATGTCGCCGATCTGGGTCGACGTGTAGAACCGGACGTGATCGCGCACGACGTAACGGTGCGCCAGATCCCACGCGCGCGTCAACAGCGAGCCCTGCATCTCGCGGTCCAGCACCAGAATCCTCCCGCCGTCGACGAGCGCATTGCGCATGCGTCGCAGGGCCTCGACCGGACGGGCGAAGTAGTGCAGCGCGCTGACGCAGACCGCGGCCTCCAGCGGCTCGCCGAACGACGTCTCCATCGCCTCCCAGTCTCCGTGACGAAACTCGAGCGAGTCGAGTCCACGGCTCCCGGCGAGCTCCCGCGCGCGAGCGATCATCCCGGGAGAGAGGTCGACGCCGATGCCGCGCAACCCCGGCTGCGCGGACGCGGCCCGGCGCAGGAGTCGGCCGGTTCCGCAACCGACGTCGAGCAGGGAGCCCGGCGGATCTTCCCTCAGGCGCTGAAGCACCTGGCGTCCCTGGGCGCGGTACCAGGGATGCTCGTCGTACGTCGGAGCCCACGCGTCGAAGTCGCGGGCCACCCTGGTCAAATCGCCGGTCATGCTCCCTGGAAAGCTAAGACCTGGAGCGGTCGATGGCCAGATCGGTCCGGGCGGCGAGCCAGCCGAGCAGTTCGGACAGTTTTCGGCGGTACGCGGCCTCGCTGTAGTGCTCGCGGACCAGGTCCCGGCCCGCGTCTCCGAGCCTGGCTCGCAGATCCGGATCCCCGATCAGGCGCCCGAGCGCCTCGGCGAAGGGCTCCGGCCGGGCCGCGGCGAGCATGGCACTCGAATCGTCGACGACCTGCGTGTGGGTATCGAGGTCGGTGGCCAGGACCGGCACACCGCTCTCGAGGTAGGAATAGAGCTTCATCGGGGTGTTTCCCCCCTTGATGCGGGGCGAGATCAAGACATCGGCCTGCGCCAGATACCCCTGCAGGTGATCGAGGGGCCGCGGCCCGATCAGGTGCACCCGCCGCTCCACGCCGAGCTGCCGGGCGCGCTCGCCGTAGCGCGCGACATCGGGGGGCGAGCCACCGATCAGCACCAGCTGCGCGTCGGCCGCAGCCTCGGCGGCGATGGCGAAGCTGTCCAGCAGCAGGTCGATCCCCTGGTAGCCCTCGAGGTTGCCGACGTACAGCAACAGCGGCCCGGCCACGCCGAGCTCCTGCCGCAGGTCCTCGACCGCGCCGTCCTCCGCGGCCGCCTCGTCGGCGAAGTCGTGCAGCACGACGATCCGCTGCGCCTCGTTGCGCGCCGCGACCTCACGCAACGCATCGCAGACCGGCACGACCGCGAGCGCATTGCGGATCGCCAGGCCCTCGAGACGCTCGAGCCACCCCGCGAGCGGCTTCAGGAAGCCGTGCTTCTCCATCATCTGCTGGGCCAGCGACGAGTCCATGTCGTAGACGTACGGGATACCGAACAGCCACTTGATGGCCAGGGCGATGAACGCGGACTCTTCCACGGCCCACAGCAAGGGGAAACCGCCCCGCCCGGCGACACGCAGCACCTTGACCAACATCAGCGCATCGCTGAACAGCTTCTTCCACGAAAAGCCCGGCGGCACGCCGGAGATGAAGCCGGCCGCGTCGACACGATCGATCGTCACGCCCGGGCGCGTCACCTCGGTTCCCTCCGGATAGGTCACCAGGCGCACGCGGGTGCCGTGTTCGGAGATGGCCCGCGCCAGTCGGTCGACGGCGATCGGCGTCCCCCGTTCCTGATAGAACGGCTGTGGAGCCAGCAGGAGCAGCTCGGGGGTTCTCACGGGCGTCCGCCCTCGATCCGCGCCAACCCCCGGCGCGCACGCTCGTTCGTCGGCTGCAGCTCCAGCGCGGCGCGGAAGTGTTCCTCCGCGCGTGCGAGGTCGCCGGCCATGCTGTACGCCTGACCCAGGTTGAGGTGCGCCTGAACGACGTCGGGTTGCAATCGAACCACCTCGTGCCACAGCTCCATCGCCCGCGGCAGCTCGCCGGACTGGGCCAGCGCTGCGCCCAGATTGATCATCACACCGACGTCGCTCGGGTCACGCTCGTGAGCGATCCGGTGCAGCTCGATCGCCTCGGCGATGCGCTTCTGACGGATGCGGACGGCGCCGAGATGGTCGTACGCCGTGACCTGGCCGGGGTACAGCTCGATCGACCGCTCGTACAGCTCGGCCGCGCGGTCGTAGTCCTTCTTGCGCATGTAGAAGTTGCCCAGGTTGTTCAGCGCGTCGATGTCTTCCGCGTTCACGCGCAGCTTCGCCTCGTGAGCGTCGGCCAGCATCATGTGGGCCAGCGTCGCCTCGGGATAGGCCTGGAGGTTGTGCCGCCACAGCGTCGTCGAGCTCTCCCAGGTGCGGATCTGCTCCACCGTGCGCAGCGAGAGCGCGAGCAGCACGACGCCCGCGACGACGCCCAGCGCCACGCGTCCCTTGCCCTGCGGGAACAGCTCGTGCAGCGTCCAGGCGAGCATCACGAACGCGCCGGTCAACGGGACGTAGGTGTAGCGGTCGGCGATGGCCTGCGTTCCGACCTGCATGATGCCGATCACCGGAACCAGGGTGCCGACGTACCACAGCCAGCCGACGAGCAGGTACGGCCGGCGGCCGCGCCACAGGAAGGCGCCCACGGTCACCGCGGCCAGGAGCGCGACGATGGCCAGCAACACCGGCCACGACTGGTACGGCTCGTTCGACTCGTACGGGTAGTAGGTGACCAGCTCCGCCGGCCACAACGTCTTGCCCAGATAACGCGCGTAGCTGACGATCGCGTGCGGGATCCGCTCGTCGAGGCCGAGCCGCTCGAGCGAGGCGGCCGAGCCCTTCGCCCGCTGGGCCAACACGGTCAGCAGCGACGACGACGCGGCCAGGCCGATCAGCGGCAGCTTCTCCAGCACCGCAGTCCACGAGAAGCGCCGCAACGGCCAGAAGTCCAGCAGCAGCAACACGAACGGCAGGGTGACCAGCATCGGCTTGGACATCAGCCCCGCGGCGAAGCACAGCATGACCCACGCGTAGCGACCCGCGCCGCGCCGTTCGACGTAGCGCAGGTAGAGCAGCATCGTGCCCAGCCAGAAGAACGTGCTCAGCACGTCCTTGCGCTCGGTGACCCAGGCGACCGACTCGACGTGCAACGGGTGCAGCGCGAACAGCGCTGCGACGAACGCCGACGGCGCGGCGTCGCCGGTGAAGCGCCACAGCACCCACGCCAGCAACGCTGCGTTCAGCGCGTGCCACAGAACGTTGACCAGGTGATGTCCGCCCGCGGACGCACCGAACAGCTGCCAGTCCACCGCGTGCGAGAGCCAGGTCAGCGGGTGCCAGTTGGACGAGTGGAACTCGGTGAAGGCCCAGACGAAGGTCTCGCCGTCGAGCTTCTGCAGCGCAGTGTTCTCGACGACGTACTCGTCGTCGTCCCAGTTGACGAAGCCGTTCGACAACGCGGGGACGTAGACGACGAGGGTCACCAGGGCGAGGAGAACACAGGCCAGCGCCATGCGGCGCCCGGACTGCGACTCGCTGCGGTGCTGCGTCATTGGCTCCGTGGCCCCTCCGCCCCCGGCGAGTTGAGCCGGTAGATGTAATAAACGTCTTCCGGCACGGGGCCGAAGGCAAACGGGGCCGGGCCCCAGAGCTCGGAGTAGAACCCCGCCCCCGCGCCGGCCTGCATCGTGGCCAACCAGGGGGACGGCCGCTTGCTCAGCTGCATCCCCCGCTCCACCCGGCCGCCGTCGATCGCGCGGACGTTGGCGGCATGGGTCGGGATCACGACGAAATCGCCCGCCGCCGAGCGGTCGTGGCGAAACTCGACCGCCCGCGCTCCCTGCCGCTGCATGTAGTACTGGAAGCCCCAGTGCCCCTGAAACCAGACCCGGCCCGGCTGCCCGTCGAGCTGTGCGGCGATCTCGCGCGCCGTGGCGCGGGCGCTATTGGCGCTCGCCGCGTCGGCGCCCGCAACGACCAGTGCCAGGATCAAGGCCGGAGCCAGCGCCAGCCAGCGGCCCCGGCCCACGCCCCTTCGCGCCAGGCGACGCCCGACGAGCAGCGCCGCCGCCGGCAGCAACGGCAGGACGACCCGGGCGGCGACGAACTGCGACACCGGGAAGGCGAAGACGAGCGTCCCCCCGACCCACGCCGCGAGCAATACGCCGAGCGCGTCGCGCGAGCGCCACACGTCCTGTGCGACCAGCAACAGCAACAGCAGGGCCGCCCCCAACATGGCGCCGGTCTGCGCGGCGAGGGCCCAGCGCACGCCCTCCGCGTCGCGGAAGACGTGGTGGCCGACCGCGCCACCGAGCCCGAGGCCCACCGCGCACAGTGCGGAGAGCGCCAGAATCGGCAACCACTCGCGCACGCGGAACAGCAACGGCGCCAGGAACAGGATCGGCGTGAAGCAACCGCCCGCGAACACCAGCGCCGACAGCGCGCGTGCGAGCAACGTGCTTCCGCCGGCCAGGTGCGGCGCGGTGGCCGCACCCGCCGCCTGGCCCAGCAGCCCGACATCGTACAGACCGCGCGTCATCCACTCGTAGCCGCCGAACGCGGCGAGCGGCAAGAGCAACGCCAGGCTCCACAGCCGTCGCTCGCGCTGCGGTTGGAGCAACGCGTAGAGCGCCAGCAACGGAACGAGGCTGACGCCGAAGTACTTGGTCAGGCCCGCAGCGGTCACGCAGGCCAGGGAACCGATCGCCGCCGCCGGCGAGCCGCGTTTCAGCGCGCGCACCCACAACGCGACCGCCCAGACGTACAGCGCCAGCAGCGGCATGTCGCACATGACCGTCGTGGCCGTGACGAGGAAGCCCGGCGCCGCGATCAGGCTCAGGGTCGTCGCCGCGCCATCCCCCGCGCCCGACTCGCGCGCCAGAGCGTAGGTCCCCAGCGCCGCCGCCAGCGCCGCGAGGAACACGAACCAGTGCAGCGCCGCTTCGCCCCAGCCAAAGACCACCGCCCACAGCGCCAGCGCATACGGGAAGCCCGGCGGGTTGTGGTTGACCTCGAACATCGGCTCGAGCTTGCCGTACCAGTTGACGTCGAAGCCGTAAAAGTCCGCCGGACTCTCGTGGATCTGCCGGGCGGTCCAGACGAACAACGGGTCGTCGACGTGCAGCGCCTTCGTGGAGAACGGCGCCAGCAGCAACAGGCAGGTCGCCGCGACGAGCAACCAAGAAAAAGGCCGGTGGAGAAGTTCCACCGGCCTTTCGATCTGACTCACGAACGGAAGCCTCAGCTACTCGGCACGGAGAGACCTCGACGCTCCAGCTCCTCGTCGATGATCTGCTTGAACGCGTCGAACGGCTGCGCACCGGAGAGGAAGCGACCGTTGACGAAGAACGCGGGCGTACCCGTGACCCCCGCCGCCGCACCTTCGGCATGGTCCGCCTTGACCTGCTCGGTGAACTCACCGGAGTCGAGGCACTTGTCGAAGCGTCCGGTATCGAGACCGAGGTCCGCGGCGTACTTCTTCAACTGGTCGGCGCCGAGCGCCTTCTGGTTGTTGAACAGCACGTCGTGGTATTCCCAGAACTTGCCCTGGGCGTGGGCACACTGCCCGGCTTCAGCTGCCATCTGCGCGTTGTTGTGGAACGGCAGGGGGAAATCGCGGAACACGATCTCCACGTGGTCACCGTACGTTTCCATGATGTTTTTGAGAGTCGGACCGACTCTCGAGCAGTACGGTCACTGGAATTCCGAGAACTCGACGATTTGAATCGCCGCGTTCTTGGTCCCCTTTCTCGGATCGTTGGAGGCGACCTTGACCTCCGTTCGAGGCGGATCGAGCAACACGCGGACCGCGTTCTTGCTCTTGATCGTCGCCACCAACGCGTCGGTCGCCGACTTGCGGTTCTCCCCGACCAGATACTCCCGAATCTGACCGGTGACCTGCTCCATCGAGCGGCCGCCCATGCGGGCCTTGTTCTCGTTGAAGAACTTCTCGATGTCGGCATCCGTCACCGCCGGCGACTTCTGCGTGATCTCCTGCTCGATCAGCTCTTCCTTCGACATGCCGCGCGAGGCGGCCTCGGCCTCGTACAGCTTCTCGGCGACGAGTTCGTCGAGCGCGGCGCGGCGAGCGTCGTAGAGCGCTTGGTAGGGCTTCATGTTCTTGGCCTTGGCCGCGGCGTCCACCTCATCCATGGTGATCTTCTTTCCGCCGACCTCGGCCGCCACAGTGCTGTCGGGGCTTCCGGCCTCCGACTCCTGCGTGGCACACCCCACGATGACAGCGCCCCCGACGACCGCGGCGATCAACATCGCCACTGCGTTCAGGTGCTTGTGCTTCATCTGCTAAGTCCCCTCTTTATGGACAATTGACCGGATCTACCGGCCCGGCTCAGGTTACCAGACCCCGAAAACCGGTCAAGTTTGGCACGCGGGGCCTCCGCACGCAAAAAACCGGCGGTGTTTCGATTGGAATCCCGCCGGGCCCGGTCTACACTGCACTCGTTGTGGATCCGGGAAGCTTCGTCTCTCTGCTGGGGGAAACCAAGGCGACGGCGATCATTCGCACGTCGCTGGCCTGGGCCGTGCGCCCGGCCATGGAAGCGGCCATCGAGGGCGGCTTTCGCATCATCGAGTTCACGTTGAACACCCCCGAAGCGCTGGAGTGCATCGAGGAGTTCGCCGGGCGCGACGGCCTCGTCGTCGGCGCCGGGACCGTGCTGACTCCCGAGCACGTGCGCCGCTCCGTCGACGCCGGCGCCGCGTACCTCGTCTCTCCGGTCGTCGACGACGAGATCATCGCCGAGGCGGCCAAGGCCGGCGTGGCGATGATGCCCGGCACGCGCACGCCGACCGAGATGCTGCAGGCCCACCGGGCCGGCGCGCTGTTGCAGAAACTGTTCCCGGCTCCGTCCGCCGGACCGGCATTCGTTCGCGCCTGCCTCGGGCCGCTGCCGTTCTTGCGCATCGTACCCACGAACGGCGTCAACGAGTCCAACGTGCGCGCCTACCTCGAGGCCGGGGCCCACGCGGTCGGTTTCGTCAATCCACTGTTCGACCCCGACGACCTACGTCACGGTCGGTTCGAGCGCATCGCGCGCAGGGCGCGACGTCTGCTCGAGGCCGTGAGCGAGCGCTGACCATGGAGAGACTTCGCGAGCAGTTTCCCTCCCTCGGGCGGGAGGTCGGCGGTCGCCCCGCCGTGTTCTTCGACGGTCCGGCGGGGAGTCAGGTGCCGCAAGTCGTCATCGACGCGATCTCCGGCTATCTGTCCTCGTCCAACGCCAACACCGGCGGCGCGTTCGCGACCAGCGTCGAGAGCGAGGCCGTCGTCGACGAGGCGCACCGGGCGATGGCCGACTTCGTCGGCGCGTCCGACCCGGCCGAGACCGCGTTCGGTCCCAACATGACCACGCTGACCCTCGCCCTGGCGCGCGCGCTGGCGCGCACCTGGGGCCCCGGCGACGAGATCGTCGTCACCAGCCTCGAGCACGACGCCAACTACACACCGTGGGTCCAGGCGGCGCGCGACAGCGGCGCGACGATCGTCGAGGCCGGCATCCACAGCGAGGATTGCACGCTGAACATGGACGACCTGCAGGCGAAGCTCGGCCAGCGCACGCGCCTCGTCGCGCTGACTGCGGCGTCGAACGCCGTCGGCAGCCTGACTCCCGTCGCCGACGTCGCCCGCACGGCTCACGAAGCGGGCGCACGGCTGTTCGTCGACGCGGTGCACTACGCGCCGCACCGGCTGATCGACGTCCACGGGTGGGGCTGCGACTTCCTCGCCTGCTCGCCGTACAAGTTCTTCGGCCCGCACATGGGCGTGCTGTGGGGACGCCGGGAGTTGCTCGAGGAGCTCACCCCGTACAAGCTGCGTCCGTCCGCCGACACGCTGCCCGGTCGCTGGATGAACGGAACGCCGAGCCACGAGGGCATGGCCGGAACGACCGCGTGCGTCGACTACCTGGCGTCGATCGGCGGCGAGGGACCCGACGGACGACGCGGCGCCCTGCGGCGGGCGTTCGAGCGCGTCGCCGACTACGAGAGCGGTCTCGCCGTGAAGTTCCTCGAGGGCTTGTCGGCATTGCCCGATGTCCGCGTGTGGGGCATCACCGACCTCGCGCGCCTCGACGAGCGCGTGCCGACCGTGGCGCTCACGCACGCGCGGCGCACGCCCGAGGAGATCGCGCGTATCCTCGGCGAGAGGGGCATCTTCGTCTGGCACGGCAACTACTATGCCCTGCCGTTGACCGAGGCGCTGGGGCTCGAGCCCGAGGGCATGGTGCGCATCGGTCTGCTGCACTACAACACGGCGGCCGAGGTCGACCGGCTACTCGACGAGCTACGCCGGATCGACTGACATTCAACCGGACTTCAGGGGGTCTGTCCCGCGCTGCTCTCCGTGCGCGCGGCCTCGATCGCGTTGGGGGTCGGATTGGTGGAGCTGAAGGGGATCGAACCCTTGACCTCATGACTGCCAGTCATGCGCTCTCCCAGCTGAGCTACAGCCCCACATGGATCGACGGAGAGACGTCGGCCGGATCGGCGCAAAAGGTAACACTTGCCGAATCCAGGGGCAACCGAGCGCGGGACAAGCGCCGTCTCAGTGCTGGGCGGCGGGCCCCGCGGCGCGCCGGAGCCGCGCTGCGAGCGTCCAGGGAGTACGCACCCGCCCCGCGCCAGGCCACGTAACCCGAGGCCAGCAGGACGACGAGCGGCAGCGGCAGCGGCGGGACCTCGGGGACGGCGGTGACGCCCGCGGGCAGCGCTGCGGGGTCGAGGCCGGCCAGGACCAGCGTCGCCGCGACGGCGGGGACCATCGTGGCCACGCCGAGCAGACCGCCGATGCGTCCGAAGACGCCGGCCAGCAACAGCACGCCCGCGATCACCTCGACCGCCGGGGCGAGGATCAGGTTCGGCCCGACGAACGGAACGCCGGAGGCCAGCAGGATCTGGCGGAACGACTCGGGATCGATGAAGTGCTGTGCGCCGATCGCCAGGAGCGGGATCCCGGCAAGCGCGCGCAGGATCAGCGCGGGCTTTTCGGATGTGGTCTGCCGGGCAAGCTCGAGGATTCGCGTCATGCTGTCACTCCTTGCATGCCCAGGAGAACATCCGGCGCGAGAGCCTATTCCCGCGCGGTCAGAATCGTCGCAGCGCGAAGTCGATCACGCGCTGAACCTTCGGCGTGTAGGGCGGATAGAACATGCTCGTCCTGCCGAACCAGCGACTCTGATCCAGCACCGCGCGCTCGTTGGAGAACGTGCGGAAGCCGTAGAACCCGTGGCAGCGTCCCATACCGCTCTTGTTGACGCCGCCGAACGGGAGGTTCGGGTGACCGAACTGCATCAGCGTCTCGTTGATCGCGCTGCCGCCCGCGGGGCACGCGTCGATGATGCGGCGCACGTTCCCGCGCGAGCGACCGAACACGTACAGCGCCAGCGGTGACGGCCGCGCGTTGATCTCGCCCAGTGCGTCCTCGATCCGCCGATAGCTCAGCACGGGCAGGATGGGGCCGAAGATCTCCTCCTGCATCAGCGCGCAGGCCGGATCCACGTTCGAGAGAATCGTCGGCGCGATGTAGCGCTCGCTCTCTACGCTGGTGCCGCCGCACTCGACCACCGCACCGCGCGCCAGCGCGTCGTCGAGCAGCTCGCGCAGCCGTGCGAAACGCTGCGCGTTGACGATGCGCGCCAGATCCGGATTGCCGGAGTCCGCCGCACGCGGGTAGGCGCGCCCCGCCGCGCCCTTCAACGCGTCGATCAGCGGTCGCTGCAGCCCCTCCGACACGTAGACATGGTCCGGCGCGATACACGCCTGCCCCGCGTTGATGAACTTGCCCCAGACGATCTTGGCCGCCGCGTCGCGTACGTCCGCGGAGTCGTCGACGATCGCCGGCGACTTCCCGCCCAGCTCGAGCGTGACCGGAGTCAGGTTTGCCGATGCGGCCTGCATCACCTTGCGGCCCACGCGCTCGCTTCCGGTAAACAGAATGTGATCGAACGGCAGCGCGACGAGTTCGGCGGAGACCTCGGCCCCGCCCTCGACGACGCGCACCTCGTCGGGCTCGAACAGCGCGGTGACCATCCGTGTCAGGAAGTGCGCCACGCCCGGGCAGACCTCGGAGGGCTTGATCACCGCGCAGTTGCCCGCCGCGATCGCCGACACCAGCGGTTGCGCGGCCAGCATGAACGGCAGGTTCCACGGCGCGACGATCAGCACCACACCCAGCGGCTCGTAGCGCACCAGCGACCGGGTCGTCAGCATCGACAGCACCGGCTCGACGCGGCGCGGGCGCACCCACTCGCGCAGCCGGCGCCGCGCGTGACGGATCTCGCCCAGGACCGGCAGGATCTCGAACACGTCGATCTCGGCCCTGGGTTTGCCGAACTCCTGCTCCAGCGTGCGGTGCAGCTCGGCGCGGTTCTCCACGATCCAACGCTCGAGCCGCGCCAGCACGTTCGCCCGCTCGGCGGCCGAGCGCCGGCGCACCACGTTGCGGTGATAGGCGCGCATCGAGTCCATCATCGCGGCGAAGTCGTGCTCGGTTTCCATGGGCGCTCCTCGGCCGTGCGGCGGCGTATGGATTATAGGCGGCGCGGCGCAGGTTGACGTGGACCCTTCCGGGTCTCTACGATGCGCTCCCGCAGGGAAGCGCATGAGGCCCGGTGGCCTCCCCGGTCTTCAAAACCGCGTGTCGGGCGGCGACCCCGTCCGGGGTGGGTTCGACTCCCACACGCTTCCGCCACCTGCTCGTCAGCGCGCCGCGCGCGAGCGGCGCCGCGCCTTGCCCCGGGCATCGGTCCCCACGCGGTGCAGTCGCATCATGTTGGTCGTGCCAGACACGCCGATCGGCGCTCCCGACAGCACGACCACGACCTCGCCCGCCTGCACCAGCGCGTCGTCCAGCATCGCGTCGTCCAGTGCCGCCATCAGCGCCTCGATGGTGCGTAGCCGCGGAATCGTCCGCGCCTCGACGCCCCAGTAGAGGCCGATGCGCCGCGCGATGCGCGCGGAGGGGGCAAAGGCCAGGATGCGCGTCGGCGGCCGGAAGCGCGCCGCCTGCCGCGCGGACGAGCCGCTCTGCGTGAAGACCACGATCGCGGGCGCGCCCACGTCGATCGCGGCGCGACAACCCGCGCGGCAGGTGGTCAGCGCACGCGACAGCTCTCCGTCCGGCGAGTCGTCGATCCGGGCGCGCCCCGAGGCCTCGGCCTCGCGGATGATCGAGGCCATCGTCGCCACCGCCTCGACCGGATAGCTGCCCGCGGCGGTCTCGGCGGTCAGCAGCAGGCAGCCGCTGCCGTCGAGCACGGCGTTGGCCACGTCCGACGCCTCGGCGCGCGTGGGCCGCCGCGCGGTGCGCATCGAGTCCAGCATCTGCGTTGCCGTCATCACCGGCTTGCCGGCGGCGTTGGCGGCCTCGATGATCTCCTTCTGCAGGATCGGAACCCGCTCGGCGGGTAGCTCGACGCCCAGGTCTCCGCGCGCGACCAGCAACGCATCGGCCTCCTCGATGATCTCGGGCAGGTTGTCGATCGCCTCGCGCCGCTCGATCTTGGCCATGATCGGCATGTCGCTTCCGGCGCGCTGCAGGAGCTTGCGCGCCGAGCGGATGTCCTCGGCGCTGCGCACGAACGAGATCGCCAACCAGTCCGCGCCGAGCTCGACGGCGACCTTGAGGTCCTTGCGGTCCTTCGTCGTCAACGTCGGTACGGTCAGCGCGCTGCCGGGCAGGTTGATCCCCTTGTTGTCGGTCAGCGTCCCCCCGCGCAGGATCAGGCAACGCAGCGTGTCCCCGCTGACGCGCTCGACCTTCAGGCACAGCTTGCCGTCGTCGAGCAGGATCTTGTCCCCGCGCCGCACGTCGCGCGCCAGCGCCGGGTACGACACCGGGATCTCGCCACGCATCGAGCGCTTGCTTCCGGCCTTGACGGAGACGCGCTCGCCGTCGCGCAGCTCCAGTCCCCCGGGAGGCAGCACGCCCACGCGGAATCGCGGCCCCTGCAGGTCGGCCAGCAACGTGACGTTGACGCCCAGCGCCGCGGCACGCCGCCGCAGGCGTCGCACGCGACGCCGGTGATCGGCCGCCGTACCGTGCGAGAAGTTCAGCCGGGCGATGTCGAGCCCGGCGTCGAGCAGCGCGTCCAGCGTGTGGTCGTCGTCGCACGCCGGCCCAAGCGTGCCTCCGATCTTGGCCCGGCGTCCCATCGATCCTCCTTGACCGGAACGCACAGCGTCGCGACCGATCGGGACGGTATACTACAGGACCTTGATCGACTGATGAGGAGAAACCGATTGTCCCCCGCCCTGGTGATACATGGTGGCGCCTGGAATATGCCCGACGGCGATGTCGCCGCGGCGAGCGACGCTGCTCGCGCCGCGCTCGAGGCCGGCTGGGCGGCGTTGACCGACGGCAAGTCTGCGCTGAACGCGGTCGAGCTGGTCGTGCGGATGATGGAAGACGAGTCGGTGTTCGACGCGGGGGTCGGCTCGCACCTCAACAGCGACGGCAAGGTCGAGATGGACGCGTCCATCATGGAAGGCACGAGGCTCGAGGCCGGCGCGGTGGCCGCGATCCAGGGCGTGCGTCACCCGGTCAGCGTCGCGCGGGCCGTGATGCAGCGCTCCAAGCACGTGATGCTCGTCGGTGACGGTGCGCGAGACTTCGCCGTCGAGGCCGGCGCGGAGCTGTGCCGCACCGAGGACCTGCTGATCGGGCGAGAACGTGAGCGCTTCGAGCGCGTGCGCTCGGGCGAGGATCATCTCGTCGACAACGAGTTCGACCCGGGTCACGAGGAAGAGGACGAGTCGCAGTCGATGGGTACCGTCGGCGCCGTGGCGCTGGACCGCAAGGGTTGCATCGTCGGCGCCACCTCGACCGGCGGCACGCAGGACAAGGCCCCGGGCCGCGTCGGCGACACGCCGATCATCGGGGCGGGGACGTACGCGGACGACCGCGTCGGCGCGGTGTCGTCCACCGGCTGGGGCGAGGGCATCCTGCGCGTCACGCTGGCCAAGACCGCAGTCGATCTGATGGCCGGCGGGCTCCCGCCGACGGTCGCCGGCGAGGGGGCGCTGAGCACGCTCGATCGCGTCGGAGCCAAGGGCGGCCTGGTCCTCGTCGATCGCTTCGGACGCGTGGGTGCCGTGTTCAACACGCCGCGTATGACCCGCGGGTGGGCTACCAAGAACGGCCTGGGCGTCGCCGTGGATCGCCGCTGAGTTGCGAGTACCGGTCGGCCTCGCCTGGCTGCTGCTGGGCATCGCGCTGTTCACCTCGGGACTGCTGCGCCAGTTCCACGATCGCACGCCCCACTCGCCCTGGGTGCCACCCGTGGTCGGCAGCCTGCTGTTCGCGGCGTTGTTGTTCCTGCTGCTCGTCGCCTCGCGCGAGTTCCGCCGCGGCGCGGTCCCCGGCAAGGGAGTGCGGCTCGGCAGCCTGACTCCCCTGCTGCTGATGCTGTTCCTCGAGAAGTGGGTCTCGCTGGCGCTGTACAACCCGATCTTCTTCTGGATCACCGACAGCAAGGCCGAGCCCGCCGTCCTCGACGCGCAGTTCCGCCTGTTCGCAGGCGCCGGTCTGATCCTGGTCTGCGTACTCGTCAGCGGCTTCTCGACCCCGACCGCCAGGAAAACCTGGCGCCGCGCGCGTCCGTCCCGCTGGCCGGTCGCGGCGCTACAGGTCGGGCTGGTTCTCGGCGGGACCTACCTGCTGCTCGGCGGCGCGGCATGGGCTCTGGGCGGCAGCCTGACGCTGCGCTGGCCGCGCCCCAGCGCGCTGCTGGCGTGGGTCGTCGTGGGGCAGACGATCCTGGCCCTCGCCGAGGAGCTTTACTACCGCGGCCTGCTGATGTCCGAGTGCGAGCGGCTGGCCCCCCGGCTGGGCCTACGCAATCGCGCCGTCCGCCGCTGGTTCGCGCTGCTCGCGACGTCGACCCTGTTCGGCATGGAGCACATCCACCTGAATCCGCCGTGGGGTAACGTCGCGCGGCAGCTGACGTTCACGATCGCGCTGGCGCTGCTGTTCGGACTGCTGGTCGTCCTCTCCGCCAACCTGCACTATGCCGCGGGGATCCACGCCTGGATCAACTGGCTCCTGCTCGGTGCAGCGCCGCACTTCGTCGACGCCACGGGCGAGCCGGCGCTTCCGGCCGGGACGTACATCGGCGTGACGTTGATGCTGGCGTTCGTGCTGGGGTACGCGGTGCAGCGCACGACGCGGCGCATGCACTCGAAGCCGCGTCCGGCGCCGCGGATCGGGGTCCCGGGCTGAGCGCTCGTCAGCCCTCTTTGTCCTCGGCGAACTCGGCCACGCGACGCCCCAGCTTGCGCACGAGCGAGGCGATCTGCTGGCTGGACTCTTCCATCTTGTCCAGTGCCCGGCCGGTCTTCTCGTCCGGGTCCTCGGTCAGGCGCATCATCTGGATCCGACCCATCACGGAGGTCAGCGGGTTGTTGATCTTGTGGCACAGCTGCCCGACCTCGGCGCACAGATCGCGCACCTCGTCGATCGGTATGCTGCCGAGTGAACCGGTGGCCTCTTCGGTTTCTTCGACCGGTGCGACCGGCATATCACGATTCGACACTGCTGCCCTCCAGATCGTTCGTCCGCGATTCCGACGGCTCCAGGGGGATGTGCAGGCGGAACTCGCTGCCACCCCCGTCGCGCGGCGCGTATTCCAGATCTCCACCGTGCTGACGTGCGATCACACGCGCCTCGTGTAGTCCGATGCCGAATCCTGCGGGTTTGCCCGTGAGCGGATCACGGCCCTGCTCGAACGGCGCGAAGATGCGGTCGACGTCCACGGCCGACACGCCGGCTCCGCGATCCCGCACGCAGATCGCCAGGCCGTCTACCGCGCGGCCTCCGCTCGTGATGTCGCTCGGCTCGAGGCAGACCTCCACCGGCGTTCCGGGGGGTGAGAACTTGACCGCGTTGTCGATCAGATTGGCCAGGGCGCGCGAGATCTTCGCCGAGTCGGCGCACAGATTCTCGGGACACGATTCGGCGTGGAACACGACGTCGTCCGAGCCGCGCAGCTTCAACGCCAGCTCGGCGAGAATCTGCGGCGAGGTATCGACGAGCTCGATGGGTTCCGCCTCGCCGGCGAGACCGACCATGCGGAACAGCGACTCGAGCAGGCCCTGCAGCGATTTGCCCGAGTCGACGATCGAGTGGATCATCTCGCGCAGCTCGCTTCCGCTGGGGTCGTAGTCACGGAGGAACAGCGCCGAGCTGAGGATCGCCGTGAGCGGGGTCTTCATCTCGTGCGACAGGTTGGCCAGGAAACGGTCCTTGATCTTGTCCAGGTCGCGCAGGCGCTCGGCAGCCCGGCGCAATTGCGCCGCACGGGAGTCGACCATCATCTCGAGACGATCGCGGTGCGAGGTCAGCTCCTTGAGGTAGTTCGCCTTCTCCAGGCCGACCGTCAGGTGGCCACCCAGTGTGGCCAGGAAGCGGACGTCCTGCTGGCTGAACACACCGTCCGGGTCGCGCCCGTAGGCCACCATGATCAGTCCGGTCTGTTTGTCGACCGGAACGACCAGCGCCGCCCGCATACGGCGCAGCGCGGCCGCGTCGTAGCCCACTCCGCATTCCTCCGCGAGATCGTTGACGACGCACGGACGGCCGGTCGCGACCATCCTGCGCAGCAAACGCTGCCCGGCGTCGAAGCCGAGGAGTGTGTCCTCCTTCTGACCCCACGTACGGAGTAACGTTCCGTCCTCGTCCGGCGGCTGCCGGATGAGGGAGACGGACGGCGATTCGAGGACCTCGGCGGCCGTGCCCAGCACCGCGTCGATGATCGTGTCGCGCTCGAAGCTGGAGCCGATCGTCCGCAGCGCCTCGCACAGCCTGCGGAACGCTATCGCCTCTCGTTCGAGCCGGGCGGCGCGTCCCGTCTCGTTGGACAGCCGCTCGCCGAGCTCGACCGCGGCCTCGATGGAGTTCTCCAGCTGGTCGTCGCTGCTGACGACGATCGTATCGCGTGGCCGGGTCGCCGAGGGATCCTCGGTGAGCATCGGCTTGCGCGTCTGGCTCGCCGCGATCAGCGGGCCGAACGCGCGGTCGACGTGCCGGCCGAGCTGGCTGGTGTCGATCTCCTTGCGCGTGCGCTCGTCGGCCAGGTTCACCAACCGCTCGAGCATGGCCCGGCTGGCGCCGATGAAGGTCTCGAGTACGCCCCAGCCCTCGATCGCCGACGACAGCGTCGCGGCCTCGGGTTGCACGCCGATCCACTCGGCTACGGCTTCGGGCTTTGCCGCCTCGTCCAGGTCTTGCTTGTTGAACTGGACCAGGACCGGGACCTGCTCGGCCTCGAGACCCTTGGTGCGCATGTTCATGCGCAGGTTCTGGTAGCTCCAGCGGTTCTGTTCTTCGCGTCCGGCCGACGAGTCCGCCACGAATACCACGGCGTCGGCGCCGGAGAGCACGACCTGACGCGTCGTGTCGTAGCGCACCTGTCCGGGCACGGTGTAGATCTTCATCGCGACCTTGTAGCCCAGCACGTCGCCCAGATCGAACGGCAACAGATCGAAGAACAGCGTCCGGTCGTCGACCGTCTTCATCGTCAGCAGCTTGTTCGTACCGTTCGGATCGGTCAGACGATGCAGGGCTTCGAGATTCGTCGTCTTGCCGCCGAAAGCCGGTCCGTAGTAGACCACCTTGGTGAACAGCGTCCGGTCCTTACGACTCCACTGGGCCATGGGTTTCCTCGATTCGGGGCCGTGCGATCAGTTGTTCGAGATGAACGGACGCAGCCGACGCACCAGGGCCGCGGGATCGATCCAGCGCGGTTCCATGACGGCGGCGCGGGCGAGATGCGGCGGCTCGCCGGCCGGTGAGACGGCGGTGACTTCCTCGACGAGTCTTTGCATTCGTTCGTCGATTTCTTGCAGGGTCAGCCGGCGCATTGTCATCGTGTCCATTCGTTCAGCCACGTTCATCTCGTCATTCCCCCTGGTCAATCGGTCGAGAGCAGTTCATGAACCGTGCGGATCAAGTCCGACGGCACGTAGGGTTTTGTCAGGAATCCGTTCGCTCCGGCGGCGAGCCCGCGGACCCGTGCCTCGCCGCTCGGTCGCGCCGAGAGCAGGATCACGGGGATGTCGGCGTACCCGGGAGTCGAGCGGAGCGCCTCGCAGACCTGCAGTCCGTTGCGGCCCGGCAGCATCACGTCGAGGATGATCAGGTCGGGGCGATCGCGGGAGACCTGCTGCATGCAGTCGTCGCCATCAACGGCAGTCAGCGGCAGAAACCCCTCGCGGCGCAGGATGCACTCGAGGGGACGGCGGATGAATGCGTCGTCGTCGACGACCAGGACCTTGGGTTCCCGGGTCACACTTCTCCTAGACTCTTCCGCAGTGATCCCGTTGCAGCAGCTCGAGCAACTCGGCGTCCTGCCCCGGATCGGCGTCGCCGATCACGAGCGTGCCGTCCGGGTGGACCGCGCGGCAGACCCGGGTCTTGGTACCCAGCCCGAGCTGCTCAATGTCGATCAGGGACTCGCAGGCAAGGCCGTCGCCGGAGGGCATCACCACCCAGACCTGAGCGTTCGCGTCCCACGGTAGATCCCCGACCACTCCGTGCAGGATGGGGAAGAGACTCGGATCCGTCAGCTTGTCGATCAATCGATCACCCCCGGCCGGATCCCGCCGACCCGCCTTGCACACCTATTTAGATATCAACATTTACCTATTCGTGCAAGATGTTTTTTGAAATATAGACACAGCGGAATTAGCAATGCCTAGACCACATTGCGCCTATGTCGGCAAGAATCAGCCGCTGGATCGCCAAACCCCTCAATCGAAAGAACTTCGTCGGCCCAACGCTTTCGTAACCCCCGGGCACTGCGCCGCCCCCACGCCGACGAGGGGTCGGCCCCTTCTCCCCGCTGACCGGATCTGTCATCCCGCCTGACAATTTTTCGGGCGTCCCGGCGCGGCGCTACGGAATCGTGATCCGAAACCTTCGTCCGACCACTCGGCTCGCGCGTCTCATAGAGTGGTGGGGTGATGAGCGACGAGGAACTGCTATCGGCGGCACAGGCCGGGGACGCGGACTCGCTGGGCGCGCTGATCGTGCGCTGGGAGCAGCCGCTGTTCCGCTTCGTATTCAGGATGCTGCCGCGCTACGAGGACGCGAGCGACATCTGCCAGGAGACGTTCCTCCGCGTCCACGAGAAGGCGCATCGCTTCAAGAAAGGATCGCGCTTCTCGACGTGGATGTACCAGATCGCGCTGAACCTGTGTCGGGATCAGGCACGGCGGAAGAAGCGTTGGGGCCTGATCCTCTCCGAGGATGCCGAGGTCGACGATCGCACGGCCGATCCGCGCGAGGCGGTCGGCAGCGGGAACCCGCTGGCGCAGGCCGAGCGCAACGAGAAGAGCGACGCCGTGCTGCAGGCGCTGAAGCACATCCCCCCCGAGCAGCGCGAGGTGCTGATCCTCAAGGAGTTCGAGGGACTGAAGTTCAGAGAGATCGCCGACGTGCTCGGCTGCCCCGAGAGCACGGTCAAATCACGCATGTACTACGGCCTGAGCGGCCTGCGATCCGCTCTTGTTCGCCAGGGCATCGATGAGGCATGACGTCATGAGTTGCAACCAGTGGAACGACGAATGGGTGGCGGCCCTGTACGACGAGTTGGACCCCGCGGAACGTTCGCGCATGTCGCAGCACGTCTCCACCTGCGAGGCCTGCCGCACAACGCTGGACGAGCTGGCCGCGACGGGCGCCGCGCTGCGCACCGCGGCACCCGAGGTTCCGCTCGCCCCGCGTGTCGTGATCCTCAAACCCGCGCCCCGTTTTCGCGGACTCTGGGGCTACGTCGCGGCGTTCGCCGGAGCGGCGGCCCTGTTCCTCGCCGGCGTGCTGGCCACCGACCTGTTCGTCACGCCCGAGCGGCAACCGCTGCACGAGGAGACGGCCGTACTGGGCGACGTCGTGACACGCGCCGAGATGATCGAGGCGCTCGAGCAGCAGCAGGCGCAATTCGACGCCATGCTGGCCCGCAGCGGAGGCGCCCGTCCGCAGCAGCCGCGCGGGAACGGCGACGCGATGCTGACGACGGCCCAGTTCCGCACCGAGATGGACAGCCTGCGCAGCGCGCTGGAGGTCAACCGCAGCCGCGACGTCGAATTCCTGCTGGAGGAGATCAACGCCGCCGAGGCGCGCACCGGCACGTGGACGCGTGAGGCGCTGCGCTACATCGTACTGGAGGCCGACGACCGCTTCACGCAGCGCTGACCGGTCAGGGACAGGCGTTGTCGTTCGGCCGCGGCGCCCCGGAGCCATCCAGGCCCAGGTGCGACTCCACTCCGCCCGCGATACCGCTGGTCATGTAGAACGCGACCTCGAGCGGCAGCGGCTCGTAGAAGTCGTCGAGGAACGTGGCGCCCACGCCGCAGAACCGCGCCGCCGCCGGACTCGAGCCGGGCGGCTGGGTGTACTGGCCCGATAACGCCAGGACCTTCAGGTCACCGCGGTAGACGTTCCAGTCGTCGTACGTCGTCTCGTCGTCCCACTCCACCCCGATCGGGTCTTCACAGTGCAAGACGATGAGGCCGTCATCCGTGTCGCAGCGGTCGCCCTGGCCGTCCTCATCGATGTCGGCCTGACTCGAGTTCGAAACGAACACGCAGTTGTCGCAGGCGTTGCCGATTCCGTCACCGTCGCTGTCGACGCCGCCCGGATCCTCATCCACGTCACCATTGCAGTTGTCGTCGATCCCGTTGCAGATCTCGGTGGCACCCGGATTCACCGACGCGTTTCCGTCGTCGCAATCGACCTGGAAGTCCCAGCCGTCGTTGTCCTGATCCGGGTTGCAATGGTGGCAGTCGATCCGCGTGGAGTTCCGCGAGAGGTACGTCGCCGGGAACCCGGAGTCGAACTCGAGACCGGCGGACAGGTACAGGTCCTCGCCGAACGAACATGCAACCTCGAAGCTCTGCGACACGCCGAGCGGAACGCTCGCGCCGGAGAGCGGAGTCCAGTCGGACCGGTCCCGCGTCTGCGGCGCTTCCCCCCCGTTCGGCGTCTTCTGCGCATAGATCACGTAGCGTGGCTCGACCGCGCAACCGTCTTGCTCGTAGAAACCGTTGTCGAAACTGTGCAGTACGATCTCGACCTGGATGAACCCGTTGCAGCCGGTAAAGAGAATGGTCGGCTTCGGAATCGTCTCGAGGACGATCGGAGCAGCGTTGCCGGACCCGTCGCTGCCGGGCTGATCGAGGTCGGTCCTCAGCGTGGCGCCCGCGGCGGCGCTCACGACCGCGAAGTAGCCGTCGTCACCGTGCGTGTCGCTCAGCAGAACCGCCGTGCAATTGCCGGACTCGCCGATGCAACCGTCGATCGACGCGCTCGCCCCCCAGCCGGTAAGCAGGTTGGCTCCGAAGTAGGAGCCGTAGCTTCCCGGCCCGTAGAAATAGAGCGCACCGCTGCCGACGATGTCGAACGAGCCGCTGTCGTCGCCAACGCCGATTGCCGGATCACCCTCACCGATTCGCCAGAATACGCCCTCGATCTTCGGCGTGATCGGAGGCGTGACGTCGTATACGTAGGGTGGGTAGGCGTAGGTGGGCGTGAAGTAGCCCTGCGTCCAGATGTAACTACGCCCCGAAGATTCGGGCAGGGTCGTGATCGTCGCAAACCCGCCGCACGCGGCCCACACCGGGGCGGACAGCGAGATCAGCATCAGACACACTGCCGGAAGGGGCCGAGCGATGCCGCGGCGCATGACACCTCCCCACGCGATCCCGCGCGTAGAGCCTGTTGCCTGAGGCCATTTTACCGCGAAAGCGTACGAACAAGACGACGCTGGCGGTCACATTTTGGTCCGCAGCTTGATCTCGAGTTCTACGTTGTCCTTGCCCCCAACCGCCGCCACCGTTCGCATAGATTCAGTTACTGTCCTGCGGCGTCGCGTCGGGCCAGCCACCGCGATCTACCTGTCCAGGTCTCTCAGGCCGTCCGGTCTCTTGTCGTGATCCGGGTCTTCTCGCTCGTCGGCCTTCTTGCGCAGGTCCATGATTCCCTCGACTCGCGAGCCCTTGACCTCACGCCGCATGGCGCCGTACTCGCCCGCACCGCCGGCCATCTTCTCGAGGTCGTCCGGATTGATCTTCTCGGCCATCTCTCGCTCCTCCTAGATGGCAGGGATCGAGGACGGTCCTCCATCCTGGGGTTCCCCGCCGAGAAAAGTCGGGTCAGTCTAACCCGGAACACGGGCCGGCAGGCCGCCCTTCTTCAATCGGGAGAAACCCCGAGATCCGCGAGATGGTCGCGGGCGGCGGGCCCCACGGCGGGGCCGCAGTCGTGAAATGCCCGATTTTTCGTCTCGGCCGCGCGTCGGAAGGCCTCCGCGGCGGCCTCCTCCTCACCCTGCGACTGGAGCTCGCGCCCGAGGTAGTACTGGATCGTCCCCTCGCCCAGACCGCTGCGGGCGCCCCAGCTCACGCTGCTCCAGACGCCGACCGCCGAATCGTGGCGGCCGACCGAGGACAGCATCAGCGCCAGGTTCGCCTTGGCCGTCGCGGAGACCTCGCCGCCGGTCAGGCCGTCCACCCTGGCCCACGCGGCGCGCGGGCCCCAGGGCCCCGGCCCGTCGTCGACTCGCGGGTCGACCAGAACGGGGCCGATCCTCGCGCGCAGCTCGGCCGTTCTCTCGGCTCCCCCGCGTTCCCGCCAACGCACCTCGAGCGGTTGTTCGCCCGACGCGGCGCGCAACGCCGATCGTACGTCGGCGGCGCTCGAGATCTCCCAGCCCCCGACCGACAGCACGCGATCGCCCACGCGCATCCCCGCGTGCGCCGCTGCGGACTCGCGGTCGAGCTGGACCACGACGCCGGCACCGCTCAACCGGCTGTCGACGACATGAATGCCCCAGTGCGCACGCGACCATGCCGGCCGGATGAGATCCGCCGGGCTGCCCTCGAACGTCTCGACCGTGTCCAGGATCGGGCTGTAGGACACCCAGCGATCGCCGACATCGTTCCCCCGCACGCCCGGCGCGAAGACGATATCGACGTCCGCAGGAAGATCGAGCCGGCCCCAGTGCTCGAGCCGCGCGGGATCGAACGATCGCGGCACGGCGATCCGGCCCACGTCGTTCCACGCGTCCGACCGCGGCAGCACGCCGTCCGACGCCGCGAGCGCCACGTTCGGTCGTCCGGAAATCTGTACGAGGCCCGTCTCACCGTCCTCGACCTGGTGCTGCGAGATCCAGATCCGGCGCCCCGCGAACCGCGCCTCGACCTCGCGATCGCCGGGACAGACCAGCACCGGCCCGAGGGGCAAGCTGCCGACCGCTGCGCCATCGACCGTCACCGCGGCACCGCTCGGCGCTCCGCGCAGGTCCAGCCGCGCGCTGGCCGCGTCGAGCGTTACAGTCGTGTAATGCTTCGGGCTGCGGTCGAGCAGGTCGACCGTCAGGTCGTCGCGCATGCGCGCGGTGCGGAAGCAGGGCTTGCGCAGCTCGAATTCGTGCTCGCCCAGCGACACGTGCTCCAGCGTCAACTCCGACGCGCCGTAGTCGCCGAACGCACCGCGGGGCCGAACCGTGCGACCGACCACCACCCCGTCCAGCGTGACCTCGACATCGTCGGGCACGCTGCGAATGACGACCGTTCGCGAATTCGGCATCAACTGCAGATCGAGGGTGGACTCCTGGTCCGCGACGACCTCGACCGTTCTCTGTTCGTCGTCGTAGCCGGCGCGCCGCGCCACGACACGGTGCGTTCCGGCGAGCAACGGCAGCGCAGCGGCGGACGGCGACCAGGAGGTCAACGGGCGACCGTCGAGCAGCAGCGACGCGTCCGCCGGGTCCAGGGTCAGCGCCAGGCGACCCACGAGTTGACGCTGGACGCGTTCGTAGCGTTCCATCGCCTTCTTCGGCGTGAGGCTGCTGTCCGGAGCGTACCCCGGGCGCAGCGCCAGGATCTCGCGATAGTCCTGTTCCGCCGCGGACAGGTCGCCGAACGCGACGTGCGTCTGGCCGCGCAGCACGAGCACCTCGGCCCGTTCGTCCTCGTTCATTCCGGGGTTGCCCAGCAGGGCCTCGATGCCGGCCAGCGCCTTCTCGAAGCGCAGCTCGACCATGTCGTGCCGGATCGTGTCGAGCAGCTCCCGCGGAACCGGCGGCTCGGACGCGGGCTGCGGCTCGACTGCGGGCGCTTCGTCCTGTTGCGCAACCGCGGACGCATGCGCGCCGGCGATCAGAGCAATGACGACGATCCCGTGGACCGCGATGCGGCGATTGAGCCTCATGGCACGCTGACCCACGATCCCGCGCCGGGGCCGAACAGATGCAGCGCGCCGTCGAAGCCGATGGCGGCCCCGCCCGCGCGCTGGACGCCCAGCGTCGACGTAGCGACCTGCCCCGTCTGCGAGCCGTCGGGTGCGACGAGCGTCACACTCTGCGCGCGGCTGTCCAGCACGACCAGCGTGCGCGCGGCATCACAGGTCAAGCCGTCGGCGCGCTGAAACGTCAGATCTCCGATGGGACGCGTGCCGCCACCGCGCTGCAGCTCGAGCAGTCTCTTTTCCTTCGCGTCGATACCGACCAGGCGTAGGCCGTCCCAGACGATCGCCGACAGCTTCGCACCCTGCCACCACGTCGCGCCGGATGCGGCGCCGGGTTCGACGCGATCGACGCGATCGCCGCGCCGACCGAGGATCCAGAGCCCGCCCCACTCGTCGACGGTCAGCGCCGAGGCGGGCGCGAGATCGCCCTGCCCCGCGACGACGGGAGTTCCGCTCTCATCGAGCCGCAGCACGTCGGTACCCGCCGCGACGTACAGCAAGCCACCCACCGTGGCGCTCAGCGCCTGCGGGCTCGGGACCTTCCAGCGTCCGGTCTCCGCACCGTTCGAGTCGAAGCGCACGATGGCGCCGCTCCGACGGTCTGCGAGCACGACGCCTCCCTCGGGGGTCGCGACCATCCCGGCGAGCTGTCGGACGCCGGTCGATTGCGCGCGCACCTGCAACCGCCCGTGATGAAAACGGTGTTCGTCGGCTCCGGCGAGGTTTCGCACCGCCAGCTCGAAGTGAGCGTCGAGCCCCGGAATCTCGGGCGCCGACGCGTCGCGCAGCAGGTCGTCGAGGCCACGCGCAGCGGCGCCGAATTCGCCCTCCGCGAGCCGCATTCGCGCCAGGCGCGCCCGGCTGCGCAGCGCCGCCTCGTCGTCGCCTGAATCCACGACGAGGCGCTGCAACGCGGCCTCCGCGCGGCCCAGCCTGGCCATCGATTGCGAGAGCCACGCGATCGCGTAACGCGCGGGGGCGACCCAGCGTGAATTCGCGTGGTCGGTCGCCACCGTGATCAGGTCCAGGCGCGCGCCGGCCGGGTCGCGCAGCGGCAACGGCTCGAGCAGCAGTAGGCCACGCAGATAGCGCGCCTCCGTCCCGCGGTCCGCGTCGGGGATCCCGTCGACGACGCCCGACAGCAGCTCCAGGACGTGGGCCGCACGCTGCGGGTCGATGCGACCGATCTCCTCGGGCCAGCGCGCCGGCCGCTCGAGCAGGGCCAGCTCGACCAGCGCATCGTCGGCGAGCGGCCCTTCCGGGTCGAGCTGCGCGACCTGAGCCAACGCCGCTCCGGCCTGCGGAGAACCCTCGGCGACGAGCCGGCGCGCGACACGATACTGCCGTCGCGCCGCGTCGGGGTCGCCGGCTTGCCCCGCCGCGATCCCGCCGACCAACACGAACGCGGCCAGGGCCGCAACGAGTCGAATCACGAACTCTTCCCGAACGCCACGCGCAGCGGCGGGTTGACACCCGGCTCGAGCTTGATCGAACGCAGCTCGCTCTGACCGGTGGGGTTCAGCGTGACGCGCACCTCGTAGGTCCCCACGGCCAGCTTGCGCCGCAGCGGAGTCTCGTCGACGTATTTCCACTTGCCTCGCGGGCGACGCAGGTGCACCTTGCAGTTGGCCGGAAACGCCTGCACGACGAGCTCGGTCAACGGCGGAGGCTCGACGTCGAGCTGGCTCGCCTGGCCGCCCTCGATTCGCACCTTCTTGCGCACGTCGATCCAGTACTTGTCGTTGCGCAGCCGCACGTCATGTTCGCCTTCCAACAACTCGATCTCTTTCTGCTTGGGGCCGATCTTCTTGCCGTTGACATAGTAGGCCACGTCGAAGCGTCGCGCGGGCATGATCAGCTTGCCCTTGGGCAGCGGCTGCATCTCGACCGCGGTCAACAGGCTGCGCGCCTCCAGCGGAGACACCTGCCCCGGCAGACGCACCGAGGCCGTACGATAGCCGGGAGCCTCCAGCTCGACCACGTTGTCGCGGCACAGGTCGAAGCTCAGCGCGGCCGGAGAGTCGCCGCCCGACTCGCCGTTGAGCCGCACACGCGCCCCCGCCACACCGGCATCCACGGTCCACTCGAGCTCGGTCGGATCGAACACGAGCACGACTTCCTGCAGATCGTCGGCGAGCTGCAACGGGCGCTCGACACGGCGACAGCCGTACTCCGCCGTCAGCACCGCGGCCGGCTCGCGCACCAGGTACCGCGCGCGCCCCTCGAGCATCGGGTCGAGCGGCTCGCCGTCCAGCAGGACCGGCACGCCGGCCGGTTCGGTGCGCACCGTCGCCTCGGCCCACACCTCGGCCGCCTCGCTCGGCTCGCTCGGCCCGCTCGGCCCGAACAGGCCCAGCTCCTCCCGATAGACGTAGCCCGCGACGGCGGCGGCGACCAGCAACAGCACGATGCCGACGATGTACGGCATCGGGCTGCCGCGTTTGGGGCGCGAGACCGGAGGCGCGGGGAGCGACTTGCCCGTCGCGACGTCCGGCGTCGACGTCTCGGCCGGGACGCTGTCCGGCTGCTCGTCGATCGTGGCGATCGATCTCGCCGCCCCGCGCAGCGCCGCGGCAAACTCGCGTCCGTCCGCAAAGCGCGCGTCCGGCGTCTTGGCCAACGCGCGCAACAGAAACGCGCGCAGCTCCTCGGGGATCGATGCCGGCGCATCCGCCGGGTCGCTCGGGTCCTCGTGGACGATGCGGTAGATGATCGAGGAGATCGAATCTCCGGCGAAGGGTTTCTCGCCGGTCAGCATCTCGAACAGCACCACGCCCAGCGAGAACAGATCGCTGCGGCCGTCGAGATCCTTGCCGCGGATCTGCTCCGGGGCCATGTAGCTCGGCGTGCCGAACAGCGCACCGTCCTGCGTGACCTGCGCCTCCGCGGCGCGGGCCAGGCCGAAGTCCATGATCTTGACGTTGCCGTCGCCGACGCGCATCAGGTTCGCCGGCTTGATGTCGCGGTGCACGACTCCGGCGCGGTGCGCGTAGTCCAGCGCCTCGGCGGTGCAGGCCACGAGTTCGACCGCCGTCGCCGCCGGCAGCAGGGTCTCGCGCCCGCAGAACGCGTCGAGTGTCTGCCCCTCGACGTACTCCATCGCGAGGTACATCTCGCCGCCGGCCTCACCGAAGTCGAACAGCGTGACGATCCCCGGGTGCAGCAACTTGCCCGCGGCGCGGGCTTCGCGCTTCAGCCGCTGGCGCGCACTCTCGCGCTGATCCTGCGGGGCGGCCGAGAGGATCTGCAGGGTCTTGATCGCGACGTGCCGGTCGATCTCGGGGTCGTGAGCCAGGAACACCCGTCCCATGGCTCCACGGCCGAGCTCGCGAATGATCCGGTAGCGCCCGAGGGTTTTCGGCTGCATAGCGTATTTAAGATAACTTGGTGGCGTCGGGTGCGTCGAGTGCAGCGCGCAGCGCCCCGTTTTCGATGGCGATCGTGACCTCAGGACCCTCCGGCATGCTGCCGATGGCGACCGGAAGCGCGTAGCGCACCGCGCGGTCCTTGACCTTCTTGTCCCGGCGGGTCGACTCGACGACCGCCTCGCGATCGAGCGCCGGCGGCACGCGCGTCGGCAGGCCGAACGCGCCTACGAGCCCCTCGATCCTGCGGGCGTCCTCGGCCGGCAGCCCGCCGGCGGCGACGGCCAGTCGCGCCTCGACGCACATACCGATCGCGACCGCCTCCCCGTGCGACAGGCCGTAGTCGGCCACCGCCTCGAGCGCGTGCGCCACCGTGTGTCCGAAGTTGAGCGACGCGCGACGACCGGCCTCGCGCTCGTCGTCGAGCACGACCTCCGCCTTGATCTCGAGGCAGGCCCTGACGGCGCGCTCGAGCGCCGCGGGGTCACGTCGCGTCAGGGCATCGGCCGCACCGACGAGCCAGTCGAACAACTCGGCATCGGCGATCGCCGCCGACTTGACGATCTCGGCGAACCCCTGGACGTACGTCTCGTCGGGCAACGTGGCCAGCAGGTCGGGATCCGCGTAGAGCCCCCACGGCTGATGAAACGTGCCGACGAGGTTCTTACCGCCGGGAAGGTTGACCGCCGTCTTGCCGCCCAGCGCCGCGTCGACCATCGCCAGCAGGGACGTCGGCACCTGAACGACCGGAACTCCGCGGTGCCACGTCGAGGCCACGAAGCCCGCGAGATCCCCCGTCACGCCTCCGCCGATCGCGACCAGCGCGACGTGGCGGTCCGCGTCGAGGGCGTACAGACCGTCCTCCAGCCGCTCCTTCGTCGAGCGGGCCTTGTGCGCCTCGCCCGCGGGGAACGTCAGCAGGTGGACGGACAACCCGCGCTCGGTGAGATCGCGGACGAGGGGCTCCGCGTGCAGAGGAGCGACGTTGGAGTCCGAGATGACGACGAGCGGCGCGCCGGGCGGATTCTCCGACAGGTCGTCGAGCAGCTGCGCGCGCGCACCGCTCCCCGCCCGCAGGCGACACAGCGCTGCGGGTGCGGGAGGGAACGAGATGTCCCTGGTGTGCATGGACGGCTCCGGCGGACGAGCGACCGGGGACCCCGCCAGGCGCGGCCCCCGAAGTTCGTCGATTCAGCCGTCGATCAGGAGGGCAGCGACCCTGCGCCGCCGCTCCGCTCGAGATCGGCGAGGTAGTCCTCGACGAGCTTGCGCTGGGTCGGGTCGTCGAGATTCTTCGTCAGAAGCTTCTCCGCCGCCTGAACCGCCAGGCCCGCCGCGAGCCCGCGAAGCTCGGTCCGCGCCTGAGACATGCCCGCCGCGACCTGGGCCTCGGCCTTCTGCAGCAACTGCTCGCGTTGCTGCCGGGCCTCCTCCAGGATCTCGGCCTTCAGCGTCTCGGCATCGCGCTGGCCGGCAGCCAGCGCTTCCGCCCGTTCGCGGCGCGTCTCTTCCAGCAGGGTCCGCTGCTCGGCGAGCAGCTTCTCCGCCTCCGCACGGTCGTTCTTCGCATCCGCGATCGCGCCCTGGATCGACTGCTCGCGCTCGTCCAGCGCGGCGGTCAACGGTTTCCACGCGTAGCGACCGAGGATGAACACCATCAGCAGGAACGTAATGACGGTCCAGATGATGGTGCCCGGGTTGGGAGAGAGCAGCTTGCTGCCGTCCGCACCTCCCCCACCGGCCGCGAGCGCGGGCGCCGCACACAACACGATCGCCGAGGCGACTGTGAGTCTCGCCACCAAGCGCATGAGACGTCCCTTCACTTGAGAAGCACGAGCAGCATGCAGATCACGAGCGCGAGGAGGGTGGCACCCTCGATCAGCGCCGCCGCGATCAGCATCGCCGTCTGGATCGTCGCCGACGACTGCGGCTGCCGCGCGATGCCTTCCATCGCACTCGCGGCAAGACGGCCGATTCCCGAGCCGCCACCGATGATCGCCAGTCCGGCGCCGAGGCCGGCAGCCAAATATGCAAGACCCGCTGCATCCATTGATCGAATCTCCTTACGACTGAAACTTTGCGAAATTCATTCTTGCGTGATTGAAGCGTGCCCCGTCCATCAATGCGAAGGATTGAGCGACATGCCGATGAACTGCGCCGTCAGCATGGTGAAGATGTAAGCCTGCAGGAACGCCACCAGAATCTCCAGCAGGTAGACGAACAGCGCGAAGCCGATCGCGCCGGGGATCGCCGCATACCAGAACTGGGGCACGAGGAAGATCAGCGTGATCATCGCCAGCAGCGCGACGTGGCCCGCCATCATATTGGCGAACAGACGGATACACAACGCGAACGGTCGGATCAGCGTGGTGAGCAGCTCCAGCGCGAACATGATGGGCACGAGCCAGAACGGCAGGCCGTGCGGCACCAGGTTCTTGAAGTGCTTGACCACTCCGTACTCGCGGATTCCGCAGTACTGGACCACCAGAAAGGCGGCCACCGCGAGGCCCATGGTGACGGCGATGTTGCCGGTCGCCGTGGCCATGCCGGGGATCAGACCCAGCAGGTTGCAGCACACGATGAAGAAGAAGGTCGTGAGCAGGTAACCCACGAAACGGTCCGCTCCGGGTCCGATCGCCTTGCGCGCCACGTCGTCGCGGATGAACGAGACCAGCACCTCGAGCATCCCCCGCAACACCGTCGACTTGCCCTTGCGCGCCGCGCGGACGGCAGAGGTAAAGCCCAGGAGGAGCAACGCGAAGACGATCCACATCGCCACCACGTGGTTCGTGATCGAGAAATCGATGCCGAGGATCTTCGGGAACTGCGGCCAATCGAAATGACCGTCGTTCGTCCACGGGATGTGGTAGGAGTTGGAGTCCAGCACGTGGCCCAGGATGTGGGCGCCGGCGTCGAACGTCTCTTCGGCGTGTTCGGCCGCTCCGTGCGCGGCTTCCGTCTCTGTAGCGGCCAGCATCGGCAGTTGTCCCCTACCCCTTGGCGGTTCGGCGAACGAACCAGGCGACTTCGAATACCTGAAGAGGAAAGAACCCGGCCCCGAGCCCGGCCGCGTAGGGCAGGATCGCCTCGCGCCCCACGACGATCACGGGCAGCGCGCCCAGCCCCGCCAGCACGACTCGCGCGGCGATGGCCGCGGCGAGGGCGAACAGGAAACCCGTTCCGGGCTTGCCGTGGACCCCGGCCAGCCACGCTCCGCCGGCCACGCCGGGAAGCGCCATCATCAGCCAACCCCAGAGGCCGAAGCGCACGGTCGTCTCGCCACGCGGCAGAGCCACGGCCGCGACCGCCGCCGCGCCGACCAGCGCCACCAGGCCGCTGCACAAGGCGTATCGAGTGGTCAACGAACGATTCACTTCGCGTTCCCGCCTCCGCCCTGGCGAATCAGCGGCCAGACCCTGCGGAAGAAACTGTAGAAAGCCGTTGCGATCCCGAGAAAAGAGCCGGTCAGGAGAAACAAGTGCCCCGTGGCGAGCCAGCGATCGACCCTGTGGCCGACGAACATAAATAGCACAATGGCCCCTGCCATCTCGAAGCCTAGCCCCATGAAATCCCGAGGCGAGCGGAGCTGTTTCCCGCCTCCATCCTCCGGTGTCGTCACGGTCCGAAGGCGGTAATCTAGCAAGTCTGGGCAGGCCGCACCACGCTACGGCGGCAACCGGTTCTTTGACGTTTTTGCGGTATCATCCCGGGCGATGGCGAGCGCTTTTCCATCCCCCGAGCAAGACGAAGGGGCGCGGTTCCCGTGAAGTACGCGGTCACGCTCGGTGTCGTGCTCTTTTCCGTGTGGCTCCTGTGGTCGGGCCACTACACGCCCCTGTTGATCTCGTTCGGCGCGGCCTCCTGCTTCTCGGTGGTCCTGCTGATCCGCGGCATGCGCAGCCTGGACGCGGAGAGCGCCCCGCTGCACCTGCTGCCCCGCCTCGTGGCCTACACACCGTGGCTGCTGTGGAAGATCGCCAGGGCCAACGTGGTCGTGGCGCGGCGCATCCTCAGCCCCGGGCTGCCGATCTCGCCCTGCGTCGTGCGGGTCGAGGCGACCCAGACCACCGACCTCGGCCGCGCGATCCACGCCAACTCGATCACGTTGACCCCCGGAACCGTGTCGTTGTTCGTCGAGGAGCGAGAGATCGTCGTCCACGCCCTCAGCCGCGAGGCGGCCGACGATCTGCTGCTGGGCGCGATCGACCGCCGCGCGACCCGTGTCGAGGGCGCCTGATGCTGGTGTTCAAGGTCGCCATCGTCGGCATCCTGGCCACGATGGGCCTGGCGCTGGCCCGCGCGGCCCTGGGCCCGACCGTCTTCGACCGCATCCTGGCGCTGAACATGTTCGGCACCAAGACGGTGCTGTTGATCGCCGTGATCGGTTTCCTGACCGGCCGGACCGACTTCCTCGACCTCGGGCTGGTCTATGCGCTGATCAACTTCATCGGCGTCATCGCGGTCTTGCGCTTCTCGCGCGACGGCACGTTCGCCGATCCCGACGAGAAATCGGACTCCTCGGACGAGGCCGGCTGATGGACGCCGTGCGCGAGATCCTGGTCTGGACGCTGCTCGTCGGCGGCTCGCTGTTCGCGCTGGTCGGCGGCATCGGCCTCCTGCGTCTGCCGGATTACTTCACCCGGATGCACGCGGCGGGAATCACCGACACGATGGGCGCCGGCCTGATCCTGAGCGGGCTGATGCTCCAGGAGGGTCTCTCGCTCGTCACCTTCAAGCTGGTGGCGATTCTCTTCTTCCTGCTCGTGACCAGCCCGACGTCGACGCACGCGCTGGCGCAGTCGGCCTGGAGCCACGGCCTGCGGCCCGCCGGGACCGACGAGGATGCCCCCGCGCCATGATGCACCTGATCGTCATCATCCTGCTGACGCTGCTGGCGGTCACCGCCGTGCTGATCGTGCGCATGCGCGGCCTGTTCCCGGCGGTGATGCTGGGCGGAATCTACAGCTTCATCGGCGCCGGCTGGATGCTGCTGCTCGACGCGCCGGACGTCGCGTTCACCGAGGCGGCGGTCGGCGCCGGCATCTCGACCGTGCTGATGCTCGGCGCGCTGTCGCTGACGACGCCGCACGAGAGTCGCCGCGGCTCGCAGCGCCAGTGGCTGGCGATCCTCGTCGTCGTGGCCACCGGGGCCGCACTGATCCTGGCCACGCTGGACATGCCGGCCTACGGCGACCCGCAGGCCCCGGCCCACACCCACGTCGCGCCGGAGTACCTGCACGAATCGAAGAAGGCCACGGGGATCGACAACATCGTCACGACCGTCCTGGCCAGCTATCGCGGCTTCGACACGCTGGGCGAGGTGTTCGTGATCTTCACCGCCGGCGTCGGCGTGCTGGTGCTGCTGCGACGCTCGCGGCGCGACGAGGAGGACGCGTCGTGAAGGGGCACCGCGTGCTGCGGATCGTGGCCAAGCTGCTGATCCCCTACATCCTCGTCTTCGCGCTGTACGTTCAGTTTCACGGCGACTACGGCCCGGGCGGCGGCTTCCAGGCCGGCGTCATCTTCGCCGCGGGCTACATCCTGTTCTCGCTGGTCTTCGGCCTCGAGCCGGCGCGCGGCGCGGCGCGTCCGGGCGTCCTCGAGCGCCTGTTCGCCGCCGGCGTCCTGTTGTACGCCGGCGTCGGTGTCGCGACGATGCTGCTCGGAGGCGACTTCCTCGAATACAACGTACTCGAGCACGACCCCAAGGCCGCGCAGCATCTGGGCGTGCTGCTGGTCGAGCTCGGCGTCGGCCTGACGGTCGCCACGGTGATGATCTCGATCTTCTTCGCCTTCGCCGGCCGCGGGAAGCGCGCATGAGCTTCGTCGTCGACCACTATCACGCGTGGATCGTCATCGTCCTGATGATGGCCGGGTTCTACACGGTCATCGCCCGAGCGAACCTGGTGAAGAAGGTGATCGGGCTGAACATCTTCCAGACCTCCGTCTTCCTGCTCTACGTCAGCATGGGCAAGGTCGCCGGCGGCACGGCGCCGATCCTGCAGGCGCACGCCGAGGCGGGCCACGCCGACGTCGTCTACTCCAACCCCCTGCCCAGCGTGCTGATCCTGACCGCCATCGTCGTCGGCGTCGCGACGACCTCGCTCGCACTGGCGTTGATCGTCCGCATCCACGAGGCCTACGGCACGATCGAGGACGACGAGATCCACGAACTCGAGGACGAGCCGTGATCGAGTCGCAACTCCCGGCGCTACAGATCGTCGTTCCGCTGGTCGCGGCACCGCTGTGCGTTCTCTTCCGACGACGCGGCGCCGCCTGGGTCACGGCACTGACGGCCTCCGCGCTGACCTTCGCGATCTCGATCGCCCTGCTGACGCGCACGATGCGCGAGGGAGCGATCCTCTACGAATTCGGCGGCTGGGCCGTGCCCTACGGCATCGGCTATCGCATCGACGTGCTCAGCGCGTTCATGGTGTTGTTCGTCTCGGGCCTGGGCATCCTCGTGTTGCTCTACGCTCCCGCGAGCCTGGCACGCGAGATACCCCGGGACAAACACTACCTGTTCCTGACGCTCTACATGCTGTGCCTCGCCGGCCTGCTGGGCATCCTCGTCACCGGCGACCTGTTCAACCTGTTCGTCTTCCTCGAGATCTCGTCGCTGTCGTCCTACGCCCTGATCAGTCTCGGCCGCACGCCCCGCGCGTTCACCGCGGCGTTCCAGTACCTGATCATGGGCACCGTCGGCGCGACGTTCTACCTGATCGGCGTCGGCTTCCTGTACATGATGACGGGCACGCTGAACATGATGGACATGGCGTCCCGGCTCGCGGACGTCGAGGCGACGCGCACGGTCATCGCGGCGTTCGGCTTCATCACCGTCGGCATCGCGCTGAAGATGGCGCTGTTCCCGCTGCACGTCTGGCTGCCCAACGCCTACGCCTACGCGCCGTCGGTCGTGACGGCCTTCCTGGCCGCGACGGCCACCAAGGTCTCCGTCTACATCCTGATCCGCATCGTGTTCACCGTCTGCGGCCCGGCGTTCATCTTCGGCAAGCTGCGTTTCGACACCGTCCTGCTGCCGCTCGCGCTGCTGGGGATCTTCAGCGCGTCGGCCGTCGCCATCTTCCAGCGCGACATCAAGCGCATGCTGGCCTACTCCAGCGTGGCGCAGATCGGCTACATGGCGCTCGGCATCAGCTTCGCGTCCGCCACCGGGTTGACCGGCGGCATCGTCCACATGTTCAACCACGCATTGACGAAGGGCGCGCTGTTCTGCGCGATGGGTTGCATCGCGCTGCGCATCGGCTCGGTACACATCGACGACCTGCACGGCATCGGTCGCCGCATGCCGCTGACGATGTTCGCCTGGGTGCTCGGCGGGCTCAGCCTGATCGGCGTGCCGCTGACGGCGGGCTTCATCAGCAAGTGGTACCTCATCGCCGCGGCGCTCGAGACCGGCCGCTGGCCGATCGCGGCGCTGGTCCTGCTCAGCTCGCTGCTGGCCCTGGTCTACGTCTGGCGCGTCGTCGAGGTGGCCTACTTCCGCACCCCGCCCGAGAACGCCGCCGCGGTCCACGAGGCGCCGCTGAGCATGCTCGTGCCGACGTGGGCCCTGATCCTCGCCGTCCTGTTCTTCGGCATCTCGACCACGCTCAGCGCGGGCATCGCGCAGCGCGCGGCCGAGCTGCTGCTGGCGGTCGGCCGATGACGGGTTCGAGCTCCGTCGCGCTCGCGCTCGGTCTCCCGCTCGCCGGAGCCGTCGTCATCGCGCTGCTCGGGCGTCGGCCGAACCTGCGCGAGACGGCGATGCTCGGCGTCGCCGGCGCGCTGTTTCTCGTCGTCGTGTCGATCGCGCGCGACCTGCTCGCCGGCGGCACGCCGGGCCTCGAGCTGATCGAGGTCATGCCGGGGCTGGCGCTGGCCTTCGAGGTCGAACCGCTCGGGATACTGTTCGGACTGGTCGCGTCGGGCCTGTGGATCGTCACCGGCGCCTACGCCATCGGCTACATGCGCGCGCATCACGAGGGGAACCAGACGCGGTTCTACGCCTGCTTCGCCATCGCCATCTCGAGCGCTCTCGGCATCGCCTTCGCGCGCAACATGTTCACGCTGTTCGTGTTCTACGAGATGCTGACGCTCTCGACGTATCCGCTGGTCACGCACCACGGCACGGAGAAGGCGATGCGCGCCGGACGCATCTACCTCGGCGTTTTGTTCACCACCTCGGTCGGAATGCTGTTGCTGGCGATGATCTGGACCTGGACGATCTCGGGCACGCTGGAGTTCGCCCAGGGCGGACTGCTGGCGGACGACACGGAGCCGGTGGTCGTGGCGATCCTGCTCGCGCTGTACGCTTTCGGCACCGGCAAGGCCGCGTTGATGCCGTTCCATCGCTGGCTGCCCGCCGCGATGGTCGCACCCACGCCGGTCAGCGCGCTGTTGCACGCGGTCGCCGTGGTCAAGGCCGGCGTGTTCACGGTGATGAAGGTCGTGGTCTACGTTTTCGGCATCGACCTGCTGAGCTCGACCGGCGCGAGCATCTGGCTGATGTACACGGCCGCGATCACCGTGCTGCTGGCCTCGCTCGTCGCGATGACCAAGGACAACCTGAAGGCGATGCTGGCCTACTCGACGGTGTCGCAACTGTCGTACATCGTACTCGGCGCCGCGCTGGCCAACGAGGCCGGCGTGCTGGGCGGCAGCATGCACATCGCGATGCACGCGATGGGCAAGATCACGTTGTTCTTCTGCGCCGGAGCGATCTACGTCGCGGCGCACAAGACGGAGATCAGCCAGCTCGACGGCATCGGCCGCATCATGCCGCTGACGCTGTCGGCCTACTTCATCGGCGCGATCAGCGTGATCGGCCTACCTCCGATGGGCGGATCCTGGAGCAAGTGGTTTCTGATTCTCGGCGCCGCCGAGGCGCAGCAGGTCGCGCTGGTCGTCGTCCTGATGCTCAGCTCGCTGCTCAACGTGGCCTACCTGATGCCGGTCGTGGTTCGCGGCTTCTTCCGGCCGCCGCGCGCCGTGGGCGCCGCAGCGGGCGTGAAGGAGGCGCCGCTGTTCTGCCTGGTGCCGCTCTGCCTCACCGCCGGCGGCTGCATCGTGTTGTTCTTCCTCGCCGACGAGATCCACGGATTCCTGACCCCGCTGATCGGAAGCTGAGATGGGACGCTCTGCCGCGGAAAAGAAGCGCTGGCTCGACGATCCACGACACGTGACGTGGATCTACCGCGGCGTGTGGATCCTCTGCGGGTTGAGCGTGCTGGCGGATCGGAGCTACGACAAGCACGGTCACTACCCGTTCGAGGAGTGGCTCGGCTTCCATGGCTGGTACGGGTTCCTCTGCTGCGTTCTGCTCGCCCTGACGGCCGGATTGCTGCGACGCCTGGTGCGGCGCGACGAAGACTACTATGACTGACCTGCTGCCCCCGGCCGCGATCATGATCGTCGGGGCGCTGTTGCTCCCGCTGATCCCCTCGCGCGCGCGCCCCTGGGCCGCCCTCGCGCTCCCCGTCGCCAGCGCGGCGCACCTGCTGGCGCTGCCCATGGGCCACGCGATGCAGCTCTCGCTGTTCGGTTACGATCTGCAGCCGGTGCGCGTGGACGGACTGAGTCTCGTCTTCGGCACGATCTTCCACATCGCGGCGATTCTCGCCGGCATCTACGCGCTTCACGTGCGCAGCGCGACGCAGCACGTCGCCGGGATGATCTACGCGGGCGCCGCGATCGGTGCGGTGTTCGCCGGCGACCTGTTGACGCTGTTCGTCTACTGGGAGCTGACCGCGATCTCGTCCGTGTTCCTCATCTGGGCCAGGGGCACCGAGCGTGCCAACCGCGCCGGCATGCGCTATCTGATCGTGCAGATCGGCTCGGGCGTGGCCCTGCTCGCCGGGTCGATCCTGCACCTGTCGGACAGCGGGTCGCTGGCCTTCGGCTCGATGTCGCCGAGCAGCCCGGGCACGTGGCTGATCTTCCTCGCGTTCGGCATCAAGTGCGCCTTCCCGCTGCTACACAACTGGCTACAGGACGCGTACCCCGAGGCGACGGTCACCGGCACCGTGTTCCTCTCGGCGTTCACGACGAAGCTCGCGATCTACGCGATGGCCCGCGGCTTTCCGGGAACCGAGATCCTGATCCCGCTCGGCGTCGTGATGGCCGCGTTCCCGATCTTCTATGCGGCGATCGAGGACGATCTGCGCCGTGTGCTGGCCTACAGCCTGAACAACCAGCTCGGCTTCATGCTCATCGGCGTGGGGATCGGCACTCCGCTGGCGCTCAACGGCACGGCGGCACACGCGTTCTGCCACATCCTGTACAAGTCCCTCCTCTTCATGTCGATGGGCGCGGTGCTGCATCGCACCGGGACGATCAAGGGCTCGCAGCTCGGCGGCCTCTACAAGTCGATGCCGTGGACCACCCTGTTCTGCATCGTCGGCTCCCTGTCGATCGCGGGCTTCCCGCTGTTCAGCGGCTTCATCAGCAAGTCGATGATCGTGACGGCCACCACCGAAGCGCAGCTCCTGCTGCCGTTCCTCGCGTTGCTCTTCGCCACGGCCGGCGCGTTTCATCACATCGACATCAAGGTCCCGTTCTTCGCCTTCTTCGCGAAGGACGCCGGCATTCGCTGCAAAGAGGCACCGTGGAACATGTTGCTCGCGATGGCGATCGCCGCGTTCCTCTGCGTCGCGGTAGCGCTCCCGCCGGGCACGAACATGCTCTACGCAATGCTGCCGCATGCGCCGGTCGACTACGCCGCGTACACGCCGACGCACGTCTGGACCCAGCTTCAGATCCTGCTCTTCTCCGCGTTGGCCTTCTCGGTGTTGCTGCGCAGCGGCATCTACCCGCTGCCGCTGCGCTCGACGAACCTCGACACCGACTGGCTCTACCGTCGCCTGGCGCCCTCGATCGTGCGGCGCGCGCTCGCGCGCGGCGCAAGTGTGCAATCGGAACTCGGCGCCGCGGGAGCGCGAAGGCTGGAGGCGCTACGGGCCGGCGTGCACCGTCGCTACGGTCCCGAGGGCGTCTTCGCCCGCACCTGGGCCACCGGCAGCGCGGTGCTGTGGGTCGTCCTGCTGCTCGCCGTCATCCTCGCGCTGTACTACTTCTGACCAGCTCTCCGTCACGGAGCCGTCGCCGACCCGAACCACGCGCGGGGGATAGGTCTCACGCTTCTCGACCTGCGCGACGAGCCGCTGCACCGGCTCTTCGATGACGTCCAGCACCGGCTTGGGATACAGCCCGATCCAGAACGACAGCACGACCAGCGGAACCAGCGTCAGGATCTCGCGACCGTTCAGGTCCTTGAGCACCTTGTTCTCTTCACGATCGAGCTTGCCGAAGATCGTCCGCTGGTACAGCCACAGCATGTAGATCGCACCGAGCACGATTCCGGTCGCGGCCAGCACGGCCCAGAACTTCTGCGGCATGCGGAACGCCCCGAGCAGGATCAGGAACTCGCCGACGAAACCATTACCCGGCACCGCGGGCATGCCGATCGACGACAGCATCATGACCATGAAGAACACCGCGAAGACCGGCATCACCTTCCACAACCCGCCGAAGTCCTCGATCCGGCGCGTGTGGCGCCGCTCGTAGACCAGGCCGACGAGGAGGAACAGCGCCCCCGTCGACAGGCCGTGGTTGATCATCTGCAGCACGCTGCCCGAGAAGCCCTGCGCGTTCAGCGCGAAGACCCCGACCATGGCGAAACCGAGGTGGCTGACCGAAGAGTACGCGACCAGCTTCTTCCAGTCGGTCTGCACCAGGGCGACCACGGCGCCGTAGATCACCCCGATGATGCACAGGGTCAGCGCCAGTGGCAGGAAGTGCCGGGTCGCGTCGGGCATGATCGGCAGGCTGAAGCGAATGAAGCCGTAAGTGCCCATCTTCAGCAGCACGCCGGCCAGGATCACCGAGCCCGCAGTGGGCGCCTCGACGTGCGCATCGGGCAGCCAGGTGTGGAACGGGAACATCGGCACCTTGATCGCGAAGCCGACGAAGAACGCCAACCAGACCCAGTACTGCATGCCGAACCAGTCGGGCCAGGAACCCATCGCGTGCAGGAAGCGTACGTCGAACGTGTAATCGCCGGTCACGCTGCCGTGGTAGTAGTACAGGGCGATGATGCCGAGCAGCATCAGCACCGAACCCAGCAGCGTGTAGATGAAGAACTTCACCGCCGCGTAGACCCTGCGCTGTCCGCCCCACAGCCCGATGATGAAGTACATCGGGATCAGCATGACTTCCCAGAAGATATAGAAGAGGAAGAAGTCCAGGCTGACGAACACACCGAGCATCCCGGTCTGCAACAGCAACATGAACGCGTAGTACGCCGGCACCCGCTTGCCGATCGAGGACCACGACGCGAGGATCGCGATCAACCCCAGCAAGGTGGTCAGCAGCACCATCAGCATCGAGATGCCGTCGACGCCGACGACGTACTTGACGCCCAGAGACTGGATCCAGGACGCCTCCTGGACGAAGCGGAAGCCGAAATCGTCCACCGGCGCGCTCGACCAGCCGAACCACAGCAGCAGGCTGATCGCGAAGTCGATTGCCGCGACGCCGGTGGCGAAGCGCGCGACGAACTCCTTCGATCGCGTGCGCAACGCGATGAGGATCGCGGCCGCGCCGAGCGCCGGGAGGTACGTAATAACGTTGAGCAGATGATCGCCGAACGGGTTCATGTGCGTGTTGCCCCCCCGAGGTCTCGGGCTGCGAGACATCCGAGCTTGCGACCGGTCCGCGGCGGCCGGGGGCGAATTCTAGCCCGGATCAACTACGAGCGCACGGCGCGCCGGGTCCGGCTACGGCTCCGTCGCATCCTCGGTCGCGCGCGGCCCCACGAGGATGCGCACTCGCGTCCCGTCGAGCTGCACGTGGAACGTCTTCCCGGCGGCGTGCAGACGGCGGTCGTCGCCCGCGGCGGGCTCGAGGCTCGCGCCGGGGAACCGAGCGCGGAGCGTCCTGCCGAAACCGTAGACGAAGTCCCGGGCGGCCTGCTCGGTGGCCCAGAGACTGGTCCAGCGTGTCCAGCCCGCGTCGGCGCCCTCCCAGCGCTCGAGGCGGTCGCCGACCCAGCCGTCGCCGGCCATCAGGCCGAGGTTGTCCTTACCCGTCAGCGTGGAGACGAGGACGACCACGGCCTGCTCGCCCAGGGTGTCGCTGTCGACCCGCTGCAGCCCGGCGGCAGGTGCGCCCTCCTCGGGCCACTCGAGCGCGGCCGGGGCGTCCGTCGCGTGCAGCACCGACCGCGTCGCGCGACACCCCGCGACACCGCGCTCGACCGCGGGCCAGCCGCCCTGCCGGTACCAGGCCGCGACGCGATCGAACCCGTCGAGGTAGACGAACCCGAGCATGCCGTACTCGACGCCCGACAGCGAGTTGAGCCCGAGAGGCAACAGTTGCCCCTGCAGCAGGTCGTTGAGGTCCAGCCGCTGTTGCAGCACCTCGTCGGCCAGGCCCATCCCTGCGAACAGCAGCCGCACGGCGACGAGGTTCGCCTCGCCTTCGGCACAGGCCGCCCCCGCCAGCATCGCATCCGTCGTCTCGCGAAACGAGTTCACACCGCCTCGTTCGCGTTGCATCGCGTGAGTCAGCGCGTGGCTCACCAACGGCTCGTCCGGCCGCACGCCCGTCATCATCAACAGGGTCGCGTCCGGGTCGTCCGTGTTCCGCGGGCGAAAATCTCGTTCGGTCAATCGGTTCTCCGCGATGAGCAACCGGTTGCCCTGGGAATCGAACGCAACGCCTTCCAGGTCCCGGGCCAGGAACTCGAGCACTCGTGCGGGCGTCCCGGCGCCGCCGAGGCCGATGTCGGCCCATGCGCGTCCTCGCGCGGCCAAGCGTTCTCGTGTCACGTCTCGATAGGCGCGGATCTCCGCGGCGACCTCGCGCAACGAGGGGGTCGAGCGCAGCGCGATCGGCGGCCGCTGAAACCGCCGTCCACGAAGCTCCTCGACGTGCTCCGCGATGGCGCGCACCTCGGCCATCAGCTTGGCGTCCGCGCCCCCCATCACCACGGGAGCGCTCGCGGGAACGTCCTCCGCCGCGCTCAGCAGACACAGCGAGACCAGCAACGCGATCACGGGATCGAGGGCTCCGACAGCACCACGATCTGAGCACCCGTCTCGAGGCCCTCGGCCGCGGCGCGTCCCCCGGCGACCTCCAGCACGTACCGCGCCGCCTGCATCGGTGCGATCGTGGGACATTCGCCGTCCGCGGCGCACGGAGGCTGCTCGTGGGCGATATGTACGACCTCGAGCTTCTCGTCGAGCCAGATGATGTCCAGCTCGACCTTGCAGTTCTTCATCCAGAAGCCGTGGCGCCCGGTCGTGTCGAACAGGAACAGCATGCCCTGGTCGGACGGAACCTCCTCCCGGTACATGTAGCCGCGGGCGCGTGTCACGGGATCGGCCGCGACCTCGATGCGAAACTCGGTACCGGAGGGGAACACGGCGACGGCCCATCTCGGCGCCGGAGCGGGCTCGGCTGCAATCTGCCCCGCACAGAGCAGCGAGAACAGAACTGAGAGGATGGAAAACCTCACCGACGACTCCGCGCGTTCGGCAGTCCGACGCGAACGACCGTCGTCCGTTACGGGTGCCGCACGAGAACGCCGTCTTCGATCAACCAATCCGAGGCGTCCCCGGTTCCTCCGACCTTACCATCCGATCCAAGACATGCCAAACGGTAACCGTTTTTCCCCTTCTTCGTCTCGTAGCGCAGGACCCTGCCCCACGGATCGATGGGAGACTGCGACAACAGCCCGGGTTTCAGCTTGTCGAGTGAACGAGGCCATGCTCCGCGTCGTACGCGAAACACCTCGATGGCGCGAGCGGTTTCGACGAGCAGATCGCGCGCCTTGTGCCCCGGATACTCCGTGACCGCTCGACGTAGATTGCGGTACACGTCGAGCTCTTCGGCTGCGCGCCGCGCGGCGTCGGTTCGCGGGTGTTCGTCGACGATCTTTGCGTACAACGCGAGCGCGTCATCCAGTTGTTGTTCCCGAACGTGTTGACGTGCTTCACGATACAGTGCTTCGGCCTTTCTTTCGCTTCGATTGCACCCGGGCAGGTACAACATCGCGATGGCCAGCGCAACGACAATGGCTACCGTTTTGCATCGCGAAATGCGACTGCACAAAAACTCTTTTTTGTCGTTCGAACCGTTGACTTGCATCGTCTTGCGTTTGATAATTCCGCTGGCTTTCAGCACGGGCCAACTGACAAGAACGCAGTACGAATCGACCGCAACCGATCGAAGATCTCGCGCTCGGTTCGTCACGTCCCTGAGGCAATGTATAGATGTCGCAGCGCTCCCAGGCAAACGAGATCGCCGAACTGATCCGTCGCCTGGGAAGTCGTAACATCGCGCGAGCCAAGAACGCGGCCGCGCGCCTCACCATCATCGGCGCCACGGCGGTCGAGCCGTTGATCGAGGCCCTCGAGGGCACGAACAACCGCGTTCGAGCCCGGGCCATGCCCCTGCTGGAGATGATCGGGGACTCGCGCAGCCGCGAGCCGCTGACCGCGATGCTACTGGATCGCGGGCACCGCATGCGACAGATCGCGGCGCGTTGCCTCGGGCGTTTTCCGACACCGCATGTCGCCGCCGCGCTCGAACGCGTCCTGCGCAGGGAGAGTCACGAGAAGGTCAAGGCCGCCGCGGTGCACTCCCTCGTCGAGCACTACGTCTCGGGCGAAGATCGTGCGCTGCCTCCGGTACTGTCTCTTCTGGTGGACACCGAGGCCTCACCCGGGATGCGCCTCGCGGCCTGCTCCCTGCTGCCCGCGCTACCGGCCTCCGAGCGGGCCGGAATCGTCCGTCGACTGTCCGACGACCCGGACGCCGCCGTCCGTCGCAGTGTCGCGCGGCTGACGGACCAGCGCCGCGCGGCCGGGGTCTACGACGAGCGACGGGTCCGGGCCTTGCTGGGTAAACTGCGGGCGGAGGACTACCCGGCGTGGAACGAGGCCGTGCGGCGCCTGGCGCGCTGCGGCGATCTCGCAATCGGCCCGCTCGTGCACGAGATGCGCCGGCTCTCCGACGATCCGGAGTTCTGCACGCGGGCCGGCATGGCGCTGCGCCTGATGGGACCGCGCCGGCTGCGCGCCCTGCCCGACTACCTCGAGGAGATCGAGGAGCCGCTGCCGCTGCAGGTCGTGATCGAGGTCATCGGCATCGTCGGCGTCAAGGCGATGATCTATCGCCTCGAGGAAGTGATCGATCGACTGGGCCGCAAGCCCGATAGCGAAACCGAGGGAGACGGCGACTACCTGGTGCAACGCGTGCGTGCCAAGGCGCACCTCGAGCTGGCCCGCATCGGCAGCCGGGTCGCGATCGCCGACCTGCGCAGTATGCTCGAGAACGCGGAAGGGCCGCTCGAGGCGGAGGTCGTAGCCGCGATCGAGATGATCGGCAAACGCGAGGAGATCGTCCTGCTGCTCCGGCGCTACGCGGCGCAGGACGCTTTCATGCGGGTCGTCATCGGGTCCGCGGTGCGCGGGATCATGAAGCGCGAGCATATCCGCCGCAACGACCGAGAGCTCGGCGCCCTGCCGACCGCCGAGCGCCGGGCGCTCGACGCCATCCTCACCGCCCGCGCCCCCGTCCACGCCCGAAAACGGCGGTCGGAGGCCTAGCAGGCCGTTGAAAAACCGATGATCGGCAGGGGTCGCAGGATTTGTTGGAGCGGGCTTGCGGTGCGCGCGATCGCGATCTGAAAGCGAAAGGTCGCAGACGGTTCCCCGATGAGGGCACGCCAGGCGGCTCGCAG
>JAAELQ010000191.1 GCA_024226515.1 bacterium
GTCGAGCTCGAGTCGTTGATTCGTCGTTACTTCCACAGCTCGATGCGCGAGCTGCTCGACGACGAGCGCGACGCGGACGAGGCTGCGGTCGAGACGGCAGAGCCGGCGCTGACTTCCTGACGCCGGTGAACCCCCGGGGGCAGTAGCCCCCGGGGGTCCCCTCGATGAACGCCCGCCCCCTCAGACCCGAGCCAACACGACGTCGACGTCGTCCGGCCCGATCCAGGTCACGGCGATCCCCCGCCGCTCGAGGCCACGGAACCAGGTCCGCTGCCGCTTGGCGAAGCGCTGGATACCCGTGCGGAGATCCTCGAGCGCCCGGTCGAGCGTCTTGTCCCCCACGAGGTAGGCGCCGATCTCACGGTACTCGAGACCCAGTTGGGTCAATCGCTGCGGGGTCACACCGGACGCGAGTAGGCGCTCGACCTCCGCGACCATCCCCTGCCGCATCCGCTCGTCGAGACGCCGGTCGATGCGCCGCGCCAGCTCGTCCCGTGGAATCTCCACACCGAACACGGAGGTGTCGAGCGCGACCGGCGGATCGTCGCTGTAGCGCACGGGACCGCGCGACGCGACGTCGGCGATCTCCAGCGCGCGCACGATGCGCTTCTTGCTCGACGTGTCGGTCGCACGCGCACGCTCCGGGTCGAGTCGTTGTAGCTCGCGCTCGAGCTCGACGCGATCGCGCCGCATGAGGCGGGCACGCAGATCCTCGTTCTCCGGAACGTCCGCGATGCGGTAGGCGCGCAGCACCGCCTCGACGTAGAGTCCCGTCCCCCCCGCCAGTACCAGCGGCGTCTCGCGACCCTGGCTCTGCCACGCCTCGAACACGCGGTAACAGTCGTGCTGGTAGCGGAACACGGAGTACGGCCGCGCGGGGTCGGCGACGTCGATCAGGCGCACCGGGACCGGGGGGTCCACCGAGGAGTACTCGTCGAGGTCCTTGCCGGAACCGATGTCGAGGCCGCGATACACCTGACGCGAGTCGGCCGAGACGATCTCGGAACCGAGCGCGCGCGCCACGCGCACCGCCAGCCGCGTCTTGCCGCAGGCCGTGGGACCGACGATGACCAGCAGCCTCACGGCGCGGCTCGACGCGGCTCGAAGCTCTGTCGGAACCAGCGCTCGGACTCGAGCGTCGAATCGCGGGTCCGGCCCACGAACGCGACCGCCAGCTTCGCGGTCGGCCGTTCGACCCCGTCGATCCGCAGCCGAGGCGGCGAGGCGAACAGGATCCCTCCGCGCCCGTCCGCGTACGCCCGATCGCCGAGCGCCTCGCACATCCCGGGTAGCTCGACGGGGAGGCTCAGCTTTCGCCGGTTGAAGAAGCGGTAGTACAGCGTCCGGCCCGGCATCCGGCCGGACCACAGGCGATGGGCTCCGTCCGACATCGAGCGGCGCGCGTTCAGGTCGGCCAGCAGGCGCAGCCGCTCGCGGCCGTCCGCGTGCCACACGAACGAGTCGACGCAGACGGGGCCGAAGTAACCCGCGCGTTGCAACCCCGAGGCGACGGTCGCGGCCGATCGTTCGAGTGCGGGACGCCACGGCTCCAGCGCTTCGTGCGCGGGCGCGAACAGCGCGCCGATCGGCGCGCCGTCGCGCGTATAGACCGTCTCGTGAATGCGCAGCGTGTCCGCGCGAAACGGCACGTCGAACACCGAGCACCAGTCGGCACGGCGATCGAGCCACGGTTCGACGATCAACCGATCGTCCTCCTGCAGCCGCCGTTCGACGAAGCTGCGGTCCGCGTCACAGATCGCTCCCGCGCGCACGCGCCGATTCGACAGGCCGGCGTGCCCGAACTCCGACTTCACCAGCCACGCGCTGTCCGGCGCGAACCCGGCGAGCCTGCGTTCGAGATCCGCGGGAGCCTCGATCACGGCCGAGAGCGGCGCGTCGGCGTCGATCTCCCGCTCCAGCCCGCACGCGAAGCTGCGCGAGTTCACCCGAGCGAGGCACTCGAGCGACGGGTGCGCGACCGGCCTCTCGTGCGCCGCGTTGAGCTCGATCGCTTCTCGGCTCCAACCGAACGGCCGCAGACGGAGCCGCCGATCGATCTGCGGGTGGGGCAAGATGTTCGGGACGGCAAGTCCGACCGATTGCAGGTACTCGGGGTACTCGCCGGGGATCCCCGCGCGCACGATCGCCGCGTCGCCCGCCTCCGCGCCGAGCAGCCCCTGGGCGGACAGCTCGCGCACCTGCCGCTCGAGGCTCGGCTGCGTCGCCTGACGCGGGCGGGGCCGCAGCAACAGGTCGAAGTCCGCGTTCAGATAGTGCGTGCGAGTCAGGGCCGGTTCCTTTCCGGTGGTTTCGGCCTTATCCTAGTGGAACATGGCGCACACGATCGAGCACGCGGCCAGCGCCCGCGCCAAGTGCCGGGCCTGTGGCGAGCGCATCGCCAAGGCGGAACTACGGCTGGGCGAGCGGCTGCCGAACCCGTTCGCCGAGGGCGAGATGACGCACTGGTACCACCCGGTCTGCGCCGCGCTCAAGCGCCCGGAGCCGTACCTCGAGGCCGCCGCGACGACCGAGCACGCGCTCGAGCGCCGCGAGTGGATGGACGAGCAGGCGGCGCTCGGCGTGGCCCATCGTCGGCTGCCGCGCGTCGACGGAGCCCAGCGCGCACCGACGGGCCGAGCGCGCTGCCGCAGCTGTCGCGAGCTGATCGAGAAGGACGCGTGGCGCATCGCGCTCGTGTTCTATGAGGAGGGACGCTTTCAGCCCTCGGGCTTCGTCCACGCCGGATGCTGCGGCGAGTACTTCGGAACGTGCCGCGTCATCGAACGGGCCAGGCATTTCTGCCCGGGCCTGGAGGAGAGCGACGTCGAGGAGTTGAAGCGCGCGATCGAGGTCCGTTCGTAGGGCTTCGGCCTGCTTCTTGCTTTTTGCTCTTTGCTCTTTGGCGGTCGTTGAGGGAACCCCCGGGTGGCGGCCCCCCGGACCCCCCGCTCCGCACTCCACGACGGCCGCAGACGGCCATCGTTCCGTTTGGTCCTTTTCTTTCGGAACGAGGCGCGATCGTTGCCACTTGCCTCGTCTCGGCGACGATCCTCGATCCAACGAAATCCGAACCATCTGAAGCGGCGAACAGCTTCACCCGACCGTGAATCGCCGTCCGGAAAAAAAAAGGACCAAACGGAGTGATGGCGGTCTGCCGCCGTCACGCAGTGCGGAGCGGGGGGTCCGGGGGGCCGCCACCCGGGGGTTCCCTCAGCGACCGCCAACACCGCCAAGACCGCCCAAACCCACCAACGAACTACGTGACACGTAGAAACACGTCAGCGGTGGTAAAGCCGCTTCGCCTCGTCGACCAAACCCACGACACGGTCGCGCAACGTCTCACCCAGTTCGCCCGTGTCGGCCGGCATCCCGGGGCTGACGGGATCGACCGGCGAGCCGATGGCCACGGCCACCGGGTGTCTCCGCGGTCGAGTGCCGCGGCCCCACAGGCGATGCGCGCCCCAGATCCCGACCGGCACCAGCGGCACGTCGAGCTGGCGTGCGAGGATCGCCGGTCCCCTGCGGAACGGCAAGACGTCCTGGTCGGGTAACGATCTTCCGCCCTCGGGGAAGATCACCAGCACCATCCCGCGACGCAGCCCCTCGGCCGCCGCCTGAAGCGAGCGCTCCATGTTCAGGTTCTGGTCGACGGGGATGTTGCGCCACAGGCGCGAGAAGGCGCGGCCGAAGGCGCTGTTGAAGTACTCGGCGTAGCCCACGTAGAACAGGCGCGAGGCGAGCTTGCGCGGAACGGCTGCGGCGTGGATCGCCACGTCGAGATAGCTCGTGTGGTTGGGGCAGATCAGGTAGGGCCCCGACTTCGGCAGGTTCTCCAGCCCCGTGACGCGCAGACCGCCGGTCAGGCGCAAGACGTTGCGCACGAAGAAGGACCCCAGCCTGGCCGCGCCGTCGTGCACCGCGCCGCGCTTGAGGTACTGGACGAACTCCTGCGGCGCCTCGGACAGCGCCCGGCGCCAGTACTCGTCCTCGGACTGCAGCTCGCCTCCGGCGCCGACCGCCGGCGCGCGAGCCAGCGCATCGAGCAGGTCGCCGACCGTGTGTGCCGCCCCAATGATCTCCGGCTCCGCGCGGGTGCCGACGAGCGACGCCGCGGCGGCCACCAGCTCGACGCGATCCAGCGAGTCGAAGCCCAGATCGAGGTCGAGGTGGTCCTGCCGGCGGACGTAGGGCCGGCCCGCGTCGCGGGCGATCAGATCCAGCAGGGCTTGCTCCTGCTCGGTCGCGGGCTCGGGGTCCGGAACCGCCGCGATCTCCGGCGCCGCGGCCTCACGCGCGAACTCGGCCTCGACCTCGTGCTTGACCTCGAAGCGACGCACTTTCCTCGACGTCGTCCGCGGCAGCGGGTCGTTGCGGAACGTCACGCCGGTCGGACGCTGCCAGCTCGCCAACCGCTTGCCGTGCTCCTCGAGCTCCCACAGCACCATCTCGCGCACGTTGACGTAGCCCTGGCGCCGCGCCTCGTCGACGTCGGGCACGACGACGGCGTGGAGGCGCTCGGCGCCGCGGCGCTCGGGATCCTCGCGCCCGATGAAGCACAGCTCGGAGATGAACTCCGATTGTCCGTAGAGCTGCTCGAGCTCTTCCGGGTAGACGTTCTTACCCGAGGCGAGCACGATGATGTCCTTGGCGCGGCCGGTGATCGAGACGTTGCCGGCCTCGTCGATCTTGCCCAGATCGCCGGTGCACAGCCAGCCGTCGACCAGCATCTTGTCGGTGGCCTCGGGGTTCTTGAAGTACCCCCGCATCAGGCTCGGGCTCTTGGCCCAGATCTCGCCGATGCCGTCGGCGTTCTTGTCACGCACCTGCAGTTCCACGCCGTCCAGCGCGCGACCCACGCTGTCCTCGCGCACCTCGGACAGCGCCGCGATCGTCAACCCGGCCGTGGCCTCGGTCAGGCCGTAGCCCTGCGACACGGGCAGCCCCCAGTCCAGCAGGTCGGCGTAGATCTCCTTGTTGATCTTCGCGCCCCCGGTCAGCATCAATCGCATGTCGCTGCCGAACGGCCGGTGCACGACGCCCAGCAGGTGGCGGCCGAGGCGCCAGCCGAACCTGCGTCGGGCGATGCGACACAGCGCGATCAACATCCGGGCGATGCGGCGCCGCAGCGGCGGCAGCTTCGCGATGCCCGAGCGCACGCGAGCGTGGAAGCGATCGAAGAACAGCGGAACGCAGGCGAAAAGCGTGATGCGGCGCTCGCGGAACGCGTCGAGAATCGACTCGGCTCCCAGTTCATCCAGATAGACGGCTCGCGAGCCGAAGAACGCCGGCGCGACGCAATTGGCCAGCAACGGCAATACGTGAAACAGCGGGAGAACGCCGAGGATGCTGTCGCGCTCGTTGAAGTCCACACGCGAGGCCACCGCCTCCAGGTTGGTCATCACGGAGTCACGAGCCTGCATCACGCCCTTGGGGTCGCCGGTCGTTCCCGAAGTGTAGATCAGCAACCCGAGGTCCGCGGGAGCGTCGACGGGATCCCACGCGGTCCGCGCCTCGGGGTGCGCAGCGACGAACGCCAGGATCGAGCGGGGTGCATTCGCCGCGCCGGCCGCCGAAGCGGCGCCGAGATTCTCGCCGCCGTCCCACACGCGATCCGGGTCGACGTCGACGTCGAGAATCACGGGCGGCTCCGCGCGTCCCTTCAACGCGGCCTCGGCCTTGGCCAGGTGACGATCGGACGTCACGAGCAGCGTCGCCTCCGAGTGCTCCAGCAACAGCCCCAGGCCGGAGGCCTCGAGCTGCGGGTCCAGCGGGACGACCGCCGCGCCGGCGTACCAGGCGGCGAAGTGGGCGACGGCCCAGGCCGGTCGATTCTCCAGCAGCAGCGCGACCTTGCTTCCGCTGCCGTAGCCCGCGGCTCGGAACGCCTCACCGAGCACGCGCACGCGCTCGAGCAAACCGCCCCGCGTCAGCAGCGTCTCGGACGGTCCGTGGACGAGCTCGAACGCGGTGCGTTGCGGCTCGGCCACCGCCAGGCGGGCCAACTCCTCGAAGAACGGGTCCTTGGCGGGTTGGTGGATGGGATTCCCTCTCATCGAATGCCTGGGCGACGAGCTTCAGTTTAGCAGGAGGCCTCGGGCATCATGAGCGCCGGCGCAGCCTGGGCCACACCCGGGACCGCGGCTACTTGATCAGGCGGATCGTGAGCGGGTAGCGGAAGTGTTCGCCGTTGGCAGCCTTGATCCCCCCGACGATCGCCATCACGACGGTGAACAGACCCACCAGCGGCAGCAGGAGGATCCCGATCACGGCGAAGATCAGGATCGCCGAGAGAAACAGCGCGCCCATCATCGTCAACTGGAAGTTGATCGCCTCTTTCCCCTGCTCGTCGATGAACGGATGTTCCTCACGCTTGATCAGCCAGACGACGAGCGGCCCGACCAGCAGGCCGATGCCGTTCCCGAGCAGCCCGACGAGCGCCATCATGTGGCAGGCCATGGCCCAGTTGCGGGCCTCCTTGGGGATCGCCGCCTTCGGCTCTGCGCCCGGCTGCGGCTCTGATTGGGCGGCCGGTTCGACATGCTCGCTCATCGGACCTCCTCGAGCGCGCCACGACGGGAGCGCGCCCTCTCAAGTATAGAAGCGCCTGTCCATTATCTACGAGACAGGCGCGCTCCCGTTTCCGTCGCTAGAATTCGGTCATGAGCGACCAGGTCAAACTCACCTACTTCTCCGACATTCTCTGCGTCTGGGCCTACGTCTCGCAGATCAGGCTCGACGAGCTTGCGCGCCAATTCGGGTCGCGGCTCGTCGTCGACGAGCGCTTCGTCCCCATCTTCGGCAACAGCGCGACGAAGATCGGCAAGGGCTGGCAGGAGCGCGGCGGCTACGCGGGTTACGCGGACCACGTGGCGCACGTCTGCGACGGCTTCCCGCACGTCACGCTCGACGACCGGACGTGGCGCGAGACCGTGCCCACCAGCTCCGGGCCGAGCCATCTCGTCGTCAAGGCCACGCGGCTGGCGGGAGGCGACTCGAGCAAGCCGGACGACCTCGCCTGGCGCATCCGCCTGGCCTTCTTTCGCGACGGTGTCGACGTCTCGAGCACCGAGCGGCTGCTGGAGATCGTCGAGGCGGCCGGGCTGCCGGCGAACGAGGTCCGAAAGCACGTCGAGGACGGCTCCGCCATGGCCGCGATGCTGGAGGACGCCGAGTTGCAGAACCGCTGGCACATCCAGGGCAGCCCCACGTACGTGCTGAACGAGGAACGGCAGCGGCTGTACGGCAACCTCGGCTATCGCGTACTGGAGGCCAACGTGCGCGAGGTGCTGGAGCGGCCCGACGACGTCGCCAGCTGGTGCTGACGCTTTCGGCCCCCGCGGCTGCTAGGATTGGGTCTTCTTCATAAGGAAGAGGGCCACGATGAGCGCCGACAGTCGCGAGTTCCCGAAACGATTCGACTTCCGCGAGGCCGAACCGCGCCTCTATCGGCGCTGGCTCGATGCCCACGCGTTTCGCTCGGCCTACGACGGCGACGGGAATCTGCTCGACCCCGAGCGCGAGGGCGCGACTCCGTTCGTCATCGTGATCCCGCCGCCGAACATCACCGGCCGGCTGCACATGGGTCACGCGCTGAACAACACGATCCAGGACGTGCTGGTCCGCTTCAAACGGATGGACGGTTTCGACGCGCTGTGGGTCCCGGGCACCGACCACGCGGGCATCGCCACGCAGACCGTGGTCAAGAAACAGCTCGACGCCCAGGGCGTCGACTACCGCGAGCTGGGCCGCGACGAGATGGTGAAACGCATCTGGGAATGGCGCGAACAGTTCGGCGACCAGATCCTGCGTCAGCTGCATCGCATCGGGTGCTCGTGCGACTGGAGTCGGACGCGGTTCACGATGGACGAGGGATTGAACCTCGCCGTGCGCGAGGCGTTCGTCCGTCTGTACCGTGATGGACTGATCTACCGCGGAAAACGGATCGTCAACTGGTGTCCCGTCGATCGAACGGCGCTCTCCGACGATGAGGTCGAGAAACAGGACGAGGCGGGCAAGATGTACAACATCCGCTACCCGTTCGCGGACGACCCGTCGCAGAGCCTCGTCGTCAGCACGACGCGACCCGAGACGCTGTTCGGCGACGTCGCCGTCGCCGTGCACCCGGAAGACGATCGATACAAGCAGTTCATCGGGAAGAACCTACGCCTGCCGCTGCAAGAGCGGATCATCCCGGTCGTCGCCGACGAGCACGCCGACCCCGAGATGGGGACCGGCTGCGTGAAGATCACGCCCGCGCACGACCCGAACGACTTCGAGGTCGGCCAGCGACACGACCTCGAGGCGATCAACGTGATGCACGAGGATGCGACGATGAACGACGTCGTGCCCGAACGCTATCGCGGGCTGGATCGCTACAAGTGCCGCGACCTCGCCCTGGAAGAGCTCGAGCAGCAGGAACTGCTGGTCGAGGTGCGCGACCACACGCTGGCCATCGGCCGCAGCTACCGCAGCAAGGTACCGATCGAGTTCCGCCTGTCGGATCAGTGGTTCGTCAAGATGCGGCCCATGGCCGAGAAGGCCCTGGCCGCCAGCGGCTACGTCCAGCGCGACGGAGAGTGGCAGCGCAACGGCGACAGCGGACTGGGTCTGCATCCGGCACGCTTCGAGAAGATCTACCTGCACTGGTTGTCGAACATCCGCGACTGGTGCATCAGTCGACAGATCTGGTGGGGTCATCGCATCCCGGCGTGGTACCACAAGGACGACGGCCGGATCCTGGTCGACATGGAGACGCCCGAGGAGGTGCGTGCCGAGCCCGCCGCCTGGCACCAGGAAGACGACGTGCTCGACACCTGGTTCTCGTCGTGGCTGTGGCCGATGAGCACGCTGGGCTGGCCGCAGAAGTCCGAGGACTACGGCCGCTACTACCCGACGAACGTCCTCTCGACGGCCAAGGACATCATCTTCTTCTGGGTCGCGCGCATGAACTTCGCCGGCCTGCAGTTCGACGGTCGACTGCCCTACTCCGACGTCTACGTGCACTCCACGATCACGGACGAGCGCGGGATCACGATGTCCAAGTCGAAGGGCAACGGGATCGACCCGCTGACGCTGATCGAGGGCGCGACGGTCGACGAGCTCAAGGGCCCCGTGCAGGAGGCCCGCCCGTCGAACATGAAGGAGATCCTGCGGCAGATCGAGAAGCGCTACCCGGACGGGTTCGACGCGGTCGGCGCGGACGCGATGCGCTGGACGCTGATCTACTCCGTCACCGAGGGCGAGCGCGTGCGGCTCTCGTTGCAGCGCTTCACCGAGGGACGCAACTTCGTCACGAAGCTGTGGAACGGCGCGGGCCGCGTGATTCAGGCGTTGGAACAGGAGCAGGAACGCTCGGACGGCGCCGACGTCGCACCGGGCGAACCGAGCGACAAGCATCGCTGGTTGCTGGCGCGCCTCGACTCGACGATTCGTACGTGCCGGGACAGCCTCGACGGCTTCGAGTTCGGCGCGATGGCCCAGTCGCTGTACCACTTCACCTGGAACGACTTCTGCTCCTGGGCGCTCGAGCTCAGCAAGACGCCGTTCGCGTCCGAGGATCACGCGGCGCGGCGCGGGGCGCTGCGCGTGATGGGCTCGGCGCTGGCCGACCTGCTCGCGCTGCTGCACCCGGTGGTCCCGTTCGTGACCGAGGAGCTGTGGTCGCGGCTGAAGCCCGCGATGGATGGCCTGGGACTGTGGCTCGAGGAGCGTCCCGGCTCCGAGCTGCTGATCCGGCAGCCCTTCCCGCAGCCGCGCGACGAGCCGCAGCCGGAGATCGAGGCGCGCTTCGCCATCGTGCAGCGTTTCGTCGTCGCCGTGCGGCAACTGCGGGCGGCGAGCAACCTCAAGGACAACCTACGCCTGACCGTCCAGGTCAAGTCGCTGCACGACGACACGCGCCCGATGCTGGAGCGACTGGACGAGCCGGTGCGTTTCCTGGCGCGTCTCGACTCGGTCGAGTTCGTCGAGGAGCGGACCCGGGGCATGGCGACGCACTACGACGAGGCGTTCGAGCTGTACATCGACCTCGGGAAGTACATCGATCTGCGCGAGGAGATCGGCCGGCTCGACAAGGAGATCGAGAAACTGGACCAGGGCGTCCGCAAGGATCGCGCGAAGCTGAGCAACCAGAGCTTCGTCGAGCGGGCCCCCGCGGACAAGGTCGAGGAGGTACGGCAGCGGCTCGAGGAGGCCGTGGGCCGACTCGAGAAGCTGCAGACGACCCGGGACGAGTTGGCCGGACTGGTAGACTAAGAGCAGCCAAGTCGTGCTCTAATAGGCACTTGGGATGCGATACCCCCGCAACAGCCTCCACCGTGCCCTGCTGCTGACGGCCGTCGTGGCCCTGCTCGCGTCCACGGTGGCCCACGCCGTCTGGTACGAGACGTACCGCGACGCGAACAAGGCACTCGAGAACGGCGAGTGGCTCCAGGCGGTCCAGTTGCTGGATCAGGCGATCCAGGAGAAGCCGGAGTCCGCGCCCAACGCTCAGACGTACGGCATGAATTTCATCGAGTACTTCCCCTACATGAAGCTGGGGATCGCCTACTACAACCTGGGCCAGCTCGACGCGGCGGCACAGTCGTTCGACACCGAAGAGCGACTCGGTGCGCTGGCCGGCTCGCCGGACAGCACGGCCGAACTGCAGCGATATCGCGGGCTGATCGCGGACACGCGCAGCCAGGCTGCCGAGCAGGAGCAGCAACGCCGCGAACAGATGATCCAGGACCGGCTCGCGGAGGCACGGACGCTCGAAGGCGACGGCAAGCTGGCCGAGGCGATCGGCGTGCTCGACCGGCTGCTGAACGAGGCCGACGACGAGCCGAGAGCCGTCGCGGAGAAGAACCGGCTGCTTGGCGAGATCGCGGCCCAGCAACAGCGGCAGCAGACCGAGGACGCGATCGCGCGTCTCGTGAACGACGGGCGAGGACATCTCACGGCCGGTCGTTACGAGGACGCGGCCTCGAGCTTCGCGCGGGCCCTCAACCTCGACGCGCGTCCGGAGATCCAGACCCTACTCGAAGAGGCGCAGCTGGCGATCCGGGCCCAACTCGACGAGCAGCAGATGCAGGACGCGATCGCGCGCGCCCTGAGGGAAGCGAAGCAACTCGCCTCGGCGGACGATTACGTGGCCGCGCTGTCCGAGCTGCAGGGCGTGCTGGCTCTCGACCCCCAGCAGAACGAGGCGAAGTCACTCCAGAAGAGCTGGCTCGATGTACAGGCGCGCCGCGAACAGGAAGCCAGCACCACCACCTCGATCCAGCGGTTGCTCGACGAGACCCAGCGCCACTTCGACTCCAGCGACGTTGCGGCCGCGGTGGCAGCGTCCAACAAGATCCTCGGCCTGGACAACACGAACGCCAAGGCTCTGGCCAACATCAGCCGCGGCAACCGGATGATCCGCGAGGCGCTGATCGCGCTCGCGGAGAACCTCGCGCCGTTCATCACCATCGTGCCCGACCACCGCACGTCCCTGGACCGCAGCGGGGAGCCGATTCCCGAGGACGCCGAGATCTTAGCGGCCGATCAGGTTTGGGTCTACGCCCAAAGAACCACCTCGTCCCGCCTGTCGCTCACCGGCTCCGTCGACGACGAGGCGCCGGTCAAGGTCAACGCGATGGTCGTACCGCACACGGACGACGATGGCGAATTCGCCGCGCTCGACGGCGTGCCGGAATCCACGATCGCGCGAGACGCCAACGTCGTCGTGGAGAACAAGGCGGGGCTGACCGGAATCAAGACCGTCTTCACCGTGACGTCCGAGTTGGAGGAGGGCGTCAACACGATCATCGTCGAGGCGGTGGACGAGCACGGCGTGCAGCAGCGCATCCGTTACGCTGCGCTCTACGTCGTGCCGCTCTACAAGGAACCGTGGGCCGCCGCCGTGGCGCTCGCCGTGGTGGCGCTGGTCGTCGGCGCGACCGTCGTGCGCAGAACGCGCAACCGCAACCGCCTGCTCAAGCGCCGCTTCAACCCGTACATCGCGGGCGCCCCGGTGCTGAAGGACGAGCTGTTCTACGGGCGCGAACGACTGATGGAGCGCGTGCTGCAGACGATCCACAACAACAGCATCCTGCTCTACGGCGAGCGGCGCATCGGCAAGACGTCGTTCCAGCATAGTCTGAAACGAAGGTTGCACGCGCTGAAGGACCCCGAGTGGACGTTCTTCCCCGTCTACATCGACCTGCAGGGAACGCCCGAGGAGGGCTTCTTCGCGCGCCTGGCCGAGGACGTGTTCCACGAGCTGGAGCCGAAGCTGAACGGGGTGCAACCGAACGAGGCGCTGCACGACGGCCACAAGTACCAGTATCGCGAGTTCGTGCGCGACGTGCGCAACGTGCTCGGCGCGCTGGAGCAGGCGACGGACAAGAGGCCCAAGCTGGCGCTGCTGATCGATGAGATCGACGAGCTGAACACCTACGACCCGCGCGTGAATCAGCGACTGCGCAGTCTGTTCATGAAGAGCTTCGCCGAGAACCTCGTCGCCGTCGTCTCCGGCGTGAGCATCAAGAAACACTGGGAGAGCGAAGGCAGCCCCTGGTACAACTTCTTCGAGGAAGTTCCGGTCAAGCCGTTCCGCCAGGAAGACGCCAGGCGACTGATCGAGGTGCCGATCCAGGGCGTATTCACGATGGAGAACGGGGTCACCGACCGGATCATCGATCTCGGGGATTGCAAGCCTTTCCTAATTCAGAAGATTTGTATAGCCTTGGTCAATCGACTCCATGAAGAAAAGCGCCGGCGAATCACGCTGAGTGACGTCGAGGCCGTCGGCAGCCCCGAGGAGGTTTGAGAATGCCGGCACCCTTCGTGGTCGGCCAGTGGGTCCGTGCCGAGAAATTCTACGGGCGTCAGGGGCTGATCGATGAGATCCTCGACGGCAACCGTGACTGGCTGTGGCTTCTCGGGACCCGCCGCATCGGGAAGACCTCCCTGCTCAAACAGATCGAGCACCTGACCTCGGGGCCCGAGTCGCAGTACTTCCCGCTGTTCTGGGACTTTCAGGGTGCGGACAGCCCGGACGAGCTGCACATGGGCTTCAGCGACTCGCTGCTGGACGCCGAGCCGCGGCTGGAGAAGATCGGGATCGAGCCCGCCGACGTCGAGGCGGACAGCGTCTTCCCGTCGCTCAACCGTCTGCGGCGTAAGCTGCGATCGAAGAACTTCAAGCTCCTGCTCCTGTGCGACGAGGTCGAGGAGCTGATCAAGCTGAACGAGAAGGACCCGGCGATTCTGCGCAAGCTGCGCCGGGCGCTGCAGTCACAGGAAGACATCCGTTCGGTTCTGGCCTCGACGATCCGGCTCTGGGCCCTGGCCGACCAGCGCGGCGACACCTCGCCGTTCCTCCACGGCTTCAGCCCGCCGCTCTACATCCACAACCTGTCCGACGAGGAGGCGCGGGATCTGATCCGGCAGGCCAACCTGCCGACCGACTCGCGACCCCGGTTCGACGACGAGACCGTCGAGGCGATTCGCTCGCACTGCGACAACCACCCGTACCTGATCCAGTTGCTGTGCAAACGCTGCACGGAGATGGGCTCGTTCGAGGACGCGGTAGCGCAGGTCGCGGCCGACCCGATGGTCAGCTTCTTCTTCTCGGTGGACTTCGACATGCTCACCGAGGAAGAGCACGAGATCATCCGCGCCGTCGCCAGTCACGAATCTTCGACCAGCAACTCGATCCAGCGCGAGCTACCGATGGAGTCGGCTCAGCTCGAGGGCAGTCTGCACCGGCTGGAGCACCTCGGCTTCGTGCGACGCGACGCCGATCGGCGCTTCGTGCTGGTGAACTATTTCTTCCGGCGCTGGCTCAACGACCGGCCGTCGCTGTCGCTGCCCTCTCGCGGGGCGACGCAGACACCGACCCTCCAGCTCCCCGCCGATCGGGCAACCAGCGTCGGCTCGAACCCGTCCGACGTCTTCGACGGCCGTTACGAGCTGATCGACGAGGTCGGCAAGGGGGCCACCGGCATCGTGTGGAAGGCATTCGACCGGATGCTGCGCACGCACATCGCGATCAAGCTGTTGAAGAAGGAGCTGTCTGCGAACGAGGACATGCTCGAGCGCTTCCGGCGCGAAATCATCCTCTCGATGGACTTGACGCACCCGAACATCGTCAAGATCTACCACCTCGGCGATTACAACGGCAAGAAGTACCTGACGATGAAGTACATCGAGGGCGAGACGCTGTCCAAGGCGATTCGTCGCGAGGGACCGTTCGAGGAAGAGCGGATGATCTTCGTCTCGGCGCGGCTGGCGGACGCCCTCGCGGCCGCCCACAGCAATCGGGTCCTGCATCGCGACATCAAGCCGCAGAACATCCTGGTCGACAAGACGGGCGAGCCGTATCTCACCGACTTCGGCCTGGCACGTCTCGTGGGCGATCCGGGTATGACGCGCCACGGCGTGTTCGTCGGGACGCCGGACTACGCCTCGCCCGAACAGGCCGAGTTCAAGCCGCTCGACGAGCGCAGCGACATCTACTCCCTGGGGCTGATCCTGTTCGAGCTCGCCACCGGGCGCCGCCCGTTCAAGGCGGCGTCGACGAACGAGGTGCTCGAGATGCACCGCAACGCGACGCCGCCCGATCCGCTCGACCTGCGGCCCGCCCTGCGGCCCGAGCTGGCCCGAATCATCCGGCGCTGCATGCAGAAGGACCGGGACGAGCGCTACCAGAGCGCCGCGGTGCTGCTGCGCGAATTGAGCGTGCTCGGGTAGTCTGCCCGGGTTGACATTGCCGCCATCCCTGGGATAAAAGACTGCAGCAGTAGCCCAATCTCGGTCGAAACCCAGGAAGGAAGCATGCGACCAGCAATCCTGGCACTCGCGATCGCCCTCGTCATGGTCCCACCGGCCTGGTCGCTGACCGACGAGGAGGCGTTTCGCGACCTGCGGTTCAACTTCATCAATCCCGGTGCTCGCTCGCTAGCGCTCGGCGGCGCGTTCATCGGCCTGGCCGACGACGCCACCGCCGCCCAGGCCAACCCGGCGGGGCTGAGCTTTCTGAATCGCCCGGAGTACTTCGGCGAGATGCGGCTCGTGGACAACGCGGCGAACGCGAAGGTGGTGCGTGAGAACCAGCCCACCATCGACGCGCGCATCGCCAGCGGCGCGGATCAGGAGGACACCTTCAGCCCGACGTTCCTCAGCGCCGTGACCGTTTACGACACGAAGAAACCGTGGGCCCAGGGCGTCTCGCGCCAGGAGGTCCTGAACTTCGAAACCGAGGCCATCAGCTCCAGCACGTTCGCGGTTCCCGGTTCCATCGGAGTGACGATCCTCGAGGGGCAGGGCTCGGTCGACATCGACGTGGTCAACATCAACGCCAGCGCCGGGATTCGCGTCACGGACAAGCTCGGCATCGGCTTGAGCTTCACGCTGTCGCGGCTCGACATCAAGTCGTCCGTCGTGAACAACGTGGTCGACACGACGGCCAGTCTCGACCCGCCGAACCTGTACCTCGAGCCGGAGCTGAACCTCGAGACGCGGATTGACGACTCCGACGAGGAGGTCGTCTACAGCCTCGGTATCATCTACCGCGAGACCGGTAAGTGGAGCCTCGGCGCCGTTTACCGCCGCGGACCGCACTTCAAGTTCACCGAGGAGATCGTCGCGGGAGGCCTGGACATCTTCGACGTCGAAGGTACCGTGGGGGCGCGCTTCACCTCGCGGCTGAACCTGCCCGACTCCTACGGCGTGGGCGGAAGCTGGTGGGCCACGAATCGACTGATGCTCGCCTTCGGAGCCGACCACACCGAGTACTCGAGCCTGGTCGACGGCTTCATCCCCGGCGTCAACACGCTGACCAACTCCGATTCGGATTTCACCGCCGACGATGCCACGGACGGCCGCCTCGGCGCCGAGTACGTCCTGCGCAACACGAACAACCGCTGGCCGATCATGGCCCTGCGCGGCGGCGCGTTCTCGGAGTCCGACAGCACGATCCGGGCGACCACGGGCGAAGGGTTCCTGGCCGAGGAGGCCACGGCCAAGCTGTTCGACGGGCGGGACACGCAGTATCATGGGACCATCGGAGTGGGCTTCATTCTGAAACGGATGAAGATCGACGTCGCCGCGGACTTCTCGGAGACGGACAATGAGTACGTGGTATCTCTCATCTACCAGGGAGCGGAACCGTGATCGGCCGAACTGAGACGAGGGTCGCCGCGTGCGTCGCCCTGACGCTGCTGGTGACGACGGCGTGCAAGAGCGGAGACACGCTGGGTAGCGGCATCGTCCCGGCCGTGGCCGACTTTACTCCGGAAGCGTCCTCGGTCGACGAGCGCTACGTCTCGATGCAGACCAGGTCGATCGACGGCGGACGGATCGTCCTGGACGTCCTGCTGACCGACGTCGACGAACCGGTCGGTGGCGTGGCGTTCTCGATCGGCTACCCGAATAACTTCAGTCAGTTCGTCGAGGTGACCGACTCGGAGATCTTCGATTCGGGCAACTGTTTCTTCAGCGAATCGGCGCCCCGATCGGGCGAGGTCTTCATCGGCTGCACCGTGATCGGCCCGACCGCCGCGGCCGTCGAGGGGACGCAGATCGCGGCGAGCCTGCAGTTCCTCGTCTTCGGCGCCGCCGAGGCGGATTCGCCCAACATCGACTTCCTGGGACAGAACCTCGGCGGAGGAGGCTCGGCAGTCCTCGACGGTTCGAACCAGCCGCAGCCGATTCTCGTCGACTGGTTCACCGGCACGCTGCAGGGGTTCCCGACCGACCCATGAACAAGGCAACCGTCGCCGCGTCGATCGCCGGGGGCCTCCTCGTGGCCGTCCTGGGTTTCGCGCTGTTCTGGAATCCCGCCGAGCCACGGGTCGCCGACGAGAGCCCGCGCGCGGAATCGTCCAGCGCGACCCACGACGCCGAGGCGGTGACGCAGCAGGAGAACGCTCCCGACCCGGCGCAGCCCGTCGAGGCGCCGCCGGCTGCACCGACCCCGCGACGCGACGAGGCCGTCCCCTCCCGCCCGACACCTATCGCACCGACTCCCGAGGCGCCGCGGCAAGTCGAGGTCGACCGGACGGCGCAGTCTGCCGAGACCGGATCGCGCGGGCCGACCGAGCGGCGGCAGTCCGCGAACTCGCTCCCGCCGCCGGTTCAGATCACGATCCCGGTGCCCCAGGACTCGACTCCTCGCTCCGGCGCGTCGCGCAGCGGCTCCGCCGGCGGAGGCGGAGGCGCGAGCCGCACGTCCCCGGGCGGGCCGTCCTCCGGACGCAGCGGATCGAACGTCGGACCTCCCGCCACCGCGGGGTCGTTCACCGCGGGCGCGCCCGCGAACCGCTCGGCCGACGAGCCGACCCCGCCGGCCGAGGGATCCGGACAAGTAGACCCGCTGCCCGCCGAGACCGCGGAGCAGCCGGAAGACACCTCCCCGGAGCGGGTGCGCCGGAGCGACGACGACGACTCCGAGCCGCCGGAGAACTCCGCCGATCCGGTCGTGCGCATGCTGGTTCGACCGCCGCAGGCGTCGATCGGCGACACCGTGTCGGTGACCATGCTGATCGACTTCGCCACGGACGTCGGCCACGCGCCGTTCCACTTGCTGTTCAACCCGGCCGTGCTGCGCTTCGAACAGGGAAGCGAGGGACCGTTCCTCGGTTCGGACGGCAACCCGACAGCATTTTTCGCGGCGCCGTCGAGCGCCGGCGGCGCGGTCGTCGTCGGGCTCTCGCGCCTGGGCCGCGTGCCCGGCGTCAGCGGGCAGGGAGAGCTGTGCACGCTGCAGTTCACCGCGATCGGCAGTGGACCGGCCGGTCTCGCGTTCTCGCGCGCCAAGGTGCGCGCGCCGGACACGCGGATTCTGGAGTCGGCTTTCCTGCCGGCGGCGTTGACTGTGGATTGAGGCGGGATTCGCCTCGCGCTGATAGGAACCCCCGGGGGCTCCCCGAAACAACACGGGCCCCGCCCTCCCAACGCGAGGACGAGGCCCATCGAGAACGAAACGATCCGGTCAGCTCAGATCGATCGCCTCTTCGTCATCGAAGGCGTGCGCCACCGGTGGTGGCTCGCAC
>JAAELQ010000192.1 GCA_024226515.1 bacterium
GTGCGAGCCACCACCGGTGGCGCACGCCTTCGATGACGAAGAGGCGATCGATCTGAGCTGACCGGATCGTTTCGTTCTCGATGGGCCTCGTCCTCGCGTTGGGAGGGCGGGGCCCGTGTTGTTTCGGGGAGCCCCCGGGGGCTACTGCCCCCGGACCCCCGCTACCGCACTGCGTGACGGCGGCAGACCGCCATCACTCCGTTTGGTCCTGGTTCTTTCGGAACGAGGTGCGATCGTTGCCACTTGCCTCGTCTCGACGGCGGTCCTCGATCCGACGACATCGGAACCCGTTGAAGCGGCGAACAGCTTCACCCGACCGCAAATCGCCCTCCGAGAGAAAAGGACCAAACGGAACGATGGCCGTCTGCGGCCGTCGTGGAGTGCGGTAGCGGGGGTCCGGGGGCAGTAGCCCCCGGGGCCTCCCCTCCGAGCAACGCAAGACCACGCAAGAAACGACTCAGTTCCCGCGTCCCTCGAAGTAGCGATCGAACGTCGTCCCGGCGTAGCGCGCGCGCACGTACTCCGGCCGATAGACACGCAGCGTGAACTCGTACAGCGGTCCCGCCGCGTCGATCTCGCAGTGCCGGGACAGCTTCTTGTGCGCGTAGTCCAGGATCTCGGCCGGATCGTGGTACTGCAGTTCGGGGTTTTGCAGCGCCGGGTCGGAGTAGGTCGTCAGGAAGTTCGAGGCGATGCCCCGGCGGCACAGCGCGTACATCGAGTCCAGCATGGAGAAGACGAAGCGGCGCCAGTCGTCCTCCGTCGCGCCGAAGCGGCCGTTGAGCGTGCCGCTCTGCGTCACGTAGTCGTAGCGCTCTGGCGGGGGCTCGGCGGTGATGTCGCGCAGAAAGAACTCCCCTTGCGGGAAGCGCTGCCGGCAGACCTCGACAAACTCGTCGCAGACCTCGCTGCCGGAGTACTGCGCGGCGGCGTGGCGCTCGGCGAGAAACTGCCCCATGTCGCCGAAGCCGCAGCCGATCTCGTGCACGTGGAAGCTCGTGTGCTCGTGGTCGAAGACGCGCCCCAGTCGGGCGTAGCGCTCCCACTGGGTCTCGCGGTCGCGATGGCCGAGCGCCTGCGGATCGCGCCCGTGGCGACGGAACAGGTCGCTGTAGTACTTCCGCTGGTCGTCGCGAATCGACACGCTCAGCTCCCGTCGCCCGGCCCCAGGTAACGCGCGGCCGCGGGGCCGACGTTGAATACGAGGTCGATGATACTGACTTTGTGCTCGAACGGCGGGAAGAGCTGCGGGTACTCGGCGTAGGCGCCGTAGTCCATCCACAGCAGCTCGATGCCGTCGCGGGCGATTCGGGCCTCCTTCTCGGCGTCGATGTAGTTGCGCGCGGTAGGGCCGATGATGAAGCGCTCGGCCCCGAGGATCTCCAGCAGTCGCAGCCAGCGCTCTTCCTTGCGCCGTTCGTCGGGCAGGTCGTAGTCGCGCGAATCGCCGAAGGGCGTGTCGATTCCGAGGACCTCGCGTGAGATACGCTCGATGAAGGCGCGATTGACGTCGATCAGACTCGTCCAGCGCGTGGCGACGTACAGTTCCTCGAACAGCTCGCGATACTCGGCGAAGTGCGGGGCTCGCGTGTAGTTGTACTCGATCGTGCGCCAGTGCTTGCTCTGCCAGTACGACGACTCGATCTCGACGTCGCAGATGCGGCGGTTGGGGCTCTTGCCGCACGGGATCGTCAGCCACTGCGTTCCCACGGCGGTCTTGATCTTGTTTCGATTGCGCCAGTCTTCCTTCGTGAACTGCACATCGTCGTAGAACACGAACAGGTCCGCCCGGCGGATCATGTCGAAGTATCCCTTCCACGGGATGTAGTTCGACTGTGCCATCGCCACGGTGCGCGGCCGTGCGGCGCTCATCTCGCGGCTCCGTCCGCGACGGAGTAGCGGAACAGCAAGTGGTCGTTGGCCGCGCGCGCGAACTCCTGGGTCAGGCCGGCCCGGCGAGCCTGCTCCTCGAAGGCGTCCCGGTCGATCAGGCTACGCTCGGCGCTCCAGCGCCGGGTGTAACGAAACCGAGGCAGCACGGTCGAGATCACCTTGTAGCCCAGCATCAGCGTGCGGAAGACGACGTTCGTGCCGAGGCTCATCGAGTCGCGATCGAACTCGACCACGATCAGGCGGCCGCCCGGCGCGAGGATGCGCCGGTATTGCTCGAGCGCCGTCTGCGGGGCGTTGAGGTGCGGCAGCAACCCGGCGGAGACCACGATGTCGAACGCCCCGTCGCGGAACGGGATCCGCGTCACGTCCCCGCGCTGGAAGACGACGTTGTCCGCGCCGAGCCGGCGCGCCCGATCGCGCGCGACCTGCAGCATGCCGAACGACATGTCCAGCCCGTGGACGCACCAGCCGGGATGCTTGCGAGCGAGGCCCACGCCGAACAGGCCCGTCCCGCAGGCGGCGTCGAGCACGCGCCGCTCGCCGCCCACGTCGGACAGCGCCCGGTCGACCTCCTCGATCAGCGGGTGCTCGGCGCTATCGCGCCAGAGACTGTAGAACCGCGCCTGGAAGTCGTACCAGCGCGTCAGTTTCCGGGTGTCGATCATGGGTTCGGGTTCGGAGCCTTGTCTGGGCGCGCGGGCCCGCGCCGAGCATGCAGATGATAACGCAACGCCGAGCGAGCGTCTGCTCAACCGGGACCGAGGCGATCGAGGGCGCGTCGTACCTCCTCGCGCACACCGGGGTCCGGGTCGTCCAGCCGCGCCTCCAGCGCTTGCCGGGCCGCGGCGTCCCCGATCGCGCCCAGCGCGCGAGCGGCGCCGTACCTCACCGCCGGTTCGGCGTCCCCGAGCGATCGACCGAGCTCGGCCACCGCCGGCGCCCCGAGGCGGCCGAGCGCGGCCAGGCCGCGGGTCGCCTGCATGCGGTCGTCGGCGGCGGAAGACGCCAGCGAGCGTACGAGCGCCGGCAGCGCCGCGGCGGCCGTGCGGCCGCCCGCCTGCACCGCCCAGTCGGCCAGTTGCCGCGCGGTCCAGGAGGACCGCGCCACGAAGTCGCGCCGCGCTCGATACAGATCGACCGTCAGGCGCGGGCCTCGCGCGTGAGTCAGCGCCGAGCTACCGCCGTAGTAGCCGTAGCCGGTGCGCAGCGCCGGCCCCGTCTCGACCGCCACGCGGCCGGCAGCGGCCAGCTCGTCGCCGTCGAGCACGATCCGCTGCTGGTCTACCGGATCCGGGACGAGCAGCCAGTCGCCGGCGCGGACCCGCGAGACGTCCGGCACGACCGGCCGGAACCCGGCTTGCTCGCAGTAGTGCTGGAAGCCCCAGTGCCCGACGAACCAGACCCGGGAACCGTCGCTCCGGGCCCCGATCTCGGCGAGGGCCTGCCTGACGGCCGCGGGTGACGCCTGGGCCTCCCGTAGGTCGACATACCAGAACAAGCCCCCCAGGAGGAGCCCGAGCGCCGTCACGACCGCCACAACCCCTCTCAGCGCCTCGCGTCGCGCCTGCCGGGAGAGCGCGCGGGCCAGGATCACGGTGGAGACGATTGTCAGCCCCAGGATCCGGCGCACGGCTGGGAACGGGCTGGCGGCGAAGAAAACCCCGATCTCGACCACGAGCCAGCCCGCGAGCAGCCAGTCGACCTTCCGCGCGGGCCGGCTCAACCCCGCGATCCCCGCCGTCAGCAGTCGCCCCGAGGCGCAGGCGCCCACGGCCAGGGCCAGCCCCGCGCCCAGCACGGGATACAGCAGCGTCTCCACCGGGACGAACAACAGGGAGAGGAACCCTCCGCAGACGACGGCCGCGCCGGCGGTGAGGATGCCCCGCGTCGCCCCCAGGGCCGCCAGCCCCAGCAGCAGCAGGGCCGGAGCGGTGGCCCCGAGCAGGCGCAGCAGGTGCAGGACCATCTGCCCTCGCGGGACCCAGAACAGCCCGTGCTCCACCTGCCCGAAGAACATCCCCTGCCCGTAGCGCGCCGTCATCAGCGCCTCCCAGCCGAAGAAGACGGCCAGCGCCAGCCCCACGGCGGCGCCGGCGCGCAGGAAGCGGCGCGAGAGCAACCCGTGCAGCGCGATCACGGCCAGGACCGCCACGGCGGTGTACTTGGTCTGGGTGGCCAGTCCCGCCAGCCCGCCGGCCGCCAGCGCCCAGACCCACGAGTCCCTGGCGTGCGCCTCGAAATAGAGGGCCAGGGCCGCCGCCGCGAGGGCCAGCGCCGGCACGTCCTGCATCAGGTTGAACCCCGGCAAGATCGCCGGTGACAGGACCGTGAGCGCCACGACGGGCAGCTCGACCCCACGGGCGAAGCGGCGCAGGATGGAGTGCAGCGCAACGGTCAAAATCAGCGCGAACGGAAAGAGCCACAGCTTCCAGGCCACGGGATGCTCGGCGAGGGTGAGGCCCAGTGCCCACCAGTACGGGACCACGGGCGGGGTCAGCTCCTCGTGGACCGGCTGCGGCCACTGCAGCCAGAAGATGTCGAAGCCGTACGGGTCGGTCGGATCCGCACGAACCTGCTCCGCCACGCGATGGATGAACGGGTCGTCGATGTGCAGCGGCTTGACCGCGTTGAGCGCCGTCAACAGCAGGGCGAGGCCCAGCAGCGCCGCAATACGGGCCCGCCGCTTGCCGATCGAAGCTGTGGCGCCGGGCCGCGGATTCATGGCGTTCATTCTAGGCGGCCGGCGCCGCGTTGACACCTCTCGGCTGCGCGGACGATAATCTATTGGTAGCAAGAAGGTTAGCAGGCGGCCGCGGTCGCCTCAGGAGTGTGCGTGCCCGCCTCCCCCCCGCCAGAGCACCGGCCCGATCTGTCCTTCGTGATCCCCGTCTTCAACGGCAGCGCCAGCGTCGCGCGGGTGGTCGAGTCGATTCACGAGCTGTATGCCGATCTGCGCATCGAGGTCGTCCTGGTCAACGACGGCTCAAGCGACGACAGCGAACGCGTTTGCGCCGAACTGGCCGAGCGGCACCCGGACAGCGTCGTGTTTCTCCACCTGGCCCGCAACTTCGGCGAGCACAGCGCGGTTCTGGCCGGTCTCAACCATGCGAGCGGGCATTACACCGCCGTGCTGGACGACGACGGACAGAATCCCCCGGACCAGGTCCGCGTGTTGTACGACGAGATTCGCACCGGCGGCCGCGACGTCGTCTACGGGCGCTACCGCGCGAAGCGGCACGACTCCTGGCGCAATCTCGGCAGTCGGTTCAACGACCGCGTGGCGAACTGGATGCTGAAGAAGCCGCGCGATCTGTACCTCTCCAGTTTCAAGATTCTGAATCGCTTCCTCGTGGACGAGATCACCGCGTACAAGGGCGCGTTCCCGTACATCGACGGTCTGATCCTGCGCGCGACCTCCAACGTCGGTCAGGTGGAGGTGGAGCACCTGGAACGCGACACGGCATCTTCCGGGTACACGCTGCGCAAGTTGATGCGGCTGTGGACGAACATGTTCCTCAACTTCTCGATCGCTCCGCTGCGCCTGTCGGTGCTGCTGGGGCTGTTCACCTCCGCGAGCAGCGTGTTGCTGATGATCGCGATCGTCGTCGACAAGTTGTGGATCAACCCCGAGGTGACGCGCGGCCTGCCGACGGTGCTGGTCATCATCGTGTTCTTCGCCGGGGTCCAGCTCGTGATCCTGGGCACCATCGGGGAGTACCTGGGGCGCCTGTTCCTGGACCACTCGAAGAGTCCGCAGTTCGTGGTGCGCTACGTCAAACGCAGGGGGGCGAAAGGTGCGTGACACGTATCGCGGCCGCAAGGTGCTGATCACCGGCGGCATCGGATTCATCGGCAGCAACCTGGCGTTGCGCCTCGTGGACCTCGGCGCGGAGGTCTTGCTCGTCGACTCGATGCTGCCGGCGTACGGCGCGAACCTGAACAACATCGCGCCGGTGCGCGACCGAGTGCGCGTCAACTTCTCGGACGTGCGGGACCGGCACAGCCTGGGCTACCTGGTCCAGGGACAGGACTTGATCTTCAGCCTCGCCGGGCAGGTCAGCCACAGCGAGAGCATGCGCGACCCGATGACCGATCTCGAGATCAACTGCCGCAGCCAGCTGTCGTTGCTCGAGTGCTGCCGCGAGGGCAACCCCGACGCGCGCGTCGTCTTCGCCAGCACGCGCCAGCTCTACGGCCGCCCGCGCTACCTGCCGGTCGACGAGCAGCACCCGCTGGAGCCGGTCGACGTCAACGGGATCAACAACCTCGCCGCGGAGATGTACTACACGCTGTATCACCAGGTGCACGGCATGCCGACCGTCAGCCTGCGCCTGACCAACACGTACGGTCCGCGGATGGATCTGAAGAGCCGCAACAAAGGGTTCGTCGGCATCTTCGTGGCGCTGGCGCTCGCCGGACGGAAGATCTCGATCTTCGGCAGCGGGGAGCAGAAGCGCGACTTCAATTACGTGGACGACGTCGTGGAGGCGCTGCTCGTCGCGGGAGAGAGGCCCGAGGTGCTGGGCCGCGTGTTCAACCTGGGACACGAGCGTCCGTACAGCTTGCTCGAGTTCGTCGACATCCTGCGCGGCCTGGTGCCGTTCGAGCACGAGATCGTCCCCTTCCCCGCGGACGCCGCGGCGATCGACATCGGGGACTACTACGGGGACTACCGCTCGTTCGAGGAGGCGACCGGCTGGAAGCCGCGCATCGACCTGGCCGACGGGCTGGCGCGAACGATCCGTCACTACAGGGACGGTGCCGACCGGTGATCCCCTTCTTCGACTACCGTCCCGGGCATCGCGCCGCGCGCGACCGGATCGACGCGGCCATTCGCGAGGTTCTCGACTCGGGCCGACTCATTCTGGGGCCGCAGGTCGCGGCGTTCGAACGCGAGTTCGCGGCGTTCTGCGGCGCGTCGGAGGCCGTCGGCGTGGCCAGCGGGACGGACGCCCTGGCCCTGGCGCTGCGCGCGCTGGAAGTCGGCGCGGGAGACGAGGTGATCACCGTCGCCAACGCGGGAGTGCCGCCCGTGGCGGCGATCCGTTCGCTCGGCGCGATCCCGCGTTTCGTGGACGTGGACCCCGACACGCTGCTGATCGACGCCGCCGCACTGGAGGCCGTAGTGGGCGACCGCACGCGCTGCATCGTTCCGGTTCACCTGTACGGTCGGGCCGTCCCGATGGCGGGTGTCTTACAGTTCGCGGAGCGCCACGGCCTCACCGTCGTCGAGGACTGCGCGCAGGGCCACGGCGCGGCGGACGCGGGGCGTTCCGTCGGGAGCATCGGGGCCATCGGCTGTTTCTCGTTCTATCCGACGAAGAACCTGGGCGCGTACGGGGACGGCGGCGCCTGCGTGACCTCGAACGGCGAGCTCGCCGAGCGGCTACGCCAGTTGCGAATGTACGGCTTCGACGAACGGCGCCACTCCCGGATCGAGGGGCTCAACAGTCGGCTCGACGAGCTGCAAGCCGCGATCCTCCGTGTCCTTCTGACCGAGCTGTCTTCCAGCGTCGCGGAGCGGCGGCGGCTCGCCGGCCTGTACCACGCCGCGCTCGCCGGAACGGGGCAGGCGCTCGCCCCCCCCGCCGATGCAACGGCCCACGCCTATCACCTGTTTGTCGTTCGCGTTCGCGAGCGCGAGCGCTACGTCGCGGCGCTCGACGCCGAGGGAATCGGGCACGGGATTCACTACGCCGAGCCCGTCCACGAGATGGACGCCTATCGACGCTTCGACTGGGCTCGCGGTTCGTTGCCGGTCACGGAGCGCGCGTGCCGCGAGGTGCTGTCGCTGCCGCTGTATCCCGGCCTCGCCGAGGACCAGGTGACTCGCGTCGCGCGCTGTGTTGCGGCGGTGCGGTGAGCGCTCGCGGTCTGCGGCCCTCGCGCCTCGAGCAGGCCGATTGGATGGCGCTGGGATTGCTCCTCGCGCTGGCCGGCGCGCTGCGCTGGGTCTTCCTGTCGAATCTCGACGTTCCGCCCTACGATCCTTGGCGCCATCTGGCGCTGATCCGCAACCTGCGCGAGGGGGCGGGATTCACGCTCTTCGCGGGCCAGGAGTATCTCTGGTATCCCCCGCTGTGGCACCGGCTCTGCGCGTTGTTGGCTCCCTTCGTGCGACCGGAGACGGTCGCCGGCCTGTTCTCGCTGGCCGCGGTTCCCGTCGCCTACCTCGTCGCGCGGCTGCAGCCCGGCGAGGCCCGCCCCGTGCGCCACGGAGCGATCGCGACGGGCCTCCTCGCGGCCGCCGCCGGTCCGGTCGTCGGCTTCACCTGTCACTACGGGCCGGAAGCGCTGACCTGGTTCAGCACGTGGGCAGCGTTGCTGGCGCTTACCGTCTCGCGAGGATCCGCGGGGGCCGCGGCGTCGGGCCTGCTCTTCGGCATCGGGCTCGTCGCGCGGCTGAACTTCGTGTTTTGCGGCTTCCTCTTCCTGCCGTGGCTCGCGAATCGCCGCCGCGCGGCGCTGTGGGGCGCGGGGGCAGCGCTGCCGCTCGTGTGGGCCTGGTGGCGCAACGCCCGCATCATCGCGCGCCACGACTACGTCTTCACGTGGGACGGCCTCGCCACGCCGACGGAGCAGTTCGGCTTCCTCTCGACCCTCGTCGTACAGCTGCATCCCTCGCTGCAGGAGGGTCTACGGCGGCTGCACGAGCTCGTCGTCCCGCGACCGGAGTGGTTCGTGCGAGAGGGGCGCATCGCGTGGGATACGATGCTGTTCATGCTCTGCGGAGCGCTCGCGCTCGTCGTGTGCCGCAGACTCGGCCCGGCGCTCGCCGGCTTCTCGGCGCTCGCCTATTTCCTCGTGCTCGACTCGAGCATGTCTTCGAACTTCTTCCGCATCTACCTCGTGGCGTTCCCCGCGTTCTTCCTGGCCGCGGGAGCCTGGGTTCGCGGGACGAGCGAGTCCGGTTCGCGGCCGGCTGTCGCAGCCGCGTGGGCCCTCGTCGGCCTGTCGCTGGTCGGTGGGGCGTCGTACCTGCGTCCGGCGCCGATGGCCCCGCTCGAGGCGGTCACCGTCCCGCAGGAGTTCCTCGCGGGACACGAGCGCTACATGGTCAACAGCGCGGTCTACCACCCCGAGGGTCTGATCTACCGCTACCCGGAGAAGGAGTTCATCGGCCTACCGTTGCGTGCCGACGAGCTCGACGCGTTCCTCGAGCAGGTGCCGACCTTTCGCGCGGTGCTGTGGCACGACTTCGGCGTTCAGGACGACGTGGTGCGGCGACTCGAGGAGAGTCCGCAGTGGCGCGTGTCCGGCGTGTGGGCCAACGATCGGGGCCGCACGTACCGCCTCTTCGAGCTGCGAGAGGCGGGAGAATAGGAAGGGGCCGCGAGGCGAATGCCCCGCGGCCCCCGAGAAGAATGAGGAAACCTGTCTCCCCCAGCAGGGGTCCTGGTCTTCAGCGGCGACGCGAGCCGCGCGGAGTCAGCGGACGGTTCTTGCGTCCACGGTCCTGACGGTCGATCTGCGTCGGCTCTTCGACGTAGTTCGGTCCGCACTCGACGCGCGTCGAGTTCGACGACACCGTGGAGGCGCTGAAGCCGTCGGTGAAGAAGACCTGCGCCGTCAACCAGATGTCGACGTTCGAGGCACCGCACTGCGACTCGAGGTCGATCGTCTGACCGAGGTTGGTCTCGCCCTGCGCTCCGCCGCCGACCGTCGGTAGCTCGGACCAGGCACCCAGCGAGCGCGTGGACGGAGCCGCGGAGCCGCGCGGAAGAATCTGCGCCAGCACCTTGTAGCCCGAGGGGCCGCACTGGCAGCCGTCCTTGGCGTAGACGCCCTGGCTCGGCGGGTCGACGCGAACGCGGATCAGATCGAGATCGTTCGTGACCGGGTTCCGGTTGGCCTGGACGACGTTCGGCTGCGGCAGCGACTTGAGGATGATCGCCGCGAAGTTGCCGGAGCCGTCGTTGCCGGGCTGCTCGAAGAACGTCTGCAGGTTGGCATCCGAACGAGCCGCGATGAGCGCGAACTTCGTGTCGTCGCCGTCGGAATCGCTGAGCAGCACGCAGCTGCACTGATCCGACAGCTCGATGCAGCCGTCGACCGATCCGTCGGCTCCCCAGCCGGTGAAGATGTTGGCGCCGAAGTACGAGCCGTACGCGCCCGGCCCGTAGAAGTAGACCGCCCCGTCGGCGATGAAGTCGAAAGCGCCGCTGTCGTCGCCCAGTCCGATCGTCGGATTACCCGCTCCGAGGCGCCACCAGACGCCGTCGAGGTTCGGGCTCACCGGCGGCGTGTAGGCCAGCACGTACGGCGGGTAGGCGTAGCTCGCGTCGAACTGCCCTTCCGTCCAGATATAGCTCCGGCCGGCATCCGTGATCGTGGTCATCGTGGCGAAGCTGCCGCAGGCAGCCATCACGGGTTGAAGCGTTGCGGCCAGTCCGACCAACGCCACGGCCAGTACAATCCTCTTCCAGGTCCTCGTCATTCCCTTGTCCTCCTGTGCTTGTTGCCGCGTTCCGGCTACGGATCCCGTGCCGGATACATATAGAGAGAAGGGCCAACCCCGGTCCCTCTCCAGCGGATCCCGACCCCCAGGATCCCGCACAACGCCCCACTTTCGGGCACGTCGCCATTTCAGCGACTTAAATGTACGAGCAAGGCGCGGATCGTCAAGCCGCAGGATCGAATATCCGCCGAAAGGCAATCGCGCGGACAAAGAAAAAGGACCGTGGGGTTTTCCCCACGGCCCTTTTTGAGCGTCGATCTAGCTCGAGCTATCGGCTCGCCTTAGCGGCGACCCTTTCCACGCGGAGCCAGCGGACGGTTCTGGCGCGGACGCTCGATCTGGACCGGCTGGTCGACGACGTTCGGACCACACTCGACGCGAGTGGAGTTCGAGGTCACCTTGCCCAGCGTCGTGAAACCCGCAGCACCCGGCGCCACGGTCGTGAACTCGATCTCGGCGGCGACGAAGACGTCGTCGTCGCCAGCGCAGTTCACGGTGATGGCACTCGAGGTGGCGCCCAGGCCGGCGCTGACGCCGGTGGCCTGCCAACCCGAGGAGATGTCGCGGCTGCTCGGAGCGGCACCGCCGCGTCCGACCTTCTGCGTGTAGTAGCGAACGACGGCGCCGTTCTGGCAATCGCAAGCGGTCGGATCGTAGATCCCCTGCAGCGGAGCCAGCGAGGCCTGGATGTCGACGTTCGTGCCGGCGACGCGGA
>JAAELQ010000193.1 GCA_024226515.1 bacterium
GCGCCGCTGGTTCTGCTGGCGTGTTACGGGTGGCTGTCGCCCGCGCCCAATCTCTCCTTCGCCAAGGTCGACGGCATGGCCGCCTACGTCTACCTCGCGGCCATCGGGGTGCTGCTGGTCGCGCTCAACTTCTGCGGCGGCATGGTGCTGACCCAGCTGTTCATGACCTTCCGCGAGCGCATCGGGCGACTCTACGCGGCCGATCTCGCCGGCGCCTCGCTGGGTTGTCTGGCGTCGGTCGGCGCGATGATGACGGCGGGGCCGATCCGCGCGTTGCTGCTCTCCGGAGGCGCCGCGATCTGTGCCGCCGCGCTGCTGCTATGGAACAGCCGCGGGCACGGCATCCTGCGGGCAGCTTCGGCGGTCACGCTGGCACTGCTGGCGGCGGCGACGCTGCATCCCGGGATCTTCGACCCCGACGTCTTCCACGCGGACCTGGCCGGACGCATCCAGCGCACGGAGTGGAACCACATCGCACGGACCGACGCCGGCCGCCCGGGCTTCTACGTCATCGACGGCGACGCTTCGACCGACGTCGACAGCTTCCGAGAAAGCCTCAAGTCGCCGGAGTACGATCTCGTTCGGCCGGAACCGGCCGTCGCCATCCTCGGCGTCGGCGCCGGCCCGCAGCTCATGGTCGCTCTAGAGCGCGAAGCCAGCTCGGTGCTGGCGGTCGACGTCAACCCAACGATCCTGCGCTGGTCGATGGAGAACGATCGTAACGTGAACCGCGGAGCCTTCCTCGATCCCCGGGTCGAGCTCGTCGCCGGCGAGGGACGCCACGCGTTGCGCTCCGCGGACCGGGACTTCGACGTGATCGTGATGCACGCCCTCGACACCTGGACCGCGTCGGCGCAGGGCTGCTACAGCCTGACGGAGAACTTCCTGTACACCCGCGAGGCGATGCAGGACCTGCTGGCCAGGCTGCGCTCCGGAGGCGTTGTGTCGATCCGCCGCTGGTTGTTCTGGCCACCGCGCGAGAACCTGCGTTTGTTCACCACGGTTTGCGATGCCCTGGAGCGCAGCGGGTTCGACCAGCCCGAGCGCCACGTCGTGGTCA
>JAAELQ010000194.1 GCA_024226515.1 bacterium
CTAGTGTCCTGCGCTTGAAGTTCGTTTACAGAAACGGGCCACTGCCGCGAGGATCTCGTCGGCGGTCTTGGTCCATATAAAGGGCATGGGATTCTCGTTGTTGATCTCGATGTAGCTTTTGAGATCAGCCTCCAGGCGACGCACGCTCTTGTGGGCCGCGCGCTTGATCTTCTTTTCGGTGAGTGACGCAAACCATCGCTCCACGAGATTGATCCAGGAGGAGTAGGTCGGGGTGAAGTGCAAGTGAAAGCGCGGATGGCGAACCAACCAGCGCTTTACGGCTGGAACCTTGTGTGTGTTGTAGTTGTCGAGGATGAGATGCAGGTCGAGTTCGTCAGGCACCTCACGATCGATGGTGCGCAGGAAGTTCAGAAACTCTCGGGCGCGGTGTCGACGGTGAACGCTGCCGATAACCCGACCGCTCTTCACATCTAGGGCGGCAAACAGCGTTGTCGTACCGTGCCGGACGTAGTCGTGCGTGCGCCTCTCGCACTGGCCCACACGTACCGGGAGGACTGGTTGCGTCCGATCTAGCGCCTGAATCTGAGATTTCTCATCTACGCAGAGCACGACCGCGCGCTCTGGTGGATCCAGGTAGAGGCCGACAATGTCACGGACTTTGTCAACGAACAGCGGATCGTTCGAGAGCTTGAAGGTCGTGCTGCGATGGGGTTGGAGAGCAAAGGCATGCCAGATCCTGCGAACCGTGGTCGGACTCATTTCCGCGGCTTTGCCCATCGAGCGTGTGCTCCAGTGGGTTGCGTCTTTGGGCGTGGACTCCAGGGTCATCGTGATGACACGTTCGACATCGTTGTCGGTGACAGCACGCGGCGCTCCAGGCCGAGGTTCGTCCACCAGGCCGTCGAGCCGGCGTTGTAAAAAGCGTGAGCGCCACTTGCCCACGGTCATTCGCGTCGTGTGCAGATACTCCGCCACCTCGCTATTCGAGCGCTTCTCGGCGGCGAGCAGCACGATTCGGGCACGCAAGGCCAGGGCCTGGGCGGTCTTGCGCCGACGCGCCCACCCTTCCAAGACCTCGCGTTCTTGGGACTCGAGTTCGATCGGTCGGAGTTGGATTCCTCGCGCCATAGGTCCTCCTTCGATCATAGTCGACAGGGACCCTGCAAGTGTATACTAACTTCTGGCGCAGCACACTAGGGCGCGCGGCGCGCGCGTCTACGCCGAGGTGGCGGGCTATGCGGCCAACAGCGATGCTCATTCGATGATGCAGCTCGACGAGAGCGGACGCTCGATCTGCAGTCTGATCCGGAGCGCGAGTACCGTGGCGGGAATCGATGCGGGCGACGTGGACTACGTCAGTGCCCACGGAACGTCGACGCGACTGAACGACAAGACCGAGGCGTCGGCGATGCGCCGGGTCTTCGGCGGGCGCTGCGACGATCTGCCGGTGACCGCGCTGAAATCGATGACCGGCCACGCGATCGCCGCCTCCGGTCCGATGGAGGTCGCGGCCGCGATCCTGTCGCTGCACGAGGGTGTCCTGACTCCGACGATCAACTACGACACCCCCGATCCGGCGTGCGACCTCGACGTCGTGGCCAACGATCCACGGCGGAGGCAGGCGAACGTTTGTCTCAAGCTGTCCTACGGTTTCGGCGGCCACAACGCGTGCCTCGTGTTGACTCGCCCCTGACGACGACCCTCCCGTCTGTGGCATCATCTTCAGATGCAACTCGAACGCCCCGGCACACCCGTGCTCGAGACAGATCGGTTGATCCTGCGCGAGCTGACGCCCGCCGACGCCGACGACCTGTACGGCTGGTTCTCGGATCCCGAGGTCATGCGTTGGTTTCCGTCGACCCGCACCCGCGAGGAGGCCGAGGCCTGGATCGAGCGCGGACTCGGCTGGTACGAGCGCTACGGCTTCGGCTTCTGGGGCGCCGTGTTGCGCGAGACGGGTGCATTGATCGGGTACATCGGGCTCGTCGTTCAGGAGGTCGACGGCGACGAGCGGGTCGAGATCGGCTACATGCTGGCGCGCAAGTACTGGGGGCACGGGTTTGCGACGGAGGGCGCGATCGCATGCCGCGAGTACGCGTTCGACACCCTGGGAATCGATCACGTGATCTCGATCATCCATCCGCAGAACATGTCGTCGCGCCGCGTGGCGGAGCGTAACGGCATGACAATCGAGAAGCAGACCGTCAAGTGGGATATCGACGTCCTGATCTACGCCGTCTCCCGCGAGGACCTGCGCGGTCGATGATTGCGAGAGCGCCGATGGCGCGTAGCGTGTGGAAACTGCCGTTGGCGGCGGGTGGACTGCTCAGCCTGGCCTACAATTTCCCGTTGCTGGTGCCGAACTTCGTCGCCTTCATTCCGCTGATGCTGTGGCTCGACGAGCGCGACAGCGGAACACGCTACGATCGAATTCGCTGCGGCCTGATCCTGGGCACCGCGAGCTACCTGTTCAACCTGCACTTCCTGCTGGCGCTGACCCGTTTCACCTGGCTGGCGGTACTGCTGTACGTCGGTTTCGCCGTGACGATGGGGATCCGCATCTCGTTGTTCACGATGTTGATCGGATGGGCCCGCCAGCGCACCGGCCTGTCCTGGGTCGTGTTGCTGCCCGCGTGCTGGCTGCCGTTCGAATGGGTGCAGAGCTTCGGCGACCTGCGCATGACGGGCGAGCACATCGCCAACTCCATGACCTCGTATCCCTTTCTGGTGCAGTTTGCGGACGTCGTCGGCCCCTACGGAGTCGGCGCCTTCGTGCTGGTCTGCAACGGGCTGGTGTATGCGCTGTGGCGTGGCGCGAAGAGCGAGCGGCGCCGCGGATGGATCGCCTTCGCGACGTTGATCGCGGTCGTCTTGATCTACGACGCCGCGGCCTGGCGGCGGCATGCGCCGCGCGGCGGCGGAATGCGCGTCGCGATCGTGCAGCCCAACATCCCGCTGCTGGTCAAGCACGACCCGGAGCAGATCGCGCTGCAGCAGCAACGCCTGATCGAGCTCAGCCGCCGCGCCGCCGAGGAAGATCCCGCGCTGATCGTGTGGCCCGAAACCGCGTGGCCCGAGCCGCTGTATCACTGGCTCGACCGCCCCCGAAGTTACCGTCTGTCGGAGGTGGAGCAGCTGGCGCAGGAGCTCGGCGTGTCGATCCTGGCCGGCATCGAGTACTTCCGCGTGCGCGCGGCCGACGACTACGAGATGTACAACGCCGCGGTCATCGTGCACGAGGACGGCCGCCTCGACCCGAACTGGATGGCCAAGGTCTACCTCGTTCCCTTCTCCGAGGCGTTGCCGTTTCGCGGACTGCTCGGCCGCTTCGTCGAAGGAAAGGGCGGCGAGTGGCGCTGGGTTGCCGGCGGCTTCGAGCCCGGCCCGCGCGGCTCGCTGTCCGAGGTCGACGGTTCCAAGGTGGGCGTCCTCGTCTGCTTCGAGCAGCTGTTCGCCGACCTGGCGCGCGATTTGCGCAACGCCGGCGCGTCGTTCCAGGTCGTGGTGACCAACGACGCCTGGTTCGGCCGCACGATCTTCCAGCAGTACCAGGCGCGCGTGCTGCGCATGCGCGCGATCGAGACGCGTTCCGCGTTCGTCCGCGCCGCGAACACCGGCATCTCCGGTTTCGTCGATCGCCGCGGCCTGTTCCACCAGGCCACGAATCTCTACGAAGAGGCGGTCCGCGTCGGCGAGGTCGAGTTCGCCGAGGGCAGGACGATCTACGGACGGATCGGAGATGTCGTGGCCTGGCTGGCCGTGGCCGGACTGGCCGTCGTCGTCGTGCTCGGCGCGTTCTTCCCTATTCGCCGCTGAGCCCCGAGCCCTCGACGGGCACCTCGAAAGTCGGCCGTTCGCGATCGTCGGAATGCAGCACCAGCGTTCCGGAGGCCGCTCCCTCCCCGAGCGGAGCGAACTCGACCGGCACCTCGACGAAACCGAACGGTGCGATGTCGACGGCCTCGCCGAGCGCGGTACGGAAGACGTCGTTCGACGACACGATCGACTCCAGGCGTAGCGCAGCGAAGCCGAAGTTCGAGACGCGCAACATCCGCCGCGATTTCGTTCCGATCGCCGTTGCCGGGAACGTCAACGACTCGGGAGCGACGCCGATCTTCTGTCCCGGTTCGTCGCCGCCGGAGCTGTCGATACGGATCGTCGCCTGGTCCGAGAACGTCACCGCGACCGGTTGATCCGCGCCGTCCAGCAGCGCGGGGACCTCCAGCACCGAGCCCTCGAAGCGCAGCCGGACCTCGCCCTCCCGCCGCGCGCGGAAAGTTAGCCGGACCACGACCGACGTGCCCGTCGTGACCTCCGTCCTACCCAGCGGAAGGCGTGCCGCGAGCACATCGGCGCGCCCGGGGGTCGCGTCGTTCACGTCGAGCAGCTGCGCGATCCCGCCGGCGAGAAAGTCGCCGGCCGCCCACGCGACCAGCTCCAGCGCCTGGGCGCTCGTCGGTTCGTCGGGCTCGAAGATGAGGGCGAATTCCGCCGATGCTACCGCGGCGTCCGTGTTGGCGACGACGCCGATCGTGATCAGATCGGAGCGGGATGAACCGGACTGCACGGTCACCGTGCCGGGACCGGGCGTCTCGGTTGACTCCAGCGTGGCACGCAGCGGCGATCCGAAGTCGTTCAGTTTACCGATCCGCGATCCGCCGATCGCGAGGTCGTCCCCGTTAACCAGCCCGTCGAGGTTGACGTCCGCGCTGCGCCGGTAGTCGGGATCGGAGTCGTCGATGCCGATGCTGCGACCGAGCGTGGCGATGTCGATGCCGTCGATGCGGTTCGAGCCGTTGACGTCGGCGCGCCGGTCGAGCTGGTTGAGCAGCAGCGCCACGGTGCCGGCGGACGACTGCGAGGTCGCCGCGTCCAACGCTCCGTTGCCGTTGAAGTCCCCCAGCGCCAGCGCGCCCGGACTGCTGCCGACGGACAGCTGTGGCCCCGATTCGAAGTGTCCGGTCCCGTCGCCGAGCAACACGATGACGCTGCCGCGCGCGGAGTTGAGCGCGATCAGGTCGATCAGACCGTCCCGGTTCACGTCCCCGGCCGCAATGTCGACGATCCCGCTATCCAGTTCGACGGACTGGGCGGTCGCCGCGAACGTCCCGTCGCCGTTGCCGATGTAGACCTCGACGGATCCCCCCACGGTGGTGCCGACCGCGAGGTCGAGCTGCCCGTTCCGATCGAAGTCGGCAAGGGCGATCGAGGTCGGTTGGATTCCGACCTCGACGTCGCCCGGCACCTGATCGAACTCCGCGTTGCCGTCGTTGACGAACACGCGCACGATGCTGCTGACTTGGTTGGTGACCGCGAGGTCGGGCCGCCCGTCGCCCGTCAGATCGCCCACGGCGACCGCTCCCGTACTGTCGGGGATGGGCAGATCGGTGCAGTTCTCCGAGGCGCAGACGAACTCCCCCGTACCGTTTCCGAGCAGGATCGACACGAAGTTGCCCTCCACCACGTCCGGGGGTCTCGCGTTCACCACGGCGAGGTCCGTGTCGCCGTCCCGATCGAAGTCTGCTGCCGCCACATCGACGGGGTTGTCCCAGACCGCGGTGGTCGAATGACGAACGAACCCGCCGTCGCCGTCCCCGAGCAGCACGTCGACGGCGTCGTCCCCCAGCGTGGCCACGGCCAGGTCGCCGTGCTCGTCGTCGTCGATGAGTGCGTGCGCGAGCCCGAGTGGTCGCGCGCCGACGTCGATCGAGACGCCGATCACGCCGCCGAGCCCGTCCGCGCGCAGGATGCGGACGGCGTCCTCGTCCGAGACGGAGACGGCCAGGTCATCGAGCCCGTTTCCGTCGAAATCGCCTGCCAGCACGGCCTCCGGAGCGTCGCCGACGGCGACGGTGCGTGGCACCGAGAGCCCGCCCAGACCGTTCCCGAGCAGCACGTTGACCGAGCGGCCACCGGAGTCGGTCAAGACCAGGTCGAGAGCTCCGTCCAGGTCGAGATCGCCGACGGCGAGCTCGCGCGGGGTCCCGGCCACGACGAGGCCGCAGGCCGTGTTCGAGCCGCTGGCACAGGGCGCCACGAACCCGCCGACTCCGTCGTTGCGCAGAGCCGTCAGTGTTCCGGAACCGATCGCCTGGTTGGCGACCAGCAGGTCGAGATCGCCGTCGCCGTCGATATCCTCGGCGGCCAGCGCGATCGGTCTGCGGTCGACGTCGATCGCCTCGCCCACGTCGAAGCCGCCGCCACCGTCGCCGAAGAGAACGCTGACCGTGTGCTCGCTGAAGTTTGCTACGGCCAGATCGACCGTCCCGTTTCCGTCGAGGTCGCCGTCGACGATACCCCACGGACCCCGGCCGACCGAGTGCTCGCCCGCGGAGGTGAAGCCTCCGTCTCCGTCGCCGAGAAACACGACGACCGCGTCGAGTCCGTCACCGGCGAAGGCGAGGTCGATCGCGTCGTCCCCGTCGAGATGGGCGGCCACAACGTCGCGGGCCTTGGACAGCGTGAGCCGCTCGCCATCGACGAAGTCTCCGTTGCCGACACCGATCAGCAGCGACGACGCGTTGGAATTCCGACAGGCCACGGCCAGGTCGAGAAGCCCGTCGCCGTCGAGGTCGGCTCCGTCGATTCCCAGCGGAGACGACTCGGTCGCGAAACGTCCGCGAAATACGAAGCCTCCGCCCCCGTCTCCGAGCAGGACGCTGACGGAGCTTTGGTTCCGGTTCGTGACGGCGACGTCGACGTCTCCGTCGCCGTCGAAGTCGCCCGCGAACAGCTCCTGGGGAAGCATGCTCAGTTCGGGCGCGCCGGGGTCGAGAGCGAAGGACTCCTCCCGCAACAGATATCCGCCCTGACCGTCGCCGATCAGCACCCGTACCGCGCCGTTGTCGTTCTCCGTCGCCACGATCACGTCCGGTGCGCCGTCTCCGTCGACGTCGGTCACCGCGAGCCCCGATGGCTTAGTGCCCAACGGGAACTGCGCGCCGGACGGGCCCAGCAGCTCGTCTGCGGCCGCGTGAATCGCCGACAGTGCCAGCAACACGAGGATGAGGCGCGTCCGCATCACGGCGCGCCCGCCTGCAGCTCGCGCAGCAGGGGATAGTGCTGCGCCTCCTCGCGCGCCACGTCTCCTCCCACACGCAACGACTCCTCGAGGAGTCTGCGTGCCTCGTCGCGCTGACCCGATCCGGCGTGCAGTAGCGCAAGCCCCAGCGGGCCGACCCAGTTGTTCGGGTACAGTCGCCGCACGAGCACGAAGCTCTTGTACGCGCCCTCGTTGTTGCCCTTGCGCAGGTAGGCCATGCCGAGGTTGCTGTGCACGGCCTCGTGGTCCGGCGCCAGCGCGACGGCCTTCTCGAGAAAGACGATCGCCTCGTCGATCTTGCCCTCCGCCAGGTTGAGCGCGCCGAGGTTGTAGTGCGATTCGACGTGCCCCGGCGCGGCGTCGGTGGCCCTGGCGAAACTGTCTCGCGCCAGGCCGGTATCGCCGCGCCGCATGTGCACGTCGCCGAGGTTGTTGTAAGCGAAGGCGGCGGCCGGGTGACGCGGACTCAGCTCCAGCGCCGTCTCGAAGCGCGCCGCGGCCTCGTCGAGCTGCTGCTGTTGCAGGTGGGTCACGCCCAGATTGTAATGCGCTTCGAACGAATCCGGGTCGAGCTGCAGCACGCTCTCGAACGCCCGCATCGCCAGGTCATACTGGCCGGCGCGTTGCAGGCTGTCGCCCAGCCCCAGATGCACGAACGGCTGCGAGTCGTCGATGGCCAGCGCCTCGCGGTACAGGCGCACCGACTCGTCCAGCTCGCCCTGGTCGCGCTTGATCTCCGCCAGCTGTGCCAGGGCGGCGATCGAGTTCGGATTGACGCGCAGCGCACGTTTGACGAGATGCTCGGCCTCGCCGATGCGGCCCTCGACGCGCTGGATCGCGGCCAGGTTCAGTAGCGCGTCGGCGTTGTCCGGATCGAGCTTCAGGGCGCGTTCGAATTCCCGGCGAGCGTCCTCGATCCGCCCGCGTCCGAGATGAACGCGGCCCAGATTGTTGTGGATCTCGGGCGACGACTCATCGCCCTCCGCGACCCGGGCGTCGTCGGTTGTCGAGTCGACAGCTCCGCCGACGTAGCCCAGCGCGCGCAACGCCTCCATCCGCTCGGCGACCTCGCTCGGATCCATGTCGCGCTCGATCGGCGCGGCGGGTACCGGCGGCGCGCCGTCGCCCTCGTAGGTCTCGACGAAGCGCACGACGTGCTCCGCCCGGAACGACTCGTCGAAGACGTCGGCGAGCACCCTGCCCCGCATGTCGCGGGCGACCGGGAAACCGAGGTAGTGCAACAGCGTCGGCGTCAGATCGAGCACCGAGGCCGAGTCGAGCGTCGCAGCGGACCGGATGTGCGGGCCGGCGGCGAGGAAGATGCCGTGCGTCTCGTGATCCAGGTGCGCCTTGCGGATGTCGACCGTGCGCTCGCTGCGGATGCGACGCTCGGCGCTCTTGAAGCCGTGGTCCGACAGCACGAAGACCGCGGTCGTGTCGAGATCGATCTGCTGCAGCAGGCGGCCCAGCAGTTCGTCCTGGTAGCGGTACCACTCGTCGACCACGTCGCGATAACGCTCGAACTCGTCGGCTTCGACCCACTCCAGCTTCGGCGGTGCGTACTTCATGAACAGGTGCGAGAAGCTGTCCACCTGCTCGAAGTACACCAGCAGCAGATCCCACGCGTTGCGCGCCAGCATGCGCTCGGCGATCGACGTGTAGCCCTGCGCGGTGACCGCGTACTGCTGGAACAGGTGGATCGGGTTGCCCGGGTCGCGCGCATCGGCGCCCGAGGGGTCGTGGCGCTCCGCGGCGTAGCGCTCCGGGCTCATGCGCAGGAAGCGCAGCGCGAACTCGGACTCGATCTCGCCCTCGGACGGCATCAGGCTCGACGCCTCCGCATGGGCCGAGGCCGGCCACGTCTTGCGCGTGTCGTCCTCGTCGCGCGCCGTCGAGCCGAAGCCGTGATAACCCAGCCCGTCGGAGACGATCGTGCCGTCGCCCACGTCCTCGGCGGGGTAGGTCGCCCACCAGCCGATGCTGGCCGGCCGCCGGCCGTGATCGGCGAGGATGTTCCAGATCGCCTTGCACTTGCGGTTGTAGCTGCGCACCGGAACACGCGTGCCGTCCGCGCGATCGACCATGAACCACGCCACGCCGTGCTGGTCGGCGGTCTTTCCGGTCGCGACGCTGGTCCAGATCACCGGCGACAGCGCGATGTCGGGCAGCGTGGCGATCGGGCCCGACACGCCGCGCTCGCGCAGCCTCGTCAGGTTCGGCATGACGCCCTCGGTGGCGAGGCGATCGATCACCTTCCAGTCGGCGCCGTCGATGCCGATCACGACGGCGCGTGTGCCGAGGTCGCGCACAAGTGGCGGCTCGGCGCAGCCGCCGATCAGCAGGGCGAAACAACCCAGCAGCGAGATCGCGAGTCGACCTGGGGGTCGCACGATTGTCTTGCCTTCACCAAACAATATTGAAAGAACGCCCGCTCGACGGACTGCGGCAAGCCTATCACGGTGCGTCGGGCCCTTCGTTCTCGATTGTCGACTGCGTAGGATCGCGTCCACGGCCGCTGGCCGAACCTTGCCCCGACTGAGTTCGGATTCCCGTAATTGAAATAGTCACCCGCGAATGGCCACAATCGCCGTAAGTTTTCCTTCCACGGCGGGACGATCGCGGAGTAGAATCAGGCAATCGCAGAGCCGGCCCCGCCAGATGCACCCGGGCGACGACGATGCCACAGCGCCAGTTCATCGATCCGAAATCGGAGCCGTCGCCCGGCGGCTTGCGTTGGGCGCTGCACGTGGGGTTGGCGCTATGGCTCGCGCTGCCGCAAGCGGCGTTCGCCGCGACGATCACCGCGGACGGAACAACCTGTACCCTAGCGAACGCGATCACGGCGGCCAATACCGACAGCGCATCCAGCGGGTGCAGCGCCGGCGCCGGCGCCGACACGATCGAGATGACGAGCGGTGTGAGCCTGTCGTTGCCCGCCTCGGGCGTCAACGCATTCCCTCCGGTGACGTCGGAGATCACGATCAACGCGAACGATCTGTCGATCTCGCGCGTCGGTGGGTCCAACTTCCGTCTGTTCCGTGTCGACACCAACGGGACTCTGACGCTGAACGACGCGACCGTGAGCGGTGGTGACGCCACGGACGGCGGCGCGTTCTACATCAGTGGCGGCGGCCAGTTGACTCTCAATCGCAGCACGCTCTCGGGGAACACCGCGGCCTACGGCGGTGCGATCCACCTGATCGGCGCGGACTCGCACGCCACGATCGATAGCTCGACGTTGAGCGGAAACACGGCATACTTCGGGTCCGCGGTGTATGCAAACGCCGGCACGACGGCCACGCTGACCAACTCGACGGTGTCGGGCAACAATGCGACCGGCGATGCCACGATCTTCGTCTACGGCACGACGGTCACGCTCTCGAACAGCACGATCACCGAGAACACGGGTTCAGGAACCTACGGCGGGCTCTACGGTTACTCGGGCGGCACGAGCAAGGTGTACGACTCGATCGTGGACAACAACGATGGCGTCGATTGCACCGGAATCGACAACGCGTCCGCCCGCAACTTCGGCGACGGCACCTGCGGAGCGAGTTTCTCGGCCCTGTCGGGGCTGAACGACACGCTGGCCGACAACGGGGGACCGACATTCACCCACGCGTTGTTCGCCGGTAGCTCCGCGCTCGATTCCAACACCGATTGCAGTTTGACCGTCGACCAGCGCGGCGTCGCGCGCGACGACGGGGCCTGCGACGCCGGAGCGTTCGAGCTGCGCGCGCCGATCGTCGCCGACGGCTCGACCTGCACGTTGGTCGATGCGGTCACGTCCGCCAACAGCGACAGCGCGACGGGCGGATGCACCGCGGGATCGGGATCGGACCGCATCGAGCTGACCGCAGGTGCGACGCTGACGACGGTGAACAACAGTGGTGGCAACGGTGACAACGGACTGCCCATCGTTACCAGCCCGATCATAGTCGACGGCGGCGGCTTCACCGTGGATCGCGATGCCGGTGCGCCTTCATTCCGATTCTTCGACGTCGCGAGCGGCGGCTCGTTGACTCTGCAAGATCTGACCCTGAGCAATGGCGCCGGTCTCAGCGGGGGAGCGGCCCAGGTCTACTACGGCGATCTCGTTCTGGACAACGTCGCACTCGTCGGCAATTCAGCCCTCTTGGGAGGTGCGATCACCCTCGAGTCGTCGAGCCTGACGATGACCGACAGCACGATCTCGGGTAACACCGCAGGCGATTCAGGGGGAGGGATCCACTCCTATTCGTTGGTGCCGATTGCCGTCAGCGTTACGAACAGCACGATTTCGGGCAACACGGCGAGCGGCGGCTCTGGTGGAGGTATCTACTCTTCGAACTATGACGCTGCCGTCCAACTGGTCATCACGAACAGCACGATCTCGGGCAATAGCAGTTTCGGTCCAGGAGGAGGCGGGGGCGTCTATCTCAGCGGTGCCAGCGGGCTGTCGGCAACCCTGACCCACACCACCGTCCTGAACAACTTCGCCTCCGGCTCCGGTGGCCTGACTCGAGTGGGCGCCGCCACGTTCGACCTGACCAACAGCATCGTCGCGGGACACGTCAATCCCTACAGCAGCAATCCTCCGGTCATCAACTGTACCGGTGGCGGATTCGTCGACAACGGAGGGAACCTGTCGGATTCCGACGATTGCGGCGCCGGCTTCCTGCCCGTCTCTGGCGTCGTTTCCGTTTTGCGCGACAACGGCGGGCCGACGCTGACGCACGCGCTGCGGTTCGGCAGCTCCGCGATCGGAGGCGCCGGTACGTGCGGACTGGCAGCCGATCAACGCGGCTTTGCGCGCGGTGACGGCGCCTGCGACAGCGGCGCGTTCGAGGCGCCGCAGCCGATCATCGTCGACAACGTGCTCTGCACGCTGGTCGATGCGGTCAACTCGGCCAACGGCGACACCGCGGTGGCGGGATGTTCGGCAGGCTTCGAGAGCGACACGATCATCCTGACCGACGACGTCACGCTCGAATTCGTCGACAACGCACCCGGGAACGGCGCGAACGGCACTCCGGTCGTGACGTCGTCGGTTACGGTCGAGGGACAGGGACACACCATCGAGCGCGATCCTGGCGCCCTGCAGTTTCGTTTCTTCGACGTCGCTTCCAGCGGAACGCTGGCGCTGCACGACGCCGTCCTGAGCGGCGGCGCCTCGCTGGATGCCGGTGGAGCGATCCGCGTCGTCGGCGGCGAGGCGTATGTCTACGAAAGCACGCTGAAGGACAACTGGGCCGACTACGGCGGGGCCGTCGGGCTGAGCGGCGGCGGAATCGCGTCGATCGTGAGCTCCACACTGTCCGGGAACTATGCATACAGCGGGGGCGGGATCCGCGCGTCCACCGGCGCATCCCTGTTCGTGACCAATAGCACGATCTCCGGCAACATCGCTTCGGGCATCGGCGGCGGCGGACTCGCAGTTTACATTCCGGCCACGGCGACGTTGGCAAATACCACGATCGCCGGTAACGAGTCGCCGTTCGGTTCGTACGGCGCGAACCTACAGATCGACGGAGCCGTGACCGTCGACAACGTCGTGGTCGCCAACCCGATCGGGAACCCCAACTGCGAGATCAACACTCCGATGACCGACACCGGAGGCAACCTCGACGATGACGGTACGTGCGGCGCCGGGTTCGCGACGCTGACCGGCTTCGACCCGATCCTGCGCGACAACGGCGGGCCGACGGAGACGCACCGATTGGCCTTCGGCAGCTCGGCGATCGACGCGGGCGGCGTCTGCGCTCTCACGCTGGATCAGCGCGGCATCGCGCGCAACGACTCCGGCTGCGACAGCGGTGCCTTCGAGCTGGCGTTGATCGTGATCTCGGTCGTCCCGCCGGACAACTCGCTGGATGTGGTGACCGGCGCCAACGTCACGTTAGAGTTCTCGCGACCGCTCGACCCGTCGACGGTCAACGACACCAACATCCTGCTGCTCGACCCGACGGGTACACCGGTCGACGCCGAAGTCTCGCTCGCCCCCGGCGGAACGACGGTCACGCTCGACCCGGACGATCCGCTCGGCGGTAACCCGCAGGTACCCACGACGTACGAGATCGTCGTGACGCCGGCTGTCGAGGATGTGACCGGAATCGACGCCGAATCGTTCTCCAGCTTCTTCGAGACGGCGGCGCTGGTGCCCGAGCCCACGCTGCTCGAGGATGCCGCCGAGCAGACCACGATTCCGTCCCCACCTCCCTCCCCACCTCCGTTCGGTCCTCCCGCCGCAGCCAGCCTGGGCGCCGGGGACGAGTTGGGATTCGCCGTGGCCGGCGCCGGCGACCTGAACGGCGACGGGATCCAGGACCTCATCGGCGGTGCGCCCGGATACGCGAACAACGGCGGCGTGATCGTTGCCTTCGGCTCCGTCAACTCCTCGGAGCGCGAGAGTGCGGACATCATCTATGTCGGTGAGACGTCCGGCGATCGCGCCGGCAACGCCGTGGCGGGCGGGTTCTTGTTCGACGGCGACCAGACCCCGGACCTACTGATCGGAGCCAACGGAGCGTCCGGCGATGAGGGCCGGGTCTACGTGATCTACTTCCGGCCGCTGGATTACGACGCGGACGGGAACAACATCCCCGATTACCAGGAAACGACCTGTTCCAACGATCGGAACCAGGCCTGCGTCGACGACAACGACTGCGGAGGACCGAGCGACGAATGCGATATCGCTCCGGTCTTCGTCGACCTGGCGCGCGTCGGCGTTCCGGGGCACGTGGACGGCGGCGTCGCCGGTCTGGTCATGGACGGCGTCCCCGGCGGCGCGGCGGACGACGTCGGCTTCGCGGTCGCCGGTCGCGGTCAGATGTCGGGGGGGGCGACGAGTTTCAGCCGACTCGACGGCCCGAACCTGCCGGACGACGTGGCGATCGGCGCGCCGGGCGCGGATGGCGGCGTCGGACGTGTCTACGTGCTGTTCGGCCAGTCGCAGATCGGCCGTTTTCCGATCACCGACGTCGGCGTTTCACTTGCAGGCCTGGCGATCAACGGGCCGGGCCCAGCGGTCGAGCGTTTCGGCGCGGCACTGGCTCTACCCGGAGACGTCACCGGTTCCCCCGGACACGATCTGGCGATCGGTGCGCCGGACGCATCGCCGGGACAGTCCCAGGCGGGACGGGTCTACGTCGTGGAGGGCGGTGCGTTGGCGCAGGGTTCGATGTCGGCTTCGACGATCGCGGCACGGGTCGAGGGTACGGCCGAGGACGAGCAGCTAGGCTTCGCGGTCGGCGCCGCGGGCGACAACCGCGCCGACGACGCGACCGGAGCAACCCAGTTCGATCTGCTGATCGGCGCCCCGGGCTACGACAGCAACAAGGGCCGCGCCGTGCAGATCAGCGAGCGTCTGCCTCCGACGAACATCGCGGTCAGCGACGTCGGCGCCCCTGGCGGTGTGCCCGGTATCGTCTGGCTGGGTACCGACACCGACGGGAAGCTCGGCTACTCCGTCGGCAGCCTGGGCGACGTCACCGGCAACGGCTTCGTCGACATCGGGATCGGCGCCCCGTTCGCGGACCACCCGTCGACCGCCGCCGCAGGCAAGATCTACCTGATCGAGGGGCTCGCGGTAGGCACCGACACGACCGGCGACGAGGGCGGCGAGGTCTTGGTCGACAAGGTCGGCGGCACCCACGCCGGCACGGTCCTTCGCGGAACGCAGGCCAACGAGCGCGCGGGGCTCGTGATGGCCGACGTCGGTAACCTGGACGGCGACGCCGACGACGAACAGGACTTCACGGTCGGCTCGCCCGGCTGGTCCGGGGAGGCCGGTACGATCCACCAGGTCGTCGAGACGCGGTTGCCGCTCCCGGGCGAGTGCATCGAGAGCTCGGGCACGGATTGCGTCGCCGCCCACGTAATGACCGGAGCGCGCCTCAAAGTACCCACCGAGGCGATGCAATCGGGAGCCATCGTGCAGTTCGAGGCCGAGGGGTTGATGGCTTTTCCGGTAGCTGGTCACCTGGGTTGCACGAATCCGCAACCGGGAGACTGCGACGACGGCCTCGGTCTCGCCGGGGTCGCCGATTTCAACCCCGATGTGGAGGAGCCGACCCTTCCGGCTCTCGAAGCCCCCGTCGAGATCGACGTCCCGATCTTCTCGAGGCTCGAGTACCAGCTCGCTCTCAATGAAGAGCTCACGTTGATGTACTGTGACAACGCAGGCGGCTGGATCGACGACACGCTCGCGCCGACGGCCGTCGTGAGCGAGAATCGTCACGTGCTGGGCGGATTCGCCGCACGCGCGACCGTAGAGGAGACGCGGCTGTGGGCCGTGTTCTTCCAGGACCAGGACTGCGACCAGGTGCAGGACAGTTGCGATTGCAATGACGACTCGCCGGCGTGGGCTCCACCTGGGCCACCCACCGATCTGCACTACGCAATCAACGACCAAACGGGACTCGGGCAGTTCCGGTGGATCGTACCGGAGTTCACCGGCGGAGCGGAGGGGTCGATGCAGACGGACTTCGTTCGGTCGCTGAGACCGTGCGATTTCGAGAACTCGCCATCGGTGGATTGCGAGAATGACGACCGTTGGACGGATTCCATGGCGATCTGTATTCCGACCAACGGCGGCTGGGCGGTTGACCTCGAGGACCCCGCGCCGAACGAGACGTTCTACTATGCCGTGCGCACGACGAACGACTGCAACGGAACCGGCCCCAACTGCTGTCAACCGGGCGAGACGGACTGCATACCTCCGCCTCCGCCACAGAGATCGACGCTGAGCTGCGCTCCCTGATTCGTTCGCGTCGTCCACAATCTGGGCAGAATGCCCTTGATCCCGTCGCCACGGAACGCGTAAGCTCGGTCGAGCCGGGTACCCCGCCATACAAGGAGTTGGCCATGTTCACACGCAAGCAGCGTCTCCGCGGGGTTCCGCGCACACTCCGTGTCGTCGGCGCTCTGTCGACGCTGTTGCTCGCTCTCGTCTGCATTCCCACAGCGGCGCAGGAGCCGCAAGACGGCACCGGCGAGGACGAGGAGTTCTCATGGCTGTCGATCCAGGGGGTCGACTGGCACGCCGGTCCGGTCGAGGGCGTGATGGGGACGACGGCGGCGATCGGCGTTCCGGACAGCTTCGTGTTCACCGACGGCCAGGGCACGCAGATGCTGATGCAGATGATGCAGAACCCGACGTCGGGCGCCGAGATGGGGTTCATCGCGCCGGTCGACGACGACTGGTTCGTCGTCTTCGAGTTCGACGACGTCGGTTACGTCAAGGACGACGACAAGGACGATCTCGACCCCGACGAGCTGCTCGAGGCGTTGCGCGCGGGCCAGCAGGCGGGAAACAAGATCCGTGCCGAGCGAGGCTGGGACACGCTCGAGCTGCTGGGCTGGGCGGCGCCCCCGCACTACGACGAGCAGACGAACAACCTCGCGTGGGCCACGAAGATCCAGGCCAGCGACGGGTCGATCGGCGTCAACTACAACACGCGGCTCCTGGGCCGGAACGGTGTGATGAGCGCCGTCCTCGTCGTCGACCCGGAGCGGCTCGACGAGGTCATGCCGGCGTACCGGACGCTGATCACGCGCTACGGTTATCAGGACGGGCAGCGCTACGCGGAGTTCACGCAGGGCGACAAGGTCGCCAAGTACGGGCTCGCCGCTCTGGTCACCGGCGGCGCAGCAGCGCTCGCCGTCAAGACCGGACTGTTCAAGAAGCTCTGGAAGCCGCTCGCCCTCGGCGCCGCCGCGCTGCTCGCGGCTCTCAGGAAGATGTTCGGCCGGGGCAAGACCGAGGTCGATCCCGACTCCGATTCGACGCCCGCCTGAACAATGACCGAAGCCTGGCCGCTGTTCGCTCTGCTGGCGATCTTCTACGTGACCGAGGGTTTCTGGTGGGTGCCCGCGAGCTGCGTCTGCTTCTGGAGCGGCATGCGGCGCTCGTTTCTGAGCGCCGAGCCGATCTGGCGCCACGCCCGTGACTCGCGCGGCGTGCTGCCGCCGCGGACGCTGCTGGCGAACGGGTGTCGGTACCTGACACAGGCCTGGCCGCTGTCCATCTCGCCGGACGGGATCACCTCGGGCGGGTGGTCGGCGTTCGAGGCGCTGGGCGGGGGGCTGCCCGGCGGCCGCTCTCTCGCGTTCGAGGACGTGAGCGAGCTCTCCGTCTCGGGGAGGCGTCTGGTCCTGCGCAAGCAGACGTTCGCGCTGCTGGGCTCGTCCGGCGCGGCGATCGACATGCTGAAGCTCGTGCGCAGCGTCGCCAGGACGGTGCCGGAGGAGCGCGAGGCCGCAATCCGCACGGCGCTCGAGGCCGGCTTCGATCGCGTCGAGGTGCGACGCAGGATCCGTCGCCTGCGCTGCTTGATTCGCGGCACGCGTATGTTGCCGCTGCTGGTACTGCTCAACCTGTTCGTTCTCGGACCGCTGTCGGTCGTCATGATCGGCAGAGGCGTGTTCTGGGCCATCTGTCTCGCCATCCACGTCATGCTGGCGGTGCCGGTGACGATCGCGTTCGTGCGCGCCAGCCGCCGAGCCCTCGCTCCGGACGCGGTCGACCGGGTCGGCGTGTCGATCACACTGCTGATGTTCGCGCCTGCGACGGCGCGCTTCCTCGAGATCCTGTCCTGCAACTTGCTGGCCGGTATGCATCCGCTGGCCGTCGCGTCGGTGGTTCTCGAAGAGGAGGAGTTCGCGCGCTTCGCGCGAGGGCATATCCTGGCTATCCGACAGGTGCAGCCCCAGGATCGAGTCCAGCGCTGGTTCCGCGAGCGGCTGCTCGAGTCGATCGACGGCCTGCTGTCGCGCACCGGCCTCAGCGCGAGCCGGATTCTCGAGGCGCCGCCGCGCGAGCCCGATGCCGTCTCTTACTGCCCGCGCTGCCACGCGCAGTATCGCGACGGGCCCGAGCGTTGCGCCGACTGCAACGGGGTCGAGCTGAAGTCCCACGAGACTCCATGATCCACGACCGGCCGGCTGCTAGGGGAGCTTGAAACGCAGCGGCTTCAACGTCACCCGCTCGACGATCTCCTCGCCGCGGAGGAATTTGATCATCGCCTCGGCGATCTTCGGCGACGAGAGGAACAGGTCGTCGTCATGCGACCCTCCGTCGATGACGAGATGCCGTCCGTTCGGAAAGCCCGTCAACACGTCCTCGGCGTTCTCCGGCGGGGTCTTGATGTCGAGCGTGCCGCTGATGAACAGCACCGGCATCTCGCCCCGGACGGGCGAGCGATATTCGTCGCCCAGGTCCTCGACCGGCCAGCCGGCGCAGGTCGCGCGCAGCTTGGCGTTGATCACGTCTCCCAGCAGCGCCGTCCGGCCCTGCTCCTCGATCGTCCTGCGCCGGGCCGCGGTGGCGCCGGAGGCGCAGTCCATCGAGAGCGACATGACGATGTTGCGGTTCTCGCGCCGCGATCCCACGATCGAACCGGCGAGCTCGGTGTAGTCGCCCTCGAGCACGGGCAAGGCGCGCTGGACGAGCGTCTCGATATCCTCGCGCTCTCCGAGCGCCGAGTAGACGCCGCGCCTGAGGTCGTCGGGGCCGATCGTGACGCTGAACTTCTCCTTCGTCTCGGGGTGCGTCACCTCGACGGTCACCGGCTCTTTCTCCAGCCGGGCGAGCGATCGTTTCAACGCGCCGATGAAGTCGGGCATCGCGCGGTTCGCTTTCTTGTCGGCGCGAATCGCCTCGGCGACGCGGTGCACGACCGAGTCGATGCGTGCGGGCAGCTTGTAGGTGTGGTCCGGCCCTTCGACGCCCGCGAGGATCGCACGGTGCACGCGGTCCGGGTGGGTGCGAATGTAGGCCAGCGCCAGATGCGTGCCGTAGCTGATGCCCCACAGCGTGAGCTTCTCGGCGCCAAGCGCGATGCGCAACGCCTCGAGATCCTCCGCGGACTCGATCGAGTTGTACGCAGACAGGTCCGCCGTCTTGACGAACGTCTCACGACACTCTTGCAGAAACGGCCGCAGGGCCTGTTCGTAGGTCGCCTCGTTCGTCGGCTGATCGAGCGGGTAGCTCCACGAACCCGGGCAGATCATGTACGGCTCGGTGCTCCACGTGCCGCGCTGGTCGTAGGCGATGACGTCCGCGACATCGCGCATGCGCTGGAACAGCGGAAACCGGTCTCCCGAGGCCGACCATGTGCCGGATCCGCCGGGGCCGCCCGCGAGATAGACGATCGGTGGTGCGGGGTTCGATGCCTTGCTCTTGAAGCGGACGAAATGAACCGTGATCTCGCGTCCGTCCGGTTTCGCGTGACGCTCGGGCACACTCAGCACGCCCTCCTCGGCGTCGATCACCTTGGGCTTGAAGACGTAGTCCGTCGTGGCGAACCGGATCGGCGTCAGCGTCAACGGGCCGGAGACGACCGCCGGTCCGGACGGCCCGCGGAGCGGACCGTCGTCCGCGGACCCGCAGGCGGCGAGGACGACGACGAAGAAAAGGGCGATGAACGGATGAGCTCTCATGGGGTGCCTCCGCCACAGAGCATCCGACAATTCCGGGTGCGATTCTTGAACGATCCTAACCGAAGCGTTCAATCGCGCGGAATCCGGCTCCAGGAGGCGGCCGCCGTACGAAAGCGGCCCGGGGCCCAGCCCGTCTCTCTCTTGAACTCTCGCGTGAAGTGGCTCTGGTCGGCGTAGCCGAGGTCGTGGGCCAGGTCGGCGAGCGGACGACTGCCCTCGATGAGGTGCTCGATTGCGTGCTCTGCGCGTACGCGACGGCGGAACGAGCCGATGGAAGTGTCGTAGTGCTTGCGGAACGTGCGGGCGAGATGGCCGGGATGGACTCGAAAGCGGAGCGCCAGCCGGCCGAGCGGTTCGCGGCATCCGTCCTCGGCCCGAATCCGCTCGTGGGCCTCGGTGATCCAGGTTGGACGGACCACGGTGCCGGCGGAAGCGTCGCGCTCGAGAGAGGCCACCAGCCGCTGCACCGCGTCACGGCCGACGGGCAGCGCGTGCTCGCGCGGTCCCGCGAGCGAGGCGAAGATTCGAAGGGCGCGAGCGGCCTGGACGCCGCCGCCCAGAACGCGCGGTCCGGCGGGAAGGTCGATCGCCGTGGCGTCTCCGCCGAGGGCCATGACGAACATGCGCACACCCGCCGGCCCCGTCGCCGTGGCGTGCCGCGCGCCGGCCGGCTTGTAGTGCAACTCCCAGCGGCCGCAGCGCTGCGTATCGCGGACGAACACCTCGTCCAGGCGGCCGTGCAGCACGAGGGTCACGACCCCGTAGTCATGAGCCAGCGGGGCGTGTCCCTGCCCGGGCAAGAGAGTCTTGTCGCGGACGAACGAAGCTGAAGCCTGTATTGGCACGTATCAAGGAAACGCTTTCCGGGCAGATTGGTTGCACACCGTCCCTTGCCGGCGACGCATTCCGACTACTCCAGGCTACGGAAGCCGATCAGCCACTCGCCGTCGCCCGCGCAGATCAGGGTCGTCAGCATGCGCTGCTTGCCGTGGTCGAGGTCCAGCAGGAACGACCGATTCCAGCACTTCTTCTCCGTGTGCTTGCCGCCGGTAGTCGGCGGTCGGGCGAGCGTGACGCGTTCCTCTTCCTGGGTCTGCACGTAGCCGTTGCTTTCCGCCAGGCCGTACACGCTGGCCCGGATCTCGGTTTGTTGCGACTCGGAAGTCTTAGGCACCGTGTACCAGACGAAGTTGTTCTTGATGTCCACGAAGAGGATCTGGCCCTCTTCGGACTGTTCCGCGTTGTGCTTGCCGATGGCGTCGTCCAGCCAGGCAGGGATGGAGTTGGCCAGCGCGAGGTCGCCAAGGAGCAGAACACAGATCAAAACACTTCTAATTCGTCTCATTGTTTCCTCTCTCCAGGGAGGCGGGCACGCCAAGTCTCGCTCCGGGCGATCGGAACTGCAACTTTTTTCGCGGAGCGTGTCCGAATATGCGCCGCGATTGCGTGTCCCTGTTCATTGGGGGCCGCCTCCGGCTCCGAGGGAGGTCGAGATGAACGCGACGCGTCTTCTGGTATGGGGTTCGTTCCTGGTTCTGACCGGCCTGCTCGTGTGTGCGCCGGCGGCGGCCGCCACGATCACGGTCAACACCACGGCGGACCAGATCCTGGCCAACGGTGTTTGCTCGCTGCGCGAGGCGATTCGCAACTCCAACGCCGACGCCGACGTCTCCGGCGGCGATTGTGCCGCGGGCTCCGGGGGCGACGTGATCCAGGTCCAGCCCGGGACGATCAACCTCTCCATTCCCAACGTCGGAGGAAGCGAGGATTTCAATCAGCGCGGCGATCTCGACATCACCGATGATGTACAGATCATCGGCACTCCGGGAGGGGCGACGACGATCGACGCTTCGGCGGTCAGCGACCGCGTGCTGCACGTCGTCTCGCCCGTGCGGGTTGTGCTGGAGTACCTGACGCTGCGCGGCGGTGTGTCCGGTCAGGGCGGTGGGCTTCGTCTCGGAGCCGGTTCCGACGTGGCACTGTTCCGCTCGGACGTGATCGACAACAGCTCCACCCTGGTCGGCGGCGGCATCGCCAACCTCGGCGGGACGTTGCGGCTGGACAGCGTCTACCTCGCGTTCAACGATGCGAGCTCGACCGGCGGCGGCGCGCACAGCACCGGCGACGTCTTCATCGCCGACAGCCTGGTCGAGGGCAACGACGCCTCCTCGGGCGGTGGCGTGTACATCGCGGGCGGCGATCTCGACGTGAGCGACACCGAGTTCGAATCGAACACGGCGTCGAGCGCGGGCGGCGGGTTGATCGCCGTCAACCTCGGCGGTACCGCCACCGTGACGGGAGGCAGTTTCTTCGACAATCAGGCGCCGACCGGTGCCGCGATGCAATTCAATGTCGTGTGGGACCTGAACGGAACCACCGTGCGCGACAACACCGCGACCAGCGGCGGGGCGATCCGATCGCGGCAGAACGGATCGGTCGACAACGCCACGTTCCTGCGCAACCTGGGCGGCGTGGGAGGTGCGATCTCGCACGAGGTCGGCACGCTCGACATCGAGGATTCCGTCTTTACCGACAACCGCGCCAGCAGCGGCGGTGCAATCAACAACACCGCGACGCTGCACCTGACTCGGGCCGACTTCGTCGGCAACGACGCGACCGCCGGCGTCGGCGGTGCGCTACGCAACACGGACGACTTGACGCTCAGCCGCTGCACGGTCCGCGACGGCACGGCCACGGTCTCCGGCGGGGGAATCTACGACGACGGCGGGCAGACGACGATCAGCTACAGCACCGTCTCCGGCAATACCGCGCAGGGCAGCGGCGGTGGGGTGATGGCGGCCCAGCTACAGTCGGACGTCACACTGTTCAATTCCACCGTCAGCGATAACCTGGCGGGCGATTTCGGCGGCGGGGTCTACGTCGGAGGAGACGTGACGATCGATTTCTCCACCATCGCCGACAACCGCGCCAACCAGCCGGGCTTCAGCGGCGGCGGCGCTTACCTCGCCGGGGGATTGATCGAGATCAAGAACACGATCCTTGCCCTGAACTCGCCGCAGAACTGCGGCGGCAACGGGACGGGCAGCGTGACTTCGTACGGATACAACCTCGCCGACGACGCTTGCGCCGTCAGTGGCCCCGGCGACGCGATCAACACGAACCCGCAGCTACTGCCGCTGGGCGACAACGGTGGGGCGACCGAGACGCACGGCCTGGACACCAACAGCCCGGCTCGCGATTCGGCCGCACCCGGTTGCCTGCGCATCGTCGGCGGCGCCGCCCCGAACGACCAGCGGCTGATGCCGCGGCCCGTCGAGGGGGACGGCGCTGGTGCGGCCGAGTGCGATCGCGGTGCTCTCGAGGGTGCCAACCCGTTCTCGGTGCAGCCGCTGCCCGTCGGCGACGGCTCGTTCGCGCCGCCGATGCTGGCCTCGAAGAACCCGGGGAACTCCGGCAAGTACGACATCACGTGGGACGCGGTCGTCTGCCTGTCGCAGGACTACCACTTGATCTACGGCCCGTTGACCCAGGTTTCGAATTACCAGGTTACGGGCTCGTTGTGCAATCTCGGACAGGCCGGCACGCTGACGGCGGCACCGCTGCCGTCCGGTGACCTGTGGTTCCTCATCCTGGCCAACGACGACTTCAACGTCGAGGGTAGCTGGGGGCAGGCGACGAGCGGCGAGCGCAACGGCACGTTCGATTCGGGCGAGTGCGGGATGACGCAGCGCGACAACACGGCGACCTGTCCCTAGGCGGTGAGGCGTCGACCCACGGTGAGGAAGCGCAGCAGCGTCACGACGCCGGCCAGGGTGCCGACCGCCATGGGGACGATGCCCCAGCTGCCCGGGGCGAGGCCACGGGTCGCCAGGAAGAAGACGAGCAGCGAGGCGGCGAAGGCGATGAAACCGATGCGTTCGATCGGGTCCAGCCGAAGTTGCGGAACGGAAGTGGCGCCGCTCCACGGCCGATCGGTCACGATCGAACGCCAGCGATGGAAATCCCACGCGCAGAGATAGGTCACGGCCAGCAGCATCAGCGCGGTCACGACCGGCGTGCCCTTGAACCCCAGCGCCACCGTGACGACGAAGATGTTGACCATGATCGGCAGGAACAGCAGCGCGCCGACGTGCGCAGTGCGCGGGATCAGCAGCAGCAGGCCCGCGACAACCTGGGAGGCACCGAGGAAGCGCCAGTAGAGGCCGGTCTGGTACATCGCCTCGAAGAAGGCGCCGATCGGCGTCTCGATCGGGATCAACGTGAAGCGTTGCCCGAGCAGCTTGACCATCCCGGTCGGGATGAAGCCCGCCGCGAGCAGGATGCGCGTGAACAGCGTCATCCGCAGAAAGAACGGCTTCGAACGGACCCACAGGAACGTCCGGTCCAGGAACTCGATCAACGGTGGCCTCCCCGGCTACTAAGACGCCGGGGAGGCCGGTTGATTAACAGCAAGGAACGAGTTACGGCCCGCAGTGGCACTGCATGTCGGGCTGCTCGCCGATGTTGGGCAGTGTGATCGAACAGTCCTGCGCCGCGCTGTAGGGCGTGCAGAAGCTGAAGTCGCCGTCGAACGCGGCGATGCACGATAGTTCCAGATCCGCGCAGACCGTGTTGCAGGTGAAGTTCGGATCGGTGTAGGTCATGTACGAGTTCGACACCTCGATCGCACACGCGCCCTCCGGAGCGGCGTCGGGGCAGTTGAACAGACGGCTGTTGTCGAGCACCAGCCCCTCGCAGTCCAGCTCGGTGGATCCCTCGGGCCGGATCAACGTGAACCCGTCGATGCCCCACAGCCCTGCCGCCGACCCGTCGTAGGCCAGCGTCAGGTTCGGCGCTCCCGCGCCCGGATCGAAGATGTACACCTGGGCCGGGTAGACGATCAACGGTCCGCCCGGCAACCACGCGACGCCGGCCGAGGCCGACGACAGCGCCAGCCGTCCGTCGGGCAGCAGGTCGACACCGTCCACGTTCGGCATGCCGAGCGCTGCGGCATCCAGCATCTCGACGATGGCTCCCGTCGTTCGGTCGTAGCTGTAGACGCCCGAGCGCTTGAGGATCGACAGGACTCCCGTTCCGTCGACCACCATCTGCGGAGTGTCGACCGAGAACAGATAGAGGTCTGCGTCGATCATGTCGAGCGCGTTCAAGCTCTGCAGGCCGATTCCCTCGGCCGACCAGTTCAGATCGACGGCGATCGCCCCGCCCGCTCCGCGTACGTAGACATCGGCGGGTGTGAGCATCAGCGGACCCCCTGGCGTGAATACGAACGCCGGAGCCTTGACGCTGAACTTGTATTCGTCCGGCCCCGTCACGTCGAGCGCGTCGAGGTTGATCGTGCCCGGAAGCTGCGTCGGGAAGGCCTGCACCACCCCGGGAGGCCCGGGCAGGTCGCTGTAGACGTTTTGCGGATACAGCACGATGCCCGCGACCTGCGGGTGATCGACCGAGAAATCGATCCCGTGGGCCACGTCGTCCGCGTGGCACAGCCCGCCGCCGATCGCGGCGACCGCGAGAACCCAGAGAACTACTTTCGCTTTCCTCACGTTGCTTCCCCCAAGGAGTGTTGACTGTTGTCGCAGCCACCGGCAATTGCTCGGTGCGGCGAGGTCGGATGACAGAGATGATACGGCGAGAATCGGAGCGGTCCAGCACGAATGGCGTAGCGGACCGACCGAGAAAGGGACGGAGTCAGTCGTCTCCGGCGCTCCGGCCCGGGATGACGCGGCAGCCCTCGATCTTCAGGTCATTCGTGAGGTAGTGCTCCTGCACCGGCTCGTCGCAGCACAGGTCGGTGCTGAGGTATTTCTTGTTGGAGTCGGGGAACACCGTCGTCACGACCGCATCGTCGCCCTGTTCTTCGGCCACCTGCAACGCGCCGAGCAGGTTGGCGCCGGAACTGATGCCTACGCCGAGCCCGATGCGCAGGCCCAGCATCTGGGCGGCGATGATCGCGTCGCCGTCCCACACGTCGACGACCGGACTCAGCTCGTCGAGGTCGACGATCGCAGGCACGAACTCGTCGCTGATGCCCTGGATGCGGTGCTTGCCGATCTTGTGCCCGGTGCGCAGCGTCGGCGAGTTGGCCGGCTCCAGTGGATGCGCGGCGAACTCCGCGCCGAGCTGCTCGCGCAGATAGCGCCCCACGCCCATCACGGTGCCGCCGGTGCCGACGCCCGCGACGAACGCCGTCGGCTCGCGGTCCAGCGTGCGGATCTGCTGCAGGATCTCGGGCCCGGTCGTCAGGCGGTGTGCCTCGACGTTGGCCTCGCTCTCGAACTGCCGCGGAAGGAACACGTTGTCGTGCTTGGCGGCGAACTCCTCGGCCATCGCGATCGACCCGCGAAAGCCGCCGTCGGCCTGACTGACGGGGACGATCTCGGCGCCCAGGCCCTGGATCACCTGCACGCGCTCGCGGCTCATCCAGTCCGGCATGTAGATCCGCACCTCGTGGCCCAGCGCGCGGCCGACCGCGGCGAACGAGATCCCGGTGTTGCCGCTGGTGGCCTCCGCGATCAAGTCGGCGGACGACACGCCGCCGCGCTCGTAGGCGTCGGCCATGATGCGCAACGCCATCCGGTCCTTGATGCTGCCGGTGAAGTTGCGGATCTCGAACTTGGCGTAGATCGTGACCGGCTTGCCACGGAAGCGGCAGCGAATGGCCATCAACGGTGTATTGCCGATCATGTGACCCAGCGAGCGGAATCGTTCAGCGATCAGGTCATTCTGCGTAGCCTGCATGGTTCCTCCGTGCCCGGGCATTCAGATACCATAATCTGCGACGAAATGGGCCTGCTAGACTTTTTTTCTCATGGACCGCAAAGATCTCATTGCCCGCGCGCGTAGCTTCGCCACGGAGGTTCACGCGCGCATCGACCAGCGGCGGAAGTACACGTCGCAGCCGGTCGAGGTGCATCTCAAGGCGGTCGCCGGGACCGTGGCCTCGGTCACCGATGACCCCGAGGCGATCGCCGCCGCGTGGCTGCACGACACGGTCGAGGACACTCCGGCGACGCTGGACGACGTCGAGCGCGAGTTCGGGGCAGCGGTCCGCGAGCTGGTCGAGGAGCTGACCGACGTCAGCCGCCCGGCCGACGGCAATCGCCGGGCACGCAAGGAGCTCGACCGCCGGCACCTTGCCGGCGCCTCGGCTCGCGCGCAGACGATCAAGCTGGCCGACGTGATCGACAACTGCGACGACATCTGCAAGCACGACGAGCGCTTCGGTCGCGTCTACCTCGAAGAGATGCGGGAGTTGCTCGAGGTGCTGGTCCAGGGCGACGAGCAACTGCGCGCCCGAGCGACCCGGCTGCACGCCAAGTGGACGCAGAAACTCGGCGCGCCGGAAGAGTCGCTGGACGTCGAACGAGACCAGCTCAGCGCATTCGATCGCCGGCTGCTCGCTTCGGGGTCGCTGCAGCGTTTCGCCGGAGTATTCAGTGCCGCCGACATCGCGGAACCGTTGCGTTCGTTCGATCGCAGTCGGACCCTCGCGGAGGTCTCGGCGATCCTCGACGAGGACGGCTTGCCCGTCGCAGGCGTGCGCTGCAAGGGCCGCGTCGTGGGTTATCTCTCGGCGGAGGCCGCGCGCGCGGGGACGGGGACGTGCGGCGACGCCGAACGCGAGTTCAAGCGCACCCAGTTACTCGACGGCGCCGCCCCGCTCTCGAGCGTCGTGCAGGCGTTGACGCTGCACGAGGCGTGCTTCGTCTGCGTGCTGGGTGGTATCCACGGACTGATCACTCGTGCGGACATCCAGAAGCCGATGGTCCGCATGTGGCTGTTCGGGATCATCACGTTCATCGAGATGCGCCTCGACGACCGGGTCCGCGAACGCTGGCCGGACGGCGGCTGGACCGCCCATCTCTCGAAGGGACGCCTGGACAAGGCACGGCGGCTCTACGAGGAGCGTCTGCGACGCGGCGACACGTGCGAGCTGGTCGACTGTCTGCAGTTCGCCGACCGGGCGCAGATCCTGTTCGAGGACGCCACGCAGCGCGAAGCGTTCGACTTTCCTTCCAAATCGGCGGCCGCCCGAGTCGTGAAGGAAGCCGAATCGCTGCGCAACAAGCTGGCCCACGCGCAGGACATCGTGACCCACGACTGGGCGCCGATCGCGCGCCTCGCCCGTCGCCTCGAGTTGTGGGGCGACTGACCGGGCGTCACTTGGATGGCAACGCCGCCTCCGGGTCCCGGATGTGCAACCCAGAACTTCTGCGACGGAGGGTCCGGCAGTCACACGTTCGGCGACGGCTTGATGCCGGGGCCGCCTCCCTGCCGAATGCTTTACAATGGGGCGGCAAGGAGGCCGTCATGGGAAAGCGCAGCCCGCGCGACTCGGACACCGCACCGCACCGACCGATCGTCGGCAGCGAGCCGCCGCCGAAGGTGCAGGTTCACATCGACTTCGGAGCGGTCTCGGATCGAGGGACGAAGCGCGAGAACAACGAGGACAGCTACCTCGTGACTCGCTTCGGCCGCGCCCTGGAGGCGATGCTCACCAACCTGCCCGCGGACGACATGCCCGACCGTTTTCGCGAGCGAGGCTACGCGTTGATCGTGGCCGACGGCATGGGCGGCCACGCGGCGGGCGAGGTCGCCAGTCGCCTGGCCATCGGCACGCTGGTCAAACGCGCGATGGACATGCCGGACTGGGTCCTGAAGTACGACGGCGAGCGCGAGAAGGAGGCGATGCGGCGTGCGGACGAGTACTACCGCCGCGTGCACGAGGCCGTCGCGCGACGCGCCGAGGAGGATCCGAATCTGCGCGGCATGGGAACCACGATGACCGTGGCGACCATCCTGGGCCACGACGGGATCCTGGCGCACGTGGGCGACTCGCGCGCTTATCTCCATCGCGACGGCGAACTGCACCAACTGACCAAGGACCAGACGCAGGCGCAGTTGCTGCTCGACTCGGGCGTCATCAACGAGGAAGAGTTCGCCCGTCATCAGTACCGCCACGTTCTGCTGCAGGCCATCGGCGGCAAAGGGGGACTGGTCGAGGTCGAGATTCAGCGTCTGCGTTTCCTCGACAACGATCGGCTGCTGCTGTGTTCCGACGGCCTGACCGACATGGTCGGCGACGCCGCGATCGCGGAGGTGCTCTCGCGCAGCGTCTCATCGCAGGACGCCTGCGACCTGCTGGTCGAGCTCGCCCTGCAGGCCGGCGGCAAGGACAACGTCACCGTCGTGCTGGCCCACCTGAACATCCCGGCGTGACGGCTCGACCTCGTGTAACCTCCGCCGCCGATTCTCGTAGATAGTCCCACGGCACGACGCTTGCGGAGGAGACACGAATGGGACTGATCAACTGGATTTTCGACATCTACCAGCACAGCAAGATCGACGAGGTGCGTAAGGAGGCGACGGAGGCGCGGCTGGAGGCGGCGCGCGTCAACCGCAGCGGATCGGTCGACGCCGCGCGACTCGAGCGTGTACTGGGCGAGCTGGCGCTGGCCACGAAGACGATCCAGCGACTGATGGTTGACAAGGGCGTCTGCACGAACGACGAGCTGCGCAACACGCTGCAGCGAGTCGACGGTGAGGACGGCGCCGTCGACGGGCGAGCCCCGATCGGTTGACTGATCGACGAGGTATGCGTTCATGCCGGTGACCCGATTCCAGCTCGTGGCGCTAGGAGTGATCTTCCTCGCCATCGGTTTGTTCTGGGTGCTGGCCAAGGGGCGCGAGCCGTTCGTCAAGGGCAAGCCCGAGGTGACGTACCGCGTCGCCGGCGGCGTCCTGTCCGCCATCGGGCTGCTCAGTCTCGCGCTGTCTTTCGTCTGGTAGTGCGAGCGCCACGGCCGGACTCACTCAGGGCGATCGGTCGAGTATTCGACGGGCGACGTCGAGGTGCAACGCCTCGATCATCTCGCCGTCCATGACGACGACTCCCGCGCGGTCGCCGTCACCGTCGCGCCAGGCCCGCAGCACACCCTCGGCCCAGCCGATCTCCTCGGGCGTGCTGGAGAACACTCGGTGAATCGTCTCGAGCTGGGCCGGGTGGATGCAGCTCTTCCCGTCGAAGCCGATCTCGCGCGCGATCCGCGCCTCGCGCTCGAGCAGCGCGTCGTCGCGGAAACGGAAGGTCACCGCGTCGATCGCGGCGCAGTCCGACATCCGCGCCGCGAGCAGGATCTCCGACATCGCATGCCGTTCCCAGCCTCGTGCCTCGTCGGGCCTCGCGCCCAGCGAGAGCCGTAGGTCCGCCGACCCGTAGAGCAGGCCGCCGATCGACGGTGCGGCCGCCGCGAGCTCGCGGACGCGACCGACGCCCGCCGCGGTCTCGATCATCAGCAGCGTCGCCGCGTTGTCAGCGGCGCGTTCGCGCGCGAGTCGGCCGACGAGATCGGGGTCCTCCGCCTTGGGCAAAACGACCGCCGTGGGCGTCAGCTCGGCGGCCAACCGGAGGTCGGTCTCGAACCATGCCGATCCGGCTGCGTTGACGCGCAGCGCCCAGCGACTCTCGGGCAGGAGGTCTTGCCGCGCGGCTTCGCGGAGATGGTCGCGCGCCGTGTCCTTTTCGGCTGGGGCGACGCCGTCTTCCAGATCCACGACGAACAGGTCCGCCGGGATCGAGCCCAGCTTGGCCAGCATTCTCGGCCTGTGCGCGGGCACGTAGAGCACGCTGCGTGGATTCGATTTCACGCGATCATTGTAGCCCGTGCAGTCGTCGCGTCGCGTGGGTTCAGGGACAGGCCGCCGCGCGCCGCATGTCGAGACACGCACCGGCGGTCGAGGGACGCTCGACACTTGCGGAGTCGACGCCGTAGCTGCCCTCGAACACCGCACTCTGCGGCACCACGAGAAAGTAACGATCTCCGCTGTCCGGAGCCACCGTGGCCGCCGTGGCCCCCGCCGTCGAGCAGACGACCGGATCGTGGTCGTACCAGGACCCGATGCTGCCCTCGTAGATCGCATAGTCGATCGCCTCCGCGCTGCAGCTCGGCTGCCACGTGAGGTCCACGTCGGCACCGCTGCGCGAGGCTCTCAGTTGCAGCGCCTCGCCCGGCGAGTCGGGAAACGACAGCCCCGCACCCGCGTTGCCGGCGGGAAAGTCCGGTTCGCTGAAGAACAGCGCATCGTTCGCGTTCTCCAGCCTGACGATCTCGCCGGGCAGGTAGGTCGTGGTTCCGACGTGCGTCGGTATGTCGAACATCACGAACCACGCGCCGGCGTCCTCGCGTTCGAGGCCGACGATGTCGGCCCCGTTCGGCAGCTGCAGGTCGGTCGTGGTGGCCAGCAGCAGCACGTTGTCGGACTGCGTGTCGATCACGGCGAGGTCTCCGGGGGCGATCTGTAGCCCGACTACGAACTCCGGTTCGTCGACCGAGAACACGAGGTCGCCGTCGATGTCGCGCGCCAGCGCGTCGAGATTGGCGTCGGGCGCGAGGCCGAGGCTGCCGCCGTCGACGTGCATGTAGAACAGGCCCGAGTCGTAGCGCACCACGTCCCGCGCCTCGTAATACACGCCGCGAGACTCGAACGGGGCGTCGGTCGAGAACAGGAAGCTGCCGTCCTCCAGCAGGACCAGCGCGTTCAGGTTGACGTCCGGCCCGAGGCCGTCGCCCGTGCCGTCGTAGCTCAGGCTGTAGGAACCGCCGGAGCGTTCGACGATCTGGTTCGCCAGATAGGTCGCAGTGCCGAGCGGCGTGGGCACGTCCGTCGTGATCGCGAACTGCTCGGCCCCGGCGCAGGCCGAGGCGAGAAGCAGCAACACGAGAAGCAGGCCCGGGGTTCGTGAATCGGTTCCGCGCATCGTTTCACCTCGTCGTTCATTCGGTTCGTGCTGGGTGAGCGATCCGATCACGGCGGTGGGTAGTTGCCGCCCGCGTTGATGTGTCCCTCGCCGCCGGGAACGGTGAGTCCGCCGGCGCCGTTGCCGTAGGCCCGGTTGCCCTGGAACACGTGACTGTCGCCCTGGTAGAAGTGGATTCCCCAGTCGGCGTTGTACGTCGTGTGATTCCGCTCGAACGAGCAGTACCAGCTGTACCAGCAGCGAATGCCGTCGGCGCCGCTGTGACTGACGTTGTTGTCCGCCACGGTCACTCCGCGGCAGCTGTGCATGTAGATGCCGTGGTCGCCGGCGTCGGTTCCCGCGTCCTGTATCACGTTGTTCGTCACGCGCCCGCCCCACATGAAGCGCAGACTGAGCCCGTCGTTGCCCGTGTCGTGGATCGAGTTGTTCTCGATGAAAACCTGCGATGATCCGACCAGGCTCTGACCCTGGACGTAGATGCCCTCGTTCAGCGCGTCCTTGACGATCATCTTCTCGATGCGCACGTTGAAGTCGTCGCCCACGGTGTTGCGCAGGCGGATGCCGATGTTGCCGCCGATCAGCTTTCCGTTGCGAATTGTGATGTCGGTGTAGTCGCCGTCCGAGGCGATCGCGTAGTTCCCGGCGTTCTCCTTGAGCAGCGTGTGACCGTTGAAGTCGATCGTCACCTGGTCGGCCGCGATCGTGATCGACTCTCCGGACCCGACGTGCGTGATGTCCTGCGTCAGGTAGTACGACCCCGGTTGCGTGATCGTCACCGGTGCCTGATAGATGGGGATGCGGCCGTCCGCCGCCGCCGCCGGAATCGCGCCGATCACCAGAGCGAGGATCACCGCTCCACCCAGTCTCCGTCCGTCCATGCCGGCCTCCTTTCGTCCGTGCGTCGTCCGTTCACAGGAAAGGACCGCGCCCGCGGGCCGGCATTACAGTTCCCGGATCACCGAGTTCATCCGGGCGACGGGCCGACGCCGATTGCGTCGCCCGCTGCCGCCACCCGTGGCCCGGGCTCCTCGATCCGGGTCACCGCGGGAATCAGGAACGAGAGCAGCCCGCACGAGAGGCAGACCCCACCCCCGAGCACGAACCACGCGCGCACGCCGATCCACTCCGCGATCGGCGCCGCGAGCACCAGCCCGAGGGGTGCGGTCAATGCGGCGAGGCTGCCGAACAGCGAGAACACCCGCCCCTGCAGGCTCGGGTCGATCGTGGCCTGCAGCACCGCCTGGATCGGTGCGTTGGTGATCGTGACCATGGCTCCCACGGCGAAGACGGCGATCGCGCAGCCGAGCACCGCCCCCGACGGGAGCGCGGCGATGCTCAGCGTCGCCACGCCGAGCCCGACCATGCCGGCCAGCGCGGTCAGGATGCGACGGCGAAAACCGCCCCACACGGCGATCAGCAGTCCGCCGACAATCGACCCGATGCCGAACGACGAGGTGATTCCGCCGAGCGCTCCCGCGCCGGCCTCCAGGTGCTCGAAAACGAGCAGCGGCAGCAATGCGAACGCGGGGGTGAGGAACAGATTCGTCGACGCGGCCAGGCCGACGATCGCGAGGTGGCCGCGCCGCCCGGCCAGGTAACGCAGGCCCTCGGCGACGTCCGCGCGCCACGACGGTCGCTCGCCCGGTGTCGCGCTGTCCGGCCGCGGTACCGCGACGAAGATCAGCGGGACCACGGCGGCGAGCATGGTCACGACGTCGACCAGCAGCACGCCCGCCATGGGCAGGGCCGCCAGCAGCAGCGCGCCCAGCGGGGCCGAGGCGATCAACATCCCGCCCTGCAGCGTCTGGTTGAGTCCCTGAATCCGGCTGAGGTGCTCGCGCGGGACCATCAGGCTGGTGGAGGCTTCCATCGCGGGGCGCTGAAAAGCGCCGCCGACCGCGCGTAGCAGCAGGAAGGCGTAGACGCCGTTCACGCCGACCCCACCGCGCAGGAAGAGGAGGGCGAGCGCTGCGGAGAGCAGCGCGACGCCACCGTCGGCCAGCGCCATGACACGCCGACGACTCGAGCGGTCGATCCATGGTCCGATGAGCGGACCCAGCACGACCGGGGGCAGCAGTCCGAGGATCGAGGCGGTGGCCAGAACCGTCGCCGATCCGGTCTGCTCGGTCAGCCACCAGATCAGCGCGAACTGCACCGCCTGACTGCCCAGCAGCGATACCGCCTGTCCGCCCCAGAGAAAGAAAAACGGTCGCAGTCGTCGGTCGGTCGAGGTTCCGTCGGTGCCCGGCATCGCCACTCCTTTATGCTCGGTATGGGTTGATTATTCAACAATACATGAATAATCGGCGCCGTGCTAACATTCAAGCGTGGCATCTTCGAAAAAGCCCAAAAACCGGAAAACCACGACCCTTCCGCCGGCCGAGACGTTCACGCTGACCACGCTGGAACAGGTGCGGATCGTGGCCGACCCGCTGCGCGTGCGGATTCTCGAGGCGCTGTGCACCGAGCGCACCACGAAGCAGGTCGCGGAGTCCATCGGAGAGAAGCCGACGAAGCTCTACCACCACGTGGAAGCGCTCGAGCGGGTCGGCCTGATCCGGCTGACGCGCACCCGGCCCAACCGCGGCACGCTCGAGAAGTACTACCAGGCCGTCGCGCGGGCATTCCGCGCGGACCCGTCGCTGTTCGGCGGAGAACCGACTCGCGAGGAAGCCTCCGAGGTGGGAGCGGCGGTGCGCGGAATATTCCTCCGCACCGCAGACGAGTTCGAGCGATTGTTCGCTCGCGAGAACGTCGCCGATCTACAGGAGACGGCGATCGTCAGCCAGGTCCAGCTGCACGCGACACCGGACGAGATCGAGGAAGTTCGCCGGCAGATCCAGCAGGTGCTGGACGACCTGCAGAAGGACCAGCGCGATCGGATCACCGACGAAGACGAATGCTACCGCCTGACTATGGCGTTCTTCCCGCTCGACCCCGAGCCCGCAGAAGGCGACTGACGGTCAGGGTGCGCTAGTCGCAGATCCGGCAGCCGGTCTGCTCCCAGCGATGCTCCGCGACGGTGCGACCTGCCTTGAGCCGATACTCGACCTGCATCGTCCCCGGCGTGGAGTCGCGGATGCGGATCTGCTTCGCCACTCGCTTCTCTTTCTTCTTGCCGGCTCCGCGATCCTCGACCACCACGAGGTCGAAGTTCACGTCCGCGCAGGTCTCGTGGACGGTGACCGTCACCTTGCCGCTGAACACGGTCTTGCTGTTGCCCTCGTCAACCCGCTCCAGGGTTCCGTCGATATCGGCGCGGCACTCGTCCGCGGCCAGCAGGGGCGCCGTCGCCGCGGCGAGGACAGCGATCGCAAAACAGCCGGACAGAACTCGTCGAATCACGTTTCACCTCCAACTCCTTCATGGTGGCTCCGCAGAGCGGAGGAGTCAAACTGGCCAGAAAACCCCGGAATCCGAGACCTTCCGCATGCCGGGGAGCGTCACGGCCACCTCGCTCGAGACCGTTCTCTATGGTTTTCGGCCTAACCCGCTGTATAAGGAGAGGACCGGAGGCCGCGGCGGCCTTCGGAATGGACCCGGGTCACTGCGCGAAAGCCGTCGTCCGTTGGGGGGCAAAACGTGTCCATTCGGTCATTGTTGTTGGTGCTCTGTGTCTGCCTGGTCGCAACCGCGGCGACCGCGGACACGGTGACGCGGGGCCCGTACCTGCAGCTCGGCACGCCCGACGGCGTCGTGATCCGCTGGCGCACCGACGTCGCCACCAGCTCCGAGGTCCGCTACGGCACGACGCAGGGCAACCTGAGCGCGACCGAGTTCGACGCCGCGGCCGATACCGAGCACGAGATCGAGCTGACCGGCCTCTCGCCCGGAACGCGCTACTGGTACTCCGTCGGGGCGATGGGGGGGCCGGTGCTGGCGGGCGATGACGCCGATCACTTTTTCGACACGGCGCCGCCCGTCGGGGCGACTCCGCCGGTCCGTGTCTGGGTCCTGGGCGACTCCGGCGCCAACGTCAACAACGCCGGAGCGGTACGTGACGCCTACGTCGGCTACACCGGAGCGCGCCACACCGACCTGTGGCTCATGCTCGGCGACAACGCCTACACCACCGGTCTGGACGAGGAGTTCCAGATCAAGCTGTTCGACGTGTTCCCGGAGATGCTGCGCAGGTCCGTCCTGTGGCCGACGATCGGCAACCACGACGGCATCGCCGCGAACTCCGGGCAACAGACCGGTCCGTACTTCGACATCTTCAACTTGCCCGACAACGCGCAGGCCGGCGGCATGGTCTCCGGCACCGAGTCGTACTACTCGTTCGACTACGCCAACATCCACTTCGTCGTCCTCGACTCTCACGGCTCGGATCGCCTGATCGGCGGTCCGATGATGGACTGGCTCGAGAGCGACCTGGCTGTGACCGCCCAGCAGTGGATCATCGCTTACTGGCATCACCCGCCTTACAGCAAGGGGGGGCACGACTCGGACGACGTCCCGCTCGAGCAGCAGTTGGTCGACATGCGCGACAACGCCGTTCGGGTCCTGGAAGACCACGGTGTCGACCTCGTGATGACCGGCCACAGCCACAGCTACGAGCGCTCGATCATGATCGACGGGCACTACGGCTTTTCCGACGACTTCGGCCCGCAGCACGTCGTCGACCCGGGTGACGGCCGCGAGGTGGGAGACGGGGCCTACGTCAAGCCGGCGGCCGGCCCCCACCAGGGCGCGGTGTACCAGGTGGCGGGCAGCTCTAGCCAGCTCTCCGGCGGCTTGCTGAACCACCCGGTGATGTACGTCTCGCACAACGTGCTGGGCTCGGTCGTGCTGGATGTCGAGGGCTATCGGCTGGACGCGGTGTTCCTGGATTCGGTGGGCGCCGAGTTGGACTCGTTCACGATCCTCAAGGACCCGGATCTCGTCGTCGACTTCTCGGCCACTCCCGAGAGCGACCCCGTGCCGCTGAGCGTGACGTTCTCCGACCAGTCGCTGGTCGAGGCCACGCAGTGGGAATGGGACTTCGACGGCGACGGAACGACCGACAGCACCGAGGAGATTCCGACGCATGTTTACGAGCAGCCGGGGCAGTACTCGGTCCGTCTGCGAATCACGGGCCCGAAGGGTACGTTCGAGAGAACCAAGGTCGACTTCATCGACGCCTTCCTTGCGCCGCCGCTGGCCGATTTCGTCACGGACGTGTTCACCGGCATCGCGCCGCTGTCGGTCAGTTTCACCGACCGATCGGGCAACACGCCGGACCAGTGGGAGTGGGACTTCGACGACGACGGTACACCGGACAGCACCGAGCAGAACCCCGTGCACGTTTACGACACGCCCGGCGTCTACTCGGTACGACTGACGGTGATGAACGCGGAAGGCACCAGCTCGGAAATCAGATCCGATCTGATCACGGTCCTGCCGCGCGCGCCCGACGAGGTGACCGGTTTCACCGTCGACGTCGATCGCCAGACGATGTCGTGGGACCCGAACCCCGCCGCATGCGGCTACGACCTCGTGCGTGTGGACCTCGCTGCGCTACGCGCCAGCGGGGGCGACTACCGTGTTTCCCAGCTCGGTTGTGTCAACGAGGACATCGTTTCGACCTTGACCTCCGACCCGACCCTCCCGGGCCCGGGGCAGATTGTGGCCTACCTCGCGCGGATCACGGACTGCGGAGGGCTGGCGGGCACGTTCGACACCTCGGGTCTGGGCATGATCGAGACTCGCGATCCGGAGCTACAGGGCCCCGGGTCGGCCTGCGGCTGCCTGCCCGGCGACGATCTCGACGTCGACCTCTTCTGCAACACGCTCGACAACTGTCCCACGACGTACAACCAGGGGCAGTCCGACTACGACCTCGACGGTCTCGGCGACGTGTGCGACTGCGATCCCACGGACTGGCGCTGCTCGTCGGACTGCACGGACGCCGACGCCGACCAATTCTGCGTAACGACCGACTGCGACGACACGAACGCGGCGGTCAATCCCACCACGACATGGTTCCTCGATCAGGACGGCGACGGCTTCGGCCTGCTGTCGCAGAATCTCGTGCAGTGCGCGGCGCCGCCCGGATACTCGCTGGGCAGGGGTGACTGCGACGACATCTCCGCCACTGCCGTCGACACGTATCCCGGCGCGGCGCCCAACGACAGCCCCACGCTCTGCATGCGTGACCGCGACCACGACGGATGGGGCGACGACGACCCGCAGGCCGGGGTCACTTCCGGAACCGACTGCGACGACCTCGACCCGGTGGCCACTCCGGAAACGCAGTGGTTCCCCGATAACGACGGTGACGGCTTCGGCGACCTGGTCGGGGAGATCGCACAGTGCGAGTCGCCGCCGGGTCACACGATGGACAGCACCGACTGCGACGACACGTCGCCGACCGCCGGCGCTACCTATCCCGGCGCCGCCCCCAACGACGACTCGATCGCCTGCATGAAGGACGTCGACGACGACGACTGGGGTGACGATCAGCCGCCGGCCGGCGTGGTTCCGGGCTCCGACTGCAATGACGCCAACGCGACGGCCAATCCGACGTTCACCTGGTACCTGGATGGCGACGGCGACGGTTTCGGCGACCTCGGCGCGCCGCTCGTGCAGTGCTCGCAGCCCGTGGGCCATGTGTCCGAACCGTCGGACTGCGACGACGCCTCCGCCACGACGTTCCCCGGCGCGGCGCCCAACGACGGTGTTGCATGCATGTCGGATGTCGACGGCGACGGCTGGGGCGACGCGGCACCCGCGCCCGGCGTCGCCGCGGGCACCGATTGCGACGACAGCGCTGCGGACACGTTCCCCGGCGCAGCGCCGAACGACAGCGGCGTCGCCTGCATGCGCGACGCGGACGGTGACGACTGGGGCGACGACACTCCGCAGGCGGGCGCCACTCCGGGCAGCGACTGCGACGATACCGAGGCGAACACCAGCCCCGACACGCAGTGGTATGCCGACACGGACGGCGACGGTTTCGGCGACTTCACCGAACCCGTCTCCCAGTGCCTCCAGCCGGCGGAGCATGTCGCCGACGCCACCGACTGCGACGACACCTCGCCGACCGCGACGGACACCTATCCCGGTGCCGCGCCGAATGACAGCTCGCTGGCGTGCATGAAGGACACCGATGGCGACGATTGGGGCGACAGTTCGCCGCTACCGGGTGTGTTTGCCGGAACCGACTGCGACGACGACGACGATTCGGCTACACCGGACCGCGTGTGGTACGCGGACACGGACGGTGACGGGTTCGGCGACACGGATGTGCCGTCCGTGCAGTGCACGGAGCCCGCCGGCTTCGTGCTCGACGGGACGGACTGCGACGACACGTCGCCGAGCGCTGCGGACACGCACCCCGGAGCAGCGCCGAACGACAGCGCCGGCGGATGTCTGAAGGACGTGGACGGGGACGACTGGGGCGACGTCGCGACGATCGCCGGCGTCACTCCCGGCACCGATTGCGACGACAGTTTCGCGTTGACCTTCCCCGGAGCGGCTCCCAACGACGCCCCGGCCGCGTGTTACCTCGACGCGGACGGGGACGATTGGGGCGACGAGAATCCGCCCGCGGGTGTGACGGCAGGGACGGATTGCGACGATTCCGACGCGCAGCTGCACCCCGACACGCCGTGGTACGCCGATACGGACGGCGACGGCTTCGGCGATCCCGGCGCGCTGACGACGCAGTGCCTGCAGCCCGCCGGGCATCTCGCGGACGCCACGGACTGCGACGACAGTTCTCCCGCCGCGGCGTCGACCTTCCCGGGTGCTGCGCCGAACGATAGCGCCGACGGATGCCTGAAGGACGTGGACGGGGACGACTGGGGCGACGCCGATCCGCTACCGGGAGTGACACCCGGATCCGATTGTGACGACGACGACGCGTTCTTCAACCCGACGACGACCTGGTACCGGGACAAGGACGGCGACGGCTTCGGCGACCTCGCCGTGTCGCTGGCGGCGTGCACGCAGCCTTCCGGCTATCTGCTGGACTCGACGGACTGCGACGACATCTCGGTGACGTCGCCGGCGACGTTCCCCGGCGCGGCTCCCAGCGACGGCGCCGGTTGCATGCGCGATTCGGACGGGGACGACTGGGGCGACGATTCGCCCCCGGCAGGTGTCGAGGCCGGCACGGATTGCGACGATTTCGACGCTCTGCTGCATCCCGCGACGACGTGGTACGTCGATGCCGACGGCGACGGCTTCGGGTCGTCCGCGTCGACCCTCGTGCAATGCACGGAGCCCGCGGGCTTCGTTCCGTCGAGCACGGACTGCGATGACGTCTCGCCGACGGCATCCGCCACCTTCCCCGGCGCAGCTCCCAACGACAGCGCCGACGCATGTATGAAGGACTTGGACGGGGACGACTGGGGCGACGCCTCTCCGCAGCCCGGCATCGTACCCGGCACGGACTGCGACGACGCCGACTTCGGCTTCAACCCGGGGACGACGTGGTATGCGGACACGGACGGCGACGGGTTCGGGGACCCGAACGTGAACGTCGATCAGTGCAGCGCACCGGCCGGGCATGTGCTGGATTCGACCGACTGCGACGACACGTCCGGTACCGCGGCAGACACACACCCCGGCGCCGCGCCGAACGACTCGCTCGTGGCCTGTATGCGCGATGTGGACGGGGATGGCTGGGGCGACAGCTCCGCCGTCGGCGCCATCACACCCGGCACGGACTGCGACGACGACTCGGCCACGGCGTCCGCCACGCATCCGAGTGCAGCGCCCAACGACGGCGCGGGCTGCATGAAGGACATAGACGGTGACGACTGGGGCGACGATGATCCGCCGCCGGGTGTCGGCAGCGGAACGGACTGCGACGACGCGGACGTGCAGCGCAATCCGGACACGGTGTGGTACGCAGACACCGACGCCGACGGATACGGGGACCGGTTCGTGACTCTGGCCCAGTGCGTTCAGCCCGCGGGCTACGTCGCACAGAGCACGGATTGCGACGACACGTCCCCGGCCGCCGCGTTCACGTTCCCCGGAGCGGCTCCCAACGACGACGGTTTCGTCTGCATGAAGGACGTGGACGGGGACGACTGGGGCGACGAGGCCCCGAACGCCGGCGTGTTCCCGGGTTCCGACTGCAACGACGCCGATCCCGGGCTGCGCCCGGACACCACGTGGTTCGCCGATACCGATGGCGACGGTTTTGGGGACCCGGCGCTGACGGTCGTGCAGTGCGACGCGCCGCTCGCTTTTGTGTTGGTCGACACCGACTGCGACGACACGAGCGCCGCCGCCGCCGCCACCTTCCCCGGAGCCGCGCCGAACGACAGCGCGGTCGCCTGCATGAAGGATGTCGACGGCGACGACTGGGCGGACGCCTCCCCATCGACGCCCGCCTCGCCGGGAACCGACTGCGACGACGACTCACCGACTGCGGCCGACACCTATCCCGGCGCGGCACCGAACGATAGCGCCATCGATTGCATGCGGGACGTGGACGGCGACGATTGGGGCGACGAGACTCCTCCGCAGGACGTCAGCGCCGGAACGGATTGCGACGACGACGACGAGGGGATCCAGCCCGACACGATCTGGTACGCCGATCTGGACGGCGACACGTTCGGAGACCGCTTCGTCACGCTCGTCCAGTGCACGCAGCCGACGGACCATGTGCTGGACAGCACCGACTGCGACGATGTCTCGGCGACCGCCGCCGCGACGTTCCCCGGCGCGGCACCGAACGACAACCCCGTCGTCTGCATGAAGGACGCCGACGGCGACGACTACGCAGACCAGAGCCCGCCTGCGGGCATCGCGGTCGGAACGGATTGCGACGACAGCGATGCGGTGATCCACCCCCAGACGATCTGGCACCGCGATCTCGACGCGGACGGGTTCGGGCACCCGAACGTGACGCTCGTCCAGTGCGTGCAGCCCGCGGGGCACGTGTTGAACTCGATGGACTGCGACGACAGCTCCGGAACGGCGGCGTTCACCTTCCCCGGGGCCGCGCCCAACGATAGCGCCGAGATCTGCATGCGAGACGTGGACGGCGACGATTGGGGCGACGACAGCCCGCCGGGCAACATCGCGTCGGGCAGCGATTGCGACGACGGCGACCCCCTCGTGCACCCGACGACAACCTGGTACGCGGACATCGATGGTGATGGGTTCGGCGATCCGGGCGTCAGTGTCGTGCAGTGCGACGCGCCGGCGAGCTATCGGCTGGACAACACCGACTGCGATGACACATCGCCGACCGCTGCCGCTACCTATCCGGGTTCGGCGCCGAACGACAACATCGCGTGCATGCGCGACGTCGACGGCGACAACTGGGGCGACGCCAATCCACCCGCCGGCGTCTCTCCGGGTACGGACTGCGACGACAACAACGAGGTCGTGCATCCCGAGACCATGTGGTACCTCGACCTGGACACGGACGGCTTCGGCGATCCCGGGGTCAGTGTCACGCAATGCGCTCAGCCGGATTTCCATCTACTGAACAACACGGACTGTGACGATTCCGGCCCCACCGCGGCGTTCACTTTCCCCGGCGCGGCGCTCAACGACGGCGCGGGCTGCATGAAGGACGTGGACGACGACGATTGGGGCGACGACACTCCTCCGCCCGGTGTGATGGCCGGCACGGATTGCAACGACGTGGACGCGGTGCTGACTCCGGTGACCGTCTGGCACGCGGACACGGACACGGACGGCTTCGGCGATCCTGGCGTGACGCAGGTGCAGTGCCCGCAACCGGCGGGCTACTTGCTGGACAACACGGACTGCGACGACACGAGCGGGACGGCGGCCGCGACCTATCCCGGCGCTGCCCCGAACGACGGCGCGGGCTGCATGAAGGACGTCGATTCCGACGACTGGGGCGACGACAATCCACCGGCAGGAGTGTCGAGCGGCACCGACTGCGACGACACGGATTCCGTGTTGAATCCGACGACGATCTGGTACGCCGACACCGACCTGGACGGCTTTGGCGATCCGGGCGTGAGTCAGGTGCAGTGTGTGCAGCCGGCGGGACATCTGCTGGACAGCACGGACTGCGACGACACGAGCGGCACCGCTGCGGCTACGTTCCCCGGAGCCGCGCCGAACGACGGCGGTGGATGCTTCAAGGATGTCGACGGGGACGACTGGGGCGACGACAATCCTCCGGCCGGTGTCTCGAGTGGTACCGACTGTGACGATACGGATTCCGTGTTGAATCCGACGACGATCTGGTACGCCGACACCGACCTGGACGGCTTCGGCGATCCCGGCGTGAGCCAGGTGCAGTGCGCACAGCCTGCGGGTCACCTGCTGGACAACACGGACTGCGACGACACGAGCGGAACGGCCGCCTCGACCTTCCCGGGTGCGGCGTCGAACGACGGCGCGGGTTGCTTCAAGGACGTGGACGGTGACGACTGGGGCGACGACAATCCGCCGGCAGGAGTGCCGGGCGGCACGGACTGCAACGATGCGGACGCCGTCCTCAACCCGACGACGACCTGGTACGCCGACACGGATTCGGATGGCTTCGGCGATCCCGGCGCGAGCCAGGTGCAGTGCGCGCAGCCCGCGGGTCATCTGCTGGACAACACGGACTGCGACGACACGAGCGGTAGTGCTGCGGCCACGTTCCCTGGTGCTGCTCCGAACGACGGTGCGGCCTGTATGAAGGACGTCGATTCCGACGACTGGGGCGACGACAATCCGCCGGCAGGAGTGTCGAGCGGCACCGACTGCGACGACACGGATGCCGTGTTGAATCCGACGACGATCTGGTACGCCGACACCGATTCCGATACCTACGGCGACCCCGGCGTGAGCCAGGTGCAGTGCGCGCAGCCTGCGAGCCATGTGCTGGACAACACGGACTGCGACGACACGAGCGGTACCGCCGCGGCTACGTTCCCCGGCGCAGCGCCGAACGACGGTGCGAGCTGCATGAAGGACGTCGACTCCGACGACTGGGGCGACGACAATCCGTCGGCCGGTGTGACCGCCGGTACGGACTGCGACGACAGCGATGCCGTCCTGAACCCGACGACGAGTTGGTATGCGGACACGGACCTGGACGGCTTCGGCGATCCCGGCGTGAGTCAGGTGCAGTGCGCACAGCCTGCGGGTCACCTGCTGGACAACACGGACTGCGACGACACGAGCGGAACGGCCGCCTCGACCTTCCCGGGTGCGGCGTCGAACGACGGCGCGGGTTGCTTCAAGGACGTGGA
>JAAELQ010000195.1 GCA_024226515.1 bacterium
CAGAACAAGATCCAGGACCCGGCCAAGCTCCGTCAGCTCATCGTCGAGTTGATCGGCAAGGAGACGTGGCACTCCCTGTCCGCGGATGTCAAGGGCGACGCGTACGAGGGCCTGCTGGAGCGCAACGCACAGGACACCAAGAGCGGCGCGGGTCAGTACTTCACGCCGCGGAGCATCATCGATGCCCTGATCGATTGCGTGCAGCCGCAACCGGGCGAAGTGATCTGCGACCCCGCGTGCGGGACCGGTGGCTTCCTGCTCTCCGCGGCCGAGTACATCGCCAACAACTTCGAACTGGACCGCGATCAGAAGAAGCACCTGCGCTACGAAGCGGTGCGGGGCGTGGAACTGGTCGACGGCGTGTCGCGGCTGTGCGCGATGAACCTGTTCCTCCACGGGATCGGCCCCGACGACGACGAGCGCGAGCCTCCGATCCGCACCGACGACGGCCTGCGCAACGAGCCGTCCACGCACTACCCGGTCGTCGTGACCAATCCGCCGTTCGGCAAGAAGAGCAGCATCACCGTGGTCAACGAGGTTGGCGAGACCAGCACGAAGACGGTCAGCTACAACCGCCCCGACTTCTGGACGACCACGACCAACAAGCAGCTCAACTTCGTCCAGCACATCCGCAGCCTGCTCGCCATCAACGGTCGGGCGGCGGTGGTCGTGCCCGACAACGTGCTCTTCGAGGGCGGCGCGGGCGAGACGGTGCCCTCCGTGCCAACATGAATGAGGCGCCTCGATTCTGTCCCGTACACATCGAGGGCGACGAGGTTCCTTATCATGGAAACGACACTGACTCGATCCGAGCAGCCCGTGAACGGCACG
>JAAELQ010000196.1 GCA_024226515.1 bacterium
GTTGCCGTTGCCGTTGCCGTTGCCGTTGCCGTTGCCGTTGCCGTTGCCGTTGCCGTTGCCGCTGCCGCTGCCATTGCCAATGCCGTTGCCGTTGCCGTTGTTGCCGTCGCTATCGCTGTCGCTGTCGCTGTCGTCATCGTCGTCGGCCGCCAACACGCTCACCGAGGCGAGCAAGCGGCTCCTGAGATGCGGCAAGCGCCGAACCCCGGAGTCCACGATCGCGATCGTCACTCCCATTCCGTCAAGATCGCTCGCTCCGCCGGACGCGGGGGTCGTGAAACCAGCCGCGAAGGTCTCGATCTCGAACGAGCGCGTCGCCCGCACATCGAGGTCGGGATGAACGCCGCGAACGCCGGGCTGGGCCCTGAGCGAATCGACACGACTGGCGGGCATGCGCACGACACGTGCCCGTCCGTCGTTCAGTGTCCGGCCGAGTTTCCCGCCGAGCCGGCGTGCGCGAACCGCTTCCACCTCGCCCGGTGCGCGTTCGTACGTGACGATGACGTCGACCATCGCGCGCGATTCCGACGTCCGTGAGACCCGCTTGTCCGACTGCCTCTCGGCAGCGCGCGGACTCCGTTCGAGGGCCGAACGAGTGCCGCCGGCGGACGCGAGCATCCCACCGAAGAAGAGCGCTGCCGTCGTGCATGCAGCGACCCGTAGAAGATGTGAGGAACGCGCCATTCAGGGGATCTCCAGGAGACGGACTTTGAGTTCGCCTCTCAGAGGAGCAAGATGAGTGCCTGATTTCGGTTGCCCCTATCCGGGGATTTCCGAGCTCGGAGCTACGTGTCTCGTGTGGCGTTCGGCGACACGGTGTCGCGCCGCGCTACGGCAAGCGAACGCAAGTGCCGTGGGCGGGTAGGTTTAGCTGCCGCGTCGCGCTACGCGACAGTCGTATCGAAATCCGACACGTCGTCCGACGCGAAAAGACGATGCGCATTCTCGGTGGTGATTCGCCCGAGTAGTCCCGCGGGTTCGCCGCGCACGTCGGCCAGCTGTTCGAGCGTGCGCACGACGTACGCCGGCTCGCAGCGCTTGCCGCGGTGGGGCACGGGGGCCAGGTACGGGCTGTCGGTTTCGACCAGCAGTCGGTCGGCCGGTGTGATCTTCGCCGCCCGGCGCACCGACTCGCCGCTGTTGAACGTGGCCACGCCGTTGAACGCCAGATACCACCCGAGCTCGAGATAGCGCTCGGCCTCGGCGCATCCCGCGGTGAAGCTGTGGATCACGCCGCGACAGCGCGGATGAGCGGCGAGCACGCGCGCCATGTCGTCGTGCGCCTCGCGCACGTGGATCACGACCGGTAGGTCGAGCTCCTGCGCGAGCGCGAGCTGGACCTCGAGTCGCTCGGCCTGCACGGAGCGCGGATCGAGATCGTAGTGGTAGTCCAGCCCGATCTCGCCGACGGCGCAGAAACCGCCGCCGCGGAGCAGCTCGCGCAGCTCGGCGCAGGCGTCGTCGAACCCCGCCCCCAGATCGTGCGCGCTGAACGGGTCGATCCCCGCGGAGCAACGGACGAACCCTGCCGTGCCGGCTGCCAGCTCCAGGCAGGCCCGCGCGTCCGGCACTCCGGTGCCGATCGTGACGCAACCGACCAGGCCGGCCTCGCGTGCGCGGGAGACCAGGGCCTCGGCGTCCGCTCTCAGCTTCGGATGGGTCAGGTGGCAGTGAGTATCGAAGACCATCGCTTCTACGGCGCGTCGATCCAGTGCCCCGAGCGCGAGGCCTTGGTCTCGAGGTAGAAGCGGTTGTGCTCGTTGGACGGCACCTCGTGAGGAATGCGGCCGCTGACGACGACCCCGTGGCGCTGCAGCTGGTCGATCTTCGACGGGTTGTTGGTCATCAGGCGGATCGACCGCACCTCCAGCGCGTGCAGCATGTGCGCGGCGATGGCGTAGTCCCGCTCGTCGTCGCGGAAGCCGAGAGCCAGGTTCGCCTCGACCGTGTCCATCCCGCGGTCCTGCAGGGCGTACGCGCGGATCTTGTTGGCCAGGCCGATGCCGCGCCCCTCCTGACGCAGGTACAGCACGACCCCGCGTTCGAGGCGGCTCAGCTTGTACAGCGCCGCCTGGAGTTGATCCCGGCAGTCACAGCGCAGCGAGCCGAGGGCGTCTCCGGTCAGGCACTCGGAGTGCAGGCGCGAGGGCACGTCCTCCCGGCCCGTGACGTCGCCGTGGACGATGGCGACGTGTTCCTTCTGGTCGCGGTTGTTGCCGAAGGCGACGATGTGGAACTCGCCGTACAGCGTGGGCAGCGTCGCCACGGCGAGCATCCGCACCGCGACCTCGCCGTTGCCGTTGCCCTCGCCGTTTCGTGCCTGGTCCCGCCCGACCAACCCTTCCAGCCTCTGCGTCAGATCCTTCATCGTGCCTTCCATTCTAGTGCCTGCGCCTGTGAACGCCGAACGGCCGCTGCAGCAACTCGCCGGCGCGCTCATCCGGCGACCCGAGTCGGCCCGCGATCCGTGCCGCGAGGTGCGCCAACCGATCGTGCCCCCAGAACAACTCGCCGTTCCACTCGAGGGTGGGGACGCCGAACACGCCCAGCTCGAGCGCATCGGCGGTGATCTCGCCCAGCGCGCGTTTGATCTCGGGCGCCGCGATTCGGTCGCGGAGGCTGCCGGCGTCGAGCCCAACGCCTTCCACGCAGCTCGCGAGCACATCGACGTCGGTCAGGTCCTGCCCCCGACCCCACCCTGCGTCGGCCACGGCGACGGCGAGGTCCATCGCGCGCTCATCCTCCAGGAACAGGACGACGGTGCGTAGTGCCTCCAGCGAGCGGAACGGGTGGGCCGGTACTCCGGCGAACTCCAGGCCCAGCGCCTCCGCACAGCGCAGCACGTCGTGGAACGTGTAGCGCCGCTTGAGCCGGGTTTCCGCCGGCCCGACGAGGCCGTGGTCCTCGAGCAGCTTGGCATAGACGACCGGGCGGGCGATCCAGCGCACACCGTGCTTCGCCGCAAACTCCCGCGATTCGGCCAGCGCCAACCAGGAGTAGGGCGATACGAAATCGAAGTGGAACCGGACGTCGTTCAAGGTGATCTCCGACCGCGACGCGCGGCCGATCGCTGAGTATTCCGCTTTCCACACCTGCTGTCGAATTCGCCGCTCCGGCGCAACCCTCCCAAGGGGCGCGCGGGGTCCGGTTTCGGCGGTGTGACAAAACTCACGAATCCTGTAGAATCCGATACCTTTTTTGACCGCTTCACCCGCACACGCGCCACGGAGCCGGGCAGGCTCGGCGTCTCGCAACGGGGCTCGAACCATGAATATCGGATTCGTCAACGAAACTTTCCCGGGCGAGCGCCGCGTCGCTCTCGTTCCCGGAGTCGTCTCGCAGCTGCTCAAGACCGGATGCGAGCTGTCCATCGAGAGCGGGGCCGGCATCTCGGCCGGCTTCCCGGACAGCGCGTACGCCGGCAAGGGCGTGAAGATCCTCTCCACGCGCGCCGAGGTCTTCTCGTCCTGCGACGTCGTGTGCCAGGTTCGCGCCCTCGGCGCCAACCCCGAACAGGGCGCGGCCGACCTCGCCCTGATGCGACAGGGTCAGGTGGTGATCGGCACGTTCGAGCCGCTGACCTCGCTCGACGCCGCCAAGCAGATGGCCGAGAAGGGCGTCACGCTGTTCGCCATGGAGCTGATCCCGCGCATCACGCGGGCCCAGAGCATGGACGTCCTGTCCTCGATGGCCACGATCGCCGGCTACAAGGCCTCGTTGATGGCGGCCGATCAGCTACCGAAGATGTTCCCGATGATGATGACGGCCGCCGGAACGGTCACGCCGGCCAAGGTGCTGATCATCGGCGCGGGCGTCGCGGGGCTGCAGGCCATCGCGAGCTGCAAGCGCCTCGGCGCACAGGTCGAGGCCTACGACATCCGCCCCGCGGTCAAGGAGCAGATCGAGAGCCTCGGCGCCAAGTTCGTCGAGATGGAGATCGAATCCGGCACCGCCGAGGGCAAGGGCGGATATGCCAAGGCGATGGGCGAGGAGTTCTACAAGAAGCAGCGCGAGCTGATGGCCCGCGTCGTGGCCGAGGTCGACGTCGTCATCTCGACCGCCGCGGTGCCGGGCAAGAAAGCCCCGGTGCTGATCACCGGCGAGATGGTGGACGGCATGGCGCCGGGATCGCTGATCGTCGACCTCGCGGCGGAGCGCGGCGGCAACTGCGAGCTGACCCGCGCCGGCGAGACGGTCGAGCACGGCGGCGTGACGATCCTCGGCCCGGTCAATCTGGCATCGACGATTCCGTACCACGCAAGCCAGATGTACGCGAAGAATGTCAGCACCTTCCTCAAGCTGATGGTCAAGGAAGGCAAGCTGGAGATGGACACCGACGACGAGGTCATCCGCGACACGATGGTGACCCACGGCGGTGAGATCCGGCACCCCGGCGTACGCGAAGCGATGGGGATGGCCGGCGCAACTACCTGATAGCAAGAACTTCTTCACCCTCCGGACCATCCGGGAAAGAGCGAATCATGGACGTTCTCGTCACCGCCTTGACCATTTTTCTGCTTGCCGTGTTCGTCGGCTTCGAGGTCATCACGAAGGTGCCGCCGACGCTTCACACCCCGTTGATGTCGGGATCGAACGCGATCTCGGGCATCACGGTCGTCGGCGCCCTGCTGGCGACGGGGATGCAGCAATCCAAGCTGGCCACCGTCCTCGGCGTCCTGGCCCTGATCTTCGCCACGATCAACGTCGTCGGCGGGTTCCTCGTCACGCACCGGATGCTGGCGATGTTCCAGAGGAAGAACTGACATGAACTCCGCATGGATCAACCTGGCGTATCTGGTCGCCTCGGCGTTGTTCATCTTCGGGCTCAAGGGCCTGACCCATCCGCGCACCGCGGTGCGCGGCAACCAGTACGGCGCCGCGGCGATGCTGATCGCGATCGTGGCGACGCTGCTCAACTCGGGAATCATCGGCTGGCTGTGGATCCTCGTCGGCCTGGTCGTCGGCGGCGGGATAGGCCTGCTGCTGGCGCTGAAGATCCAGATGACCGAGATGCCGCAGCTCGTTGCCATGTTCAACGGCTTCGGCGGCGTGGCCTCGGTGCTGGTCGCAGGCGAAGCGTTCGGCAGCGCGAGCTCCCCGTCGATGCAGATGCTGATCGCCACGGCGTTCTCCGGCCTGATCGGCGCCGTGACGTTCTGGGGCAGTCTGGTCGCGTTCGGCAAGCTGCAAGGCGTGATCGTCAGCAGCAACCCGGTCCTGCTTCCCGGGCGGCACGTGCTCAACGCCGGGCTGGCCCTGGCCACGCTGGCGCTGGCCGTGATGCTGGTGCTCGACCCGTCGAACTTCGCCCTGTACTGGATCCTGGCCGGTGTCGGCTCGCTGCTCGGCGTGATGCTCGTCATCCCGATCGGCGGTGCGGACATGCCCGTCGTGGTCGCGCTGCTCAACTCGTATTCGGGGCTGGCCGCTGCCGCCACCGGATTCGTGATCTCGAACAACATGCTGATCATCGCCGGCTCGCTCGTCGGCGCCTCCGGCATCATCCTCACCTCGCTGATGTGCAAGGCGATGAATCGCTCGCTGGGCAACGTGATCTTCGCCGGTGTGGGCGCCGTGGTCACAGACGGCCCCAGCGCGGACGACGTCTACGCGGGCAAGATCAAATCGACCAGCGCGGAAGAGATCGCGATGCTGCTCGAGGGTGTCGGCCGCGTCGTGTTCGTCCCGGGCTACGGCATGGCCGTGGCGCAGGCGCAGCACGCGGTGCGCAATCTGGCCAACCTGATGGAGAAGGCCGGAACGGAGGTCGAGTACGCGGTGCACCCGGTGGCCGGGCGCATGCCGGGGCACATGAACGTGCTGCTGGCCGAGGCGGACGTGCCCTACGAGCAGCTCAAGGACATGGACGACATCAACCCGACCTTCGAGCAGGTCGACGTGGCGATCATCATCGGGGCCAACGACGTGGTCAACCCGGTCGCCCGCACGGACCCGAATAGCCCGATCGCGGGGATGCCGATCCTGGACGTCGACAAGGCCAAGACGGTCATCATGATCAAGCGCAGCCTCAGCCCCGGTTTTGCCGGGATCCCCAATCCGCTGTTCGCCGCGGACAACACGCTGATGTTCTTCTCTGACGGTCGCCAAGCCGTGCAAGACATCGTGGCTGCTGTCAAAGACGCTGCTTGATTCTCTGTTGATGGGAGTTCGAGGGCCCGGCCGAGCCGGGCCCTTTTCCGTTTGGGGGGGCTTTTTGTGTCGCCACGGTGAGTTCTTGGGTAGATTGAGGTTCGTGATCTGCTCCACCCATCGGCCCTGCGCCGCCCTGTTCGCGCTCCTGCTGCTCGGATCGGGCTTTGCTCCCGCATTCGCGGTCGATGTCGAGACGCCTCAGGTGGTTTCGGTGATGCCTCA
>JAAELQ010000197.1 GCA_024226515.1 bacterium
AAGGTCGACCTCAAGAAAGACACCCTGGTCGACGGCGACGTCTCGGCGGTCGGCGAGGTCAAGAACAACGGTACGGTGACCGGCACCATCACCGAGGGCGCGGATCCGGTGGCGTTGCCCGAGCTGCTCTCCGAAGCGGAGATGCGCGCCCTGGCAGATCGCGTGTTCGAAGACGATACGACTTTCACCGACGAGATCATCGACGACGTGGTGTTCGTCCACGGCGTCGTGACCATCGCCGGCGATCTCAACGGCGCCGGGACGGTGCTCACGACCCGCGACATTCAATTCGGCGGCGGTGACAGCGACAGCGGCAGCGACTCCGACAGCGGCAGCGACTCCGACAGCGGCGGCGGCAGCGATTCCGATTCCGACAGTGGCTCCGGCAATCCACCGTTCGTCCTCGACGGCAGCACCCGGCTGTCCCTGGTCTCGTTGGAAGACATCCGCTTCGACAAGAACCGGCCCTTCCGCGGCGCGGTCCGCGCCGGCCGCGACGTCAAGCTCGAGAAGGACGTAGTCTTCGAGGGGGTGCTGATCGCCGACCGCAAGATCGACGTCAAGAAGAACGTCCGGATCACGTTTCTCGACTTCGACGAGGCGCCGCCGGCAGTCACCCTGGTGAGCCCGGCGGAGGGGGCCGTCCTCGACGAGTCTCCCGCGGCCATCGTCGCCGAGTGGAGCGACGATCTGTCGGGGGTCGACCCGAGCACTGCTTCACTATTGCTCGACGGCACGGATCGCACGGCCGAGGCAGTGGCCACCGACGCCGGAATCATCCTGGCGCTGGCCGAGGAGCTCGAGGACGGGACGCACACCGTGGAGATCGCGGTCAGCGACTTCTCGAGCAAGCAGGGCACCGGCAGCTTCAGCTTCGAGGTCGACGCCGGCCCCGATCTCGAGCCCCCCGATCTGGCCATCGTCTCGCCGGCCGACGGCGCCCAGCTCGACGCCAGCCCGGGCACCATCGAGCTGGCGTTCGCCGACGCGGACTCCGGCATCGACCCGGCCAGCCTGCGCCTGTTCCTGGACGACGTCGATCTCTCCACTGCCTGCGATCCGGTCGCCGGGGGCGCGTCCTGCTTTACCTTCAACGTTCCGATCGGCGGCCATCAGCTCGTCGCCGAGATCCGCGACCTGGAGGGCAATGCCGCGACCGCGAGCGCCGAGTTCACGGTGCTTCTGCCCGGGGAGCCGCCGGTGATCGAGGTCACTGCGCCGGAGCCAGGCCTGCTGACCACCGCCGAGACGGTGACGGTGGCAGGGCGGGTCTTCACCACCGGCACGATCGTCGAGCTGACCGTCAACGACCTGCCGGTGACGCTCGCCGGTGACAGCTTCCAGCTCGAGATTCCGATAGCTGAGGGATTCTTCGCGATCGTCGTCCGGGCGGTCGACGGCGAGGGCCGGGAGGCCATCCAGGAGATGGAGATCGAGGTCGACCAGACGCCTCCCGAGCTGATCGTCAGTCAGCCGGCCGACGGGTCGCTGTCCAACGTCGGCGAGATCCGGGTCAGCGGCTTGGTGGCGGACGATTCCGGATTCGCCGAGGCCACCGTCCAGGGCGCCGCCGTCGTCCTCGACCCGGTCGCTTTCGAGACCACCGTAACCCTGACCGAAGGCAGCAACCAGATCGCCGTCGTCGCCAGGGATCTGATCGGCAACGAAGTCACCCGGGTGATCGGCGTCGACTACCAGCCGGCCCTCGAGGTGACGATTTCCGAGCCTGCGGATCAGCTCCAGGCCACCACCGATACCGTCACCGTGCTCGGGACCGTCACCGGCGATCCGACGGAAGTTACCGTCGCCGGTCTGCCGGCGACCCTCGCCGGCGGCGCCTTCAGTGCCGACGTGCCCCTGGTCCTGGGCAGCAATCCGATCGCGGTCGTGGCCCGCGAGGCCGGCGGGCGGATCGGCAAGGCGGTGGTGACCGTCCTGCGCGACGCCTCGCCGCCGAGGATCGCCTTCACCGCGCCCACCGACGGCCAGGTGGTATTCGAGCCGGCGATCGACGTCTCGGGGCTGATCAACGACATCATCGGCACCGTGGCGCCGGCTAGCGAGCTCTTCACCGTCACCGTCAACGGCCAGCCGGCCGAGGTCGCGGGCGACAGCTTCGCCCTGACCGACGTCGCTTTGCAATCCGGGGTCAACGTGCTGACCGCGACGGTGGTCGACGACAGCGGCAACCAGGGCCATGCCTCGGTGTCGGTGCGTCTCGAGTCGCCGGCGTCGCCGCGGCTCTTGCGGATCTCCGGCTCGGGGCAGGCGGCCGCCATCGGGGCCGGCCTGCCGGCGCCCCTGGTGGCGCAGGCGGTCGACGACGGCGGCCAGCCCGTGGCGTCGGCCCCGGTGCTCTTTCGGGTGACGGAGGGCAACGGCCAGCTGACGGGCGGCGAGCGCCAGGCGGTGGTCTTCACCGGCACCGCCGGTCTCGCCTCGATCGGCTTCGAGGTCGGCACCCGCGCCGGCCGGGGCAACCAGGTGGTGGCAGCGACGGCGGTGGGATTCGCCGGCACCGCCCGCTTCTTCTCAGGTGCCTTGCCAGGTGAGGTCACGGAGCTGGTGGTCGATACCGGTACCCAACAGCTCGGCATCACCGGCCAGCGCCTGCCGGAGCCGCTGGTGGCGATCGCGGTCGATGCCGCCTTCAATCCGGTCCCCGGGTTGGCGGTCACCTTCGACGTGGTCGACGGGGGCGGCCACTTCGAGAACGGTCTGGAAACCCTCGAGGTCACGACCGACGTCAAGGGTCAGGCCATCGCCACACTGATCCTCGGCCCCCAGGAAGGCCAGGCGAACAACGCCGTCGTGGCCACGCTCGGACCCGTCGACCCGCCGCCGGGCGAAAACGCGCCGGCCACCGCCTTCATTGCCTCTTCGATGGCCATCGGCTCAGGCCCGACGATGATCCGGGGGGTGGTGCTCGACAATACCGATCAACCGGTGCCGGGAGTGACCCTGAAGATCGCCGGTACCAGCCTCGAGACCACCGCCGACGGCGAAGGCATCTTCGTGCTCGAGAACGCCCCGTCCGGCACCATCCGCCTCGAGGCCGACGGCGGCACCGCCACCCGCCCGGGCCCGTGGCCACACCTGGAATTCATATTCCAGGCGATTCCCGGCCGTGACAACGAGCTGCCGCGGCCGATCTACCTGCTACCCCTGGACACCGAAGGAGTATTCGTCAGCGAGACCGAAGGCGGCACCCTGACGGTGCCCGAGCTGGCGGGTTTCGAGCTCGAGGTCGCCCCCGGCTCGGCGACCTTCCCCGACGGCTCGCGCACCGGCGTGGTGTCGGTGACCGTGGTCCACGGCGACAAGGTGCCGATGATCCCGAGCTTCTACCAACAGCCGCGGCTGGTGATCACCGTCCAGCCCTCGGGCACCCTCTTCGATCCGCCTGCGCACCTGACCCTGCCCAACGTCGACGGCCACGAGCCCGGCGAGGTGGTCGACTTCTTCTCCTTCGACCACGACCTCGCCCGTTTCGTCAGCATCGGCCCGGCCCAGGTTACCGAAGACGGGACCGCCGTGCGCTCCAAGCCCGGTTTCGGTATCGTCGAAGGCGGCTGGCACTGCGGCAATAACCCGTCGGGGACCGGAACCCCCAACAAGTGCCTGGAGTGCGAGATCTGCAATAAGAGGACCAAAGTCTGCGACCCCAAGAGGGATTGCGTCAGATGCGGTCCGGAGGGCGAAGGCGATATCTGTGATGGTCAAGGGAACTGCGTTGTCGGGGTCGCGATGTTGCCCAAGATCTGTAACAAGGTCGGCATCGACACGAGTGGGCCGAGACCGATCTCCCGGAACGAAACGCCCCCGAATCTACCGCAATGTACAGCAACGTGTTTCAAGGGCGTGAAGCTGGACTTCAACAAGGTGACCACCACTTGCAGCGATGCCGATTTCAAGGGCGCGACCTATAAGGAGAACGAGGAACTTCGGCTGGTCAGCAGTACCTGTACTTCCGAGATCACCGACGCGCTGCGACCAGAGACCGGGCGCGGAGGCAGGATCATCAAGGGCAACAAGTTCAAGAGCACCAATAACCCCAACTTACCGGTTGGCGACATTGTCGCCGTGTGTGGCCCCCAGGGCTTTTCTACGTGTACCGCCAGGTTCGAAAGGGACATCTTCATCGGCCCATGCAAGGTCCGAACCGACATATTAACCCTCACGATTGGACCCACTTGTGACGATTACGATGCCGGCCTTTAAGGCCGGCAAGCAAGAGCGCGATCAGCCGTTGCTGGAGAGCGCGAAGGTAGCCCCTCGTCGCTCGATTCGAACTCCGAAACGATGGCGGTTTCTCGCGACCTTCGTCCTTCTCGGGATGTTCCACGAAGCCGCGCGAGCCGAAGAACCGGTTCGGTTTTGTCGAAATGTCGATGAGCAGAGTACGGCCGGCGAGGGCGTGAATCCGAGGATCGCGGTGCCCCGCGCCGCGGCCTTGCTGGACTTGCGAGTCCCGGACGGTCTCGCGGCGGACGCCGAGACCGTCTGGGAACTGCTCAACATGCTGCGCCGCGAGCTCGATGTGCCTGTGTCTTTCATCGCGCATGAATCCGCCGAGCCGATCGCCCTGACCGCAGCAGAGCGGACCGTTGACGAAGTCCTTCGGGCGATCGCTGACCGGTACCCGCATTACTTCTGCGAGGCCTTTGGTGATCGGTTGGTGTTGAGAACCTCGAATCCCCTCTTTGACGTGGTGGTCTCCGGGGTCGACGTGGTCAAGAAGTACCAATACGCGGCGAGGCACGCTTACATCGACCATCTCCGCGCTTTCGACCCGCGGTTCGAGAATTGGCAACACGCACTCTATGCAACCTCCGGCGAGGGTCCCGTGCAAGGCCGGGTCACCCTTTCGCCGCGCGCGCCGCTGATCCTGCATCTGGTGCAGCTCCTGGGCCGTGACCGGGCTCTCTACTTCTTTGTCCCGGCGCCCAGCAGCCAGGGCTTTCCCTGGCGAACCATCAACTTCGGAGCGATCAGGCGACCGTATCAACGGATTGCTCCCCTGGTCCCTCCACCGCCAGCGGGTAGTACCGGCGAGAAACAGTGATCGAGAGTCGAGGATTGCATCGCCCCTGGCAAACGAAACCGTTAAGAGACAGTCATCGAGAGTCGAGGAAAGACACCATGGCCGCACTCAACCGACAGCTAGCATCGGATCGACACCGGTTTCCCGGCCTCATGAGGTGGCTGGCCGTCGGTCTGGGAGTCGCGAGCTTAGTCGCCGGCGGCGTCCCGGGTGACGCCCAGACCCCCGAGCCCCTGGACGAGAGCTGCGTCGTCTCCGCCTTCAACCGCACCGCCCCGGTGCAGGCGGACGGCAGCTGGGTGCTTCCCGACGTGCCGACGGCCCTCGGACCGGTCCGCGTCCGTGCCACCTGCGTCCGTGACGGCGAGACCACCTCCGGCCAATCGAGCCTGGTCACGGTGCCCCTCGACGACGTGGTCCTGGTTCCCGACATCCAGTTCGAGCAGCCGATCGCGATCCCTCAGCTGCTGGCGCTCTCGGCGCCGATGACCACGCTCGACGCGCTCGGCGCCACGGCGCAGATCACTGTCTCCGGCATCTTTGCCGATGGCTCCCAGGCCGACCTCACTGCCGAGGAGTCCGGTACCACCTACTCGGTAAGCAACCCGGCGATCCTGGGCCTCGACGGCGACGGCCAGGTGACAGCCCTGGGACCCGGCGTCGCCCTCATCAGCGCCCTCCACGAGGGCGCCCTAGGCGTGCTGAGGATCGCGGTCATCACCTCTGGCGACTCGGACGGCGACGGCATGCCCGACGATTTCGAGATCGCCAACGGCTTCGACCCCGACAACCCGGCCGACGCCTTCGGCGATCCCGACACCGACGGCCTGACCAACCTCGAGGAGTTCCAGGGCGGCCTCGACCCGCGCGATCCCGACACCGACGGCGACGGCCTGCTCGACGGCGAGGAAGGCGGCTTCGGCACCGACCCGCTGCTCTTCGACACCGATGGTGACGGCTTCTCCGACGGACTCGAAGTCCAGCTCGGCACCGATCCGCTCGATCCGAACGACTTCGACCTGGCCGCCGGCCTGACCTCGATCGCGGTGACCCCCGATACCTTCTTGCTGACCTTCAACACCCTGCTCGGCGACACTTCCACCCAGCTGGCGGTGACCGGCACGTTGATCGACGGCAACTCGATCGATCTGACCGTCCGTGGCACCAACTACACGTCCAGTGATCTAACGATCTGCAACTTCGGCCTCGATCCGGGGCGGATCTTCGCCGGCCTAGACGGCTCGTGCACCATCACCGCTTCCAACAGCGGGTTCTCGGCGGACGCCACCAGCACCGTCCAGGGGTTCGCGCCGACCGCACTCGGCTTCGTGTACATCCCGGGCTTCGCTCACAACGTCGACGTCGCCGGTGACCTGGCCTACGTGGCGGCGGGGGGCGCCGGTATCCGGGTGGTCGACGTCTCGGACCGTACCGCGCCGCAGATCGCTGGTGCCCTCGACACCCCCGGCGACGCCCAGGACATCAAGCTTATCGGCGAGGTGGCCTATGTCGCCGACGGTGGCTCCGGCCTGGCGGTGATCGACGTTTCGGATCCGCT
>JAAELQ010000198.1 GCA_024226515.1 bacterium
CACGTCGTCATCGACGTATATCCCGAGCAACCCGGGTCGTCGTCGTTGGCGGCGACGACGACGTGATAGTCGTGGGCGCACTCGGGACAGAAGATACTGATCTTCGTGTCGTAGTCGGCCTGATCGCATGTGCTGACGGTGGCAAACTCGCACAGGTCGTTGGAAGGAACGAGCGCCCCGGGGATGCAGCAAGCGATCTGCCGGCGTCGAGCGGACGGTTCCGTGCCTGTGATGCCCCGTCGTGACCTGTTTCCCACCCGGATCTCGCCGAACGACGTATATTGTCCCGGTATTGTAGGTAGCGATACGACAATGCCGGTGTGGCGAGTTGGCCTCTGGCCACATTCCCTCACTCTATTCTCGAGCACTTGACCGAAGGGAAGGCCGACGCATGCGTACCTCGTTCCATTCGCTGATCCTCGCCACGCTCTTCTGTGCCTGCATCTCTCAACAGGCTTCCGCAGACATGCAGGACGTCAAGCGGCACTTTCGACACGAGCATCCGCAGGCGCGGTTCTACGGGACCGAGTTCCACCAGCAGGGGCGCACGTCCGACGGGCTCGGCACGGCCAGTACGATCTACGGCTCGCGGCTCTCGTCCGGCGCCACCCCGTTCGACAGCGCCCGGAAGCACGCCGAGGAAGTGCGCGATCTGATCGGCGGAGAGCTCGGAGACCTGCTGCCCGCGGAACAGCCGGACGGGAAGATGAAGGCCCACCCGATCTACGATCGCCGAACGCAGGGCCACAAGTTCACCACACTTCGCTTCGACCAGTACCATGACGGCATTCCCGTCTTCCGATCGGGGGTCGGTTTTCTCGTTCGGAACGAGAAGGACAACCCGCTGGTCATGTCGACCTTCGAGCTGAAGGACCTGACCGGACTGGATCGCCGGAGCGCAGGCAAGCCGGACAAGCCGTTCGTGACCTCCGAGATGCTCTCGTCCGTTCGCCGTCTGATGGGCGACCGGCCGACCGTGCGGGCCGTCGTGCGTCCGGGGCCGGAGCCGGAGATCCGAGCTGCCGAGGAGCAGTTGGTGATCTGGGCCGGCACCGACAACGTGAGCGCCGCGCCCGAGCTGGCGCTGCAGTTCGTCGCCACCCGCGGCTCGATCCGAACGTTTCCCGATTACGAGAAGCTCCTGGTGCTGGCGTCCGTGGCGACCGGCGAGACCCTGTACTCCGAGACCTTGATCCACAACCTCGACGTCAGCGGCAACGTCAGCGGTCGCGCCACCGACGGCCTGAACGCTCTGGAGTGCGACCCGGAGACGACCGTGGGGCTGCCCTACATCCAGGCCGAGGTCCTCGGTGGCAATTCGACGTTTGCGGACGCGAACGGCGGCTTCACGATTCCGCACGGCGGCAGCTCTGCGGTTACCGTTCGCTCGCCCTTGCGAGGCCGGTGGTTCGAGGTGTTCGATCAAGCGGCGGGCGGAGCGACGCCGACGCTCGATCAACCCGCGACTCCTCCCGGGCCGGCCGACTTCCTGCACAACCCCGCGCCCTCCCAGGAATTTTCCAACGCCAATGTGAACGCGTACTACGAGGCGAACGTCGTTCGCGACTACACGCTGTCGTACGTTCCCACTTTCCCGGTAGTAGCAACGCAGCAATCCTTCAACATCAACACCAACATCAACTCGTCGTGCAACGCGTTCTATGACGGCAGCTCGATCAACTTCTACAGGAAAGCCGGGAACTGCAACAACACGGCGTTCTCCGACGTCGTGCATCACGAGTACGGCCACCATCTGGTCAACGTCACCGGCAACGGACAGGGGCAATTCGGCGAGGGTACCGGAGATTGTCTGGGGGTCTTGATCCAGGATGAGCCTGTCAATGGGCAAGGGTTCTTTACCTGCGGCGCCGGCATTCGCGATGCGGACAACACGCACCAGTATCCCTGCACCGGGGGGATTCACGACTGTGGTCGGTTGCTCTCCGGGTGCGTCTGGAGCCTGCGCAACGAGCTGATCGTCACCGAACCCGCGGCCTATCGCGACATCGGCGCCTCCCTGTTCCTCAACATGCTGGTCGTTCGTGGTCAGATGTTCCCCGGGAATGCCACGATCGGCCCCGAGGTCACGATCCTCTATCTCGAGCTCGACGACGATGACGGCTACATCGGCAACGGCACTCCGCACTACCAGGAGATCGCCGCCGCGTTCGGCGAGCACAACCTGGATGCGCCTGCGCTGGACGTGCTCGAGTTCGTGTTCCCCGACGGAAGGCCGGAAGCCGTGTCGAGCGCCGGCGGAGTCGTTGAATTCACCGTGGAAGTCCGTGGCATGACGGGGGCCCCGCGTCCCGGTTCGGGAGTGCTCTCTGTCGATCGCGGTAGCGGAATCGAGACCTTTCCGCTGAGCGAACGATCGCCCAACGTCTACGAGGTCGTGTTCCCGGCCAGCGACTGCGGGGCCACGCTCAGTTATTACCTCAGCGCAGAGACGACGTCGGGCGAGACCGTGCACAGTCCCGCGGATGCTCCCGCGGGACGCTACTCGGCGATCAGTCTGACGACGCCGACGGCGATTCCTCCGTACGACGACACCGACGGTGACGGCACGATCGATCCGTGCGATGCGGACGACGACAACGACGGTGTACCCGACGCAGGCGACGTGCGGCCTCGCGACCCGGACCGGTGCGAGGATCGCGATGCGGACGACTGCGACGATTGCAGCGTCGGTACGGACGACTTCGGTCCGCTGGCGGACAACGATCCGGACAACGACGGAGCGGACGCCGACGGCGACGGCGACTGCGACGCGGGGGATGCGGACGACGACAACGACGGGGTTGTCGACGGCGACGACGTCCAGCCGGGAGATCCCGATCGTTGCCAGGATGTCGATGCCGATACCTGCGACGACTGCGCCGTGGGCACGGACGACTGGGGTCCGCAGTCGGACAACGACATCGCGGACGACGGTCCGGACGCCGATGCCGACGGTTTGTGTGACGCCGGAGACGCGATCTATTTCTCGGTCGCGCAGCTCCAGTTCGGCATTCCGATCCTCTACCCGCAGAACGTGTACCACGACGATCCGCCGGGACCGGGAGGTATCGGGGCGGCGTTCCCGACGCAGCTTCCCGGATCCGTGAACCTGGATGCCCTGGACGTCGTCGATCCGGATACGTACAAGTTCAGCGTCACGTCCCCGGCGTTCGTCTTCGCGCCGGGCGGCCCGGTGATCCTGTCTCCGGCCAACGTGTACGTGCGCGGAGCCGGAGGGACCATCACGGTCGATCTCGACTGGTCGGCCGAGGGGATCAACCTCTCCAGCCTGAACGCGCTGGACATGGTGGACGCCGATACTCACCTGTTCTCGGTCGCCGCGGCGCAGGTCGCGATCGACGGCGCGGGTGGGTTCCGCGTGCTGTATCCATCGCGCGTCTACTCCTTCGACCGGACGACGGGGGCGATCGACGAGGTGCTCGACGCCTCGGTGCTGGGCATGGCGAACGTCGACGGCGTCGATCTGCTGCCCGACGGGCGCATCGCGCTGTCCCCGGCCGCGCAGGGCATCGCGCAGTTGCCGGGGGGGGCGACGATCGTGCATCCGGCGCGGGTCTACATCACCGACCCGGGTGCAGCGGGGCCGAACCTGATCGAGGCCTACAACGGCCCGTTGGCCAGGCTGCTCGGCATCGACGGCTTCACGCTGATCGTTCCGGAGGCTCCCTGAGTCAATTGACTTGAGTTGCGTAAAGCGTTACTCGCAGTATCCCGGAGGCGTGCAGGCCTGGCCGGTGTCGATCGCGCTCAGTTCGAAGTTGCCGGTCTCCTGCAGGAAGCCGTGGACGAGCACGAGGTACTCGAGCCCTTCCTCGGCGCACCACGTCGTCATCGACGTATATCCCGAGCAACCCGGGTCGTCGTCGTTGGCGGCGACGACGACGTG
>JAAELQ010000199.1 GCA_024226515.1 bacterium
ACTGCGAGCCGCCTGGCGTGCCCTCATCGGGGAACCGTCTGCGACCTTTCGCTTTCAGATCGCGATCGCGCGCACCGCAAGCCCGCTCCAACAAATCCTGCGACCCCTGCCGATCATCGGTTTTTCAACGGCCTGCTAGGGGTTCAAACGATCCAGAGCGTCCAGATCCACGCCGCGCGCGGTCGCCTCGCCACTGGCCCAGCGCAGCGTCTCGTCGTTGCCCGTCTCGTGGGCCGCGACGCTCAACAACCCGTACGCCTCGCTCATCGCCGCCGCCTCGGACCCCAACCGGACCTGCCACAGCAGGGCCCGCAGGCCGTAGCGCTGCCTCGTGGGAGACGCTAGGCGCAGCGTCTTCTTCAACCGCTTGTGAGCCGCACCGTAGTCGCCGTTGCGGATCTCGATGCGAGCCCAGAGGGCGTCGCGTTCCATGCGGAACGTCATCTCGTCGTCGGCCAGCAGCGCGTCCACGGCGCGCAGTTCGCCCTCGGCGTCGTCCAGCCGCGCCTGGTCCAGGTACAGCCGAGCGAGCGAGAGGCGGATGCGCGCGTCCTCGGTCTCGGCGTCGCTCCGCTTCAAGCGCAGCCACGGCTCTTCGTTCGTCTGCAGCGCGGAGGGCTCGTGAGACAACGCCTCGCGGTACAGACGTTCGGCCTCTTCCGTTCGACCCTCGAGCGCCAGGTCCACGGCGCGGTAGCGCGAGACCCGCTTGGGGTGCCGCGAGGCCGCGTAGAAGTGAGCCATGATCTCGTCGCGCGGGTCGAGCTGCAGATCCAGCGGCTTCAGCTCGGAGCTGATCTCGAACTTGTCCTTGCTGCCCTCGAGGAACAACTGCCCCGTGCTGGCCCGGCGCACGCGCGAGCTGCGCGGCGGCGAGCGGCGCTCCTGCGAGTCGTCGAGCAGGACGCGGAACGGAACCATCAACGCGGTCGACGGGTCGTCGGAGGAAGGACCCTGCGCCTCGCGGCGGACGTCCCAGCGTCCTTCGCTCTCGCGAACGACACGAACGGTGTAGCGCGGCACGGACAGTAGATTGGCCTCACCGCGCAGGGTCCATCCGCCGTCGTCGTTCGGCTCCGATGCGTACTCGTAGTACACCTGCGGCACGCCGGTGCCGTAGATGAACTGTCGCGCGAAACCGTCGAGGTTCAGGCCGGACACGCGCTCGACCGCCTCGAGGAAGTTCTCCGTCGTGATCACGCTGTCCGGCGCCTCGGCCACCAGAGAGCGCAACACGCCGAGAAAACGCTCCTCACCGAGCGCGCGCGCCAGCATCGCCAGCACGACGGCGCCCTTGCGATACACGATCGCGCGGTAGCCGTTGGCCGCGACGCTGGAGTTCAGCCGCGCGCCGAGCACGATCGGGCCGAGCGACTCGACCGTGCGTCCGGTGGTCGTCACGTTGCTCAGCGAGTCGCGCCAACCGGCCGACATGTCCGTGAGGAACGTGCTGTTGGAGTCTTCCGTCTCGGCGTAATACAACCCGGCCGAGTAGTTGGCGACGGCCTCGCTGAGCCATTGATCGCGGTAGCTGTGCCAGCCGAGGAGATTGCCCCACCACTGGTGCGCGAGCTCGTGCGCCACGGTGGTGTCGCGCAGCCAGGTCAGGCCGCTCTGTGACAGCGAATCCTGCGACAGCAGGATCGTGTCGGTCAACGTCACGAAACCGAGGTAGCTCTGCGAATAACGCCGCGGCAGGGTGACGACCGTCAGTTCGTCCAGCGGATAGGGGCCGAACGCCCGCTCGAAGTAGACCAGCGAGCGAGCCACGGCGCGCATCGTCTGCTGCCGCACCTCCTCGGTCAAGCTGTGGCGCGTGTTCTTGTTGAAAGCCAGCCGGACCTCGACGTGTCCGACGCGTCGCGTGTCGACCTCGAAGTCACCCATCACGAACGAGAACGCGATCGACGGCACATCGATGCGACGTCGCTCCCAGTCGTATCGCCCGTCGCGGCCCGAGTCGACACGATGACCGCTGGCCAACAGGTCGAGCTTCTTCGGCCAGTGAAGCGTGACGTCGTAGGTCGCGCGATCGACGGTCCCGCAGTGCGGGTACCACGTGCCGGTGGACACGAGGTCGTACGTCTTGCGGCCGACCCACTGCAGGATGCGCCCGCCGTACGACACTTCGAGCGCGATCCGGTCGCCCTCGTTCGTCGCCTGCGGCAGCAGCACGACGACCTCGTTTCCGTTGCGGAACGAGAACAGCTCGCGCCCCTCGCCGTCGGTGATCGAGTCGATCTTCAGGTCGGGAAACAGGTCGAGCGTCAGCGTGCGCCGCCCGGCCGTCCGGGCCACGACGTCGAGCTCCGCGCGACCGCGCAGTTCGTGGTCGCCGGTCTCGATCTTGACGTCCAGCTCGTAGTGCTCGGTCTCGAACCCGCTGTGACCGGGAAGATCGGACCCGGCCGGGCTCCACGCCGTCGAGAGCCAGACGTCCCACGCGCCGAGGTCCGCCACGCGTACGCCGAGCCAGCGACCCTTGCGCTGCTGCAGGCGAATGTGCCGTGCCAGCCGGCGTCGCTCCCAGCCCTGCAGATCGACCGGCACGAAGTTGGCCAGCGTGAGCTGCTCTTCGTCCTCGGGGTCGAGCTGGAACACGAGGTCGCCCAGCACGTGGCTGCGGAACCACGCGGCGAAGAAGTCCTGGTATGCGGAGTCGCCGACGAGCGCCTTGAACAACGCCGACTCGATCTGCGAGTTACGCCGCTCGGTCTTGGCCAACCACTCGGTGTGGACCAGCCGCGCGCGCGCGACCAAGGACGGGCGAAGGTCGCGCGGCGGGGGCAGCCCCAGCAGCCGCTCGACGGAGTCGGCGTCGGCCAGGACCAGCACCGCGGACTCGACGGGCGTGTCGATCTCGCGCTGGCCCGCGAACAGCTCGATCTGTCCGGCCTCGATGTCGTCCGGCGGGTCGAGCAGGAACCTGCCCTGGCCGACGAACACCAGCTCCAGCGTCCGGCCCGCCACGGGTCGGGACGGGATCACGACCCCGTCGGCCATGTGGAACCGGCCGGGCCCCAGTTCGAGATCGATCGACTCGACGCCGACCGCTCGCGACGGGTCGAGGACGGTCGAGCGCACCTGGCGCAACAGCTCCGGCGGGACCGGCTCGGCGGCGACGCGTGGCGCCGAGCCGAGGATCGCGACGGTCAACAGCGCCGCGAAGAGCCGCGCCGGGCGCGGGTTCCACGGGCTTCCGTGTTTGCCGGGACTTCGAATGGGCCTCATCACTCCTGGATATATCGCCGGGACCGCTCGTGCGGCAACCCTGGTATACGCCGGACTCGGCATCGGGTTCTCCGGTTCGAGGGAATGGCTGCTGCTCATTATCAGCAGGCGGGGGCTTTCCGGCCCAACGGGGGCTTGGTAGAATCGCGCGGCGCCGGAGGCATCGTTCCGGGACGAGGTGAAGGTCTTGGCCAAGAAGAAGACGACGACGAAGCGCACCCCTCAGGTCGAAGACCTGAACCTGAATCACATCGTCAGCACGCAGTTCGACGCCGCGGCGCGGCACCTCAAGCTGCCCGACGGACTGCTGCAGCAGATCAAGGTCTGCAACAACGTGTACCAGATGCAGTTTCCGGTGAAATTCGGCAGCAAGTACGAGATCTTCCAGGCCTGGCGCGCCGAACACAGCCACCACCGCAAACCGCTCAAGGGCGGCATCCGGTACAGCCTACAGGTCGACCAGGACGAGATCATGGCTCTCGCGGCACTGATGACCTACAAGTGCGCGATCGTCAACGTCCCGTTCGGCGGTTCGAAGGGCGGCGTGCAGGTGCGCTCGCGCAACTACTCTCCCGAGCAGCTCGAGAAGATCACGCGGCGTTACACGGCCGAGTTGATCAAGAAGCAGTTCATCGGCCCCGGCGTCAACGTTCCCGCGCCCGACTACGGAACGGGCGAGCGCGAGATGGCGTGGATCAGCGACACGTACGACGCGTTCCATCCGGGCGATCTCGACAACATGGCCTGCGTGACCGGCAAGCCCATCACGCAGGGCGGCATCCGCGGACGCTCCGAAGCGACCGGCCGCGGTGTGGTCTACGCGTTGCGCGAGCTGTTCCGCAATCCGAAGGAACTGAAGAAGGTCGGTCTCGACGGCTCGCTCGAAGGCAAGCGCATCGCCGTGCAGGGCTTCGGCAACGTCGGCTACCACGCCGCCCGTATTCTGCACGACGAGGACAAGGCGAAGATCGTCGCCGTCGGCGAATGGGACGGCACCGTCTACTCGCCCAGGGGCATCGACGTCAACGCGCTGCAGCGGCATCGCAAGAAGACCGGATCGATCAAGAAGTTCCCCGGCACGAAGACGCTGGCCAACGCGGGCGACAGCCTCGAGGTCGAGTGCGACGTGCTGATCCCGGCCGCGCTGGAGAACCAGATCAACCAGAAGAACATGAAGAAGATCCGCTGCCGCGTCGTCGCCGAGGCGGCGAACGGCCCGACGACGCCGCTGGCGGAAAAGCACCTGACGGACAAGGGCATCCTGGTCATGCCGGACATCTTCATGAACGCCGGCGGCGTCACCGTGTCTTACTTCGAGTGGACCAAGAACATCTCGCACATGCGCTACGGGCGGCTGGAAAAGCGACTGGATCACGCCAAGCGCTCCAGCCTCGTCGAGGCGATCGAGGGGCTGGTCGACTCACGTTTCGTGGCAGAGAAGCGTGAGAACCTCGTCCGCGGCACGGACGAGGCCGACCTGGTCAACTCGGGCCTGGAAGAGACGATGATCACCGCGTTCCAGGAGATCGTCGAGGCCCGCAACAAGCAACGCTCGATCAAGGACCTGCGCACCGCCGCCTACGTCTGCGCGTTGAACAAGGTCGCGATGAGCTACCTCGAGCTTGGCGTTTTCCCGTAGAACACTTCGATGTGGAACATCTGGGTCGACACTGGGGGAACGTTCACCGACGGTCTCGCCCTGTCCCCCGACGGGTCCGAGCGCCGGGTCAAGATCCTCACCACGAGCGCGCTGCGCGGCACTGTGTCGCGCGTCGACGACGACGGCGCCCTCGCGGTCGATCAGGCGTGGGGGGCACCCTCCGACCTGATTCGCGGATTCCGGTTCCGGCTGCTCGGCCGTGACCATCCCGAGCGCAGCGTCGTGCGCTTCGATGCCGACGGCGGTCGCATCGAGCTCGACGGGCCGATCGACGACGCGACCTCCGGAATGCCGTTCGAGGTCGTCTCCGACGAGGAGGCGCCACTGCTTGCGGCGCGGCTGCTGACCGGCACCGTGGCCGGGAGCGCACTGCCGGCTTGCCGCATGCGGCTCGCCACGACGCTGGGCACCAACGCACTGCTGACGCGCGCCGGCGTGCCGACCGCGTTGTTCGTCACCGCGGGCTTCGGCGACCTGCCGGCGATCGGCGACCAGCAGCGCCCGGACCTGTTCCGACTGCACATCGAGCGGCCGCGGCCGCTGCACGAACGGATCGTCGAGGTCGACGAGCGGATCGCGGCCGACGGCCGCGTGCTGCGCGCGCCCGATCCGGAAGCCGTGCGCGAGGCGGCCCGCGAGCTGACGCGTGAGGGGATCCGCTCGGCGGCGGTGGCGCTGATGCACGGCTATCTGGTGGCGGAGCACGAACGGCTCGTCCGCGACGCGTTGCTCGAGGCCGGCTTCACCCACGTGACCTGCTCGCACGAGGTCGCGGCACGGATCAAGCTGGTGCCGCGCTCGGAGACGACCGTGGTCGACGCGTACCTCGCGCCGGTGGTGCGCGGCTATCTCGAGCGGGTCGCAGCCAGCACGCCCGAGGGCAAGCTGCTGGTGATGACCAGCTCCGGCGGCCTGCTCGATCCGGCGAGCTACCGGCCGAAGGACAGCCTGCTCAGCGGGCCGGCCGGAGGCGTGGTCGGCGCCGCCCTCGCGGGACGACGCGCCGGCGACGCGCGAGTGATCGGCTTCGACATGGGCGGTACCAGCACGGACGTCGCGCGCTTCGACGGCGACTACGAGTACGTCTACGAGCACGGCGTGGGCGACGCGCGCATCGTGGCTCCCGCGCTGGCCATCGAGAGCGTCGCCGCCGGCGGCGGGTCGGTGTGCTGGCTCGACGGCGAACGGCTGCGCGTCGGCCCGCAGAGCGCGGGCGCCGATCCCGGGCCAGCCTGCTACGGGGCGGGAGGCCCGCTGAGCGTGACCGACGTCAACTTGCTGCTGGGCCGACTGGACCCGAGCCGCTTCGAGATTCCGATCTCGCTCGAGGCCGCACGATCCCGCTTCGGCGAGCTGCAGCGCGCGATCGAGACGCGAGACACCGGTCCGGTGGACGGCGACGGGATCCTCGAGGGGCTGCGTTCGATCGCCGACGAGACGATGGCCGATGCGATCCGGCAGGTTTCGGTCGGACGCGGCTACGACCCCGGGGACTACGCGCTGGTCGCCTTCGGCGGCGCCGGGGGGCAGCACGCGTGCGCCGTCGCGCAGCGCCTCGGCATCGGGCGCGTGATCGTGCCGCCCGACGCGGCGCTGCTCAGCGCGCACGGCCTCGGGCACGCGGTCGTCGAGCGTTTCGCAGAGCACCAGGTGTTGCAGCCGCTCGACCGGGCGGAGGAGTCGATCGCGTCGTGGATCGACGAGCTGGCCGAGCAGGCGACGAACGGGGTCTGCGCGGCGGGGGTCGCACGCGACGAGATCGCGATCCGGCGCCGCATCCTCAACTTGCGCTTCGCCGGACAGGAGAACTCGCTGGAGATCGAGTGGACACCGACCTCGTCCCCGCTCGACGATTTCGAGCAACGTTACGCGACGCTCTACGGCCATCGCCCGGAACGCCGTGCCGTGGAGCTGGAGTCGATCCGCGTCGTGGCCTCGTCGAGGGCGGGAGACGTCGAGGCCGCGGGTCCCGGGCCGCGGTCGGCATCCGCGCCCGCGACGCGCCGCCGGGCGCTGTTCGGCCACACCTGGCGCGAGGTCGATTGTCACGAACGAGAGCGGCTGCCCGCCGGCGCCGAGCTCGCGGGTCCCGCGCTGGTCTTCGAGCGGCACAGCACGACCGTCGTCGAGCCCGGGTGGACGCTGCGCGTCGACACACAGGGCGCGTTGATCCTCGAGCGAAACGCGGACAGCGACGAGTCCCTCGACGGCGCGCGGCCCGAGGCGATTCGCCTCGAGCTGTTCACGCAGCGCTTCTACGGTCTCGTGCGCGAGATGGGCCGCCGGCTCGAGCGCACGGCGATCTCGACCAACGTCAAGGAGCGGCTCGACTTCTCCTGCGCCTTGCTCGATGCCGCGGGCGAGCTCGTGGTCAACGCTCCGCACATCCCGGTGCATCTCGGCGCGCTCGGCATGTGCGTGCGGCGGCTGCGCGAGACGCTCGCGCTGCGCCCGGGAGACGTCGTCGTCACCAATCACCCGGCGTACGGCGGATCGCATCTGCCCGACGTCACCGTCGTCACGCCGGTGTTTGCCGCGAACGACGGCGACCAGCCGATCGGCTTCGTCGCCAGCCGCGCGCACCACGCCGAGATCGGCGGGGCCCGTCCCGGATCGATGCCGCCGTCGGCGACACACCTGCTCGAGGAGGGCGTCGTCATCCCGCCATTCCACCTCGTGCGCGACGGTGAGGCGCAGTGGGACGAGATGCGGGCCATGCTCGAGGCGCCGCCGTGGCCGACGCGCAACGTCGCCGACAATCTGGCCGACCTGCGCGCGGCCGTCGCCGCGAACCACGCCGGCGCCACGGCGCTGCGCGCGCTGGCCGCGCGACACGGCGCCGACGTCATATCACGCTACATGACGAGATTGACCGAGGTCGCGGAACGACGCATCCGCGCCGCGCTGGAGGCGATCGACGACGGCGAGTACGCCGCGCGTGAGTCGCTGGACGACGGATCCACGTTGGCGGTGCGGATCACGATCCGCGGTGACGGCGCCAACATCGACTTCGACGGCACGTCGGAGACGCATCCCGGAAACCTCAACGCCACGCCGGCCATCGTACAGAGCGCCGTGTTGTACGTCTTGCGACTGTTGATCGATCGCCCGTTGCCGCTGAACGAGGGGCTGCTGCGCGCGGTGACGATCGAGCTGCCGCGCTGCATGCTCAACCCGGAGTTCGACCTCGACCCCGCCGAGGCGCCGGCCGTCGTCGGGGGCAACGTCGAGACGAGCCAACGCCTCGTCGACACGCTGATCAAGGCGCTCGGGCTCGCCGCCTGCAGCCAGGGCACGATGAACAACGTCATCTTCGGCAACGCGGGCTACGGCTACTACGAGACGCTGGGTGGCGGGACGGGGGCCGGACCGGGCTTCGCCGGCGCGCACGCCGTACACAGCCACATGACCAACACGCGCATCACGGACCCCGAGCTGATCGAGCAACGCTTCCCGGTGCGTGTCGAGCGCTTCGCGCGGCGGCGCGGCTCGGGCGGGGCGGGGCGCTTCGCCGGGGGCGACGGCCTGGTGCGCGAGCTGCGCTTCCTCGAACCCGCGTCGCTCTCCGTGCTGACCCAGCATCGCAGCGTCGCGCCCTACGGCCTGGCGGGCGGGGGCGAGGGCCGGACCGGTCGCCAGCGGGTCGAACGGGCCGACGGCACCACCGTCGAGCTGGACTCGATCGACGGCTGCGAGGTCGAGCCCGGCGACCGGCTGATCGTCGAGACGCCCGGCGGAGGAGGCTTCGGTGAGCCCTGAGCGACCGCGCATCGGCGTCGACCTCGGCGGGACGAAGATCGAGGCCGTGCGCATCGACTTCGAGGGCACGGTGCTGCAGCGCGTGCGCCGGCCGACGCCGCAGCACGACTACGACGCGACGCTGCGCGCGATCCGCGACGTCGTGCTGGAGTTGGAAGACGCCGGCGACACGCCGGCGCGCGTGGGCGTCGGGACGCCGGGCGCCGTCTCGCCCGCGACGGGACGGATGAAGAACGCCAACTCGACCTGGCTCAACGACCGTCCGCTGGCCGCGGACCTGACGCGTGCGCTCGAGCGCGACGTGCGGCTGGCCAACGACGCGGACTGCTTCGCGCTGAGCGAGGCGACCGATGGGGCGGCGCGCGACGTGTCCGTCGTCTTCGGCGTCATCCTCGGCACCGGCGTCGGCGGCGGGATCGTCGTCCGCGGGCAGCTCCTGTCGGGTCCCAACGCGATCGCCGGCGAGTGGGGCCACAACGCGTTGCCCTGGCCGCTGGACGACGAGCGCCCGGGCCCAGCCTGCTGGTGCGGCAACGGCGGCTGCATCGAGGCCTGGCTCTCCGGGCCGGGCCTGGCGCGCGACCACGAGCGGGCGACGAACGAGAAGCTCTCGCCGGCGGAAATCGTCGAGCGCGCGGAGCAGGACGACCTGCGGGCCCACGCCACGCTGCAGCGCTACGAGACGCGCCTGGCCCGCGCGCTGGCCGCCGTGATCAACGTCCTGGATCCCGGAACGATCGTGCTGGGCGGAGGCCTGTCGAACCTGCGGCGCCTGTACGACCGCGTCCCGCGGCTGTGGGCCCCCTTCATCTTCTCCGACCGGGTCGACACACGCCTCGTCCCCCCGTCCCACGGCGACTCGAGCGGCGTCCGAGGCGCCGCCTGGCTCTGGCGCCCCGAAGAATAAAAACCAAGCAAGAGCACAAATGACTCATTCAAAACAACTTACGCCCCAAGGCGCCAATACGACCCAGGTTGATGAATCGGGCTCCGGCCCGACAGCCGGATCGAAATACAATGGTCGGTGCGGCGCAAACAATGGCTCGGGAGAGTCGCTTCGGGAGGTTCACGTGCATTCTCAATTCCTCAGTTTTGCGGGTAAGTCGACCCTGATCTGTCTGGGAATCCTGGCGCTGGTCGCGGCGGTGCCGGCCCAGGCTCAGATCCCGGACGAGTTCACCAACCTGAAGGTCCTGCCCGAGTCGATGGGCAAGCGCGAGCTGATCTCGGTCATGCGCAGCTTCTCGACGTCGCTCGGGGTGCGTTGCTTCCACTGCCACGTGGGCGACTCCCCCGACTCGCTCGAAGGTTACGACTTCGCCAGCGACGAGCCCGAGGCCAAGCGCGTGGCTCGCGCGATGATGAAGATGACGGGCGAGATCAACGACAAGCTGCTGCCCACGGCGGGCCGCCGTTCGGTGACGCGCGTGACCTGCCTGACCTGTCATCGCGGCGTGACGAACCCGGAGGATATCGGCAGCATCCTCGCCGAAGCGGCGGAGAAAGACGGCGCCGAGGCTGCGATCGAGCGCTACCGCGCCCTGCGCGAAGAGCACTACGGTTCGGGATCCTACGACTTCGGCCCGATGCCGCTGGGCGAGCTTGCGGAGAAGCTGGCCCAGGAGAAGAACGACCTCGACGGTGCGACGGCCGTCGCACGGCTCACGGTCGAGTTGCACCCCGACGAGGCGTACGGTCACCTGATGCTGGGTCAGCTGCTGATGACGAAGGGAGAGGCGGAGGCCGCGATCGCCAGCGTCGAGCGCGCCCTGAAGCTCGATCCGGAAAACCGCTGGGCCAAGCAGATGCTGGGTCAGCTGAAGAAGGCGGAATAGCGACGTGACGAAGGAGCTGCTGAAGAAGATCCTCAAGTGGACGGTCATCGGTCTGTTCGTGCTGTTCGTGGTCGCGCAGTTCTTTCCCGCCGCGCGCACGAACCCGGAGATCGTCCGCGACATCGACGCGCCCGAGGACGTGAAGTCGATCCTGCGCCGAGCGTGCTACGACTGCCACTCGCACGAGACCGCCTGGCCGTGGTATTCGCGCGTCGCCCCCATCTCGTGGTGGGTCGTCGACCATGTCGAACACGGCCGCGGCGACCTCAACTTCTCCGACTGGCCGCTGCTCGACTTCGAGGAGCAGGAACACATGCTCGAGGAGATCGAGCACGAGGTCGCCGACCGCGAGATGCCGCTGACGAGCTACACACTGATCCATCGCTCGGCGCGACTCAGCGACGACGACCGGCAGAAGCTGGTCGAGTGGGCCGAGGCAGGTTCGGGCTCGGGGTCCGACGACCATTCGGACAGCGATTCACACTAGCGCCGCAGTAGCTCGATCACACCGTCGAAGTTCTTCGGGTGCACGTCGGTCGACGACGCGGCGCCCGTGCCCTGGGCGCGCTTGCGCGCCTCCGCGATGGCGAGCGCCGTGCTGCCCTTCACGGTACGGATCGAGCGATCGGCGGCTCGCGCTCGATCAGCCCGGCGACCCGGTCGAGGTCACCGCATTCGATCGCGGCGAAAAACTCTGCGGCCTTCACGCGCGGCCTCCTGCCCCACGTCATCGTCGGAGCGTCCGAGGTGGATCAGCCCCGGGTCGCCCGAGCCATCCGCCGGCCGCACCTGCCGCCGGTCGATCGGTGACGTACGCGAGTTGCGGAACCACTCGATCACGTCGCGGCTGCGCGTGCGCGTCACGGCATCGGGGTCGCCGTCGCCGTCCACGTCGGCCGCATGCACCTCGTCGGGTTCGTGCGGGAACACGTCGGTGGTGATCCAGCGCTGACGGAAACCCTCGCCTTGCCGCAGCCGGTTCTCGTACCACTCCAGGCGATAGGGCTGGATGCTGGTGACGTAGAGATCCGGGTCGAGGTCGCCGTCGATGTCGGCGACGCTGAGCGACGAGTAAGAAAACGCTTCGTTGTCCATCTCGTGCGTGACCCACTGGCTGCCGTCGCCCGTGACGTTCTCGTGCCAGTACAGGAAGTTCCTCGGCCAGTCGTCGGCCGAGGAGAAGACGTCCATGTCGCCGTCCATGTCGATGTCGACACCCTTCACCGCCTCGTGGTTCGGCCCGCTCAGAATCTCCCGACGTGCCCAGGACGACGCGTCGCCGGCGAGGTTGTCGAACCAGACGAGGTCGTCGTCGCCGCCGAAGATGTCCCCGCCGGCGCCGAGGACGTCGCGGTCGCCGTCGCCATCCACGTCGGCGAGGTCGATCTCGGTCAGGTTGTCCAGCGGACCGATCGTGTGCTCGCTCCAGCCCGTGCCCTGCCCGTTGACATTCTCGAGCCAGCCGACGAACTGGTCGAAGCTCTCCGAGGCCCGGAAGCCGAAGAGCACGTCGCCGTCCCCATCGCCGTCGACGTCCTCGATGGCGTGCAGATCGGTGACGATCTGAGACGTGTACACGGGCGTCTTGGCCCAGGCGCTGCCGTCGCCGGCGAGGTTCTCATACCAGTACATCGAGCTCAGGGATCCCGTGCGGCCCCACGAGACGACATCGATGTCGCCGTCCTTGTCGATGTCTCCGGCGATCACGGTGTCGAAGCGCGCCTCGGTGTCGTCGATGACGTGCTCGATCCAGCTCTGCCCGAGGCCGTCGGCGTTCTCGTACCACGAGACGAACTCGGGGCTGACGCCGACGCCCGCCTCCATCAGCACGTCGGGGTCGCCGTCGCCGTCGACGTCCGCAACCGCGATCGCGGCCGGATCCTCGGGGTCCATGATCAGCGCTGCGCTGTCGAAGTCGTCGCAGGCATCGCCGATCTCGTCACCGTCGCTCTCGGCCTGATCGGGGTTGAAGACGGTGTGACAGTTGTCCACGTCGCCGCACACATCGTCCTCGTCGGCGTCGTTGTCCGCGTCGCGCGGACACGGGTCGACGTCCGCGCAGTAGCCGTCGTCGTCCCAGTCGTTTGCCGGATCGAGCGGGCACTCGTCGACGTCGCGGCAGCGGTTGTGGTTGTCGATGTCGTTGTCCGGGTCCAGCGGGCACTCGTCGCACACGTCACCGATGCCGTCGGCGTCGGCATCGAGCTGTCCTGGGTTGTTCACGATCGGGCAGTTGTCCACGTCGGCGCAGAGGCTGTCGTTGTCCGAGTCGTTCTCCGCGTCGAACGCGCAGGGGTCGCACGGGTCGCCGAGACCGTCGCCGTCGCTGTCGAGCTGGTCCGGGTCGGCGATGTCGGGACACACGTCCTCGTCGGCGCAGAAGCCGTCGCCGTCGCCGTCGTCCGCCGCGTCGAATGGGCACGGGTCGCCCGCGCAGGCCGGCACGCCGTCGCCGTCGTCATCCTCCTCGCCGGTGCCGGTCAGCTCGGGCCAGAACGGGTCGTGGCAATCATTGTTGACGCCGTCGCACACTTCGGGTGCACCGGGATAGACGGAGGCGTCGGAGTCGTCGCAGTCGTACAGCTCGCCGAGGGCGCACTTGTCCCCGCGGAAGCCGTCGCCGTCGCCCTCGAGGACAAAGCACTGGTCGCAGTTGACGACGGTCCCGCTCTCGGAGACGTGACCCGTCTCGAATCCGTCCTCGAAGACGAGCGACACCGAGTAGTACAGCCGGCCACCCGGCGTACAATCCGTCGCGGGGACGACGCGCGCCTGACCCACGGGGATCGGCGCCCCGCCCGGAAGCTGTCCGTGCACGGCGAGCTCCCAGCCGTCCCGCTCGCGGCTCGCCGGCGCCGGCGCGTTGAGCGACACTGCCTGCCGGTACACGCGGTAGCCCTCGATCAGGTCGGTGTCGCAGTCGGGATCGAGATACTGGCCGTCGGAGGACAGCGGGTCGAGCGCGACCTCGACGTCCAGCGCCGAGCCGACCGCGCTCGTCGACAGATTCGGTCGTGGGATGGTGGCGAGCAGGATCGGCGCGGAACCCGGCTGCGAGAAGCTGAAGTTGCCCAGCTCGTTCTCCCGGGTGGTCAGCAGGCCGTAGTAGCCGCGTCCGTCCTCGTCCTCGTCGCTGATCGCGATCGCCATGCAGGGCGGCGACGGGGTGTTGTCGATACACCCGTCGATCTCGGGGTCGTCCCACTCCCCCGTCAACAGCGCGTAGCCGTAGTACGGATAGACGTAGAGCCAGCTCGTGTAGCTCCACGGTCCGTCGTACATGTTCCACGAGCCGTTGTCGACGCCGGCGCCCACGGCCGGGTCGCCGAAGCCCAGCGCCCAGAACGATCCCTTGATGGTCGGCGAAACGGGAGTGTAGAAGCAGTAGTTGTAGGGGTAGTAGCTGCACACGCCGGGGTTCACGACGTTGCTGTAGCCGTAGTCCGGGCCGACGGCCCACGAGCCGAAGCGGCCCACGCCGGAGCCGCAACTGGCCGCGGCGGGCTGGACGAGCGAGACGATAGCGAGACTGACGATCAAACCCGTGGTGAATCGCATGACGAGCCTCCGCCTTGACGCCACTACACTTATACCCCGAGTTCGGCGTCGTGGTTCAGCGACTTCGATCTACGTCGGTTTTCCGGCAATCCGCGTCGACCGGGCAGGCGGAGCAGCGTGGCGACAGCGGGGTGCAACATTCCTGTCCGTGCCGCACCAGCGTCTCGTTGATCGGGATCCAGTGCCGCGCCGGCAGCACGCGGCGCAGCGCATCCTCGGTCAGGTCGGGGTGCTGCGTCTCGACCCAACCCAGCCGGTTGCAGATCCGGTGCACGTGCGTGTCGACGCAGATCCCCGGCTTGCCGAACCCCAGCGTCACCACGAGGTTCGCGGTCTTGCGGCCGACTCCGGGCAGCTTCAGCAGCTCGTCGATCTCGTCGGGAACGCGGCCGTCGAACGAGTCGACCAGCATGCGGCTCATGGCGCGGATCTGCGCCGCCTTGCGCCGGTAGAACCCGGCCGGATAGATCGCCTTCGCGATCGTCGCCTCGCGCACACGTAACATCGTTTGCGGCTCGGACGCGCGACGGAACAAGCGCTCGGTCGCGGGAAACGTCACCTCGTCTTTGGTGCGCAGGGAGATGACGCAGCTGACGAGGATGCGGAACGGGTCCGGGCCGTTCTCGCGCACGAAGCGATCGATCTCGTAGCGCGACACGAGTCGCCGCATCACGCGGTGCATGGTCTGCGCCGCCGGACGCGGCTGGCGCGGAAGGCGGCTCGCCGCCACTAGAAGATGCGGCAGCGGTCGAAGGCCAGGATCTCGTCGACCTCGAGGCGCGGCTTGCGCGCGTCGTCGTGCGAGACGGGCCGACCCACCGCGAGCAGCATCACCGGGACGTAGCGCGGGTCGATCGAGAATTCCTGCATCACCCGCTCGGCGTCGAAGCCGCTGAGCGCCCCCGAGGCCCAGCCGCGCGCCTCGGCGGCCAGCATCAGCACCATCGAGGCCAGCGTGGCCGAGCGGATCGCCTCGTCGCGCGCCACGGTCTCGTCGGAGTAGATCCCTCCGGCCATCCGCACCCAGGCGTCGGCCTTGCCCTGCGGCATCATGTCGGCGTCGACGGCCCGCTGCAGGATCTGCGGCAGCTTCTCGGTTCCGCGCACGTCGCCGAGCACGATGAACGTCACCGCCGCGTCGGCCACCTGCTGCTGGCCGAAGGCGATCTCCTGCAACCGCGGCTTGTCCTCGTCGCGGTGCACGGCGACGAAACGCCAGTGCTGGATGTTGAACGACGACGGCGCGTGCGCCGCGTCGGCCACGAGATCGCGGATCTGATCTTCGCTTAGACGATGCGTCGCATCGAACTCCTCGACGGAGATCCGGCGCCGCACGAGGTCCAGAAGTGGATGGGGTGCCATGCGTTCATCCCTCCGGCTGAACCGCCTCGACGAGGTCGACGATCTCGACGCCGAGTCCGACTCCATCGCCGATGACGATTCCCAGGAAGACGTGTTCGAGCAGCATGCGCACCGTGCCGCTCTCGGTCAGAAAGTAGAACTGGGCCAGCGGCGTCGCCGCGAGATAGGCCGCGCCGAGCAACGGACCGACGATGAGGAACTTGCCGATCAGCAGGCCGTTGCGCGCCATCAGATCGAAGATCAGCGCCACCATGTAGACGCCGAAGGCCAGGACCAGCTCGGCCACGGCCGCGAACAGGTCGTCGAGCGCCAGCGTGCCCACGCGCACGATACCGTACGAGAAGGCCAGGGCCAGCGCGTACCCGCGATGATCGGAACGCATCAGGCCCAGCACCGCCGCGAACAGCACGCCGACGGTCAGGCACTGGAAGGCGGGACTGCCGAAGCGGAACACGTCCGAGCGGAAGACGAGGAATCCGGCCGCGACGCTGCCCGCCGTCCCGGAGAACAGCCGCCAGAGCGCCCACTTGAGTTCCTGCGGCCCCACGCAGTCGGCTCGAGTTTCTCGCGCGTCAGGCGTGCGCCAGCGGTGAGCGCAGCGAACGCGAGACGACGTCCTCGTCGATGACCAGCTTGTGCCCGTCGGCGGTCTTGACGACTTCGTCGTGCGAAAAAGGATCGAACTCGAACGGCTTGATGATCCGGCCGTAGACCTCCTTCAGCGCGCGCGCGCCGATGCGTCGGGCCTCGGCGGCCTTGTAGGCGATGCGTTCGATCGCGCCGTCGGTGATCTGCAGGTCGATGCCGTACTTCTTGAAGAAGTTGTGCGAGGCCTTGAACACGCAGTCATCGGGCTCGGTGAAGATGCGCTTGAGCATCCCCGCGTTGAGATCCTCGAGGATCAACGAGTTGTCGAAGCGCGCGAGGAACTGCGGCTGCATGCCGTAGTCGAACAGATCTTCCTGCTTGAAGTGATGCCGCAGCGTGAAGTACTCGCGGATCTTCACCTCGTTGTCGATCAACACGGTCTCGGTCGGCAGCTTGACGCGACTGGTCGGCGCGGTGACGCGGTCGAAGACCTGCTTGTACAACGACTCGAACGCGCCGGCGCAGAGGAACAGCATCTTGCCGGTTTCGATGTGCAGCACGTGCTTCACCGGCTGGCCGTTCTTCAACAACGTGATCGGATAATCGATCCGCTCGCCCTCGATCATCGTCAGCAGCGCCTGCTGGATGTTCAGCCCCGTGACGTACGGCTTGCCGCCGATCTCGCCCGAGACCTTGTCGATCTCGTCGAGGCAGACCGTGGCGTGTTGCATGTAGGCGGCGAACTCGTCGGGGTCGGCGTCGTCGCCCAGGATCTGCCGCGCGCGTTCCTCCAGTCGGTGAAACAGGCGCGTCGTGTCGATCACACCCTCGTCGGTGGCGAAGGTGTTGGCGTTCATGATGACCACGATGCGGTACTTGGCGATCTCTTCGTGCTCGCCGTAGTAGCGCTCCATCGCGCGCATGATCGTCGTCTTGCCCGTGCCGGAGTTGCCGATCAGCATCAGGTTGCCGAAGCGCTCGCCGGCCAGGTGCTTGAAAATCGCCACCGAGACGAAGCGCAGCGGTTCCTCCTGCCCGATGACGTCTCGCTGCAGCTGTTCGTTGATCTGGGGCGGTTGCATGCCGATCATCTGAAAATCTCCGTGCGGGAACGGCGCATTATAGCCCGGACTACCAGCGGAACGCCGTACGCCCGGCCTCGTCGGCCAGGCGCTCGTGCATTCCCCGCGCCGCGGCGGCGTCGAGGTAACGCAGGCCCATGCTGTGCCCCACTCGCCCGGCTCCCGCGGTGTCCACGTTGAGCGTGGCGGTCGCGTGGCGCCGATCGAACGGGCTCTGGGTGAGGTTGACGGTTTGCATCTTGTTGAACAGGACGAGGCTCGTGCGGCGAATCCACCAGCCGCTGCGGTAGAACAGGGCCGTGGGCGTCAGTGCGTAGCCCGCGTGCCGAACATAGAGCCTGGCGTTGATCCAGACGAGCGCGACCGCGGGCGCCAGCAGCGTCAGCCCCCAGGGCCCCAGCGACAGGAACGCGCCGACCGCGATGGGAATCAACACGACCAGCGACACCCGGAACAGCCGCCGCCGCGTGCTCGGCGCGACTCCGGTCCAGGAGACGTCCCCCGGCCGTGCCTCGGGAAGAATGTGCGCAATGAGCTCCTGCACGCGTTCTCGACGCAGGAGCGGCGCAAGCAGCAGTCGGTTCACCGAGGAGCCCTCTTGAGATTCCGTTCCACCCGCGGTCTCGACCTGAATCGTCGCCCGGCCGAACAGGCGGTGCAGCGCGCCCGCCCGGACCGAGAGCAACTGGATCCGGTGCCGCGGGATCGTCAGCGCCACGCGCGTAAGCAGACCGTACTCGGCGCGAATGTCGTCGTCGAGACGGGTCAGCTTGAAGTCGTGGAACTTGACGATCGTCCACAGCGCCGACATCAGCCGTAACAGGACCAGCACCGCACCGATCGCGAACAGCACCGCCGCCACCGTGGCCACGGGCCCCGGGAGACTCAGGCTTTCCATGTTTTCTACGAACTTCGGGGCCATCTCGTCTAGTCGCCGCTCCAGGTCGTCCAGATAGCGGTCGAAGACGTCGAATTGCCAGAACAGGCCCATCGCGGCCGCGATCACGGCCAGCCCGCGGTTCGAGATCAGGCCGTAGAGGGCCAGCTCGGACGGGCGCAGGTGCAGCAGCGTCTCGCGGCCGGACTCGGCGTCGGCCGACTCCGTGGAGGTGGCCGGTTCGGCCCCCCGGCTCTCGAAGATGCGGCGACGCAGGGTCGTCACCGCCTGCAGCGACAGCACCCGCATCACCGCCTCCGGGCTGCCGCCGCTGGCCGTCTCGAGCCGCGCCTCGGCCACGCCGAGCAGCCGGTGCAGCGGGTTCTGCACCAGGTCGATGTTCTGGATCCGCGCGTAGGGGATGTGTCGCTCGTTGCGGCTGATGATGCCCTCGCGCACGATCAGCTCGTCCTCGCCCATGCGGTAGCGATAGCCCCAGTAGCGCACTCCGGCGGTGATCGCGGCCGGCACGAAGAAGATCATCATCCACAGCTGGAGGTTGCTGCCGCCGGAGAAGTAGAGCACCGCGATTCCGGGCAGCAGCAGCCCGCGCGCTGCCGACCCCAGGCTGAACAGCAACGACACCGGATGCAGGCGCTGCACCTCGCCCGGATCAGACGGCATCGTTCTCGCCGCCTTCGATCAGGTAGTCCCGGATGCGATAGGCCGTCTCGACCTCGAGCCCGCCGAGGCTGACGGACGCGTTCTCGGTACCCGCGGTGTGAACGATCAGCGAGGCCACGCCGAAGGCACGCTTGATCGGTCCCTGCGATACGTCGGTGTGCTGCACACGCGTCTGCGGCACGACGAGATCCGAACGCCACACGACGCCGCGGCGGATGCGCAGCCCGCGCTCGTCGACGACGTAGCTCGTGTAGCGGAAGGCCACCGCGGGCCAGAGGTAGATCAGGCAGAGCACGGCACCGTTCAGCGTGATCCAGCCGATCACGACGGCCAGCGTGACGGGCAGCGCGGGGCGCATGACGAGCAGGTTGATCGTGGTCGCGACCAGCGTGACGGCGGCGAGAATACCGGCGAAGATCGACCCGCCCACTCGCGATGCCGTCACCGATCGCGGATCGAGCTGTCGTGTCTCGCCGTCCGCGATCGTCGGACGGGGGGGAGCCGCGGGAGCGCGTACGGACTGCGGTTGCGGCAACGCGCTACCGTCGGCCGTCTCTGGCGATTCCGGCACACCGTCTCCGGCGCCGGAATCACGCGCCGCTGGCGGCCTCGATCCCGGCGAGAATGCTCTTCAGCTTGATCAGGTCGGCGTCGGCCGCCGGATAGAACAGCGCACCGCAGTGGAGCTCGGCACCGGCCAGGGGGGTCACGTGCATGATCAGCAGGTCGCCACTCATCTTGCAGTCGCCGACCTCCAGAACCACGCCGTTGATCGGCCCACCCGACTCGATCCCGGGGCAATCCTCACCGGCTCTAAAGGATAGCCCGGAGACGCTGAGATCGACCACCGGAAATCGCGCGTAGGGGTCCCCGCCTCCGGGGCTCTCGAAGCTGAGCCAGGCACCGTCGGCCTTGGAGATGGCGAGGCGTCGTGTTCGTCGTCGGCATTTGGTCTTTGGCGTCATGACAGGCCCCTCACCTGGGTCGCGCGGCCTCGAGGCCGGTCAGCAATGTCATCAGCTGGCGTTGATCGTTTTCGGTCGCGGGGTAGAACAGGACGCCACAGACGGGCAAGCGGTCCACACGCTGCGCGAAGTGCAAGACGAGCATGTCGCCGCTCATCGTGCAGCTTCCGACGCCGACGGTCACGCTGGATAGCCGCGTGCCGATCTCCATCTCGGGCAGATCACGGTCGAACGTGAACGACATGCCCGAAACGCTGAGGTCGGACAGCTTGCAGCGCCGGCGCGGGCCGTTCTCCGGAAAGCGGAACTCGACGTAGGCCTCGTCGGCGAGACTGACGTGATAGCGCTCGTCGCGACGGCTCTCGGCGGACTTGGTGGACGCATTCGCCATGGCTCAGCCTTCCGTGCATTCTTCGATGAGACAGTTCAGGCGCAGCTGATCCGCATCGGAGATCGGATACATCAGCGCTCCGTAGACGGTGCGGTGCTTCTCGTCGTTGGAGACGTTGCGCACCAGCAGGTCGCCGTGGATCTCGATCTCGCCCACGCGGATCGTGATCTGGCGCACCTTGTCGCCGGGCTGGAGCCCCGGGGGCAACCCCGCGATGGCGAAGGCGATCCCGGCGACGCTGATCCTCGTCAGCTCGCCTTCCCACGACTTTCCGTGCGGGAACGGAAAGTCGAAATTGATCTGCGCCGCCCGCCCATCGAGCGCGTAGCGCGGGTCTCTTCGCGTGGAAACACCGGTCGCCATACATGGCCTCCTTCCAGGCCAATATAGGTTCCGACGTCGGCCGCGGCCAATCGACTGCTTTTGAAGGACTTAGCCCGCTTCTGCGGGCTTTTTCGAGTGGAGGCGGGCGGCCTGGATCACCGCCAGAATGGACGGGATGCCGATCGCGGCGGTCCCGGCGAAGAACAGCCCGTAGGCGGTCAGCGGGTCGAGGCTGCCCTGCAGGGTCTCGACGATCTGCCCGGAGAAGCCCTTGAGGAACTTCCCGAGGATCGAATAGAACGACGAGAGCAACGCGTACTGCGTGGCGACGTAGCCGAAGCTGGTCAGGCTGGACATCCAGGCGATCAGGGCCGTGCCCGCGAAGCCCTCGGAGAAGTTCTCGAGGCTCAGCGCGAAGACGAACGCCTCGGTCTCCGGCCCGACGAACGCCATCAGCGTCATCCCCAGGTTGGATGCCGGAGCGAGAAATGCGCCCAGCACCAGCGTGCGGGTGAAGCCCAGCTTCATCGCCGAGAAGCCGCCGGCGCTGACACCGATCAGCGTCGCGACGAGACCCACGCTGGCCCGCATCGCCCCGATCGTGTCCCACGAGAGCCCGAGGTCCCGATAGAACGGGTTGACCATCGGCCCCATGACGAAGTCCGGCATGCGATACAGGCTGACCGCGATCAGCAGCAGCAGCGCCTTGGTGCCGTGAGTCTTGAAGAACGCGACGAACGGCCCCGCGATCGCGTCGATCACGCCGTTCAGCGTCCAGATCGGCTTTTCCTCGTGCCGTTCGCCGTCCGGGCGCGCGACAGCCGAGCGATCCCGCGCCGGCTCCGCCGCGAACAACGCGGCCACCAGCCCGACTCCCATCAGCAGCGCCATCGTCGAGTACGAGATCTCCCAACCGGTGCGCTCGGCCAGGTTGAAGATCAGCGCATTCGTGATCAGCAGCGCGGCGCGGTACCCCAGCTGGTAGGCGGCGGAGAGCAGGCCCAGCTCTTCCTCGGTGGAGGCGCTCTCGATGCGCCAGGCGTCGACGGCGATGTCCTGCGTCGCCGAGGCGAAGGCCACGACCAGCGCGAAGGCCCCGAAGACGACGAGGCCTCCCTCGGGGCCCACGACCACCATGGCGACGAGGCCGGCGGCGATCAGGCTCTGCGCCAGCATGATCCAGCTACGACGCCGGCCGAAGCGGGCCAGCAGCGGCACCGACGAGTGATCCAGCAGCGGCGCCCAGAGGAATTTGAACGAATAGGCCAGCCCGACCCAGGAGATGAAGCCGATCGCGGCCAGCTCGGTACCGGCGTCGCGCAACCAGGCGCCGAGCGTGTTGCCCGTCAACAGGAACGGGAGGCCCGACGAGAAGCCGAGCGCCAGCATGGCCAGCACGCGAGGCTGCCGCAGACCGCGCAGGACGTCGCGCCAACCCGCCGGCATCTCCTTGCTCTCGTCGGTCTTCGTCATCGCGTGCCTGCGATTATGCACGTGTTGCCACGGCCGGAACAAACCAAGACAATGACCCCATGCTGAAGGTCGCCCTGATTCACCGCGTCTTCCCGGGCGCCGAGCGCCACGCCGAGCTGGTACGCGCCCTGACCGAGGCGCGCGAGGCGGGCGCCACGCTGGCCGTCCTGCCCGAGCTGCCGCTCGACCCGTGGTTCCCGGCCGAGCGGGCCGTGTCGGAGGACGACGCGGAGGTCCCCGGCGGCGAGCGGGCGCGCCGACTGGCCGACGCCGCGAAGAGCGCCGGGATCGCGGTGCTCGGCGGAGCGGTCGTGCGCGACGGGCAGCGACACAACCGGGCGCTGCTGGTCGAAGCCGGCGGACGCGAGGTCGCGCACTACGACAAGGTGCACCTGCCGGACGAGGAAGGGTTCTGGGAGGCGCAGCACTACGCTCCGGGATCCGACGCGCCGCGCCGCATCGACGACCTCGGCTTTCCCCTCGGCCTGCAGATCTGCTCGGACCTGAACCGACCGACCGGCTGTCAGATGCTGGCGGCCCAGGGGGCCGGGGCGATCCTGGCGCCGCGGGCCACTCCGGCGGAGAGCTACGACAACTGGAGGTCGGTGATCCGGGCCGACGCGCTGACCTCGGCGGCGTACGTCATCTCGGTCAACCGCCCGGCAGGCGGCGAGCCGGTTCCCCTGGGCAGCCCGTCGCTGGCCGTCGCCCCGGACGGCGAAGTGCTGGTCGAGACGACCGATCCGTTGACGCTCGTGACGCTGGAGATGGACCGCGTGGTCGGCGCGCGACGCGGCTACCCCGGCTACCTCGACTATCGCGCCGCGTTCTACGCCGACGGATGGTCCGGGCTCGACGGATGAGCCCGCTGCGGCGCCGGCGCTGGGGCCTCGGGCTGGCCGTCGCCGCGGTGCTGATCGTCGTGTTGCTGCTGGCGCTGTCCGGTTGTACTCACGGACACGTCATCCGGCACGAATTCGCTCCCAACCATCCCGGGGACTTCGATTTCTCCGAGCCGCCGTGCTCGCCGGCGAGCCGACCCGAGCCGCGACCCGACGACGCGCTGCTGCGCTACCTCGGCACCGCCGGCGTGCACCTCGAGTGGCGTGGCCACGCCGTGCTGCTGGCGCCGTTCTTCTCGCGCTACGGCATGTTCGACGCGCTCTGGGGGCGGGTGGAGATCGACGAGGAGGCGGTCGAGCGCGGCCTGTCCGGGCTGCCGCTGAGCTCGATCGACGCGGTGCTGCTGGGTCACTCGCACTTCGATCATGTCGCCGACCTGCCGGCCGTCATGCGCCGCCTGCACTCCCGGACCCCGGCCTACGTGAACCGCAGCGCGAAGAGGATGCTGGAGGCCTATCCGGAGCTCGCCCTGCGCGCGACGGACCTCGAGCCGCGCATCGAGCGCTGGACGCAATTGAAGGACGCGGACGGCAATCCCTCGCCGATCCGTTTCATGCCGCTGCTGTCCGAGCACGCCGACCACCTCGGCTGGCTCCACTACGCGCCGGGAACGGTCAAGAAGGACTGGGACTCGTGGAACGGGCGCGGACTGCGAGCGATGAAGGAGGGCGCGACCTACTCGTTCCTGGTCGACCTGCTGGACGAGGACGGCTCGCCGGCCTTCCGCGTCTTCCTGCAGGACTCGTCCAGCTCGGCCCCGCACGGGTTTCCGCCGGACGAGGTGCTCGTCGAGCGCGCCGTCGACCTGGCGATCCTGTGCCTGCCCGGCTTCTGGAACACCGAGGGCTACCCCGAGGGAATCGTCGCACACACCCATGCGGGCCACGTGATGGCCGTGCACTACGAGGACTTCTTCCGCCCCGACGACGAGCCGCTGCGCTTCGTCGCCACGTTGACCGACGGCCGAGCGCACGAGTTCCTCCGGCGGGCGACCGCCGAGGTGCGCGACGCCGGTTCGGGGCCCGAACCCTGCACCTGCGGCCCGTGCTCTCGCTCGTCCTCGATGCCGCTCCCCGGCGAGTGGATTCGCTTCCGCACGGGGGCGACGCCGTGAGCGAGACGCGAGGGCCGTCGACGGCGGTCGTCGCCGTGACACTGGTCGCCGTGATCGCGATGCTGGGCGCGCTGGGCGCGCGCCAGATCTGGACCGCCGACTACTGGTGGCAGTGGAAGACCGGAGAGTACGTCTCGGCCAACGGCGTTCCGCACGAGGACGTGTTCTCGTTCACGCGCAAGGGTCAGCCGCGGCTCGAGCTGCGCTGGGGCTACTGCCTGGCGCTGTTCCATGTCAGCGAGTGGTTCGGTCGCGGTTCGGCTGTCGTGCTGAAGTGCCTGGCCGTCGTCGGCACGTTCCTGCTCGCGGCGGCGGCCGTGACCCGGCGGCGCGACGTCGTGACGGCCGGCTGCGTCGTGGCGATCGCCGCGCTGGCCGCCAGCCAGCGGTTCTACCTGCGACCCGAGGTGCTGAGCTATCTGCTGGTCGCGGCATTTCTGGCGGGGATCGAGCGCGCGCGGCGCGGGCCGACGAGATGGCTGCTCGCGCTGCCGCTGCTGCAGGTCCTGTGGGTCAACGTCCACGGACTGTTCGTCTTCGGCATCGCCATCGCCGGCGCGTGGCTGACGGGAGAGCTGATCGAAGCTCTGATCGAGCGCGTGCGGGGCATCGATCCGGATGCCGACCGGATGCGACGGCTGCGCGCGGCGGCGCTGCTGGTGGCCGTGCTGCCCCTCGTCTCGTTGATCAACCCGTACTTCCACCGTGCGGTGCTGCTGCCGTTGATCCAGGTCGGCGCGCTGCACGGTTCATCGATGAAGGAGTTCTACGTCGAGCTCCACTCCCCGTTCGGCTTCGCGCAATCGTACACCGCGCTGTTCTGGTACAAGGTGCTGATCGGCGTGGCGCTCGTCTCGGCGGCGCTGAACTGGAGACGTCAGGTCGCGTTCCGCGTGATCGTGACCGCGGCGCTGTTCTACCTGTCGGCCACGGCGGTGCGCAACGTTCCGCTGTTCGCCGTTGCTGCCGTTCCGTTCTGCGTGGCCAACCTCTCCGAGGGGTCGTGGCGCGATCGGCTCGGCCGGTTGCGCTCGGTCGCGCTCGTCCTGTTGCTGGTAGTCTGCGGCTATCAGACGTGGAGCCTGGCGACCGATCGGTTCCACGTGCGGCAGAACGACACGAACCGCTTCGGTCTATCGATGGCTCCCCACCGCCATCCGGTCGCGGCCACCGAGTTCCTCGAACTGACGGGATTCGACGGCCGGATGTTCAACAGCTCGCTCTCGGGGGCGTACCTGCTGGCGCACGACTTCGAGGTGTTCATCGATCCACGCGGCGAGATCTACCGCGACGGGATCCTCGACGAGTACCGTGAGATCGCCGAGCACCCCGAGGCGCTGTCGGCCGCGGTCGAGCGCTACGACCTGCAGGGGCTGTTCCTCGAGACGACGATGACGCGGCTGATCGAGCATGCGCACCACCACCCCCGCTGGCGCCTGGTCTACGCCGACGAGGTCGCGGTCGTCTTCTTCCGCGACGACGTGCTGACCGGGATTCCCGAGCTGACGCTCGACGCCGACTGGCTGAGCGGCGTGCGGCGCGCGCTGCCGCGGGGCACAACGCCCTCCGGCCTGCTCGCGCGGGTCGAGTCGCCCGCGCCGTACGTGCGGCTGGCCCGCACCAGCTTCGTGCTCGACGCCCACGCCGCCGCGCGCGAGCTGTTCGAGGACGCGCGAACGGTTCGGCCCCGGGCGTTCGACCAGTACGAGCTGCTGGCCCAGTCCGCCGCCGAGCTGGGCGACGCCGCGAGCGCCGCGGAGCTGTTCGAGCGGGCGATCCTGCGGCACCCGGACCGCGTCGACAACTACAAGCTCGCCGCGCGGATGAACGTCCTGCTGCAGCAGAACACGCGGGCCGCCGAGCAGATCGAGCACTATCTCGGGCAGCGACCCGACGACGCCGACGCCGTCGCGCTGCACGGTCTGATCGACTTGCGCTCCCGCCGGTTCGCCGAGGCGGAAGAGCGGTTCGGCCGCGCGATCGAGCTCGATCCGCGGAAGAGCTCGTACTTCTTTTATCGTGCACAGGCGCTGGTCGGACTGGGGCGCGTCGACGACGCCGTCGCCTCGCTGGAACGGGCGCGAACACTCGCGCCCGACGACCCGCGCGTGAAGTCGCTACAACAACGGCTGGGCGAACCGTGATCGTCGTCGTCGGATCGGGCCCCGCGGGCGTCATGTGCGCCGCGGCCCTGCGGCGGCGGGGGTGCGAGGTCACGCTGCTCGACGGCGGACTCGACCTCGAGCCCGAGCGGCGGCAACGGCTCGATCGACTGCGCCGCACCGATCCGGAGACCTGGCCCGACGACTGGCTGCAGGAGATACGCGAGGCGACGGTCGCGAAGGCCGGCGGCGTCCCGCTGAAGCTGGTCTCGGGCTCGGACTACCCCTATCGCGACGTCGAGCGGCTGACGCCGTTCAGCAACCGGCGCTGCTCCTCGCGCCCCACGCTGGCGCGCGGCGGGTTCAGCTCGATCTGGGGCGCGGCCGTGATGCCCTACGCGTCGCGCGACATCGAGGATCACTGGCCGCTGCGCGTCGCGGACCTCGAGCCGCACTACCGCTCGGTCTTCGAGCGGGCGCCGCTGTCCGCGGTGGAAGACGACCTGGCGGCAGGGTTCCCGCTGTACTCGGAGTCTCACCCGCCGTTGGAGTCCAGCGCGACCGCCGACGCGATGCTGCGCAGCCTCGACGGCGCGCGCGGCGAGCTGCGGCGGCGCGGGGTGACGCACGGGAGGTCTCGACTCGCCGTGCGCGCGCAGGACGACGACAGCGGGCCGGGTTGCATCTACTGCGGAATGTGCCTGCACGGCTGCCCCCACGAGCTGATCTACAACTCGGCGACCACGCTCGACGAGCTGCGCCGCGACGGATTGCAGTACGGCGGCGACCGCGTCGTGCGCCGGGTCGAGGAGCACGACGACGCCGTCACGCTGCACTGCGTCTCGCGCGCGGACGGGGTGACGTCGCGCATCGACGCAGAGCGCGTCTACATCGCGGCCGGCGTGCTGGGCACGACGCGCATCCTGCTCGAGTCGCTGAACGCCTTCGACCGCACGCTGCCGATGCTCGACTCGCAGTACTGGCTGCTGCCGCTGCTGCGACGCGCGGCGGACGGCGACCCGTCGCACGAGGCGCTGCACACGCTGGCGCAGCTGTTCCTGGAGATCGACGACCCGGCCGTCAGCGGTCGAACGGTGCACCTGCAGCTCTACACGTACAACGACCTGTACCGACGCGCCGTGCGCTCGACGTTCGGGCCGCTGGGCGGCCTGGCCCAGCGCCTCGGCGCCGGCCTGCTGCGGCGGCTGGTTCTGGTTCAGGGTTACCTGCACTCGGAGGAGTCCCCGCGGATCGACGTCACGCTGCGCCGCGGGAACGCGGGCGCCTCGTCCACGCTGGAGCTGCGCCAGGTCGACAACCCGACGACGCGACCGACGCTGCGCCGCGTCGTGAAACGACTGCACGAGCTGCGTCGAGCCATCGGCGCGAGTCCCGTGCGCCCGCTGCTGCGCGTCGCCCCCGCCGGGCGCGGCTTTCACAGCGGCGGCACGTTCCCCATGCGCGAGACGCCGGGGCCGTTCCAGTCCGACCTGCTCGGACGGCCGCACGGCCTCTCGCGCGTGCACGCCGTCGACGCAACCGTCTTTCCCAGCGTCCCCGCGACGACGATCACGTTGAGCGTGATGGCCAACGCGCACCGCATCGGCAGCACGCCGGTGGAGGATTGACGTGACGCGCGTCGCCGCCGTCACCGGTGCGCGAGGCTTTCTCGGGTCGCGTCTGGTGCGGCACCTGCGCGGCGCCGGCTGGCGCGTGCTGGAGCTGCGGCGCGACGGCGCAGGAGGCGACGACGCGCACCCCTTCACACTCGACGGGCCGTGGCCCGTCGAGGTGCTACGAGGCGTCGATCTACTGCTGCACGCGGCGTACGACCCGCGACCGGTCGAGTGGGACGATATCCGCCGCGTCAACGTCGAGGGCTCGCGCGCGCTGTTCGACGCCGCCGTGGCGGCGGGCGTGCGCAACGCGGTTCACGTTTCGACGATGAGCAGCTTCGAGGGCTGTCGCTCGCTCTACGGCCGGGCCAAGCTGGACACGGAGCGGCTGGCGGCGGAACGCGGCTTTCGCGTCGTGCGACCGGGTCTGGTCTACGGCCGCGACGCGGGAGGCACCGTGGGCGCGCTGACGCGGCTGGTCCGACTGTCCCCGTTGCTGCCGCTGGTCGGCTCGGGCCGCCACGAGCTGTACCTCGTACACGTCGAGGACCTGTGCCGCCTGATCGTCGAGCTGGGCGACGCGGACGGGACCGAGCCCGTCGTTGCGGCGCACGAGCGGCCGCTGCGCTTCGTCGAGATCCTGCGCACGCTGGCCCGGGCCCAGGGGCGGCGCGTCCTGTTTCTGCCCGTGCCGTGGCGGCTGATCTGGCTCAAGCTGCGCGTGCTGGAGGGTCTCGGTCTGCGCGTCGGCTTCCGCGCCGACAGCGTCCTGAGCCTAGTCAACCAGCAGGCCGGGCCCGATTTCTCGGCCACGCGCAACCTGTCGACCCCGCTGCGGGCATTTGACGAGCAAACGGCTCTCGATTGATTGCCCGTCAATCCGTGCATTCCGCGCGGATTCGCGTTAGCTTCTCGCTTATGTCCGAGCCGAAGTACTCCATCTCGTTCGTCATCCCCTGCCTCAACGAGGAGGAGACGCTGCCGCTGGTGCTGGAGAAGATCAACCGGCTGCGCAAGACGACCTTCACCGACCGGCCGACCGAGATCGTCGTCTCGGACAACGGCAGCACCGACCGCTCGGTCGAGATCGCCGAGAGCATGGACGCCCGCGTCGCCCATTGCCCCGTGCGCGGCTACGGCGCCGCGCTGCAGTGGGGCATCCGCAACGCGGCGCACGACGTCGTCATCTTCGCCGACGCCGACGACACCTATGACTTCCTCGACTCGCCCAAGCTGGTCGCCGAGCTCGAGCAGGGCTACGACCTCGTCTTCGGCTCGCGCCTCGACGGCGACATCAAGCCCGGCGCCATGCCGTTCCTGCACCGCCGCCTCGGCACGCCCGTGCTGAACTTCTTCATCAACGCGCTGCACGCCCGCGACGGCAACAAGGTGCGCGACTGCAATTCCGGCTTCCGCTGCTTCAAGCGCGAGGCGTTCAACTCGTGGGGCGTCGAGAGCACCGGCATGGAGTTCGCCTCCGAGATGCTGGTCAAGGCGTTGAAGAACAACGCGCGCATGTCGCAGGTGCCGATCACGCTGTCCCCCGACAGACCCGGGCGCGAGCCGCACCTGCGCACCTGGCGCGACGGCATGCGGCATCTGCTGCAGGTGTTCCTCGAGGCGCCGCACTTCTTTCATCACGTGGGACTGGCCGCCGTCGCCCTGAGCTGGGTCCTGCTGCTCGCCGGCTGGCGCATCGGCCCGTTCGTCCTCGGCTTCGCGTCGGTCTTCGGCCTGCACACGATGATGTTCGCGCTGCTGGGCAGCCTGTTCGGACTGACGCTGTGGGGCGTCGGGCTGCTGCTGTCGGCGATGGTCGAGTCGAAGCAGTGGATCTACCGCAAGCTATTGCAGCTGGGCGAGGGACAGCTGTTCTGGGTGTCGTGCGCCTTCGGCGCCGTCAGCCTCGGCTTCTTCGTTGCCATCGTCGTGCGCTGGGCCGCCAACGGCTTCAAGCACCTCGCGCTGGAGCGCGAGACGATGCTGCTGATCGCGTTCGGGGCCAATGGGCTGCTGTTCGTGGCGCATGTTCTGACGGCCCACCTGATTAAGCAAATGCGATCCAAGCTGCCTAGCTCGTAACCCGTTTCCCGTGCCGTGCATTGCACCTCGCATCGCACAGGTGGGTGAACATGTTACGATCGCGATTGTCAGGTAAGGCATCGCGAAGCGGAACAAACAGTCCAACTTCAGGTAGAGTCCAGCCAATGCAGACCCGGATTCTCAGTGCGTTCGTCGTTGGCGTGCTTCTGCTAACGAGCGTACTTGCGACAGAACCTCCGTCCGTCGATGCCGATGCGGGGTTCGAGTTCGAGTTGAAGGCAGCGGTTCCTGCTGATGTGGGGAACAGCGTGGCCCCCGCGCTGATCGTGCGGTGCAGGGAAGGCTCGTTCGAACTGCTGTTGTCGACGGAGAAGGTCGCTCAGAGCGAGGCTCCGCGCGCTCGCGTGTCAGTGAGCTTCGACGAAGGTGGGCCGGGCGAACACACGCTGACTCGCGATCCACTGGGGCGTGGTTTCGTCTTCCCGGATCCAGAGCGGGTTCTGAGTCGAGCTTTACAAAGCGAACGACTCGATCTGGACGTGCTGGCACCGGGTTCTCTCAGCGATGAAGCTACGTTTCAGCTCTTGGACCTTGCCGGTCATCTGGAAACGCAGGATGCCTGCCCGATTCCCGATGCAAGCGGAGGTGCGAGCGACCCGCTTCTGGCCGGGGTTGGCGGTGTCAGCAACCCCGTTCTGATCACGGAGACCAAGTCCAATCCGGCCTACCCGCATCAGGCTAGGGAGGCCAAGGTCTCGGGCTCCGTCATCCTGAAAGCCGTTATCGACGAGGGTGGAATCGTCAGGCGTGCAGAAGTGCTGCGTTCTTCGCGACCGGGCTACGGGTTCGAAGAGTCAGCGATCTTGGCGGTCAAGCGGTGGAGGTACCGCCCCGCACTTCTGAACGGTGAGCCGGTCAAGGTCTATTTCACCGTGTTCGTCGAATTCAAGGCGCGTGGCAAGCCCAAGAAGAAGAGAAAGAAGAAGCGGTAGTTGCCTGGCATCTGAGGCTGTCGTGCGCGAGCCAGGGCGAGCACCACCGGCTCGAAGATCGGGATGCGGCCTTCCTCGGCCGAGACACCGGAGAAGCCCGGGAGCAAGGCACCGCAGGAGTCGTGTCAGGCTGAAGAAGCGATGCAAGTCCGGATGCGGTGACGGATGTCACCCGGCAGCGGCTCAAGCTAGGCGCTCGGCCTACCCGAGCGACGCGCGCGCCGATGGGCGTCGATCTCTCTCGCGGCCTTGAAGCCCCGATCGCGCAACGCGAAGCCGACCAGACGCTTCTTGTCCATGATGAAGACTCGCTTGCCGTAGCGGCGCAGGGCGGCACGGTCGATTTCGAAACCGAGTCCGGGCCCGGTCGGAAACTCGAGCTCACCGCGGTCGTGAACGAAGGGCCGTAACAGGACGGCGTCGCGTGCCGACGGCACCCAGCCCGGAGGGTCGAGGGGATACTCGAGCTCCTTGTCGTCCGCAAAGCCGCTGGCAGCCATCAACTGCAGGTTCGCCGCGAAGCCGAAGCCGTTCGTCCATGTGTGCGGCGTGTACTGCAGGCCATGCTGCCTGCACAGTCCGGCGATCTCGAACGTCTGAGCGATCCCTCCCGTGAACACCGCATCCGGCTGGAAGATGTCGTAGCACCTGCGTTCGATCATCATCTTCAGCTCCGGCAACCCACCCGTGTGGATCTCGCCGCCGCTGATCGGCACCGTGCTGTAGGCGGCGAGTTCGGCGAGTGCGTCGTACTCGTCCATCGGCAGCGGCTCCTCCAGCCACGCGACGCCCGCATCGGCGCAGACATCGGCAAACCGTTTGGCGCGGGCCAGGTCCCACCGGGGTGCATCTGCGATGGCCGCGACGCGCCAGGCCTGGTTGGCGTCGACGCCGATCTTCATCTTGTCGCCGATCGCCTTGGCCGTGCGTACGACCTGGTCGATGTCCTCTTTCTCGTCAAAGGCGTGGACGCGCAGCTTGATGCAGCGGAAGCCTTCTTCGTAACGCGCCTCCGCCTCTTCGATCCGTTCTTCGGCACGCTTGACCTCACCCGTCGAGGCGTAGAGCTTGATGCGACGCGGCGTACCACCCAGCAGTTCGCAGATCGACTGGTTCGCCAACTTGCCCTTGATGTCCCAGAACGCCGGCTCGACCCACCAGTTGCGCAAGCCGAGATACGACATCTCGCGCAAGCGCTGTTGCATCGTGGGGATGTCGGTCGGGTCCTCGCCGATCACGTACGGTGCGATCAGATAGCCCATCGCTTCCCGCTCGCGACCCATGGCAGGCCCGGCGGCCCAGCCGTCGACACCGTCGTCGGTCGTGATCCGGATCAGATCGAAGCGGTTCTCGTTTTGCGGGAAACCGGGGATCCAGCTCGGGTAGAACGTGGCCGGCAGCGGGGCGCGGACATGGTACATCTCGACTCGGGCGATTGCGGTCATGGCTCGGTCGAGGACTATTCGTCTTCGAGGACGTCCAGATCGGCGAGACCCTTCGGTCGTCCGGACGCGCGCTTGTTGCGGATCAGGTCCTCGCGGCCGAGGAACGAACTCGCGCGCCTCCGCTTGTCGTCCTCGTGTGTAGGCATCACGGCCATTTTAGCATCATGCGGCCCAGGCGACGGTCAGGGCAACTGACGAGCTACGGACAGCTCGCGCCCGACCGCGGCAACCCGTCCTCACCCGCCCCCATCGTCGATGCAACGCCGGGACAAGAGTTCTCGACCCGGATCAGGAAGTAGTCGACGTCGTTCGGCCCGGGATCGTGCGTGTCGGTGCAGGCCGTGTCGACATCGTCCGCCTCGAGGCACTCCGCCGAACCGTAGAAATCGTCGGGACTCATCGAGCGCAGCGCGTCGTACCACACGCTGTCGGCACCGGGATGCTCGGGGGGCGACCAGCTCAGCGACGTCGTGCCCGCCGCGTGCGTCAGACGCAGCGAGTCGAGCGCGCGGGGCGCCGACCACAGCGACGCGTCCGCCGGCGCGCAGTCGAGATCGTCCGCGCACAGGTCGCCGTCGGCATCGCACGAGCCGGTGCAGGTCGTATCGCACTCATCCGGCACGCCGTTGCCGTCGCAGTCGACGCTCGCTCCGTCGCGCAGGTCGCAGACGTCGCCGATCCCGTTGAGGTTGCAGTCGTCGAGGCAAACGTCCGGCATCCCTTCTCCGTTACAGTCGTCGGACAGATTGCGGTACCAGGTCACGTCCTCGATGTAGAAGAAATCGCCGGCCGTGACGACGTCGTTGTCGCCGTCGCCGTCCAGATCCGCCGCACGAACCCAGACGGCCTCGATGTACTCGTCGACCAGCAGGAACTCGGGCCCGAACCCGCCCGTTCCGTCGTTGAGGGCGGCGTAGGTGCGGGCTCCGGTCGTCGTGCCGGCGACCACGTCCAGGTCGCCGTCGCCGTCGAGGTCCGTGGCGACGAGCGACCAGCAGAACTGGATGGGCATGACGTCTTCCGCTGCGCCGAACGTCCCGGCCCCGTCGAGGTTCCTGAACAGGACGATCTTCCTCGGTGAGTTGTCGGAGACCAGCAGGTCGGGATCTCCGTCGCCGTCCATGTCGGCGACGAAGACGCCGTAGCTGATGCCCGTCTGCAGCGGCCGCGCGGCGAAGCTGCCGTTGCCGTCCGTGTTCTCGTACCAGCTACGGGGCGTGACCAGATCGCGATCGCCGTCCCCGTCGAGATCCGCGGCCCGGACGACGTAGGCTCCCACCGACGGTCCGCCGTCGGCGACGATCGTGCGCGCGCTCCACGACTGGGCTCCGCCTAGGTTGCGGTACCAGACCAGCCTGGCACCGAATCCCGCGCTGTGCGCCACGTCCATGTCCCCGTCTCCGTCGAGGTCCGCGGAGTAGACCCAGTCGACGTCGTCGGCGACCGTGGAGATGTTCACGGCTGCGGCGAAGGCGCCGGCCCCGTCGAGGTTCTCGTGCCACGACACGTGGTCGCCGGCGCCCACGAGGAGATCGAGGTCGCCGTCCACGTCGAGGTCCACCGGGTGGATCGAGTACGGCGTCAGCCCCGGCACGTTGTGCTCCGCGCCCACCGGATCGCCCCCCGCGTTCTCGTACCAGGTCACACCGATGCGCCCCGTGATGACGTCGACATCACCGTCGCCGTCGAGATCGCCGACGGCCAGGGTCCTCGCGGGAGGGCCGACGTCCGCGGATTCGAACGCCAGCTCGGTCTCGCACGAGTCGGGAATCTCGTTTCCGTCGCAGTCCGATTCATCTCCGCTGAGGATCTCGCAGATGTCGGCGAGGTAGTTCGCGTTACAGTCGGCCTCGCAGCCGTCCGGCAGGCCGTCGCCGTCGCAGTCGGGGTCGCAGAGGTCGGGCACGCCGTTGAAGTCGCAGTCCGCGTGCGTGCCGGCGTCGATGTCGCACGTATCGGTGACGCCGTTGTCGTCGCAGTCGGCCTCGCACTCGTCGGGCACGCCGTTCGTGTCGCAATCCGTGGCGGCGCCCGCCAGGATCTCGCACAGATCCGACTGACCGTTGGCGTTGCAGTCGGGCTCGCACTCGTCCGGGACGCCGTCGGCGTTACAATCGAGGCTGGCGCCCGCGTCGATGTCGCAGCTGTCGGCCGCGCCGTTCCCGTTGCAATCGGGCTCGCACTCGTCCGGAGCTCCGTCGCCCGTGCAGTCCGTGCTGATGCCCTCCGCGATGTCGCAGAAGTCCAGCGAGCCGTTGACGTTGCAATCGTGATCCATACCGCGGCGCAGGATGACGCCGTCGGAGATATGGCTCGTGATCACCTCCGACGCGCCGTCGCCGTCCACGTCGGCGACGACGTTCGAGAACCCGTAGTCGTCGAACAGGATCGCCGGAGGCCGCAACTCGCCGCCCTGGCCGGGGTTCTCGTACCACACCGTCCCGAACGAGAATCCCTGAAGGAGATCCTGGCTGTCCCACAGCGCACCCAGGACGTCGTTGTCTCCGTCCAGGTCGAGGTCGCCGATCGTCACGGAGTAGCCGGCTCCGATCGAGAGCTGATGCGCAGTCGAACCGTCGATCCCGAAGTCGCCGCCACCCAGGTTCTCGAACCAGGCCGTCGCATCGTCCCACCCCGTCGCGATGTCCGTGTCGCCGTCGCCGTCGATGTCGGCCGCCGCGATGTCGAACCAGTTGGCGTCGGGCGCATCCAGACCTTCGATGATGATGTGCTCGGTCCAGCCCTGCTGCGGAACCCCCGGATTCTCGTACCAGGACACGTGGCCGACGTAGTTGATGCTCGTCGTCGTCACGGCATCCGGATCCCCGTCGCCGTCGACGTCGGCGGTCACGATGTTGACCGCGGAGGCGGCGTAGGGGCCGATGGGATATCTCGGTCCGAACGTAACGACTCCGGAGTCGTTCTCCTGCCAGTGGATCGCGGGCCCATCGCTGCTCAGGACGTCGAGATCTCCATCGCCGTCCAGGTCCGCCGTGACGCCCTTCGTGAACCACGCGATCGGATCGACCTGACGCGGCGGCCCGAAGCTGCCCCGGCCGTCGGTGTTCTCGTACCAGTTGAGTCCCTCGCCCGCACCAGCGTCGCCGTACGCACCCACCAGCACATCGGTGTCCCCGTCGGCATCGATGTCCGCCAGATCCAGCGACAGGACGACGTTGAACGCGTTGCCGATGAGCTGCTGGGCCCCGAACAGTCCCCCGCCCAGCCCCTTGCTCCAGTAGAGCTCGGACGGAACGTCGCCGACGATGTCGAGGACGCCGTCCCCGTCGATGTCCGCGACACCCGCGGCGTAGCTCGTACCGGGCGCGATCAGCGGCACCGCGGGCCCCACCGTGAAGGTCGGGTCGCACTCGTCCGCGTAACCGTTGCCGTTGCAATCGGGGCTCGTACCCAGCGTGACGTCGCAGTCGTCCGGGAAGCCGCTGCCGTTGCAATCCGGCTCGCACTCGTCCGGCAGCACGTTGCCGTTACAGTCCGCGCTGGTCCCGGCCGCGACGTCGCAGTCGTCCGGCAGCCCGCTGCCGTTGCAGTCCGGCTCGCACTCGTCCATCAGGAGGTTGTCGTTGCAGTCCTCGACCTCGTTGCCGATGATCTGACACACATCGGCCCCGCCGTCGCCGTCACAATCGGGCTGGCACTCGTCGGGGACCCCGTTGACGTCGCAGTCGCGACTGACGTTGTCGGCGATATCGTCGGCGTCGGGGATGCCGTTGCCGTTGCAGTCCGGCTCCTGGGCCGAAACGGGCATGGTGGCCAGCAGCAGCACGCCCAGAAAAACGACGAATGCCCCGAACGAGATCTTCCTCATGTTCCGCTCCCGCGACCCTGAACGGTGGGTCGCCGTGTCCCTAGGCGCAGAAAAGCGACGGTCGGGGCACTCTTGTCGGATGGAGCGGCGTTTCGCGGGAGTGTATACTCCCGCTCGGTTTTTGGGAGTGAGGGGGATTTTCGAAGATGTCCTGGGAAAATCAGCTCGACAAGATCCGCACACGAGACGGTTTCATCGCGGCGCTGGACCAGAGCGGCGGCAGCACGCCCGGCGCGCTGCGCGCGTACGGCGTCCAGGAAGAAGCCTACGCCAACGACGATGAGATGTTCGCGGTCATGCATCAGATGCGCACCAGAATCATGAAGTCGTCCGCCTTCGCCGGCGAACGAATTCTGGGCGCCATCCTGTTCGAGAACACGCTGGACCGACAGGTCGATGGCCGCGGCTCGGCGGAATACCTGTGGAACGAGAAGAACATCGTCCCGTTCCTGAAGGTCGACAAGGGACTGGAAGACGAGTCCGACGGCGTTCGACGGATGAAGCCGATGCCGGATCTAGGTCACCTGCTCGAGAAGGCCACGAAGGCGGGAGTGTTCGGAACGAAGATGCGCTCCGTGATCCTGTCGGCCGATGAAAGCGGTATCGCCGATATCGTCAGCCAGCAGTTCGAGATCGGCAAGCAGATCCTGAGTGCCGGTTTGACGCCGATCATCGAGCCCGAGGTCGACATCAACGCCCCCGACAAGGCCGAGGCCGAGAGGCTGCTGCGCACGCAGCTGCTGACCCAGCTCGACACGCTCGACGGCGACCGGCAGGTCATGTTCAAGCTGACGCTGCCCGAGCAGCCCGGGTTCTACGGTAGCTGTATCGAGCACCCGCGCATGCTGAAGGTCGTGGCGCTGTCAGGCGGTTACCCGCGTGACGAGGCCAACCGCAGGTTGGCGCTGAACCCCGGAGTGGTGGCCAGCTTCTCGCGCGCGCTGACCGAGGGACTCTCGGCCCAGCAGTCCGACGAGGAGTTCAACGGCGCGCTGGACGCTGCGATCTCGGCCATCTTCCAGGCATCCTGCGCCTAGCGAGAAAACGAAAGCCCGGGCGCTTTCGCCCGGGCCCTCGCCGTCAACTCGCGGGAAGCGGGTGTGTCTTCAGTCAGGTTGCGTCGATCGCATCCGGTTCCACCGCCGGCAACTCGGGCTGCACGCCGTGCTCCTCGCCGATCACGCCGACCAGGACACGCCGCCAGACCGCCTGCAGGGCCTCGCGCAGATCGTCGAACAACGAGTAGAACACGGGAACGACCAGCAGCGTGAGCAACGTTGCCGTCGTCATGCCGCCGATCAGCGTCAACGCGAAGCTGGTATAGCTCAGTCCGATGCTGTTCGCGCCGGCAAAGGCCAGCGGGATCAGGCCGCCGATCGTCGTGATGGCCGTCATCATGATCGGCCGGAAGCGGCGGTCGGTCGCCGTCAGCACCGCGTCCCTGCGCGACTGCCCCTGTTCGCGTAATCGGTTGACGTAGTCGATCAGCACGATGCCGTTGTTGACCACGACTCCGACCAGCAGCACCATCGCGACCACTCCGAGAAAATCGATATCGAAGCCCATCACGAAGTGAATCCAGTAGACGCCCAGAATCGACAACGGGATGGTGAGAATGATCGAGAACGGGAGCGAGAAGCTCTCGAAGAGAAAGCCCATCAACAGGAAGATGAAGACGATCGAGAGAATGAGCGCATTGCGCATCACCTTCAGATCTTCGTTGAACGCCTGACGCGATCCCCCCTCGCCGAACGAAAGGCCCTCGGGCAGGTCGATTCCGGCCGTCAGCAAGGCGAGCCGCGTCCGCGTTTCTTCCTCCTTGCCCTCTTCCAGCTCGAGCGTGATCGCTCGCGCCATGCGCTTGTTGCGCCGGAAGATCGACCCCGGCGGGTCGATGAACTTGGTGTCGGTCAGCGCGGACACCGGCAAGAACTCACCGTCGTTGGTCGGCACCATGAAGTCGGCCAGCTCGGTCAGACTCTCGCGGTCCTCTTCCTGGAATCGAATTCGGACCGGGATCTCCTTGCCGTCGCGGTAGAACTTGGGCAGCGCCGTGCCACGCAGCGCCAGGCCGACGACACCGGCGACGACTTGCGGGTTGACGCCGTAGTGCTGCGTCCGGTCGCGATCGACGACCAGCGCCAGCTCGCTGGGCAGCGGCTCGTTGCGCCCCTTCAGCCCCAGCACGCCGTCGACACGCACGAAGACGTCCTCGAGCGATTCCTTGATGTCGTCGAGCAGCTCGGCATCCTCGCCGTTGATGATCACGGTGTGGATGCTCTTGTCTTCCTTCTCCTCGCCGGCCTCCTGATCGCCCATCACGATCAGCTTCAGCCCTGCCTTCTTGGGCAGCGCGTTGCGCACGGCCTCGGTCGCCTCGGACGGACTGACGTCGGAGGAACGCGGGGTGGTGAACCAGCCCTGCAGCTCGCCGTGGGTCTTGCGATGGAACAGGAACCAGCCCTCGAGACCCAGCTCTTCCTGCTTCGCTTCAACGACCTTCTCGGCCTCGAGGAACCACTCTTCCGCTTCTTCGAGAGTCGTGTTCTGCGCCAGCTCGATCTCGAAGCCGAAGCCCCCGCGCTCTTCCTGTTGAACCTCGACGAACGTGACTTCCTTCATCGCCGTCGCGGCCGTGATGACGAAGACTCCGATAATCGCCAGCACGAGCTCCACCCGGCGTACGACGAAGAAGCTCAGCAGCCGGTTGTATGCGCGGTTGATGCGCCCGAACGTCGTGTCGTAGCCCCAACGCAGAAAACCGGTCAGTCGACCGTGAACGCGGCGCACGGGCGTGGACGTCTTGTCTTCCTCCGCGTTCTCGGACAACGTGAGGTAGACCGCCAGCGGGATGAAGACGAGGGCCACCAGCAGCGATCCGGCCACCGAGACACAGACCGGCAACGCCAGTCGCAGCATGAAGAACTGCCCGGGGCCGTCGGCCAGCGCGACCGGCAGGAAGACCACGATCGTGGTCAACGTCGACATCGTGATCGCGAGCCCGACCTCGCCCGCGCCGTGGATGCAGGCGTCACGCCGCTCCATTCCGGCGCGATGCAGCCGGTGGATGTTCTCCGCAACGACGACGGAGTTGTCGACCAGCAGGCCGACGCAGATCATCAGCCCCAGCAGGGTCAACAGGTTCAGCGTCTCGCCGAAGAAGTACATCGCCGTCAGGCCGATGACCATGCTGAGTGGGATCGACAGCGCCAGGATCAGGGTCAGCCGGAAACGACGCAGGAAGAACATCAGCACGACGCCGGCGAGCATGCCGCCGATCATGCCCGAGTTGAGCAATGTCGACAGCGACTCGTCGATCACGTCGCCCTGGCTGAACAACGTGACCGTCTCGAGCTGGCTCAGACGCGGATCGTCCTTGAAGCCCTCGACGGTCTCCTTCACCGCCATCGAGACATCGCGAATGTTGGCGTCGCCTTCCTTCAACACGACGACCGCCACCGCGGGCTTGCTCATCGCGCGGACGCGGAAGTCCTTCTCCGGTTGCTCGTAGCTGATCCGCGCGACGTCACCCAGACGCACGGATTCCGAGACCAGACGATTCTGCAGCTCTTCGAGGCTGCTGTATTTGGCCATCGAGCGCAGCATCAACTTGCGCGAGCCGTCGCGCACGTTGCCACTGGACAGCGTGAAATTGTCACCGTTCAGCGTCTGGGCCAGCTCGAACAGATTCAATCCGGCCGAGGCTGCCTTCTCACGGTCGATCTCGATCAGGATTTCTTTCTCGAGCAGCCCGTCGACCTCGACCGAGGCCACACCGTCCACACGCTCGAGGCGCATCACGATGTTGTCGTGGATCAGGTTGTAGTGATCCGCGGCCGACTCGTCGATCGCTACGCCCATCACGTAAACCGGGAATCCGGACGGGTCGTGTTTCTGCACGTACGCGCGGTCGATATCCGAGGGAAAGCGCGCCTTGGCCCGCTCGACCCGGTCCCGCACCTCGCGGTAGGCGACGTCCATGTCGGTGCCGTGTTTGAACGGCAACCAGACAAAGCCGAAGCCGGTGCGCGAGAGCGTGAACATGTTCTTGATGCCACGCACCGTGCTCATCTCTTCTTCGAGCGGCAGGATCACTTTGTCCAGCACTTCCTGCGACGGTGCGTCGTCCCACGGGACGCGTACCGACAGGAACGGATCCTCGAAGCCGCGCGGGATCAGCTCGACCGGGATGCGCGAGGCGGCGATCGCACCCACGACGAGCGTGGTCATGAAGATCACCAGGACGGTGATCCGGCGATCGAGCGACAGGCGCGAGAGACGGCCTTCCTTCTGGTACTCGCGAGCGGTCACGGGGTCACCTCCGATCCGGCGCCCGGAAGTGCGGCGGCCGGTGCTTCATCGTGTGTCTCACCCGGTTCGGTCCGGCCCAGCATGCGTGCCTTCGCGCGTTCGGTCAGCGAGTAGACGCTGGGAACGATGATCAGCGTCAACGCCGTCGAGCTGATCAGGCCGCTAATCACGGCGATCGCCATCGGCGTGCGGATCTCGGCGCCGTCGCCCAGCCCCAGCGCCATCGGCGTCAGACCCAGCACGGTCGTCGCCGTGGTCATCAGGATCGGCCGCAGTCGTACGCTGCCCGCGGTCACGATCGCTTCGTCGCGCGGCATGCCGCGTCGTCTCAACGTGTTGATGTAGTCGACCATCACGATCGCGTTGTTGACGACGATACCCGCGAGCATGATCATTCCGAGGAAGACCACGATCGACAGATTCATCCCCAGCATGCGCAACGTGAGCACCGTGCCGACCATCGCCAGCGGAATCGTCAGCATGATCACCAGCGGGTGCAGCAACGACTCGAATTGCGCGGCCATGATCACGTAGACCAGGAACACGCTGAGCGCCATGGCGATCCACAGGCTGCGCCGGCTGCGCTCCCACTCTTCGTTCTGGCCGGCGATGAGGAACGTCATGTCCGAGGGCCAGGTCATGCGTCGATTCAACTCGTCCTGAATACGGGCGGTAGCCGCGCTGAGCGAGCCACGACCGAGGTTGGCGCTGACCACGGCGACGCGGCGTCCGTCGATGCGACGCACCTCACTCGGGCCCTCGCCCAGCGCGACGGCGGCCACGGACGACAGGCGGATCGGCCGTTCGCCACCCGGATTGACGATGATCCCGCGGATGTCGTCGATCGTCTCGCGATCGTCCAGCTCGAGCTGCACCAGGATCGGAATTCTGCGGTCCTTCAGGTTGAAACGAGTCGCCTCGAATCCCTTGACCTTGTTGCGCACCAGCTGAGCCACGCTCTGCACGTTGAGCTCGTAGCGCGTCAGCCGGTCGCGGTCGTAGACGATCTGAACCTCGGGCGCGCCGCGCTCGAGGCTGATCTCGATGTCGGCCAGCTCGGGCATGTCCGCCATCAGCGTGCCGGCGTCGTCGGCGTACTGCTTGAGCTTCTGCAGATCGTCGCCGTGAATCTCGACCTCGATCGGCGTCTTCGAGCTGAACAGGACGGGACGCACGATGCGCGCCTCGAGATCGGGCACACCCTCGAAGCGGTCGCGCAGCCGGTCCATCACGGTCAGCTCGGTCGCGACGGGGTCGCGGGAATCCTCGAGCAGCACCTTGAAGCGCGCCGTGTGCTCACCCTCGTCGGAACGCTGTGAGTTCGCGGAGTCGTAGCCCGTCGTCAGCACGATCGAGCGGATGTCGTCTTTCTGGGCGAGGATCGCCTGCTCGATCGGTGCGACGACCCGTTCGGTCTCCTCGATCGGTGTTCCTACCGGCAGTTGCACCTCGACGGTGAACTCGCCCTGGTGCACTTCCGGCAGCAGCTCGGAGTCGAGCGTCTTCACGACCTCCCACGTACCCCAGAAGCAGGCCACCACGATCAGAACGATGACGACCGGATGGGCGAGTGCCGAGCGGATCACCGGAGGATAGCCGCGGTTGAGTCCGTCCAGGACGATGTTGGTCGCCCGAACCGGAAGCCAGGTCAGTCCCCGGAAAACAGCGGCAACGATCGGCACGGTCACACGGAAGAACCCGGCGAGCACGACGCGGAGAATCCACATCGCGAGGTGCCCGATGCCCTCGAACAGGCTACCGATCAACCAGCGAATCGCGAGATACAGCACCGGCAGTACGGTCACGGCCATGAGCAGCTTGACCCACACACGCCGGCTGGAGAACGTACCGTGGATGGCGCCCCACGACTTACTGACCAGCAACAGCGTCCACGGCCACATCAGCAAGGGATAGGGCAGCGGAATCGCGAGGACGGCGCGCACCAGCCAGTACGGTGCAGCGAGAATCAGTTGCCACACCGGGCGGCTCTTTGCGTCGTCGCGCAGCTCGGTCCAGATCCTGCGAATCGACGTCAGGAAGAAGCGGTCGGTGCGCACGAACCAGCGCACGACAAACGGTATGGGAACGAGCAGGATCAGCTGGATCAAGAAATTGTGAACGTTGAAGACCTTGAACCAGGTCGGCGCCTCGGCCAGGTTCTTGCGGTAGTCCGACCAGGCGTGGCCGACGTAGTAGAACCAGAATCCCAGCGCGAAACGAACCGCGAACACGGGGGCCAGTACGATGCGCACCGGTAGCGCCGCCCCGAGATAGGCGTCGCGCATGGCAATCCAGCCCTGCGAACGGAAGTAGCTGTAATAGCCACCGACCTTGAAATCGAAACGCCGGCTGGCCAGCATCGGGATGAAGAACAACGCCACTGCGGCGGCGGCCAGCAGCGACACGACGACGGCCAGACCGAGATTACCGAACGCCTGTCCGGCCAGTCCCTCGACGAAGACCATCGGGAAGAACACGGCAATCGACGTCAGGGTCGATGCGAATACCGCGCTGCGCACCTCGCGCGTCCCGCGGTTGGCCGCTTCCACGACGTCGTCGCCCTCTTCCCGGCAACGGTAGATCGACTCGAGCACCACGATCGACGAGTCGACCAGCATGCCGATGCCCAACGCCAATCCACCCAGCGACATGATGTTCATCGTCACGCCCAGCATCTTCAGCGGGGCGAACGTCATCAGCAGCGAGATCGGGATGCTCACGGCGATGATCGCCGTGCTCTTGAAGTTTCTCAGGAACAGGTAGAGGATCACGATCGCCAGCATGCCGCCGAGGATCGCCGTGCTCTTGACCTCGTTGATGCTGCTCTCGATGAACGTCGCGCGGTCGGCGACGAGCTGCAGCTTGGCTCCCTCTTCGCGGTAGAGCTGGCCGGCGAGTCCGCGCCCGCCGTTCTGTCCCGGCCCGCGGCCCGGACCGGCGGCGGCGACCTGCTCGTCTTCACCGTCGTCCTCACCGTCTTCTTCGCCGTCCTGCTCGCCCTCGCCCGTCTTCTCTTCCGACTTCTCTTCGGCGATGACGAACTCGCCGACGTTCTGGCGCACGCGCTTGGCGAGGTCGACGATGTTGGCGTCGCCTTCCTTGTAGATCTCGATCTGAACGCTGACGCCGCCGTCGGTACGCGTGGCGATCTCGCGCTCTTTGTGGGCCATGATGACGCGGCCGATGTCCTTGATCCGCACGTCGCGCCCGTCGATCTGGGCCACGATCGTGTCCGCCATCTGATCGAGATTCTCGTACTCGTTCAGGGTGCGAACGAGGTACTCCGTCCGGCCCTCCTGCAAGGTGCCGCCGGCGACATTGATGTTCTCTTGCCCGAGACGCGTGATCACTTGCTGGATCGCGAGGCCGCTGCGGCGCAGCGACTCTTCTTCGAGCAGTACGTGAATCTCCTCCTCGAGACCGCCGCGAACGCGCACGGCGGCGACGCCCTTGACCGGCTCGAGCTCTTTCTTGATCCGCAGCTCGGCGAGTCGGCGCAAACGACGCAGCCCGGACTCGCCCTCGAATCGCCTGCCCTCGCCCGAGAGGCTGAGCTCCATCACGGGATCGAGCGACGGGTCGTAGTGCAGGATCAGCGGGCGCTCGGCCTCTTCGGGCAGGAACACCAGGTCGAGCTTCTCCAGCACGTCCTGGGTCATGTCCGACATCTCGGACTCCCACGAGAACTCGAGCACGACGTCGCTGACGCCCGCACGGCTGATGCTGCTGATGCGACGCAGGCCGCCGATGACGCCGAGGGCCTCCTCGACGGGGCGGCTGATGTCGTTCTCGACCTCTTCGGGGGCGGCGCCCGGGTATTCCGTGCGCACGGTGACGGTCGGATACGTCAGCTCGGGCATCAGCGTGACGGCGAGCTCTCCCAGCGACAGGTAGCCGAAGACGACCGCCGCGAGGAACACCATCGTGATGCCGACGGGACGCGATGTGACGAAGCTGGCTCGCTTGAGCGACGCTACGTTCACGAGTCGGACCTTCCGGCGACCTCGGTCACCGCCTCGCCCTCGGCGTCCTCGTCCTCTTCGGTCGGGTCACCGGGCAGGCGGACGAGGCCGCCGTCCTTCAGGCCGGTCTGTCCGGCGATCACGACCTGATCGCCTTCGGTGACGCCGTCCGTCGGGAGGATGAAGTTCTTGTCGGCCAGCGCGGGCGTGAGGAACACGCGCTCGACGCGACGCTCTTCGCCGAGGCGGTAGACGAAAATCTGATCGTTGTCGTAGATCAGCGCGCGCTTGGGTACCAGCACGGCGTCGTCACGGGTGGCCATGACGAGATCGACGTCGACGTACTGCCCGGGGCGCAGCCCCCGCTGACCGCCGACGTCCACGGTCACCTTGACCGTACCCGAGCGCGGATCGACGATCGGCGCGATGCGGCTGACCGTGCCCATGTACTCGGTGTTCGACGCGCTCTGCGATTCGATGCGCGCGCTCAAACCGGCGCGCAGCTGCTCGAGGTGCTTCTCGGGTACGAAGATGCGGGCCACGATCGAATCGAAGTCGATGATGTCGAACAGGTGCTGGCTGATCTGTACCTGGTCGCCCAGGTTGACCATGCGCGAGGTGATCGTCCCGGCGATCGGGGCGCGCACCTCGGTGTAGCCCAGCTCGCGCTGTGCGTCTTTCTTGCGGATGTTCAACTGCTCGAGCTCGTAGGTCGCGTCGTTGAATTCCTGTTCGCTGATCAGCTTCTGGTCGTAGAGGCGCTGCTGGCGCTTGTACTCGCGCTGGGCCTTGACCAGCTCTTTGTCCACCTTGGACAGCTCGCTGCGCTGCTCGGCGTCCTGCAGCCGCAGGAGGATCTGCCCCTGGCTGACGGCGTCGCCCTCTTCCACGAGCAGCCCGATCACGCGACGGCTGGCCTCGGAGAACACCCCGACCTGGCTCTCGGCCTCGAGGTTGGTCGAGAAGCGCAGGATCGACTCGATCTCGCCGCGGGAGAGAGCCGCGACCTCGACCGGCACCGCCTCTTCCGTCTTCTCTTCTTCCTCTTCGCCGTCCTTGCCGGACTTACCCTCGGAGTCCTTGCCGTCGGCGTCCTTGTCCGACTTCGACTTCGAGGCCGTCTCGGTCTCGCCCTTCTCGCCGGTCGACGCATTCGCGTTGTCCGACGTCGTGCACCCGAGCATTCCGCCCGAAAGGGCCAGCACCAACACGATCGACAACAGCGCCAAGATTTTCCTGTTCACGAGTTCCTCCCGGAGTCCTGCGGTCCGTACCCTGACCGACAGATAAACGACCCCGTTCTTCTATACGCGACACACGCGATTCGAGTTCCGGCCGTGCCGGGGAGCCGAATGCCTAATTCCTTATTTACTACGACCTTGCCGCCGAAAGATTACAGCCGCTTCCGGGGGGCTGCACCCCTGATTTTCCCGGTCCGGAGAGCATTCGGACTCCCGGGACTGGGCTCGGCCCGCGCCACGCGATAGAATCCCGCTTTTGGCCGGATTTCCACAGAAAAATCGAGGGTTTCGAGATGAAGCTGATCGAGTGCGTGCCGAATTTCAGCGAGGGTCGGGATCGGGGGGTGATCGACGCGATCACCGCCGAGATTTCGGGGGTCGAGGGCGCCACCCTGCTGGACGTCGACCCCGGGGTGGCCACCAACCGCACCGTGGTGACCCTGGCCGGCCCTCCGGACGCCGTCGTGGAGGCCGCCTTCCGGGCGATCCGCCGCGCCTCGGAGCTGATCGACATGTCCCGCCACTCGGGCGAGCACGCGCGGATGGGCGCCACAGACGTGTGCCCGTTCGTCCCCATGCAGGGGGCCACGATGGCCGACTGCGTCGAGGCAGCGAAGAAGCTCGGCAAACGCGTGGGCGAAGAGCTGGGGATCCCGGTCTACCTCTACGGCGAGGCCGCGACGCGGCCCGAGCGCGTGCGGCTGCCCGACATCCGTCAGGGCGAGTACGAGGCGCTGCCGGAGAAGTTGAAACAGCCCGACTTCGCGCCGGACTTCGGCAAGGCGAAGTTCAACGAGCGCAGCGGCGCCACCGGGATCGGCGCGCGCGAGTTCCTGATCGCCTGGAACGTCAACCTCAACACGCGCGAGCGCAAGCTGGCCAACAAGATCGCGGCCGAGCTGCGCGAGAAAGGCAAGCTGAAGCGCAACGCCGCCGGCAAGTTCGTGCGCGGCGAGGACGGCAAGGTGCTGCGCGAGCCGGGACGCTTCACGCATCTCCAGGGCGGCGGCTGGTACATCGACGAGTACAAGCGCGCTCAGGTCTCGTTCAACATCATGGATTTCCGCAAGACGCCGATGCACGACGTGTTCGATGCCTCCTGCGACGTGGGCGCGGACGTCGGCGTGCGCGTGACCGGCAGCGAGCTGGTCGGCCTGGTCCCGCTGGAGGCGATGCTGGCCGCCGGAGACCACTACCTGGCCCGGCAGGGTCGCACCAGCGGCATCCCGGAGCACGAGCGGATCCACGCCGCCGTGCTCAGCATGGGCCTCGGCGAGCTGGCGCCGTTCGACCCGGTCGAGAACATCATCGAGTACAGGTACCGCGGCGCCGCGAGCGGGCTGAAGGCGATGCGGCTGACCGAGTTCGCGGACGAGCTGTCGGCCGACTCCCCCGCCCCGGGCGGAGGCAGCGTGGCCGCGCTGTGCGGCTCGCTCTCCGCAGCGCTGTCGGCGATGGTCGCCGCGCTGACCTGGTCCAAGAAGGGCATGGAGGAAGCGCGGCCCGAGATGCACGAGATCGGCGTTGCCGGTCAGCGGCTGAAGGACTGGTTCATGGATGCGGTGGACCGCGACACCGACGCGTTCAACGCGGTGCTCGCGGCGCGGCGTCTGCCGAAGAAGACCGAGGAAGAGCAGGCCGCGCGCGACACCGCGATCGAGCAGGCCAACCAGGAGGCGACGCGCATCCCGCTGGCCGTGCTGGAGAACAGCGTCCTGGCGCTGGAGCTGGCTGCCCGCGTGGCGCGCGGCGGCAACCCGGCGTCGGTGTCGGATGCCGGCGTCGGCGGGGCGGTCGCGCTGGCCGCCGCGGAGGGCGCCGCGCTGAACGTGAAGATCAACCTGCCGTCGATCACGGACACCGACGTACACGACGAGCTCGACGCCGCTCAGCAGCGGCTCGTCGAGCGGGCGCGCAAACTGGCGGTCGAGGTGCGTGGGATCGTGGAGGAGACGCTCTGACGCTCGGCACCCTGTTTGACCGTATAATCGAGCCAACTCGGGTCCGGTTACGGAGGGTGCAACGATGAGAAGAGTCGCGTTCTGGTCTGTCGTTCTCGTGCTGGCTGCCGTCGTACCGGCGGGCGCAGAGGAAGGCAAGATCCCGATCTTCGAGCCGACGGTCATCACCGAGTCGGGGAAGTACATCGTCACGCGGGCGATCACCCATTCGGCGAAGATCGTCGACATTGTCGGCACCGGCGTGGAGAAGGTCGAGATCGATCTCAACGGCTTCGACCTGACTCTGACGACCGGCATGCAGTCGGTCATCGAGGCCACCGGGTTGAAGCGCCTCGTCGTTCGCAACGGATCTCTGACAACGACGGGACGGGGGATCCGAGCCTACGGCGTCATCGGAGGAGGCGGAGAACTCTCGACGGAGGTCACACTCGAAGACCTCGAAGTGCGCAACGGAACCGAGGGGCTCCGGCTGGATGACGTATCCACTTTCGCCGTGCGGCGTTGCATCCTGACGAATCAGAGTCGAGAAGGGATCTTCGTCGTCGGGGCCGGTTCCAGCGAACCGGTTCAGGCGGGCCTGATCGAGAGCAACGTGGTCATCAAGCGCAGTAACGTGGATCCCATCGACTCCGCGATCCGTATCGTCGACAACAACCGTAACATCACGGTCCGCGACAACCGAGTCGACTCGGCGACCTCGGGCATCACGGTCGCCGGCACGACCAGTCTGACGATCGAGCGCAACAACTTGAACGTCGGTGGAACGGGTATCTTCGTCACCAACACCTCCAACTGCCAGGTCCGAAACAACGTCGCCTACAACACCGGAACCGCGACGATCGGTCTTCACCTGAGCAGCACGGAGAGCTGCCAGGTGACCGACAACGTACTCAGCGAGTTCACTGCTTCCGGGATGTACCTGGTCGACGACTCGGCCCGTAACTTCATCAAACACAACACGCTGAACAACAACGGCGAGTACGGGATCCACTTCGACGGCTCGACCAGCACTTCGAACGTCTACGGCGGCAACACCGGCTTCGGCAACGTCGGCGCGGGAACCTGCTCTCCGAGCGGAAGCTCGTGCGGCACGCCCGGCGTCTGCGACGAGGCGAGCAACGTCTCGTCGGGCGGCAACCGCCTGCCCGGAAGCTGCTGAGCTCAGTCGCTCAACCCGAGAGTCTGACCCCGCTCTCTACAACGGACGGGTGTTCATTCGGTAGCGCGTGCCGCGACGCTGGCCGGTCTTCTCCAGCACGCCGCGGTCGACGAGGCGCCGCACGTTGTCCTTCAGCGTGTTGCGGTTGGCGCCCGTCGCCTTCAGCAGCAGGCCGGCGTCGACGGTGCCGTGCTCGCGCACCGTTTCCAGGATCGCGCGCTGCAGCGGCGGAAAGTCCTGCGCCTCGCGCTCGAGCCCGATCTTGGTCTCGACCCGTTCGCGCTGCGCGTCGAGCAGATCGAGGAACACTTCGAGCCAGGGCTCGAGGTCGGCGTTGCCGGTCCAGAAACCGTTCTGCGACCGGTCGAGCGCGTCGTGATGCCGCCCACGGTTGGCCTCGATCTGCGCCTCGAGGCTGGCGTAGCGCAAGTAGTCGTATCCGGCCCGCACCAGCAGGTGGGAGACCAGCGCGCGGGTCAGTCGAGCGTTGCGGCCCTCGAACGGGCTGGCGGCGAGGATGCCGAGGATGAATGCGCCGATGACCAGCGTCGGATGCTGCTCTCTCGAGCGCAGCTCGAGCTCGAGCCACGTCAGCAGCTGCTCGACCTCGGACTCGATCAGGTGCGGGGGCAGCGTCGGGAAGACGCGACCGACCGCGTGGCCGTCCGCGTCGAACACCTCGCGGTGAAACGCCTGGGAGCGCCACGGGGACTGCTCGGTGCTGCCGTTCAGGATCGCGTGAAAGCGGCGTAGCGTCGAAGCGTCGAACAGGCTGGTCGTATCGGGGAACTCGAACCCCAGCGCCGCGTCGTAGCCGCGGATGTCGTCGGCGTCCGACAACGGTCCGGCCTCGTTGCGCAGCAGGCCGGCGACCTCGGAGTCCGAGACGCGGATGCCGGACAGGCGACACGAGGCGGCCACCGACTGAACGCGCACCGTCTCCTCGATGCGGTCGAGGCGCTCTTGCGACAGACCGGAGAGTTGCGACCAGCGCCCCTTCCAGCCGTCGAGGCTGGAGATCGAGCGGAGGATTTTCGGATTCACCGGAAGTCCCAGGTCCATGATCCACCCTTTTTGACACCCAAAACCACCCAATCTTTGGGTGGGTTTGGTCGGGCACTGTAACCGACCCGCCGAGATCTCGCCACATTCGGCACCAGAGCCTTTTTACTACACTTGCCAGCCGGGCGGAAGCACCTATACTCCACGCGAGGCCATCGAATATGAGTGCCGATTCTCCCAGAACCCCTCCCTCGCGCCAGAATCGCTTCCTGGCCGGGCTGAAAATCGCCCTACGCCTCGACGGCGACGAATTCGTCTGCGAGGCCTACAACCTCAGCCGTACCGGGATCCTCGTCACGGGCAGCCTCCCCGACCCCACCGGCAAAGCCATCGAAATCAACCTGGGTTCTACCGGGGGGGATTTGATGCTGTCGGCGCAAATGAAGCTGGCGCGGGCATTTAGCGACATCAAGAGCGGTGGGGTCCAGCTCGGATTGGAGTTTCCGCCGCTCGACGCCGAGCGACAGGCGACGCTGGACGCCCTGGTCAACCGCGTCATCGAAGGTATGGCGCCGGCGCCGCTGGCCGAGCTGGATCCGGCGGCCCCCGTCGAGGAGATCCGCGAGGCCCTGGGGCGTGTCCCGCTGGCGCACCGCATCACGCTCGCCACGCGGGCGGCCCTGGGCGAGCGAGAGATCCTGCGCCACGACGAGTCGCCGCACGTGCTCGACGCCCTGGCCCGCAACCCCCAAATCAACCTGAACGAGCTGAAGGAGCTGCTGCGCAACGGCGATCTGCTGCCGACCGCGCTGGAGCACATCGCTCGCAACGGGCGCTGGCGCTCCTTCCCCGACCTGATGGTCACGGTCGCGACCCATCCGCGCGTGCCGCTGGCGCTGGCGATGCGCATCGCCGACGGGCTGAACGACATGGCCAAGTCGCAGCTGCTGCGCAAACCGGGGTTGCCCGGCGCGGTCCGCACCAAGCTGATGGCCGATCTGTCGCGTAAACGCCCGACCTCCTGGTAGCCCTTCCCTCCGCGGCCCACGCGACGCCTCCGACATCCTGAAATAGAATGGCGACCGAGGAGGTCCCTAATGCGTCGTATGCCCGCCCTTCGTCCGCTCGTTCTCTGCGTCGTCAGTCTCGCGATCGCGCTGACGCTCTTCGTCTCGCCGGCCCTTTCGGCCGACTGGCCGCGTCAACGCGGCTCGGCCGGGGACGGTATCTCGCGCGAGGCGGGGTTGTTCGGCTCCGACAACTTCGGGCTCGACGTCGCCTGGAAGCACGGCATCGGCAGCGGCTACTCCGGCGTGGTCGTCGCCCAGGGCATGGCCGTGACGATGTTCTCCGACGAGACGACGGACTTCATGGCCGGGATCGACCCGAAGAAGGGGGCGGAGAAGTGGCGCTACGAGATCGGCCCGACCTACAAGGGTCACGACGGGTCGCACACCGGTCCGCTCTCGACGCCGCTGATCGACGCCGGACGGGTGTTCGGCTTCGGACCGCGCGGACGGTTCTTCGCGTTGAAGCTCGCCACGGGTGACCTGATCTGGTCCTCGAAGCTGGACGAGACGGTCGGCGCGAAGAAACCGCACTACGGATTCTCGTCGTCGCCGATCATGGCCGACGGCGTGCTGATCCTCGAGGCCGGCGGACCCGAGGCCTCGGTCATCGGCCTCGACCCCGCGTCGGGCGACCTGATCTGGAAGACCGGGACCGACGCGGTTACGCACCAGTCGCCGCTTCCGTTCGAGGCCGAGGGCAAGAAGCAGATCATCGTCACGGGCAACACCACGATGTCGGGGCTCGAGGCGACGACGGGCGAGGTGCTCTGGAGCTACGAGCACCAGGGCAGCGGCCCTCGCGGCATCTGGAGCATGACGCCGGTGCCCGCCGGCGACGGACGGCTGTTCCTGACCTACAAGGACGAGGGCTCGACGATGGTCAAGCTCGAGAGTTCCGACGACCTGTGGACCGTCACGCCGCTGTGGGACAACCACTGGATCAAGAACAGCTACAACATCCCCGTCTACCACGACGGACACATCTACGCGTTCAGCACGCGCATCCTGACCTGCGTCAACGCCGAGACCGGCGAGATGGCCTGGCGCTCGCGCGAGCCGGGCGACGGCTTCCTCGCGCTGGCTGACGGGCACCTGGTGATCGCGACCAAGCAGGGCGGCCTGCACATCGCCGAGGCCACGCCCGAGGGCTACCACGAGGTCGCCTCGGTCGAGCTGTTCGACGACCTGACCTGGGCCGAGCCGATCGTCGCCAACGGCTCGTTGTTCGTGCGCGGCCTGGCCGAGCTGGCGCGCATCGACATCGACCGCGGCAAGACCACGCTGGCGGACGCCGGCGACGAGGCGCTGGGCAAGAGCCTGCCGAAGCTGATCGCCAGGATCGACTCCGCACCCGCGACTAAGAAGATGAAGCTGGTCGACGAGTTCATGAAGTCGCAGAAGAACTTCCCCGTCGTCGAGTCGAATGGCGTCGTGCACTTCGTCTACCGTGGCCCGGGCAACGACCTCGCCGTCGGCGGCGACATGATCGGCGCCCGCAACGAGCGGCGCATGACGCGGGTCGAGGGCACCGACCTGCACTATTACTCGACGACGCTCGACGAGGATGCGCGCGTCAACTACCTGTTCATGCGCGACTTCGAGGCGATCACCGATCCGCTGAACCCACGCACGACGATGACGGCCGTCGTCGACGCCGAGATGGAGATGAGCTTCTCCGGCGAAACGATGGAGATGTCGTGGCTCTCGATGCCGCAGTGGGAAGGGCCGGATTTCCTCGGCGAGCCCGCGGGCAAGACGGGTCGCATCGCGACGCACACGCTGACCAGCGCGGGCCTGGAGATGGACCACGAAGTCCACGTCTACCTGCCGCCGGGCTACGACGAGAGCGCCGCCTCCTACCCGGTGGCCTACGTCCACGGCGGCAACGGCGCCCGCGAGCGCGGCGACGTCCCGCGCGCGCTCGACAACCTGATCGGCAAGAGCGTCGCCCCGATGATCGCCGTCTTCATCGGCACCACGCCGCCCCCGTACGGGTCGCCCGCGCCCTACGCCCAGATGGTCGCCGGCGAGCTGATCCCGTTCATCGACGAAACGTACCGCACCATCAAGGACGCGAGCGGACGCGCCAGCGTCGGGACGAGCATGCTCGGCTTCCCCACGCTGCTCTGTGCGCTGATGCAGCCGGGCACCTTCGGCAACATCTCGCTGCAGTCCGCCGCGATCATGGACTTCTCCCGCGCCGTCCTCGATCCGATGGTGAAGACGCCCGAGGAGCAGCCGCTGCGGATCTACATGGACTGGGGCAAATACGACCTGCGCAACCCGGACGAGCACTGGAACATGAGCACGGCCAATAGCGCGTTCTTCGCGCTGCTGCAGGAGAAGGGCTACGAGGTCGCGGGCGGCGAGGTGCACGACGGCACCGGCTGGTCCAGCTGGCGCAACCGCACGGACGAGGTGTTCTCGACGCTGTTCCCGATCGAGTAGCCGCTACAGCGAGTCGCCCTCGAGCGTCTGCACCACCATGCCCGAGCGCAGCTTGGGCTCGAACCACGTGCTCTTGGGCGGCATGACCTGATCCGCGTCGGCGACGTTCATCACCTCGTCGAGGCCGGTCGGCCACAGCGCGAAGGCGACGGCGCACTCGCCGGAGTCGACGCGGCGCTCCAACTCTTCCATGCCGCGGATGCCGCCGACGAAGTCGATGCGCTTGTCCGTGCGCGGGTCGCCGATGCCGAGAATCGGCTGCAGCAAGCGATCGGTCAGCACCGCGACGTCGAGACTCGCGACGACGTCGTTCTTCGGCACGATGTCGGCGCCTGCGGTCAGCAGGAACCAGCGTCCGTCGAGGTACATGCCGAACGTCTCGCGGTTCGACGCGCGTTTGGCGCGGTGGTCGGGCTTGACGTGGAAGCCGGCCTGCTCGACGCGCTCGATCAACTGCTGCGGCGTCAGGCCGTTGAGGTCCTTGACCACACGGTTGTAGTCCATGACGTGGATCTGGTCCGACGGGAAGTGCACGGCCATGAAGTAGTTGCACGGCTCGTCGCCCGTCGGGCTGTCGAGCTGCTTCACGCGCTCTTCGGCCACCTTGGCCGCTGCCGCGGTGCGGTGATGTCCGTCCGCGACATACGTCGCCGGCATCGCTGCGAACAGCTCCTCGATACGCTTGCAGAGCGCTGCGTCCGAAACGACCCACAGCGTGTGACGTACGCCGTCGACGGCGGTGAAGTCCACGTCGGCCTCACCCGCGGCGATGCCGTTGACGACGGCGTTCAGCTCCGGCAGCGGGCGGTAGGTCAGGAACACGGGACCCGGGTTGGCGGACAGCGTCTGGTTCAGCTTGATGCGGTCCTGCTCCTTGTCGGGTCGCGTGAACTCGTGGCGCTTGATGCGCCCCTCGCGATAGTCCTCGACCGCCGCCGCGGCGACGATGCCGGTCTGCTCGCGGCCGTCCATCACCAGACGGTAGACGTAGTACGCGGGCTGCTCTTCGCGTACGAGCCGGCCGTCCTCGATCATCGCGGCGAGGTTTTCGCGCGCCTTCTCGTAGACGCGGTCGTCGTGCGGGTCGGTGCCGGGCTCGAGGTCGATCTCGGCCTTGATCACATGGAGGAAGCTGTCCGGACGGCCGGCGGCCAGCTCGCGAGCCTCCTCGGAGTTGACGACGTCATAAGGAACACTGGGGATCCGGTCGGCGAGATCGGCGCGCGGCCGGAATCCTCGGAACGGTTTGACCTGCATGGAATTCCCCGCTTTTTGAGGTTAGGAAGGCACTTTAGCACCGGGGCTGCACCTTTTTCCGCCCCTTTGCGCCTATCGGGTCGGCATGAGCCCTGCCGCCTTCCGGGCCGGGGATTACCGGCCCACGTGGGTACCCCCCACGTCCCGGTTCGGCGCGTGGCGGGGCTCGGCCGATTTACGTATGAAGGTATCGGGGTAGGAGGTCGTCATGCTGCGCACCGGGATCGTCTGGGGAACCGTACTTCTGCTGGTCGTGACGCCCGCCTCGGCGAAGCTGGTGCGCCAGCTCAACGACGTCGTCCTCGACGACACGTACAACGCGATGCTGGACGACGCGGGCACGCTCGTCGTCGCGAGCTCGTCGTCCGATCCGTTCGGGACGAATCCCAATCACGCGTTCCAGGTGCTGAAGTGGAGCCTGCCCGGCGCCGCGAACGCCCAGGTCGGAAGCTTTGCCAAGGGCGTGGTCTCGACCTCGGTCACCGACGACGGGCAGACGATCGCCTTCGTCTCGCCCGCCGACCCCGCGGGCCAGAACCCGGACGGCAGCCTGGAGCTGTTCCTGATGGCTCCCGACGGAACGGGCTTCGTGCAGCTGACGAACAACCCGGGCGGCCCGGGGTCCGGCTCGGTGAACGAGGCGCTGATCTGCGGATCCGGCTCGACCGCGGTCTTCCGCGCCAACGCCGACCTGACGGGCGGCAATCCCTCGCTGCTGGACCAGCTGTTCGCCGTCGACACGGGATCGCTGGTCGTCACCCAGCTCACGACCGCGACCGAGGGGGGGGTCTCCGGATTCTCCATCAGCGACAACGGGCAGCGCATCGTCTTCTCGCACTCGGGCGAACCCGGGGGCGGCGGGGCGGCGGACGCCTTCCGCATCTTCGGCATCGAATCGGACGGGACGGGGCTGAACCTGCTGGCCTCGGCCTCGCCGGTGAACTACCGCTCACCGCAGATCTCGGGCAACGGCACGCAGCTCGTGTTCGAGGACGGCGACAACGTGCTTCTCGTCGGCTGGACCGGGCTGGGGCTGACGACGCTCGGCCTCGGCGCATCACCGAGCATCACCGACGACGGCAAGTGGGTCTATCTCTCGGCCGACGACGGCAGCAACTGGGAGATCTTCCGCTTCAGCACCAGCGGCGGTCCGCCGACGCAGATCACGTTCACCGACTCGCCTTTCTACAACACGCGGCCAGTCGTGTCGGGCGGCCACGCGCGCATCGCGTTCAACTCCTCGAACGGCACCTTCCCCGGCGGCGACAACCCCGACGGCGGCACCGAGCTGTACGTGATGGACGTCAACGGCAGCAACATCCAGCAGCTGACGGCTCACGAGAACTCGGGCTATGACTTCGAGGTGGACGTCACCCCCGACGGCTCGCGCGTCGTGTTCACGACGACGGGACAGCGCGACGGGGGCCTGTCCGATCAGATCGACATCTGGCGCATCCAGTCCGACGGAAGCGGGCTGACGCAGGTCACCAGCGGCGCCCGGGCCTACCACCCCGACGTGTCGAACGACGGATCGAAGATCGTGTTCTACTCGGCGGACAACCTGACCGGCGTGAACACGTGCTCGGGCGGTTTTCCCCAGGTGTTCGTCGTGCAGGACGACGGCAGCGGGCTGCTGCAGCTGACGCCGCCGGACAACTGCGACATCAACGACCACGCCGTGCTCTCGGGCGACGGCAACACGGTCGTGTTCCAGGCCGTCGGCTTCTCGGCGCCCTACACGGGGCCCGGCCTCTACTCGATCCCCTCGACGGGCGGAACGATGACCCACTTCGTCAACGACGGGGACAGCCTGCGCAAGAACCCCAACGTCAGCGACGACGGCCAGTGGGCCGTCTATCACTCGCAGACCGACAACGGCGGGCAGAACTACAACAACTACACGCAGGTCTACCGCGCGCGCACCGACGGCAGCCTCGTCGAACAGGTGACGACCGATCCCGAGAGCACGGCCTGGCGCCCCGACATCTCGGCCGACGGCGACCGCGTCACGTACGTCTCGGACGGGGACCCGCTGGGCACCAACGCCGACCACAACGTCGAGGTCTTCGTGACCGAGCTTTCGAGCGCCACGACCTGGCAGCTGACGACGACCGGCAGCGGCACGGCGAGGGACCCGCGCATCAGCGGCGACGGCAACTTCGTCTACTTCCTCTCCTCCGCCCCGCTGGTGGGACCCAGCCCGGGAGAGCGGCTCGAGCTGTACCGCGTCGAGGTCGCGACCGGTACGATCGACAGGGCGGGAGGGCTCGTCGATCCGCGCAGCATTCTCTCGGCCGCCAGCCTGCGCAACAGCACGTACCTCGCCGTCGACTCCAACGGCAGCAAGGCCACCTTCCGGGGCTTCGCCAACGCGACGGGAGAGAACCCCGACTTCAGCAGCCAGGTCTTCTTCGTCGACTTCGTCAGCCCGTCGTTGATCTACGTCTCGAAGGACGCGCCGACGCTCGTGTCGTGCGACCCCGAGCCGGACACGACGGTGTACGACGTCATCCGCGGCGATGTCGCCAATCTGCAGCTCGGGCCCGGCGGCCTGGCGATCGACCTGGGCACCGTGATCTGCATCGAGGACGACTCACCCGACAACACCACCGTGGGGCACGAAGACGTCGCGCAGCCCGCGCCCGGGCAGACGTTCTTCTACGTCTTCCGCGGCGGCCTCGGCCCGGGCGACCCCGGGACGTGGGGCGAGGGCAGTGGCGGACTCGATCGCGTTCCGGGCGCGGGGACCTGCACGGACTGACTCCGGCTCGATCGGTTGTCGCTTCCGCGCCTTGACGCGTGTGCACCACCAAGAGGGTGCGTCCATGCGAATTCGAATCTGTGCCGGGCTATGCGCTCTGCTGCTTGCGAGCGTCGTGGAGCCCCAGGTGGTCCGGCAGATCACGCAGTCCGGCTATCGGACGCCCTACCTGTCCGGCGTGGCCATCGATGACGCGGGCACCGTGCTCGTCGCGACGTCCGCGGTCGATCGCTTCGGATCCAACCCGGACGAGACGCGGCAGATTCTCAGCTGGCAGCTGCCCGGTGGGGCCGGCTCGCAGGTTGGACAGTTCGAGCGCGGAGTGGGGCCGACGATCTCGATCACGGACGACGGCGTGTGGATCGCGGTCACGTCGAGGTCGGATCCTGCCGGGCAGAACCCCGACGGCAGC
>JAAELQ010000200.1 GCA_024226515.1 bacterium
ACGCGGTCCGTCGCAAGCCACATTTCCGACTGACTCTCTCGGTCCCGACGGCCCATCGACATCGGAGTCCTCCTCGTTCTCGGATCGATTTTACTCGAACGTTCGATCGGCGAGATGGGAGTTTTTCAACGGGCTGCTAGCGCTTGCCGAACGCCGCCTGGTTGATCTTCAGCAACGTGGCGTGCATCTGCGGCCCGGCCGCGATGATGTCGCCCGAGTCCAGCGACGAGTCGCCACCCACGACGTCGGTGACGATCCCTCCGGCCTCACGCACCAGCAAGATCCCCGCGGCGATGTCCCAGCGCGACAGCCCGATCTCGAAGAAGCCGTCGTAGCGACCGCAGGCGGTGAGCGCCAGATCGATCGCGGCCGATCCCGCGCGCCGGATCCCCGCGGTGGAGCGGATGCAGGCTTCGAACACCTCGAGGTAGGTCGGGAGGCGCGAAAGCTCGCGAAACGGAAACCCGGTGGCGATCAGCGCCTGATCGGGACCGTCGGGGGTGCTGCAGCGAATCGGCTCTCCGTCGAGCTTCGCGCCGCCGCCGCGCTGGGCGTGGAACGTCTCGTCGTGAAACGGGTCGTGGATCGCGGCGCCCGCGAGGCCCTGTTCGTCCTCGACGGCGACCGAGACCGAGAAGGTGCCGACGCCGTGGATGAAGTTGGTCGTTCCGTCGAGCGGATCCACGATCCAGCGGTACGCCGCGGCCTGCGCCTCGGGCGATGCCTCCTCGGACATGATCGTGTGATCCGGGTAGTGCTTGCGGATGCAGGACAGCACCGCGTCTTCCGCCTCGTGATCGACCTCGGTCACGAAGTCGTGCAGCCCCTTCAGCTGGATCTTCAGCGGGTCCCGCTCTCGGAAGCGTCGCTTCAGGACCTTGCCGCCCTCGCGCGCGGCCTCGCAGGCTACGGCCTCGAAGGCCTCGGGTGTGTTCATTCGTTTCCTCTTGCGGAGCGTCGCTGCGAGCGGGGGTGTGCTTTGTCGTAGATTCGCATCAATGCATCGGTGGTCACGTGCGTGTAGACCTGGGTCGTCGAGAGCGACGCGTGACCCAGCAACTCCTGGATCGCACGCAGGTCGGCGCCCGCGCCGAGCATGTGCGTCGCGAACGAGTGGCGCAGCGCGTGCGGCGAGATCTTGGCGAAGATGGCCGCCTCGTCCATGCGCCGGTTGAGAATGCGTCGGACGCTGCGATCCGTCAGCCGACCGCCGCGTAGGTTGAGAAACAGTGCGTCGGGATCCGACGACTTCGCACTGCGCCGGCCCGTCGATGCGTCGAGCCAGGCGCGGATCGAACCCTCCGCCTTGTCGCCGAACGGAACCATGCGCTCCTTGCCGCCCTTGCCGAGCACGCGCACGATCTGCGAGGTGAGATCCACGTCGTGAAGATCCAGCGACACCAGCTCGCTGACGCGCAGCCCCGCCGCGTAGAGCAGCTCCAGGATCGCGCGGTCACGCAACGACGCCGGGTCGTCCCCGGCGATGCGCTCGAGCAGGTTGAACACCTCGTCTACCGTCAGCGTGCGCGGCAACGGCTTCGGCACGCGCGGTGTGGGGATGCCCTCCGCCGGATTGACCTCGATGTGGCCGTCGCGCACGAAGAAACGCAGGAACGATCGCACGGCCGACAGCTTCCGGGCGATGGACGACTTGCCCAGCCCCTTGCGGCTGAGGCTGGCGACGAAGCCGCGCACGGCGAGCGTGTCGATCCCCGAGGGAGGCGGGGCCTCGCCGTCGCAGTGCTCCTCGACGAGAAACGTCTCGAACTGCCCGAGGTCGCCGACATACGCGCGCAGCGTCCGCGGCGAGGCGCGTCGCTGGTCGCGCAGGTAGGCCAGAAACGTGCGTACCGACTCTTCGAACGTGCTCGCGCCGCTCATGGCGCGGCCCGTTGCGGAACGCGCTCGGAGTTGGCCTCGAGCCACGCGTCGAGCGCCTCGAGCGCGAGGGCCGATCGCGCCAGCCGCCGCTCTCGCTTACGCCGCGGCTGCTTCCCTTCCACGGGCGGAAGCAGACCGAACGCCGCGTTCGTCGGCTGGTAGCCGGCCGGGTCGGCGTTGGCGATGTAGCGGCACAGCGCGCCCAGCATCGTGGCGGCGGGAAGCTGCGCGGTCGGTCGGCCGTGCACCAGCGAGGCGGCGTTGATGCCGGCCAGCAGCCCCGTGGCCGCCGACTCGGTGTAGCCCTCGACGCCCGAGATCTGGCCCGCGAAGAACAGCCCCGGCCGCTGTCGTGTCTGGAGATCCGGGTCGAGCACGGTCGGCGCGTTGATGTAGCAGTTTCGATGAACCTGACCCAGACGAACGAACTCCGCCGACTCGAGGCCGGGAATCGCGCGAAAGATCCGTTTCTGCTCCGGCCAACGCAGCTGCGTCTGGAACCCGACCATCGAGTAGTGCTCCGCGGCCTGGTCGTCCTGCCGGAGCTGAACGACGGCGTGCGGTCGCTGGCCCGTGCGCGGGTCGGTCAGTCCGACCGGCTTCATCGGGCCGAAGGCCGGCGTGTCGCGCCCGCGCGAGGCCATCACCTCGATCGGGAGGCAGGCCTCGAAGTACGGCGTCTTGTCAAACTCGTGCAGCGGCGCCTTCTCCGCGGCGCGAAGCTCGTCGATGAACCGTTCGTACTGCTCACGGTCCATCGGGCAGTTCAGGTAGTCCTCGCCGCCGCCCTTGCCGTAGCGCGACGCCGCGAACACGATCGAGCGGTCGATGCTCTCCGCCTCGATCACCGGCGCGATGGCATCGAAGAAGTACAGGTACTCGCGCCCCGTGAACTCCGCGATCGACGCGGCGAGGCTCTCCGACACCAGCGGGCCCACGGCCAGCACCACGCTGCCCTCGGCCGGGATCTGCGGCACCTCCTCGCGCACGACCGTGATCATCGGATCGCTCTCGAGCCGGGCCGTCACCGACTCCGCGAAGCGGTCTCGATCGACGGCCAGCGCCCCTCCGGCCGGGACCCGGTTCTCTTCCGCGCAAGTGACGATCAATGACCCGAGGCGCCGCATCTCCTCCTTGAGCAGGCCGTGTGGCGTCGACAGCTCGACGGACTTCAGCGAGTTCGAGCAGACCAGCTCGGCCATGTTGCCCGTCCGGTGCACCGCCGTGTTGCGGACCGGCCGCATCTCGTACAGCCGCACCTCGACGCCGCGCCGCGCGAGCTGCCATGCAGCCTCGCTGCCCGCGAGGCCCGCACCCACTACCGTCACCGAAAGTTTCATATCGCGGGCCATGATAGCGCGCGGCGGCAAGCGAGAAAGAAAGGCCGCCGCAGGGAGTCCCCGCGGCGGCCCTGACTGAAGTGCCTCACCGGGGCATGTCTGCCCGGGCCGGCACGATCGACCGAGAGTTCAAGGGGGACTTGGAGCAGCAGGAAGAGAGCGCTGTTTCTCGGTCGACCTTTCCGACCGCATCCTCCATGGTTGCGGCCGGATGGTCATCGGGTCATGTGCTGAACTTAATACGCTCTAAGTGGAGGGGGACCAGCTCTTGGGGGCCTGTCTCGTTGTGACGCAGCAACATCTCTCAGGAGATGAGGGGTCATTGTCCAAGGACTGACTCAAGTACTGCGCCGATGCGATCGAGAATTGACCGGAAGAAAGAACCGCTCTCATCTGTCGATGTCGTCCCCGGGTCCTCGGTGCCACCAAGACCACCGATCGGGTTCAGGTCATCGCTTATCTGGCACTGCTGGGGGACCGGAGCGTTCGTGTGCCCGGCACGCCACTGCGCCCACCAACGTTCGCAATCGAGAGTTATTTCGCCGGGGCCCTCCGATCCCGCGCCACTCAGACACGGGCTCGTGAACACAGCGAGAGTGAACAACGCGACAAGTACTGCTCCAACACGTCTCTGCATGGTTGCCTCCGTAGTGTCTTGTTCACTACGAAGGAAACCTCAATGGACACCGGATGATCAATACTCTGAAGGCGTGAGGGTTGCGTTGGAATTGTGTCGATGTTGCGAGGACGCAACGACCCGTGATTGGAGTGGTTTAGGTAGCAATCTCAAGGCGCTTGAACTCGCGCAGTTCGATCACTTCTTCGCCGATGGAGGGTGCGAGTTTGTTGAGTCGACGGAAGATCGCTCGAACCACAGCGCGATCCTCGTCCTTCAAGGCACGTCGCAGAAGCACAAACTCAGCCTTAAACCGTAGCTCTTTGTCATGAAGCGCTTTTGCAATCGCCACGGCTTTCTTCCAGCGTTGAATGGCCAGTTCGGGCTTGTTTTCCAACTCATCAATTTCGCCCAGCATAATGTGAGCAAGAGCGACCGTCTTGTCCCGGCCAAGTTCTATCGCGAGTCGTAGACCACCCTCACAAGCTCTGCGTGCTGACTGAAAACGCTGAAGGTCAAAGTAGCTCTGCGAGAGGTTTGTTAGTGTGCGCAGACATTCGAACGGTCGGTTGGTATCTCGAAAGACACGGTACGCATTCTGTTCGTACTCTACTGCGACCTCAGGTTCTTTCATTTCGGCTGCTAGTCGAGCGCGGTTGGCATAGACAAAGCCCAGAAACTTGCAGCCGTCAAGGCTCTCCGCTTCCTTGATCGCCGCGGAGGCGTACGTCTCCGACCGGACGAAGTCCCTTTCAGCGCGATAGCAGTTGGACAGTCGTTCCAGGAGAAGAACATGGAACATTGGTGTTAGAGAGTTCGCCGACTCGATGTGACGCAACTCATGAAGCGGAAACTGAAAGCGCCCAAGTCCACCAGATGCCGTACCGCAGTTCATTTGAGCAACCAGCACCTGCTCTTCACGACTGGAAAACGTGGAACTGATCTCGTCTAGATAGGCCCGCAAAACGGCGTCCCGAAGGTAACCATAGGCGTCCCAATGACGGCCGTGCTGAATCGCTTGATTACCCAACTCAGTCAACTCTGCGTACGTTCCTCCTGATGTATCCGGACCACCAAGTCGATCCAATTCCATGTCGAGTTCAAGACGCTCTAGCAGGACATCAGCCGAGACCTCGTAGATCCGACTCAGTGGCACGACTTTGACGAAGGCGACCTTCTGGTGCCCGTTCTCGACTCGCGACAAGTAGCCCTTGTTGATTTTCTCGGGAAAGGTCGCAGACAACGTGGACACGTCCTCCAACGAGAGCCCCTTCCGCTCTCGCAGGATGCGTAGGTATCTGCCGAAGGCTGTGGTGCTGTTTTCCGCCATAACGCGACCCGCCTCTGGTTCTATACCAGACAAGGGCCCCCTGATGATACGGCCACGAAGTTCGGGGTTCGTCATCGGGAACCCGAAAGCGAAGGTACGACGAAAATCAGTCGATCGATCAGATTAGCGCCCTAACAATGATGCATCGCCCGGTCGCGGAACCTAAGTTTTGCCGGGGTTCCATGGAGAACCGGGAGGAAACGTGTCGCTCGAAACCCAACGCCCGGCGGCGGATGCGACCGCCGAGGTTCGTGTACTGCTCGTCGAAGAGATCGCTGAAGATGCCCGATTCGTGGAAACGCTGCTGCAGCGCGTGACCGGGGAGTCGGCCCGGGTCGTCCGGGTCGAGGGAGCCGCGCAGGCGCTGGAGCACCTGGATCGCCACGAGGTCGACCTTGTGCTGACCGGGCTCGGCGGGTTGTCCGATCAGGTGGATCGCGACCGGCTGTTCACCGGAGCCGACTCGGCACCGGTGGTATTGCTGGTCGAGGCCGGCGAAGAGCGGGCCGCCCACACGGCGATGCACCGCGGCGCGACGGACTACCTGTTCAAGGCGGGTCTCGACGCGGAGAACCTGCAGCTGGCGCTGTCCTACGCCCTGGAGACGAACCGACTGGTCGACGAGCTCGACGGGCAGCTCGAAACGGCTCGATTGCACGACATGCTCGACCGGCTGCCGGCTCCCGGGGCGCTGATCGACGGGCAGGGCACGATCGTCGCGGTCAACGATCCATGGGAAGAGGCCGGAATCGAGGGGGCGCCCTTCGGCCCGTCGTTCGAGATCGGTGAGTGCTACGCGGACGCATGTCGCGAGAGGCTCAACCGTCGCGGCCCCGGCTTGCTGAAGCTGGAGCAGGCCCTGGAGGACGTGCGCTCGGGTTGCGCGCGGTCGGCCCGGGTCGAGTATCGCGTGCAGCACGCGGACGAGAGCCTCGGCTTTCAGGTCCGTCTGACGGCGGTGCTGCGCGACGGCCGGCACCACGTGCTGGTCATGCACTCGTCATGCGACGATCTGGCGCCGGCGCGCGTGGTGTGGGAGACGGACGCACCGTATCGCTCGGTCATCACGGCATTGGGCGAGGGTTTCTACGAGGTCGACCTGCACGGCCGCTTCGCGTTCGTCAACAAGCACTTCGCCGACATCCTCGGGCACGACGTGCCGGAGATCATCGGCAGGAACTTCCGACAGTTCACCAACTCGACCAACGTCGACGCCCTGCGCGCGGCGTTCAACGCCTGCTTCGCCGATCGCAAGTGCGGCAAGCGATTCACGTGGGAGATTCGTCGGCCCGACGGGCGGCTGGCCTGCGCCGAGGGGTCGATCGCCCCGATCGTGGACGAGTTCGACGTGATCGTGGGCTTTCGCGGAGTCGTCCGCGACATGTCCGAGCGCAAGCGGATCGAGGCCCGACTGGAGAGCTCGTACGTGGAGGTGGAAGAGGCGCGCGCACGGGCCGAGGCCCACGCGCGCGAGCTGGCTCTGCACTCGGACGAGCTCGTCACGGTGCGCAACGAGGCGCTGGCGGCGACACGACTGAAGTCGGAGTTCGTGGCCAACATGAGCCATGAGATCCGCACGCCGATGAACGGCATCATCGGCATGACCAACCTGACGCTGGACACGCAGCTCACCGAAGAGCAGCGCGAGTACCTCGCGACGGTGAAGTCGTCCGCCGATGCTCTGCTGACGCTGGTCAACGACGTGCTGGACTTCTCGAAGATCGAGGCAGGGAAGCTGATCCTGGAGACGATCCCCTTCGACCTGCGCGACGCGATCTCCGATGCGCTGAAGCCGTTGTCGGTGCGTGCGCACGGCAAGCAGATCGAGTTGATCTATGACATCGCGCACGACGTGCCGGAGGTGATCGTCGGCGACCCCAGCCGGCTGCGGCAGGTGCTGGTCAATCTGGTGCACAACTCGATCAAGTTCACCGAGAAGGGCGAGGTGGCGATTCGCGTGACGGTCGACTCGGCGCTGGACGATTCGCTGACGCTGCGCTTCGCGGTCGCCGACACCGGAATCGGAATCCCGCAAGAAAAACAGCAGCTCGTCTTCGATTCGTTCACGCAGGTCGACGGATCGACGACGCGTAAGTACGGCGGTACGGGCCTCGGCCTGGCTATCTCGGCGCAGTTGACGGAGATCATGGGTGGCAAGATCTGGGTCGAGAGCGAGGAAGGGCAGGGCAGCACGTTCTCGTTCACGGCGGTCTTCGGTGAGACCGAGCAGGGTGGCACGCCGCTGCACCTCGCGCCGTCCGAGCATCTGCGCGACTCGCGCGTGCTGATCGCCGACGACAACCGGACGGCTCGCCGTGTGATCTCCGATACGCTGACCCACTGCGGCATGAAGACCGAGACCTGCGGCGACGGCGCAGCGGCGTGGAGTCGGCTCGAGGCCGCGCGACTCGAGGACCGTCCGTTCGACGTCGTCCTGCTGGACGTACAGATGCCCGGCAACCAGGGCTTCGACCTGGCGCGCAAGATCCTCGAGGACGGGCGTTTTTCCAATCTCGAGGTGATCCTGTTGACTCTGTCGGGTCATCGCGGGGACGCGGCACGCTGCCGCGATCTGGGCATCGCCGGTTACCTGACCAAGCCCGTGTCGGACGCGGACGTGATCCACTCGGTGCGGGCGGCGCTGGGTGAGCCGCTGCCGGGTCCGCAACGCAACCTGATCACACGTCACTCGCTGCGCGAGAGTTGCCATCGCCGGCGCGTTCTCGTGGCCGAGGACAACGCGGCGAACCAGCTCGTGGCGCGCAGGCTGCTGGAGCGCATCGGGCACGACGTCGTCATCGTCGGCGATGGGAACAAGGCGCTGGAGTGTCTGGAACGGGAGCCGTACGATCTGGTCCTGATGGACGTGCAGATGCCGACGCTGGGCGGCGTCGAGGCGACGCAGATGATCCGCAAGCGCGAGCGAGGGACCGGGCGACGCATCCCGATCGTCGCGCTGACCGCGCACGCGATGAAGGGCGACCGAGAGCGCTTCCTCGACGTGGGGATGGACGACTACCTCGCAAAACCGTTCGAGTTGCGGGAGCTGGCCGCCGTGATCGACCGGCTGCTCCCGCCCGAGGGGACGGGGGCGGACACGGGTCCCGAGGAGGAGGAGGTCGATTCGATCGTCGACGTCACGCGCTTGATGGAGCAGATGGGCGATGATCGCAAGCTGCTGCGCGAGATCGTAGACATGTTCGTCGCCGACCGCGACGAACTGCTGGGCGACATCAAGGACGCCATCGACCGCGACGCCCGCGGCGAGATCGGCGCGGCGGCGCACAAGCTCAAGAGCACGCTCGGAATCCTCGCGGTCGACAGCGCACTGGCCGAGGTGGCTGCGATCGAGGCGGGGTCCGCGTCGGCCACACGAGACGAGTTGATGCGGCATCACGGCGAGCTCACGGAGCTGGTGCACCGGATGCTGGTCGAGTTCGAGAAGATCTGCCCCTCGCCCGTCGGCACGAACGGGGGTGCGCGATGAGGATCCTGATCGCCGAGGACGATCCCGTCTCGCGTCGTCTGCTCGAGGCCACGCTGACTCGTCAGGGATACGACGTCGTCGTCACGTGCGACGGCGGCGAGGCTTGCAGGACCCTGCGGGAAGACGACGCACCCGGGCTTGTCGTGCTGGACTGGATGATGCCCGAGATGGACGGCGTGGAGCTCTGCGAGTGGATTCGCAAGCGCGAGTCCAAGAGCTACACGTACATCTTGCTGCTCACCGCGAAGGGCCGGAAGAGCGACGTCGTCGCGGGCCTCGAGGCGGGCGCCGACGACTACCTGGTCAAGCCGTTCGATCGACAGGAGCTGCACTCGCGCATCCGCGTGGGCGAGCGCGTACTGTTGCTTCAGGAGAGGCTGGCGGGGAAGATCGACGAGCTGCAGTCCGCGCTGTCCGAGGTCAAGCAGCTACAGGGAATGTTGCCGATCTGCATGCACTGCAAGCGGATCCGCGACGATCGCGACACCTGGCACCGTCTGGAGAACTACCTCGAGGAGCACTCCGACGTGATGTTCACGCACTCGTTGTGCCAGGGTTGCCTCAAGGAACACTATCCGGAGTACGAGGCCGCGAACGCCGTCGAGAAGTAACCGGGGTCTGACCCGGTTATTCTCCGTCCTCGGCGGCCTTTTTCTGCTTGGCGATCTCGACGTAGATCTCTTCGCGGTAGATCGACACCTCGTCGGGGGCCACGAAGCCCAGCCGCACGAAACCGGACGAGCACTCGATCACGGTGATGCGGATATTGTCGCCCACGACGACGGTTTCGCCGGCCTTACGGGTAAGTACGAGCATCGGGACCTCCTGTCCCTACCGGGCGGCTGCTAGCCGCGCAGCGAAAAGTCATCTTCGAAACCCACGACCGCGCGCGCGACGGCTACCGGGTCGGGACGGTACGTCCCGCTGCGGATCCGGTGACGCAACATCTCGATCCGATCGCGTCGAATCTGCGGAAGGCGGCTGGGGGTCTCGATCAGACCAGTCACCTCTCTTGTACGTCCTGCGTCCGGTCCCGTCATTCCCTCTCCTGGACGCAGGGCCTGCGCCGGGGTGGAGTCACGTGTCACGCTCACTACCTCATCGGCCGTGAAGCGGGGTTCTTGAGCACGGGTTCTTCGGTCGATCGCCCCGAACTCCGGGGTGAGATCGGGCTCGGCCGGCGACAGGAGGCTGGCAACCTCCTCGGGCGTGATCCGGGGCCAGCGGCTCATCTGCCGACCGTCGCGAGGAGCCGGTCGGTCTGCTCCGGCGGGACGTGCAGTCGCGCTTCGAGCGCGACGCGCAGTCGGCCCGCGGCCTGCGAGTGCAGCTGGCAGACCCGCGACTCGGTCACGCCCAGCACGGCGCCGACCTCTTTCATGTTCAAGCCCTCGTGGTAGTACAGCTCGAGAACGCGGCGCTCGCGCTCGGGCAGCCCGGCAATCTCCTCGCCGAGGGCGCGGATCAGGTCGTTCTTCTCCAGCCGTGCGTGCGGCTCGTCTTCCTCGCCGACCGCCGGATCGTGCGAGCCCTGCAGGCCCTCCAGCGAGAGCAGCGGCCCCGAGCGCAGATCGCTCAGCAGCGAGCGGTAGTTCTCCACCTCCAGGCCCATCGTCTCCGCGATCTCTTCCTCGGTGGCGGCGCGCGTTCGGCCCGAAGCCAGTTGCGTCAACGCGGCGTCCAGGTTGCGCTGCATGTGCCGCACGGATCGCGGGCGCCAGTCCTTGCGACGCAGGCCGTCCAGCATCGCGCCGCGGATGCGAGTCTCGGCGTACGTACGGAAGAGCACGCCCCGCTCGACGCTGAACTTGTCCATGGCCTCGATCAAACCGACGATGCCGTCGTGAATCAGATCGTGCAGCTCGACGCTCGACGGAAGGCGTGCGGCGGTGCGCGTAGCGAGGTAACGCACGAGGTCGATGTGCGACTCGAGAAACCGCTGTCGCTCGGCGGAATCCGGCACGCGCACGGCTTCGTCCCATGCGAGTGGTTGGGTCACGGCGCTCAATGCCGTAGTTCCTTCCGCGTGTGGGCCAGCAGCCCCTCCCAGTAGTGCCGCAACGGTTGCCGCGGCGCAGAGGTGGAACTGATCTGCATCGCGATGCGCTCGTAGCACCGCGCGGCCGGTGAGTCCGGGAACAACTCCAGCAACGGCTGCTGACGGCGTACGGCGCGCGTGACGTGCGAGTCGTCGTACACCGCTCCGAGCGAGCCGGGCCGGTTGTCGAGAAACTGCGCGGCGGCGTTGGCGATCTGCTTGTAGATCCTCCGTGCCTCGTCGTCGTCAGCCGCGCGGTTGACCACGAGGTCGACGCGCTTGCCGGGGTCGACGGTCCACAGGATCTTCAACGTCGCGTACGCGTCGACCAGCGATGTCGGTTCCGGGGTGGTGACCACCAGCACGCGCGAGGCGGCCAACTGCAGCGCGAGGGTCGTCGGGCCGATGCCGGCGCCGGTGTCGACCAGCACGACGTCCGCGGCGCCCGCGCCCTCGGACAGTCCGTCGAACAGCGTCGCTCGCCGCTCTTCATTCATCTGCACCAGATCCGGAACTCCCGCGCCGGCGGGCAGGATTCGCACCCCCTCGGGACCGTCCAGCAGCACTTCCTCGAGCCGGGCTTCGCCCTGGATCAGGTGGTCGACCGTGTACCGGGGCATCAGGCCGACGAGCACGTCGAGGTTGGCCAGGCCCAGGTCGCCGTCGACGAGCAGGACGCGGTGGTCCCAGCGGCCGAGCGCGACGGCGAGATTCAGCACCAGATTGCTCTTGCCCACGCCACCCTTGCTTCCGGTGACGGCGACGGTCTTGGCGGTGGCCTCGGCGAGCTTCAACGACGTGCAAGCACTCATGCGGCGGAGTCTCCGAACAGGCTGTCCCCTCACCGCAAAGCAACCCCTGTACCACGATCGAGGCGGACCTATAAGTGTTGAAAACAGGGGATTTGGTGAAGAGGCTCGGACGTGGAGGCGCCGTTCAGCGCCGGTCCGCCGACGCTCGGCGGCAGTCCTCGGCTCGGTTTATTGACGCCCGGTCGGACAATCTTTGAGGCGGCAAAACTGCAATTTCTAAAGCAAAAAAAGGAGAACTGGAACCTCTCAATTCAATAATTCTTATAACAAGTAAAATCGTAAGAAACGGCTCCATCTATTTGATTTTGTTTGCTTTTGCACTCCGGGGGGTGGGGAAACATATTTGCTGCATACCCCTCCCCGAGGACTCCGTATGCATCAAAAAGGTCTGACGCTCGTCGAGGTCGTGTTCGTGCTGGCTATCGCCGTCGTCCTGTTTGTCAGCACGACCGCCTACGCGGTTCCGCTCATCGCTCGCGAGGGCGCCAAGAGCGGCACGTACCAGCTCGAGAGCATGGTCATGGTCACCAAGCTCGAGGCCGTGAAGCGCGACCGTGAGTGCTACCTGGTGATCATGAAGGCCGCCCGGACGATTCAGGTGCGCGACACGATGGGCACGTCGACACGCACCGACGATCAGGTGCTGCACGAGGTGCGGCTGCCGTCCAGCGTCGCGTTCGAGACGCCGGACGGAAGCGACGACATCGATCTGCTGCGCCTGGGCCCGGCTTTTCGACAGATCTACTACATGACCTTCAGCCCGTACGGCGCCATCTCCAGCGGCGGCGGCCACGTCGGCCTGACCGGTGGCGGTCGTTACCTCAAACTGAGTCTGTTCAAGGCCGGTGGGACGCTGGTCGAGCACTGGAACGGCCACGCTTGGGAAAAGGGGGCCTGAGATGCAGCGGTCCGAACGGGGTTTCACGCTCGCCGAAGTGCTGATCGCCGTGTTCTTGCTCGGGGGAGGCGTGCTGGCCATTGCCCCGATGTTCGTCTACAGCGTCAAGGACAACAACAAGAGCGCCGAGATGAACCTGCTCGGCTCGCTGGCGATGGAGCGCATGGAGCTGCTGCGCTCGACGGAGTATCGCGACCTCGACGCCGGCGGCGAGCTCGATCGCAACGTATCGGTCAACGGGGTTCCTTACTTCGACATCTCGAACACGGGGTATGTGATCCGCTGGCAGATCACCGACGACGTGCCCCGCAACGGGGTCAAGGCCGTCACGACGACGGCGCTGAAGCGTCAAGGACGATTCACGCGGCACCTGCCGCAGCGCAAGGTCACGTTCTCGACCTTGAGGGTCAAATGAACGACTCGGGCCAGGCTCAGCAGGGGTTCACCGTCGTCGAGATGCTCGTCGGCGTGACACTGACGCTGATGATCATGGGCGGGCTGCTCGGCATGCTGGTCGAGAGCGCTCGAATCAACAAATCGCAGCAGATGACCGTCGAGGTTCAGGCCAACGCGCGCAACAGTCTGGCGCTGGTCACGCGCCAGTTGCGCACGGCGGGCTACGACCCGATGAACATCGGCATCCCGACGGTCGTGCTCGACCCGGATCCCGACGACGCCGTCAGCCAGATCGAGATCTTTGCCGATCTCGACGCCAGCGGCGACACCGAAGGTCCGCTGAACGGCGACGAGCAGGTGACGATTCGACACACCGGAGATCGTATCGTGCTGCGCGAGACCAGCAGCGACCAGGAGGCGTTCAAGCCGATCGCGATCAACATCTCGAACGACGCCGACGGAGACGGGGTGCCCGAACCGATGTTCGTTCACGACGCTACGCCCCCGACGCAGATCACCGTGCAGATCACGGCTCAGTCGCCGGTGCACGATCCCGTGACAAAGGACTTCATCCGGCACACGGTGAGTAGCGTCGTCGTGCTGAGGAACACGCTATGAGTCGCTCCGATCGCAACGCCGAACGCGGCTCGGCCCTCGTGCTGGCCATCTTCGTCATGGTGCTGCTCAGCGGCATGGGGATCTCCCTGCTGTTTCTGACGCAGACGGAGTTGCAGCTCAACCAGTCCGAACTTCGCTTCCGCAAGGCGTTCTACGTCGCGGAGGCTGGACTGGAGGACGCGCGATTCGCTCTGTACGAGGCGAACGCCAACAACCCGCTAAGCGACGACCTGGTCGCGGTGGCGGGCATCAACAGCGTCGTCGAGGGGCTACCCGCCGGACTCTCCGTGACCTACAACGGCGCGTCTGCACCGACGATCTCGGGCTACGGCGACGACACGCCGTTCGTTGCATTGACGGAGTACACGTACGGCGACGAGACCGGCTGGTACATGGTCTTCCTGAACAACGACCCGATCGACGCCGAGAAGTCTCCGGTCGATTCAAACGACCGCGTGATGTTGACCTCGATCGGCGTCACGTCGGGTAACGCGACCGAGATCGTTCGTGCGATCGTCGAGCCGAACCCGCCCGTGATCTCGCCGCCTCCGGCCGCGCTCACGCTGCTGGGGCCGTCACCGACCTTCGATGACGGCGACGAGGCCGGACACATGTTCTCCGGCGACGACTGCATCAGCGGCGGTGGACAGATCGGGCTGCGCGTGCCGACGGTCGGTGTAATCGGCACGGACGCGGCGACGGCCGTGCGCAGCTCGCTGGGGACCAACAAGTACATCTCGGGAGGTCACGAAGCGAGTGACACGATCGGCGACCTGACCGACGACAGCGAGGCGACGGTCGACTACCCGATCGACCCCGAGTGGCTCGAATGTCGCGAGCTGCAGAACATGCTCGAGGATTTCCGCAATCACGCGGACGTCGTTTGCACCAGTCACACCTGTACCGAACCGTCGCCGTCGATGGATCGAGTGATCTTCGCGGACACCGACTACACGCCGTCCGACGGTCAGGGCCTGATCGTCATCACCGGAACCGCGACGCTCGCCGCCGATCTCGACTGGACCGGGATGATCATGGCCGTCGGCGAGGGCTCCGTCATTCGACGCCCGGGCGGCAACGGCGAGATCGCGGGCGCGCTCGTCGTGGCCAACATCGCCGGGCCCGACGGGGTCTACGGCAACGACGACGACTGCACGGGCGGGGACGACGGCCTGGCCGCGGCGTCGTTCGTCACCGAGGACGACGACAGCTCCAGCTCGGGTGGCCTGGGCTCCGGCCTGCTGACGTACTGTGCGAGGAATATCGAAGATTCGACCCCTCCGGGGCCGTACGCCGTCGTCGGGTTCCTTCAGCGTTGATCTGAGTCTCCTCCCGACTCCTCCACCACACTGGGGCCGGCCCGCTATCGACAAGCGGGTCGGCCCTTCTTTTTTGTGGGTCGCCCGGGGTCGGCCTGTGCCCTTCCTGCGGCGAGTTCTGCCTGCAGGATCTCATTAACTGCTGACAGCAAAGGGCTTGCGTTGTCGCCGTGTGCCAGGCGATCGAGTGCGGCCGCCATCAATGGTAGTTATTAGAATTTCGTATGTAAATTATTCTAAATAGATTGACGAATTTGTGACTGTGGATATAAGTTTTTAACGTGAGGCGGAAAATCCGACATCAAGGGGAACCGGTGTGACGGGTAACGCTGAGTTTATTGTTCAAAGCGGGCCGATGACGGCGGCGTTGGAGAAACTCCAGCGCGTCGCGCCGTTGGACACGACGGTCCTGCTGCAGGGAGAGAGCGGCACCGGCAAGGAGCTGGCGGCGCGCTTCCTCCACGAGAACCACCCGCGTCGCGCCGAGGGACCGCTGGTGTGCGTTCACTGCGGTGCGATCCCGGAGAACCTGCTCGAGAGCGAGCTGTTCGGTCACATGAAGGGCGCCTTCACCGGAGCCGAGCGCGACCGCGTCGGGAAGTTCGAGCAGGCCGAGGGCGGCACCTTGTTTCTCGATGAGATCTCGACGATGTCTCCCGAGGCACAGATTCGCCTGCTGCGCGTATTGCAGGAGCGCCGTATCACACGTGTGGGTGGCACCGACTCGATCGCCATCGACGCCCGCGTTGTCGTCGCCAGCAACCGCGACCTGCGCACGTTGATCGAGGAGGGAACGTTCCGCGAGGATCTCTTCTATCGAGTCAGTACGTTTCCGATCTCGTTGCCGCCACTGCGCGATCGCACTTGCGAGGTCGCCGCGCTGGCCGAGCACTTCAGCCGCCGCGTCTCCGCGGAGGTCGGTCTGGACGAGCCGCGCGCTTTCGGTCCCGAAGCGCTTCAGGCGCTGATCACGTACGACTGGCCGGGCAACGTGCGCGAGCTGGCCAACGTGGTCGAGTATTCGATCATTCAGTCCGGCGGCCCGGAGATTGAACGCCGCGACCTGCCGACGGAGATCGGCGGAGTGGACGATACCTCGCCGCTCGGAGCAGCCGGGGTCGTCGTCACCGAGGATGGTCTATCGTTCCGCACGGCTGTGACCAATCTCGAGCGCGAGTTGATCCTGCAGTCGTTGCGGCTGGCCGAGGGCAACAAGGCGCGCGCGGCTGAACTGCTGGAACTGAAGCGCACGACGTTCCTGGAGAAGCTGCGCCGGCTGGAGCGCGAGGGACTGGTCCCCGAGCCGCGTGCTTCCGAGCGCCATCTCGAGGAATCGCGCGAGTGGGTCGTCTGAACGACCCTCCGTTCTTTTCTCAGCGACTGTTGCCCGCGCGTGCCGTCAGACCCTGTTTCCCGTACGGGAACCAGCGGATCAATTCGGTCGCCGTCCGGCGGCGCCGTTTGCGGGCCAGCATTCTGCGATCCGCCTGTTCGATCACGTCCATCTCGGTCTGGTTGTCGTCGAGGCTCGACGAGCCGTGGCTGATCCCGATCTCGACGGCGAGGTGCGCCGTGACGATCGGAGTCGCCGCGACCTCGCGGGCCAGGCGCTTCCCGATCCGCCGCGCCGCGCGCAGAGGAGTCTCCGGCAGGACGAGCAGGAATTCGTCTCCACCCAGCCTGCCGAGGGCGTCGGTCATGCGCAGCGACTCCGACAGGCGTCGCGCGATTCCGTGGAGCACTTCATCGCCTATGCGGTGGCCGTGAGTATCGTTGATCTCCTTGAAGCGGTCGACATCGACAAAGAGCACCGAGAGCGGCGTGCCGCGGCGTCGGGCCCGGGCGCGCTCGCGTTTGAGCGTCTCGAGGATTCCGCGCCGATTGAGCAGGCCGGTCAGCGGGTCGTGGCACGATTGGCGCACTAGATAGTCCACGACCTTTGCGTTGGACAGCGCCGAGGCGGCCAGTTCCGCCGCGCGACGCATCTCTACGATGGACGGAACGTCGCAGCACCCTTCGGCCCACCAGCCCACGACGACTTCCGCGTCGGCGTCGGTCGAGTTGGGGTGGGCCACCCATGCAGGACGGCTCTCGACCTCGGTCGCCTCGGCGAGATGGTCGACCGAGAGCCAGGTCTCGGGCCCGCATGCCACGTCCGCCAGCCTACGCAGCTCGGCGTGGCCGATGATTCCGGCCACACCCGAGCCGTAGCGTCCCGGCTCGATCCGGTGCAGCACGGCCCAGCTTCCGGGGTGCTGTTCGCGCAGGGTGGTCACGGCGCGTCGCAGCACCTCGTCCACCTGCGTTCCAGCCATCATCTCGAGTGCGAGCTTGACCAGGTCCATCGTCATCTCTCCTCGTCGATTAACGGAATAGCAAGAGGGGTGCCATGGCCGAACCGCGTTCAATGCGCAAAAGTGTCCGGGTTTTCCACGTTCCCGCCCTCAAACGGGCCCACTCCGTCGGAATCTCGACACTTCTCCCCAGAACAGACAAACAAACAATACCCCAAACAACACCAAACACAAACAACACCAAACAACACCCCACCCAGGTTGATTGATGACCGGCGACCCCGTCGGCCCTGCTAGGATCCCACCAGGTCCCGAGCCGCCCTCGAGGTTCTAGCCCTATGTCTCTCCCCCGTCCTGTCCTGCCTCAGGTGACCTATCTGCTGACCCGCCGCTGTCTCGAGCGCCGGTTTTTTCTCAAACCCGGCCCGAAGATCAACCAGATTTTCAAGTTCTGTCTCGGTGTTGCCGCTCAACGGACAGGTGTTCAGGTCCACGCGTACTGTGCCCTCAGCAACCACTATCACCTCCTGGTCACGGACCGGCACGGTCGGTTGCCCGACTTCATGCACTGGCTCAACGAGTATGTCGCCAAGTGCGTCAATGCCGAACTCGGCCGGTGGGAGTCCTTCTGGGCCCCCGGCACCTATAGCGCCGTTGCGCTCGAGAACGGTCCGGACATTCTCGACAAGCTCGTCTACCTGTTCGCCAATCCCGTCGCAGCCGGCCTGGTGTCAAGCAGTCGCGATTGGCCCGGGGCCTCGAGCACGCCGACGATGATGCAGGGCGCAGCCGAAGTGATTCTCCGACCAAGAGGGTTCTTCCGCGAAAACGGTCCGGTCCCGCGAAAGGTGAGGCTGGAATTGGTGATGCCGACCTTGCCGGATGTCGATCTAGGAGTCTTGTCTCACGTGCAACAACGGCTTGCCGAGCGCGAAGACCAGTTGCGACAAGAGGCAAGACGTCGGAACCGAAGTTTCATGGGGGCAAGGGCGGTGAAGGCGCAATCGCCCCTCTCCCGCCCGCGGACGCGGGAATTGCATCGGCGGCTCAACCCGAGGGTCGGAGCCCGAGACAAGTGGCGGAGAATCGAGGCACTACGGCGGCTGAGGACTTTTGTCGATCGCTACCGGGACGCCAGGGCGCGGTTTGCCGAGGGAGACCGGACGGTCGTGTTCCCGCTCGGGACATGGGCGATGCGGATTCGAGTCGGCGTTCTCTGCGCTGGACCCTGACCAAGAAGCTACGTCTTGGCGCTTTGAGCAGACTCCGGTGGATCGACACAGAGCATTCGATCAGTGGAGCAGTGCGCGCGGGCACTGCGGTGAGTGCAGTTCCGGGCGTGGCGCAGAACGAGAAGTGAGCGCGCTCGTTTCGATTGGGCTGAATCGGCGAAATGAAATGGAGGCCTGACGCTGTGGCTGGGCCATCGACTCGAATCAACGTGGGTCGGGTTTAGTAGAGGAGTTCGACCCAGCGGGCTCCCGCCATCAGCTCGGCTTTGCGGCGCTTCCATTTCTCCTTCGAGCCGGCGAGGTCGGAGAAGACCCGGTCGAGCTCGTCTCGCATCTTCTCGATGCCCGCGACGAAGACGTGAGTCTTGGGGTCGCCCAGCATCTCCCACAGCTCGGCGCCGCGCTCGGAGAGCGCCATGTCCCAGGCGATCGGGTCGGCCCAGTTGGGTCGCGGGCTGAGCGCGCGGAAGGCCTCGAAGGTCTCCTCGTCGTAGTACTGGGCGAAGTCGTCGCGCTCGTCGTTCATGTACAGCAGCTCGAGTCCGCTGCGCGCGCCATAGAACAACGTCACGCGACCCTTCCAGTCGCCGACGTCGTGATAGAGATGCTTGACGAAGGCGCGGAACGGCGCGATGCCGGTGCCGGTGCCGATCAGGATCAGGTTGGCGTCGCGATCCTCCGGAACCTCGAACGGCAGTCCGTAGGGTCCGGTCGTGATCAGCGAGTCCCCGGCGTTCAGGTCGCAGAGGAAATTCGAGGCGATACCGTTGTAGACCTCACCACTGTAGTTATCGATGTACGAGCAGCGTCGCACGCAGATCGTGATCCGCGGCCGCCCGGCGTCGTTGGTCTGCGGCAAATCGGCCACGCTGTACAGGCGGAAGTGGTGCTCGTGGCCGAACTCGGGCGAACCCGGGGCCAACACGCCGATACTCTGTCCGGCACTGTAGGAGAAGCTCGGGCGATCGACGTCGATCACAAGCTCGCGCACCTCGGGCTCGACGCCCTTGGCGGTGATGCACTCGGTGGTTACGACGGTGGCCTCGAATCGCGGTTCGGTCTCGTAGTCTTCGAGGCGCTTGACGGCGACGCTCATGGTGTCTCCTCCTTCGAACGATTCTCACACTCGGCACTGCTCGTGCAACGGTTTCCGCGACAGCCGTAACATCCGGGGCGCCCGGCCAGTACGTCCGGATCGGACGAGACCTCCGGGAACGTCCGGCGCCACCCGTTCTGCACGGCGACCCACGCCAGCGCGACGGCGACGACGGCCGGCAATCCGATCAGATAGGGCATCAACAGCTTCATGCGCCCAGCCCCGCGAAGCCCATGAAAGCGATCGACAGTAGCCCGGCCAGCATCAGCGTCAGCGCGGCGCCGCGCACGACGTCGGGAACCGCGGCCAACTCGAGCCGCTCGCGCAGGCCCGCCATCAGCACCAGCGCCAGCGTGAACCCGGCGCCGGCGCCCAGCGCGTAAACCAGGCACTGCACGAAGCCGTAGCCCTTGTTGGTCTGGAACAACGCCAGTCCGAGGATCGCGCAGTTGGTCGTGATCAACGGCAGGAAGATCCCCAACGCGCGGAACAGCGCGGGACTGAAGCGCTTGACGAACATCTCGACCAGTTGCACGGTCGAGGCGATGACGGCGATGAAAGAGATCAGCTTCAGGTACGGCGCATCGATGAACGTCAACAGGTGGTGGATGCCGAACGCGCAGGTCGAACTGACCAGCATGACGAACATCACGGCGCCGCCCATGCGTCCCGCCGTGGCGATCTTCCCCGACACGCCCAGGAAGGGACAGATGCCCAGGAAGTACGCCAGCACGAAGTTGTTGATCAAGCAGGCGTTGACGAAGATCGACCACAGGGGATCGCCGTTCATGTCGTGGCCTCCTCGTTGCGCTTCAGCTTGTTGAACAGCAGCAGCCAGCCGGCCAGCGTGAAGAACCCGCCCGAGGGGAGGATCATCACGACCCACGGCTGAAACGCGTCGTGGAACAGCGACACGCCGAACAGCGATCCCGAGCCGAGGATCTCGCGCACGGATCCGAGGCACAGCAGCGCCAGCGTGAAGCCGATGCCCATCCCGAGGCCGTCGAGGATCGAACGGCCGACGGTGTTCTTCGACGCGAACGCCTCCGCGCGGCCCAGGATCAGGCAGTTGACCACGATCAGCGAGATGAACGCGCCGAGCGCCTTGTGCAGTTCGAGGCTGACGGCCTGGATCAGATAGTCGACGACCGTGACAAAGGTGGCGATGACGAGGATGTAGGTTGCGATGCGCACCTGTTTGGGGATGAAGCGCCGCAGCGTCGAGATCACGGTGTTCGAAAGCACCAGCACGAACAGCGTGGCCAGTCCCATCGCCAGCGCGTTGCGCGCCGTGTTCGACACCGCCAGCACGGGGCACATACCCAGCACCTGGACGAAGACCGGATTGTCCTTCCACAGTCCCTTGACGAACTCGTCCGTGCCGCTGCGTTCCTGCCGCCTGGCGCTCACTGCGTCTCTCCCTCCCCTCGGCGGAACGCGTTGGCGTCGCGCCGGATCCGCGGGATCCAGAACTCCGTGCTCTCGCGCAACAGGTCACCGATGGCGACCGAGGAGATCGTCGCCCCGGTGATGCCGTCGACCTGCCACGGCTGTTGCTTCTTTCCCTGCTTGACCGTCACGATCGGATTCGCAATCGCGGACCCGTCCGCGGTCAGCGCGACGTCGAGCCGTTCGAAGTTGGCAGTGAATGCCGCGTCGGTCTCGATCTTGTCGCCGAGTCCGGGCGTCTCCTTGCTCTCCAGCACGCGCAGCCCGACGATCGCCCGGCGTTCGATCGAGTAGCCGTACAGCACGCGAATGAAATCCTGATAGCCCATGCCGGCGGCCTCGACCGCCAGCCCGACCAGACGGTCCGCCTCGTCGTAGCCCGCGTGCACGCGCCGCCCGGTCGCACCCTCGGTCGCCGGCTCGAACGAGTCGTCCGTCATCACGAACGTCGCGCTCGACGTCGCGTCGGGCAGCACCTGGAAGATCGCGCGTTGCAGGGCCTCGGCCTTGTTGCGCTCGATCGCCGGCCGCGTGATCTGGAACACGGACACGATGAAAACGCCGCACAGCAATCCCACACCGACCATCGCGCGGTACATCGGCCACGTGCGCGGCGCGGCGACGACGTCGTGCATCACGCCCTCCCGCCCACCGCGGCCGTGCCGTACACCTTCGGCCGGATCCAGCGGTCGATGTGCGGCGTCGCGGCGTTGCCCAGCAGGATGGCGTACATCACGCCCTCGGGCATCCCGCCCCAGGTGCGAATGACGACGACCAGCAGGCCGATCAGCACGCCGTAGACCACGCATCCCCGGCCGGTCATCGGCGAGCCGACCATGTCGGTCGCCATGAACATGGCGCCCAGCATCAACCCGCCGGCGAACAGCATGAACTGCGGCGAGGCGTAGCGTTCCGGATTGGCGAGGTGCAGCAGTCCGCTCGCCAGCGCGACGGTGCCGAGAATCGCGACCGGCGTGCGCCAGCTCATCATGTTGCGCGCGATCAGGTATAACCCGCCGAGCAGGATCAACGCGGCCGAAGTCTCGCCGGTCGAGCCGCTGACGAAGCCCAACGCCAGATCGCCCGTCTCGGCCGCGATGCGGTCGAACTTCCACGCCGACAGCGGCGTGGCGCCCGTGACGCCGTCGTACAGCGGCGTGCTGAACGGCAGCGCGAGTGTCGACGAGGGGAGCGACGCGAAGCGTCCCGACGTCATTCCGGGGATCCACGTCGTCATCGCGGCGGGGAAGGCGGCCTGCAGAAACGCGCGCCCGACCAGCGCCGGGTTGAACGGGTTGCAGCCGATCCCGCCGAACAGCGCCTTGCCGATGCCGACCGCGAACACACCTCCGACGACGGTCATCCACAGCGGCAGGTTCGGCGGCAGGGTCAGGCCGTACAGCATCCCCGTGATGACGACCGACCAGTCGCCGACGGTCGACCCGCGGCCGCCCGCGCGGCTCAGCAGGTGCTCGGTCAGCACGCAGGACGCGGTCGCGACGGACAGCGTCAGCAGTCCGGCCAGCCCGAAGACCCAGATCGCGAACGCCGCCGTCGGCAGCAGCGCCAGCACGACGTTGAACATGATCGAGTCCACGCTGTGCCCGCTGAGGATGTGCGGCGACGTGCGGATCTCGAGCGTCCGTTCTTGCTGCAGCGTCATGCCGATTTCGCCTTCCGCACCGAGGCCTTCGCCACACGGAACTTCTGCACCAGCGGGATGTGCGAGGGACAGACGAACGAGCACGACCCGCACTCGAAGCAGTCCATCAGGTTGTAGTCCTCGGCCATCCGCGCGTACTCGTCGTTGGCGGCCAGCATGCCCAGCGTCGACGGGTCGAGGAAGATCGGGCAGGCATCCACGCAGTAGGCGCAGCGGATACAGGGATAGACGTGTCGATGCGTGCGCCGACCCTCGCGATCGGTGAACGCCGTCACGCCCGACGTTCCCTTGGTGATCGAGACGTCGAGATTCGACGCGGCCGCGCCCATCATCGGCCCGCCGAGGAAGACGCGATCGATGTCCTCGGCCACGCCGACCTCACGCAGCAGGAAGCGCAGCGGCGTGCCGATCGGGATGCGGTAGTTGCCCTTGTGCTTCACGGCGGGGCCGGTGATCGTGATCACGCGTTCCTGGATTCCGGCGCCGCGCGGCAACAGCCGACCGATCTCGGCCGTCGTGGCGACGTTGACGCACAGCACGTGGACGTCCAGCGGCAGCCCGCCCGACGGGACCTCGCGGCCGAGCAGCGCAGAGATCAACATCTTCTCGGCGCCTTGAGGGTACTTGACGGTCAGCATCTCGACCGTCGCCGGCAGGTCGGCCGGCATCCCCGCGCGCAGGTGCTCGACCGCGTCGGCCTTGTTGGCCTCGACGCCGACGATCGCGCGCTGCGCTCCCGTGACCTTCAGCAGGTAGCGGATGCCGGAGAAGATGTCCTCGCGCTGCTCGAGCATCACGCGGTGGTCGGTCGTCAGGAACGGCTCGCACTCGACGCCGTTGATGATCAGCGTGTCGATCGACTTGCCTTCCGGGATCTTCAGCTTGACGTGCGTCGGAAACGCTGCGCCGCCCAGACCCACGATCCCCGCGTCCTGGATCGCCTCCACGATCTCGTTGCGAGTCGCGGTCTCGAGCGGGCACGGCGTGCCGCCCTGGATCTCCTGCGTCGAGCCGGGAAACGGCTCGAGGAACACGCCCGGCACCATGCGGCCACCGATGCTCGGCGTCAGCCCGATGCGGCGCACGATGCCCGAGGCCGGTGCGTGCATCGAGACCGACATGAAGCCGTCGGCCCGCGCGATGCGCTGCCCGCGCCGGACTTCCTGTCCCTCGCGCACCTCGGCGATGGACGGTTTGCCGAGGTGCTGGACCAGCGGAACGATCAACACCGGGGCGAACGGAAACTGCCGGATGGCCAGTCCGCTCGTCTCGTCCTTCGATTCCGGCGGGTGCACCCCGTGCCGAAACGTCTTGAGTCCCAGCAGGCTAATTGAACTTCTCCCCACGCTTGAGCCACTTCTCGACGTCCTTGAAGTCGCGATCGCGCGGCAGCCCCGGATGGATCACGCGCGCCGTGCACTTCTCGGCCGCCTTGACCAGATCCTGGTACGGGCCCGCGTCGGCGTCCTTGATGTACGCCTTGCGATTCTCGTCGTAGGCGAACATCTGTCCGTTGAGCTTCGTGCACTCGTCGCACGCCGTGCACTCCAGCGTGTCGATCCACGGCGCCATGTAGTCGCCCGCGGGCTGAGCCTCGGCGTCTGGCGTCGACTGGGGTGCGGCCGCCGGCGCGGCGACGGCAGGCGCCGACGCGGCCAGCTGCATCAGCGCTGCGCCGCCCGAGCCTCCCGCCAGCTCCATCAGGCCGTTGGTGATCTTGCCGACGATCTCCTGCCGCACCTGTTGCTCGATCTCCGCGCGCGGGGTCTCCTTCTTGTCCACGCCGGCCAGCGAGCGCAGCATGTTCCAGAAGTCGCGCCGGTCCTCGCAGGACTCGACGATCGGTTTCGCGACCAGCAGGCGCGACAGCTTGTCCTTGCGGTCGACCGACCAGACGTAGGGGAACAGCCCCTCGCGATCGTCCGCGTCCATGTCGAGGAACTCGTGCAACGGGACCATGTTCTCGTTCCACGTGTCCGGTGGCGCCAAGCGGAACTGTTTGCGGAAGCGCACCTCCGTCACCGCGAAGTCGGCGAACGTCATCGGCAGCTCCATCTCCCGCTCGCGTGCGCCTTCCTTGTAGCGAATCGTGTAGGTCGGCCAGTTCTGATCCGGCGCCGGGTTGCCCTCGAGGTCGAAGCACTCGGGCGGCGTCTTGCCGGCATCGGGGTCGTAGCGGAAGAGCGGATAGGCACGCGACTCGACCGCAAGCTTGGCCTGCTTGGCGCTCATGTCGTCGCCGATGCCGTGCTCGGGCTGGCACGACGTGTAGAGGTTGAACAGCGCCGGGCGTCGCGTCTTCAGACCGCGGATGAAGCCCTCGATCATGTGCCCCGGCTGCGCGATCGTGCTCTGCATCACGTAGGTCGTGCGGTGCGCCATGCCGACCAGGCCGATCTCCTTGCGCGGCTCTTGCTTGCCCTGGATCGCCTTGCCGAACTGCGCCATGTCGGAGATCTGACCGATGAATCCGGAGGTACAGGCCTGACCGCCGGTGTTGGAGTAGACCTGCGTGTCGACGACCAACACCTTGATCGGCTTGCCGGAGGCCAGCACGCGCGAGAGGTTCTGGAAGCCGATGTCGTACATCGCGCCGTCGCCACCCACCGCGACGACCGGCGGGCACAGCTCCCACTCGTCGTCGTCGAACTGGTGCCAGTTGAAGTAGGTGAAGAACTCCTCGTGCTGCTTCTCGTCGTACTTGCCGTCCAGCTCCAGCTCGGCCATGCGGACCGCCTTGAACCCGTCGGCCATCTTGGCCATGTGGCCCTCGAAGACGCCCATCGCCATCGACGTCGCGTCCTGGAACAGATGGTTGGCCCACGGGAAGGGGTACGGGTTGAAGGGGTACGTGCTGCCCCAGACCGACGTGCAGCCGGTGGCGTTGACCATGCCCATGCTCGAGCGGCCGCGGCCCGTCATGCCCTCGGTGTAGCGCTGACGCAGGTCCTTCAGCTGGGCCACGATTCCCGTCACGCGCCCGAGCCACTGCTGGTCGATCGGTTGCCCGCCGCCGCGGCTCTCGAGCTGCCCGGCGATCCCGGCCAGGGTCACGTCGCGATCGCCCATGTCGCGGACGATCTTGGCCATCGCGGCGGCGTCGCCGACGTCGATCTCGCCCACCAGCTCGAGCTGGATGTGCTTCTCGAGCTTCGCGATCAGCTCGTCCAGGCGTGCAGTGTGTCTCTTGACCCGCGGCTGCATCAACGCCTCGACCGTGGCGATGAACAGGTGCATCACGGTCTTCTCGGAGCAGCCGAGGCACGCCCCGTCGCCCGAGGTGAAGCTGAGATAGTTGTTCTTGTCCAGCAGGATCGACTCCAGCGCGCCGATGCCCTCCTCGAGGTCGTCGACCCGGATGTACTTCTCCGGCGTCGTCGGCAGGTCGGTCCAGAAGTCCCACTCGTTGCGCAGCCGCTCGACGGTCTCGTCGTTCTGCACGATCGGCCGCAGCGCGTCGTCGTCGCAGACCTCGACGCACTCCATGCAGCCCTTGCAGGTGTAGGGGTTGACCGTGATCGACAGCAGGCCGCCGCTTCCCTTCTGCTGCTTCTCGGCGACCGTGTAGTGCGGTCGCGAGAGGGCGAAGCGGAAGCCGCCCAGCTCCTCGCGGAAGTCGTCGAGCTCGGCGGAGAGGCGCTTGCGGTCGTCGCCCTGTAGGCCGCTCTCGGCCAGCGTCTTGTTGATCGCGTCGTCCAGCAGCTGGCCGACGTCGTCGTTCTCGGCCGCCTCGTCGAGCAGGCCGCGCAGGTGACGCTCCATCAGGCGCGCCGCCTTCGGCAGGTGGTTGAGCTCTTTCCCTTGCTTGCGCACTCGCGCGACGACCGCGTCGAGGACCTGCCCCACCTCGTTGACGAGGCCGGGGATCGCCGTGTCGGGGCAAACCGTGTAGCACTTGCCGCACGCGGTGCAGTTCTCGGGGATCCAGTCCGGATGGTTGAAGCGGATCTGCGTCATGTCGCGGAACAGCGCCGAGCAGGCGGGCATCACGCCCAGCCCGATGAACGGGTCCGTGATGTTGTCGTTGCCCATGCCGCGCGCGTAGAAGCTGCCCGTCTGTTCCCAGAAGCGGTGGATGTCGGTCTTGGCCGACTTGCTCTGCGGCAGCGTCTTGACCATCATCGGCAGCGCCGGTCCGTCCGCCGCGGGCTCGGCCTTCGCGCTCTCGAGCGTCACCGGACCGGGTTCGACCTCCTGCAGCTCGTCGAAGCCGCGCTGCACGACGCGCATGTTGTCCTCGACGACGCGGGCGCCCTTGCCGCCGAATTTCTCCTGCAACTGGCTGCGGATCGCCTCGAGCAGACGTGCCTCGTCCAGCCCCGCCTGTTGCATCACCGTCGAAGCCGCGAAGAACGCGCCCTGGAACGCGATGCCCTGCATGCGCAGCTGCAGGTCGGGATCGGTGGCCTCGTCACGCGCGATCTTGAACGCGTCGAGATAGAACAGCTTGATCTTCTTGTCGACGATGATCTTGCGGAACGGAGCCGGGATGTCGGCCCACACCGCCTCGGGGGACGGTTTGTCGCTCTGAACGACGAAGACTCCGCCTTCCTTCAGCCCGGCCAGCGCGTTGGTGTGATGGAACACGTTGGGGTCGGGCGAGAGTACGACGTCGACGTAGAAGTACTCGCAGTTGACCCGGATCGGCTCGGGAGACGCGGACAGGTAGTACGTCGTCGGCTGGCCCTTCTTCTCCGAGCCGTACTTCGGGTTGGCCTTGATGTGATAACCCAGCAGGTCGAACAGCGTCATCGCGAGGTTCTTGCCGGTCGTGATCGCACCCCAGCCGCCGACCGAGTGGAAGCGCACCGTGATGGCGCCGTCGGGCATCAGGTTCGGGTTCTCCGAACCGCGCACGGTCAGCTCGCGTACATGCGGGTACGACTCCTCGATCGTCTGCTGGTACATCTCCTGCTTGGGCGTGACCGCGTCCTCGCGCAGGAAGTCGATCGACAGGTAGAACTGCTTCTTGCGCGCACCGTCGTCGAGCATGTTCTCGACCGCGCCGATGATGCCCTCGGGCTGCAGGTCGCGGCTGCCGAGCCCGAACGACCCGCTGTACAGCGGCGGAGCGTCGGATAGGCTGCGGAAGACGTCAAGATCCGGATACGGCGGGTTCTTCGGATCGCGACCGTTCTCCATGCACTTGTTCAGCGTCGAGCGGATCTCGCGCATCAGCGGCAGGTCGCTGGCCAGCGGCTGGTCGAGACGTTCCAGCACCGCGACGCCGCGGCGGCCCTTCAACAGCGCGCCGAGCAGGTCGCCGGGGAACGGCCGGAACATCACCAGGTTGACCACGCCCAGCTTGATGCCGCGCGTCTCGCGTAGGTAGTCCGCCACCACCTCGGCCGACGGGATCAGGCTGCCCTGGCCGAGGATCAGGTAGTCGGCGTCCTCGACGCGGTAGGTCTGGATGCGGGAATAGCGCCGGCCGGTCAGCGCGTGGAACTCCTCGAACGCGCGGTCGGTCAGCCCTTGCACGTGGTCGAAGAAGAACGGCCGCTGCGCCGCAACACTTTGCATGTACGAGTCCTGGTTCTGCACCAGCCCCGTCATCACCGGGTTGTCGACGTCCCACAGCAGCGGGATGCGCCGTCGCTTGTCGCCGTAGATGATGCGCTGCGCCGCCGTCGGCGTGTCGATCATGTCGCCGGGTCGTCCGAGGTACTCGTCGATCAGGGCGCGCTCGGGCACCAGCATCGACTCGATCAAATGCGTGGTCAGGAAGCCGTCCTGCGCGATCGCGCCGGGGGTCAGCGACAGCTCCGCGACGCGATGCGCGATGATGTTCAGATCCGCCGCCGACTGCGCGTTCTTGGCGAACAACTGGAAGAACCCGGTGTCGTCGATGCAGTGGTAGTCGTCGTGTCCGGCGTGGACGTTCAGCGTCGCCTTGGTCATCGCGCGCGCGCCGATGTTCAAGACGTACGTCAGCCGCTTGCCGACCGCGGCGTACAGCGACTCGTGCATGTACGCGATGCCCTGGCCCGAGGAGAAATTCGACGACCTCAGGCCGGTCATCGACATTCCCGCAGTCACGGCGGCCGCGGCGTGCTCACCTTCGGGCTCGACGAAGATCAACGGGCGCCCCGAGATGTTGACGTGGCCGCGTGCGGCGTTCTCCGCCCAGTACTCGCCCATCTGCGTCGACGGCGTGATCGGGTAGGCGCCGGCAGCGTCGGTCGACTCTCGCTCGCACAGGATCACGGCGGTGTTGCCGTCCAGCGCGGCGCGCGTCCCGGGGTACTTGAAGTCCTCGGGGTTGTTCTTCGACTTGCCTTTTTTCTTTCGACCCAGTGTCAAGACGGACATCGGAACCCCCAACGCAGGGTGCTACGTCGGCGCGTCGCGCAGCGCTCCCTTGCGGATGATCTTTCGAGCGGCCGCGCCCTTGACGACGCCGGCCTTCGGGTCGAGCCAGACGATCGCCCCGGTCGGGCATCGCTGAATCGGCTCTCTCGTTCCATGTTGCTTGGAATAATCGATTACGGGAAGGTTGGACTGCATCTCGACCAGTCCGGGCGCGTCCATCGCGCAGCGGCCGCAGGCGGTGCACGCGACCTCGCAGTCGTCGAGCAGCTCGTCTCCGGCCTCGAGCGACTTGCACTGCACCCACAGCCGGCGGCTCTCGAGCTGCAGCGAGAACAGGTCCTTCGGGCAGGCCGCGACGCAGTCGCCACAGCCCGTACACTTCGCCTCGTCCACGACGGGCAGAGAGTGCTCGTTCATCCGAATCGCGTCGAAATCGCAGGCATCGAAACAGTCGGCCAGCCCGAGGCAGGACCAGAAGCAGCCCTTGCCGCCGCCGGCGACGACCGTCGCCGCGCCGCAGGACTGGGGCCCGTCGTAACGCGCATGGTGCCGCGCGACGTTCGTGCCGCCGGCGCAGGCGAGACGGGCGATCTGGCGCTCTTCCGCCCCGACGTCGACTCCGAGAAATCCGGCAATCTCCTCACGATCCTCGGCCGCACCGACCGAGCACTTGCCGGGCAGCGTCGCGCCGCCGACGAGGGCCTCGGCGAACGGGCGGCAGCCCGGGAAGCCGCAGGCCCCGCAGTTGGCGTGGGGCAGCATCTCCTCGACGACGTCGATCCGCGGATCCTCCTCGACGTGCAGCTTGCGGTTGGCGACGACCAGCATCGAGGCCAGCACGAAGGTCAGCCCACCGATCGCTCCGACGGCCGTCAAGACCACCATCTTCAGCCCGCCCTCCGAAGTGACTTCAATCCGCACCCCGGCGACTCACCCGATTCGGGGGGATAAGTCGCGAGGTAGAAAGCATGCAGAAAGCAAGCCAGCCGGGACAGGGCCCGAAGTGCCGTTTTTGCCCGAAAATCGACCGATTCAGGCTGCGATGCGAGGGCCGCGACTGCGTGAAACCACGCATCGGGGTGCATCAGACGAGATCGAACCCCGTGGTTCGTGTGGCCTCGAGCTTCTTGCTCACGAAGTAGCCCTCGCAGCCCGGAAGATCCTCGATCAGCTCGCGCCCACGGCGGGGCCCGAGGACCATCGCCAGCGTGGCCAGCCCGTCCGCCGTGGCGGCGTCGGCGGCGACGACGGTGGCGGAAGCCAGCTCGGGCGCCGAGCGTCCGGTGCGCGGGTCGAGGATGTGGTGCTGGGCGAAATCGTCGGTGAACGGCTGCATGTAGTCGCCCGAGGTGGCCACGGCGCGATCGACGGCGTGGAACCGCGCGCGCAGCTGTCGCGGAAGCCGCGGGTCGCGGATTCCCACGCGCCACGGCCGCCCGCCCTCGCGGCTTCCCGCGGCGACGAGGTCGCCGCCGGCCTCCACGAACACGTTGCCGAAGCCGCGCGCCTTCAGCTCGTCGACCCCCCGATCGACGATGTAGCCCTTGCCGATGCCGTCTGGCGTGACGCGCATCCCCGATCGCTCGAGAGTCACCGTATTGCCCTCGATGCGCAGGGCGCGGCCGTCGACGGACTCCAGCGCGCGCTCGATCTCCTCGCCGGCCGGGACGTCGTCCCCGCCGGCGCGGTAGAGCTCCAGCACCGGCTGGATCGTGACGTCGAACGCGCCGTCTCCCATCCCCGAGATCTCCTGCGCCAGACGCAGCACTTCCACCACGGCATCCGACGCCGCGTCGATTCTGCCTGTCCGGTTCAGCACGGAGATCTCGCTGTCGGGCCGGTAGCGGCTGAGCGACGCCTCGAGCGCCGCCATCGCGTCCAGCGTCGCGTCGGCCGCGGCTCCGGCCGCGTCGCGGTCGTCGCCCAGCACCGTGAGGTTCACGGTCGTGCCCATCAGGGTCCGCGTGCGCGTCGCGGGCGGAGAGCTTCCGCCGCGAAACAGGCCCAGTCGCCAGGCGACGGCGGAGGCGCCGCCGAGGGCGACGATGGTCAGCGCACGGCGCCGTGTGAGAAACGCTCGGTTTCCGTTGTCGACGGTCATTCGTATGTCTCCCGGTCGACCATTCTAGTGATCCGCGGCGACTACCGACAGAGGCCCTGTTGACAGAACCCCCCGCTCTCGGGAGATGATTCGGCCAAACCGGGAGGCTTCCCATGTTGAGATACCGTGTCGACGCGATCTCCGTCGCGGCCGTGCTGGCGGCCGTGGGCGTCCAGCTGACGGCCTTCTTCGCCCAGTGGCCGTGGTACGGCCTGATCCCCATCGTGTTCCTGCTGCGCTGGTCGCACCTGGTGCAGCACAACCACGCGCACCTGGGGGCATTCCGCAGCAAGACGCTCAACGAGATCCTGGGCTGGCTGATGTTCCTCAACGACGGGCTGCCGCTGGAGTTCTACCGTATCCAGCACGTGCAGATCCATCACAAGTACCTCAACGACGAGGGCGACTGGACCAGCCCGTTCGCGTTCCACGGCGCGCGCTTCCCCGACAAGCCGGTCCATCCGGTGTACTACGTCCTGAGCTACCCGGTCTTCTCGTACGCGCTGAGCCTGGTGCACGTGCTGCGCCGCCCGCAGAGCGCCGCGTTCCGCCGCTTCTTCGTCTCGCTGGCGATCGTCGGCACGACCTGCGTCGTGCTGTGCGTGCTGGACCCGCGGAGTTTCATCCTGTTCTTCGGTCTGGCCTGGCTCTGCAACTCGATCGGCGCGTCGTTCAACAACTGGATGCACCATGTTGGTTGCGAGTACGAGGACATCTACACCTCGTCCAACGTCAATCTGTCGTTCCTCAGCCGCTGGTTCGGTTTCAACATCGGCTACCACTCGGCGCATCATCTCGAACCACGTCTGCACTGGAGCAAGCTGGCCGAGTTACACTCCAGCAAGCTGCAGGAGAAGACGCCGTCGCGCTACTACCGCAACGGCCCGCGGGGTCAGGCCGCGACGCTGTCCGCCGCCACCGCGGAGATCGGGCGGCCGCGCCAAACCTGACGCGGCACCGTTGCCGAATACACCAAGAGCACGTATATTGGTGTATCGACGACGGAGGGCCTGCGATGGGACGCACCAACATCGAACTCGACGACGTGCTGGTCGAGAAGGCGATGCGCCTGACCGGGGCGAATACGAAACGCGAGGTCGTCGACATCGCGCTGCGCCGGCTGGTCGAGAAGGGTACGCTCTACAGGTCCATCCGACGGCTCCGTGGCAAAGTGACCTGGGCCGGGGACGTGGACGCATGGAGGTCCTCGAGGAGTAAACGCTCCGCAACATGATGATCGTCGATTCGAACACGTGGGCCGACTTCTTCAACGGAAGGGACACCCCACACGTGCAACGGCTCGACGAGGCGCTGGACGACGAACAGGACCTGGCCGTTCTCCCCATCATTGTCACCGAAGTCCTCCAGGGGTTCAGAAGCGATACGGAGTTCCGGCGAGCGAGACGCGTGTTCGAATCGCTGCCTGCCATCGATACAGGCGTGGACGGTCACGTCCGGGCGGCAGAGTTGTTCCGCCGGTTGCGCAGGAAGGGGATCACCGTCCGCGGTGCGGTCGACTGCGTGATCGCCCAGGCGTGCCTGGACGCCGATGCGGAGTTGCTGAGCCCCGATCGGGACTTCGAGCGCATCGCCCGTCACACGCGGCTGCGCCTCTGGAAGCCGTGAGGCGCCTACAACCGGTCGAGCAGCTCGCGAGCCTCGACGAGGTCCAGCGTGTCGAGCCCTTCGGTGAACCGGTCGTAGACCGGCGCCAGTAGATCGTGTGCGTCCCGGTTGCGACCCTGGCGCTCGTAGCGTCGGGCCAGTGAGATCGCCGCGCGCAACTCGAGCGACCGCGCGGACTGCGTTCGTGCGACATGCAGCGCGTTGTGCATCAGCGTCTCGGCCTCGTCGCCCTCGTCGAGGATCTCGCCCTTGACGCGCAGCAGCTCCGGGTCCCAGAACTGCTGACCCTTGGTCTCGGAGATCTCGAGCGCGAGATCCAGCATGGCGATCGCCTCGTCCTGGCGCCCCAGCCTGCGCAACGCGTCGGCCAGCACGGCGTAGAGGTACGCGCCACCCGAGCCCACTCCGGTCGACGCGACCTGAGCCATGCCGTCGCGGATCTCCTCGATCGCCTCCACGCCGATGCCGTCGCAGGCCAACGTCCAGCCGCGTACGACGCGTGCGAGGCCCAGGTACAACGGGTAGCGTTGGCGGGCGCAGAGTTCGATCGTCTCCTCCGCGGCCGGCCGGGCGAGCTCGATCTCGCGGCGCATCTGGTGGATCAGCGTCTTCCAGCACAGCGCGAGCGCCGTACTGAAGTGGTGCGGAGTCGTACGCGAGCGTTCGAGCGCGAGATCGATCGTGCGCAACGCCTCGTCCGACCGTCCGAGCACCCAGAACGCCATGGCGCGGAACGCGCGGCACTGGATCGCGGGGTCGGTGCCGAAAGCGTAGAACAGTGGGTTGTGTTGCCGCGGGTCGTGTAGCTCGATCGCCATCGTGAGGTGCCGCACGGTCTCCGGCCAATCGCCGCGGTAATACAGCGCACTACCCATCGCCTGGTGCGCCAGCATGCGTTCGGTGGCGCCGCCGCTGCGCTCGGCCCGGTCGAGCAGTTCCCGGCCCAGTTCGGTCGCGGTCGTCAACTCACCGCGAACGCGGTGGTACGCCGACAGACCCCACAGCGCGCGGAAGAGCTGAGGTGCGTCGCCGACCTGCGAGCACAACTCGCGAGCACGGCCGTACGCGATCTCGACCTCGTCGTTGCCCTGCCCCCGCGCGGCCAGTAGCGGGACGCCGATTGCCATCTGCAGGCTCAGTTCCAGTCTCGCGCGTTGCGCTCCCTCGGGCGCCGGCTCGAGCAGGGTCAGGCCGCGTCGGTAATGTCCGATCGCCTCCTCGTGGGCCGACCGTCCTCCCGCGCGCTCGCCGGCACGCGCGTAGTAGCGCACTGCCGCCGGGACGTCTCCCGCCTCGGCGCAGTGTCGCGCGATTTCCTCCGGCCGAGTCGCAACCAGTGTGGGGAAGCGTTGCTCGAGCACCTTCGCGATTCGCCCGTGCAACGCGCGTCGCGAGCGCACGAGCAACGAGCGGTAGGCCGTCTCCTGAATCAGGGCGTGCCTGAAGGCGTACGTCGCGTGCGGCGCCTCGCCCTGCCGGTGCAGCAGGTCGGCTTCGGCCAGACGGGCCAGCCCGCGGTCGAGCGTGTCTGCGTCGATCTCGGCAACCTCACCCAGCAGCTCGCGCGAGAACTCGCGCCCCAGCACAGCGGCCAGCTGCGCCACGCCCTTGGCCGGGCCCAGTCGGTCCAACCGCGCCATCAGCGAACCCTCGAGCGTGGAGGGAATCTTCAGCTCGGGGGCCGACTCGGACATCTCGTACACGTCGTCGCCCTCGACGACCATGCCGGACTCGAGGATCGCGCGCGTCAGCTCCTCGACGAACAGCGGCACGCCGTCCGTTCTGGACGCAATGTGCTCGACCAGCTCGACGGGCAGCGGCTTGTTTCCCGCGATGCGGGCGATCAGCGCCGCAGCGTCCGCGAGGGCCAGCGGCGCGAGCCGGAGCACGCCCACGTCGGGATCGGCGGACCACTGCGGTTCGCCTTCGGGGCGTGTGGTCGCCACAACGAGCAGGCGATGCCGCGGAGCGCGTGAGATGAGCAGCCCCAGCAACTCGCGCGTCGAGGGGTCCATCCAGTGCAAATCCTCGATTGCCAGAACGAGGGCGTTCTCGCGGCTGCATGCGACGAACCACTCGACGAGCAGCTCCAGCGTTCGTTCGCGACGTGCGCCGGGACTGAGATCGACCTGCCGCGACGCGTCGCCGGGAGCGACGCACAGCAACGCCGAGAGCAACGGCAACGCGTCGGGCGCGGTCAGCTCCCTGCGCCGCAGGTCGGCGGCCAGTCTCATCGCGCGCTCGCCCGAACCCTCGTCCGGATCGAAACCCAACGTGTCCTCGAGCAGCTCTATCACCGGTCGGAACGCGCTGTTCTCGTGGAACGCCGACCCGCGGCACTCGAGCCACGTCGGCGCGTCGTGCGCCAGGGCCTCGCGCAGGTCGTGGACCAGCCGCGACTTGCCGATCCCGGGCTCGCCCTCGACCAGCACCGTCAGCCCGTTGCCGTCCCGCGCGCGCTGCCAGACGTCCAGCAGCCCGGCCATCTCGCGCGTCCTGCCCACCAGCGGGTTCAACCCCGCGTCGTTGGCCAGCGGGTCGATCCAGAGGCTGCGCTCGACGACGCGCGACACGTGCACTCGATCGGCGACGCCGCGCAGCGCGCGCGGACCGAGCGTCTCCAGAACGAAGTGCTCCTTCAGCAGTCGCCCGGTGTCGTCGGACACGACGACCCAACCCGGCTCGGACACACCCAGCAGCCGCGCCGTAATGTTGACCGTCTCGCCCAGGGCGAGCTCTTCGCGCTTCGCGCCGCCGCCCATCTCGCCGACGACCACGCGTCCCGTGTGCACGCCGATGCGCACCTGTAGCGGGTGCGAGTGCAGGATCGGAAACTCGCTGCCGAGCTGCCGGTCCAACTTGGGGATCTCGGCCAGGATCTCGAGCGCCGCGTCCACGGCACGCGTCGGGTCGTCCTCGTGTGCGGTGGGGTAGCCGAAGTAGACCAGGATTCCGTCGCCGAGATACTGCGCGATGTGGCCGTCCACATCCTGAATGATCGCGCCGCAGACTTCCTGGTACGCGGCGACGACCTCACGCAGATCTTCAGGATCGAGCTGCTGGCTGAGCTGGGTCGACCCGACCAGGTCGCAGAACATGACCGTCAGCTGGCGTCGCTCTCCGTTCACCCGGCGCACGGGGGTGCGATGCGGCGACCGTTGCCCCACGTGCGCTGTCAAGCGCGAGACTCGTCCCATCGTTCAACCTCGTTCGTTGCCCGGCTGTGCCCCCTTTCACCGGGGATGTGTGTCCTGCAACCCTCTCGAGCGGTGGCGCTTCCGGCCCGCGCCCGCCCGCCCGCATCGTCGTGACCCCTCGTCTGCGCAGTGACGCACCGGGGGCCTATGTCGCTGTGGTTGCCAGACGCGTGCCAGACGTCCCGCATGCGGGAACCCTCGAAAAGAGCTCATTTCTCCGGATGCGGACGGAGATGTCCGTGAACTTCGAGGAAAACAGACTCCGGAAGTTCACGATCGGAGCGCCTATCTCCGTCGGTCGCCGATCGGTCGTCTGGGCTGTTGCCGCGGCTCCGCGTGGAGGAAATCCGTCACGATCAGCCCGCCGAACCGATCGCCCGCGTGCAGCGGTTGGACGCACGACGTGTCGAGCTCGAGCGTCTGCACGACGCCTCCGTCGAGGTCCACGACCCGGATCGCCAGCGCGTCAGGCAATGCATCCGCGCGCGGGCCGGAGTCTCCGACCTCGAAACTGTCCCGTCGTTCGATCACGCCGTCGAACAGCGTCGGGGTCCGCCGATGTCCCGCGGAGCGGACGACCACGCGCACCGGCCCGTCGAAGGCCCCCCCGCGACAGGCGTCCGCATGCGCGCCCTGCGAGTGTGCCGAGTCGTCACAGCCGTCACCGGTCCACACGAAACGCAGCGAGTTCGGCCGTCCGTCATCGCATCCGTCGCAGCGCTCGACGACGGTGACGGTCGCGGAGCCGGAGTCGGTGCACAGGGCGCCGTCCCCCGCGCTGCCGGCCGCGCTGATCTCGTTTGTCGTCGTGCGGTAGACGTGCGCCTTCTTCGTGAACCGCTCCTCGGCTCCCGGCGCCAGGTCGACTCCCTCGGCGATCGTGCCCAGCCGGTTGTCCACGATCGAGACGTCCGTCAGGTCGCCGTCGCCGCCGTTCTTGACCTCGTAGGTGTACGTGACGAGTTGATCGTCGAGCGCGACCTCGTCGTAGGCCGTAAGCGTCAGGCTGCCGAAGACGTCGCCGACCGCGAGCGGAAGCAGACACGACGTGTCGAAGGACGAGGACTCGGTCCCGCCGGCGTTGCTCAGCGAGATCGAGCTCCTCAGCTCGAGCTCACCGTCGGGAGCGTAGATCGTGAACTCGTCGCCCGGCTCGACGTGCGAGGGGACGACGATGTACAGCGTGCCCTCGCCGAGATCGCCGGGCGTGCCACGCAGGGCGATGTTCAGGTTCGATCGATCGCCGACCACGAGTTCCGAGCCCGGCACGGCCGCGCCGGGTCGGTCGGGCGAGACACCGGTTGCGAGAATCTCGACCGCCGCGCCGGCGTCGACCTCCCCGGAGCATGCCACGGCGACACCTCCCTGAAGGGTGTCGGTCGCGTCGCAGCCGCCGCCGGTGTAGCGGAACGTCAGGCTCTTGGCGCGGCCCAGCAGATCGCATCCCGGCAGCAGGCCGGACTTGAGCAGCTCGGGATCCGGCGTCGCCCCCACGCGCAACGCGCAGTCGCCACAATCGGCCGCGTCCTCGTCGAACTCGCCGTCGCAGTCCTCGTCGAGGCCGTCACACACCGCGTCCTCGGGCGCGGCGCCCTCGAACGGATCGCACGTGTCCTCCTCGACGCCGTCGCGACACTCGAAGTTCCCCTCGTTGCCCTCGCACTCGCCCACGCCGCACGTCGTCGTGGATCCGACGTAGTCCTCGTCGGCCGCGCCGTCGCAGTCGTCGTCGATGCCGTCGCAATTCGTGTCGGGCGCCGCACCCTCGAGCGGGTCGCAGGTGTCGACGAGCGTTCCGTTGCGGCAGACGTCCAGGCCGCTGTTGCCCTCGCACTCGCCGACGCCGCATGCCGTCTCGAGCGGGACGTAGTCGTCGTCGGCCGCGCCGTCACAGTCCTCGTCCAGGCCGTCGCAGTCCGTGTCCGGCGAGGCCCCCTCGAGCGGGTCGCAGGTGTCGACCTCGTCGCCGGCGACACACGGGAGCTGTCCGAGGTTGTCCTCGCATTCGCCGACGCCGCACATCGTCGTCTTGGGAAAGAAGTCCTCGTCGATCGGACCGTCGCAGTCGTTGTCGATGCCGTCGCAGATCGTGTCCGGGATCGAGCCGAAATTCGGGTCGCACGTGTCGCGGATCGCCCCGTTCTCGCAGGCCAGCTCGCCCATGTTGCCCTCGCACGCGCCGATGCCGCAGGTCGTCGGCGCCGCGAAGTAGTGCTCGTCGACCTCACCGTCGCAGTCGTTGTCGGTGGCATTGCAGGTGTCGTCGACGATCCCGGGGTTGGTCAGCGCGCTGCGGTCGTCGCAGTCGCCGCAGATCGGGTCGTCGCAGGACGGCTTGCAGACCGCCCAGCCGTCGCCGTCCTTGTCCGGACCGGCGCAGCCTCCCCCGCGGGCGGACCAGCGTCTATCGGCACCATGAGCCGCGAACGAAACCGAGATGATGAGAAAAGTCCCGAGAATCGCGCGAACCGCGACCGCCTTCGTCATGATGATCTCCCCCCGCTGATCCACCCGGCAGGTGTCCTGCCGCCGATGTGTGGCACCTGGATATCAGGAACCGAGCAGGGAAGTCAAGGCGAGCCGGGGAGCCGATGACTCCAGGAGGTGCAGGGTCTCCGTCATGCGGCGAGGCGACGGCCGCCACCGGCGGCGGAAAGCCGGCGGGAACCGTCGCCCCGAGGAGGGTGAATCAGGGACAGACGCCCCCCGGCGTCCGGGCCGCGCCCGACGAGTCGAGCCCCAGTGGACCCTCCCCGACGGCGTTCCGTCCGGTGACGAGGTAGATCCAGGTAACGCCGCCCGGCGGTGTATCGGTGTCGTCGGTCGTGTTGCCGGCGAGACCCGAGGCGAAGCACTGACCGTACTGGCTCGCGCCGAGATCGGTGAGTGGGCCGCGATACAGGTTGAAGCTGTCCGAGCCGCTGGCGGCCGCGTTCTCCCACGCGAGCTTGCTCGCGGAGTCGAAGCGCAGTGGTTCGCTCGAGAGCGAGCCCGAAACCTCGCCCGGAGGTGAGCCCGAGCACGAGCCGCAGCCGAAGTCCTCCACGGCCTCGACGCACAAGTCGTCCCACTCGACCTCGCAACAGTAGTCGTCCTGCTGGCAGACGCAGGACTCGACGCTCGGATCCTCGGCGCATCCGGCAGCGGCCGTTACGTCGCAACAGGCACCGCCCGTCGCCTCGGACCGGCACAGCGCGTCGCAGCCGTCGCCGGGCGTCGTGTTGCCGTCGTCGCACGTCTCGCCGGGGTCGACCACACCGTCGCCGCACAGCGGGATCCGTCGGCACGAGGCGTCGCAGGTCGTAGTGCTCGGTGGCTCGCAGTCCTCACCCGGTTCGACCGTGCCGTTGCCGCACACCGCGATGACCTGACACGACGCATCGCAGGTCGACGTCCCGGGCGGCTCGCACGTCTCGCCCGGCTCGACGACCCCGTTGCCGCACTCGCCCTGCCCGCCGTTGGCGAACAGGTCCACGCGGTAGTGCTCGAGGCTGCAGCGCATGCGCCGCGCCTGCTCGTCGGTGAACCGCTCCATGCACAGGTCGTCGGAGTAGTCCATGTAGTTGTCGGTCGGGTCGGGGCTGCCGCACGAGCTTCCGTCGCAACCGTCGGTCTCGAACGCCTGCGGATTCGTGTCGCAGATGAAGTCGCCCGTCGTGTAGCACGCGGAGGCGTTGCCGCAGCCACCCGTGAAGGTGTGCTCGAGCCCGAAGTAGTGCCCCACCTCGTGTGTCGTGGTTCGACCCTGGTTGAACGGAGGCCCGATCGGACCGTTTCGACCGAACGACTCCCACAGCACGACGACACGATCCTCGTTCGACCCGGCGATCCCGCCCTGCGGCAGGTCGGGGACGTAGCCGAGGCTGCCTCCCGCGGTGTTGGTGTAGATGTTGAGGTAGCGCGAGGTGTCCCACGCCAGGCTGTCCCAGAAGCCGCCGCCGTCGTTGTACCAGGTGTTGTTGGTGCTGTAGGTGATGCCGTCAGTCGGGTTGCCCGACGGGTCGGTCGTGGCGAGGACGAACTCCAGCTCGACGTCCGTGCCGTTGGCTCCGTTCGATCCGGCGAGCGCCAGGAAGTCCTCGTTGAGGATGTCGATCTGATCGCGCACGGTCTGCTCGCTGACGAAACCCGCGCCGCCGGTGTTCTGTATCACGTGCACGACGACCGGAACGGCGAAGCGTCCGTTCGTCGGTGCGTACCGCGCGGCCGGATTGGTCGAGGTATACGTGCAGTCCGACGGTGCTCCGGCTCCGGCGAACGAACCGCCGCTACCGGCCGGTGCGAAGAAGTCGGGCTCCGGCGCCGGCTTGCCGCAGCGCCCGGCGTGCTGCTCGAAGTAGTCCGACTTGACATACTCGCCCCATGAGCGGAACTCCCTGTCGCCCGCGACGATCCGCCCGTCGAGCGTCTCGATCGCAAGCCGTTTCGGCGCGGCCATCGACGTCGCCGAGGCCAACACCAGCAATCCGACGAGAATCCATCCCCGTTCGCGCATCGTGCGTCCTCCTCTTCGTTGATCCGGCCTACTCGCCGGAACGACCCGCAACGTACGAGGGAGGCGTTTTCCGAGGTGTGTCCGGTCTGTTTCCATCCGCGTCGTGCGCGTTGTCCCGCCGGCGTGGCCGCGAGTACCATGAGGGTCAAAGGGGGTAACGTGTCAGCGACCGGCATGACGAGGCTGTTGCTCGTCGAGGACGACGAGCGCATCCGCAAGGCGTTGCTCGACGCATTGCGCGCCTCGGGCTTTGACGTGGACGTCAGCGTCTCGATGCGCGACGCGCAGCAGGCGCTGCTGCGCGATTACGACCTGATCCTGCTGGACCTGGGGCTTCCCGACGGCGACGGCCTCGACTTGTGCCGCGACCTGCGCAACCGTGGGCGCAGCGTGCCGGTGATCATCCTCACGGCGCGAGATACGCCCGATCACCGCGTGCGTGGGCTCGACGTCGGAGCCGACGACTACGTGGTCAAGCCGTTCCACGTCCCCGAGCTGCTGGCGCGTGTGCGCAGCGTGCTGCGCCGCGCCGGCCGGTCGGCCAGCGAGGGGGAGGCGCGCTACCGCGACCTGCGCGCCGATCCCGTTTCGCGCCGCGCGCGCCGGGCGGACGAGCCGTTGAAGCTCAAGCCGCGCGAGTTCGACCTGCTGCTGTTCTTCCTCCGCTTTCCCGATCGGACGTGGACGCGCGACCAGTTGCTGGATCGCGTGTGGGGTCCGACGTACGAGGGCGACGCGCGCACCGTGGATCTTCACGTGCGCCGCCTGCGCTCGAAGATCGAGCAGGACCCCGGCGACCCGAGCTACATCGAGACCGTCTGGGGCGTGGGCTACCGCATGGGAGAGTCGGAATGACGTCGCGTCGCATCCCGTGGCACCGCAGCCTCACCTTCCGGCTGACCATCCTGACGGCGGCGGCGCTGCTGGCGTTCCACTTTCTCGGCGGGCCGGTGTACGAGCTGGCGCTGCGCGCGGCCGGCCAACCCGGGCCGGAGGGTCCGATCTATCTGCTCTCCGACACGGAGTTCGAAGAGGAGCAGAGCCACTTCCTCGCCGAGGCGCTGGCCGTGGCGACGGTGCGCGACGCGGGTGGCCAGTGGGCCTTCGACGAGACCGCGCTACGCGCCGTGTCCGCGCTGTACCCGGCCGACCTCGACGCGTTCGTCCTGCTCGACACGCAGAATCGCGTTCTCGCCGCCAGCGAGGGCGTGCCCTGGCAGACCGGCAGTACGTGGCCGTTCGAAGCGCGACACCACGCCGAGGTGGAGATCCCCGGTGACCCGGTTCGTTACGGGCACGCGATCTCGAAGGAGATCGAAGAGCCCGTGCGCGGAACGGTGATCTACATGCAGTTCTATGACGAGTCCACGGCCGCGAGCGACCCGTTCTGCGCCGTCGAGGCCTCGCGCCTCGATCCGTCCCTCGGCGTCATGCTGTTCGCCGACGAGGAGGAGATGGAGGCCTCGTTCGACCGTGAGTCGCGCTTGCTGGACGCCGTGACGATCGCCATCACGGTCGCGATCGCGCTGGCGCTGGGCTTCGTCATCTCGCGCTGGGTCACGCGCAGGCTGACCCGTCTGTCGGAGGAGGTCGCAGCGCCCGTGAGCGACCGCGGCGCGTTGCCCGGTCCGTTCGTCGCATCGGGGCGCGACGAGATCGCCGTGCTGGCACGCACGATGAACTCGATGCGCGAGCGGATCGCGGAGCTGGTCGGTGGGCTCGAGTCGCGCGACGTCAGCCACCGCGAGTGGGTGGCCCAGGTGTCGCACGACCTGCGCACGCCGCTGACCGCGCTGCTGGTCTGCATCGACCAGATCGAGATGGAGCTGGATCAGAAGTCCGACGCCACCACCGAGGTGACGCTGCGCGGCCTGCTGCAGGTGGCGCGGCTCGACGCCGGGCGCGTCCAGGCACTGGCCGACGACCTGTTCGAGATCGCGCGGCTCGACGCGGGCGACGAGCTGCAGCTCGAGTCGGTGCCGCCGGGCGAGCTCGTGCGCAAGGCGGCGCGCGGGCTGCAACCGCTCGCGGCGCAGCGCGAGCTGGATCTACGCGTGGAGGTCGCGCAGGGATTGCCCGAGCTCACCGCCGACGGCCGGCGGTTGATGCGCGCGATCGAGAACCTGATGCGCAACGCGATCCAGCACGCCGACGGTCAGGTCGTGGTGGCGGCCGGGGCCGAGAACGGCTGCGTCGTCTTCCGCGTGGACGACGACGGGCCGGGTCTGGGCGACATTGCCGGCGCCGTGCGCTGGGAGCTGCTGCGCGATCAGAAGAGCCGCCGCGACTCCGCCGGGCTCGGCCTCGTGGTCACGCGGCGCGTCGCGGAGGCGCACGACGGATCGGTCGGGGCGGCCAACCGTCCCACGGGCGGTGCGTCGGTCTGGTTCTCGATCCCGCTCGGCTCCGCGCCGGACTAGTCGATCTCGTCGAGCTCGAGCAGGCCTTCCGACTCGCTCGCCGCTCTCCGTCCGGACGCCCGAAACGCCCCGGCGTCCGCGCCGCTCTCCGAGTCCTCATCGGGCCCGGGCGGATCCGGCAGCGTGGTCGGCGGGGCGGAGGGACAGGACGGGCAGACGGTCGTGCCCTCACGAAGAATCAGCGACCACGACGTCAGCCAGCCGGTGAATCCGCCGTTCTCGTCGTCCACGAACAGAGACCACGTTCCGTCGATCGTCTGCAGATCGAAGTCGGACAGGAAGCTGGTGAATCCGTTGGTCAGCGCCGGCGGGATGCTGCCGGTCGTCGGCTCGCCGTTGCCGCAAGACCACTGCGTCCCCTCGTCGTCGGAGACGATGTCGAGCAGGGAATCGTCCCCGCAGTTACGGTTCCACAGTACGACCTCGGTTCCGGTCTCCACGTGGGTCAGGGCGGCACGGAGGTCGCCGATCCAGGGGTGCGTCAACACCAGGGCGACGTCGAGATCTCCGATGAGTCGACCGTCTTCGGACACGACGATCTCGTCGCTCACACCCGTGGGATCGTTGTCGAAGATCGGCAGGTTCGGCGATGAAGAGAATACGGTCGAGGCATCCGACATGACGATGCACGGAGCGTCGTCTCCCTGATAGGCGCCTCCGGCGAGCAGGCACTCGTCCTCCTCCAGGACCTGGCAGTCGAAATCGGCGCAGATAGTGAACACCTCTTCGGACGCTCCCGCGGCGGTCAACTCGTCGCAGTTGTCGAAGCAGCACGCACCCGTAAGAGGAAGCGGAGGGACGGGGTTGCAGAAGCTCCCCTCCGCGGGGCATGGCTCCCCGGGGACGATAGCCAACTCGAAGGGGCCGGTCGCGCCGTTGAAGCCGTGAACCAGAATGTGATGGGTTGCATTCTCCTCGACACAGAACGTGACCGAGGATGTCCAGTTCGCGCAATCGACACCGTCGTCGTTTCCGTTGATACAATCCAAATCCTCGCAATCACGGCAGAAGACACTGATCTTGGTGTCGAACTCGGCCGATCCGGTTGCGGGGTTCCCGTCATTGCAGGTCGAGAAGGTGACCGTGGTGGCTTCACTTACCGTCAGGTCGTACCACAGACCCCGTCCACCCTCCGTGATCTCGGTGCCGCAGAAACCACCGTCCGTCTGTTCCGGGTCGATCACGCCGGCGCCGGTGGTGTCCCCGGCGGCGACGTCGCCCAGATTCACCTCGGCTGCGTTCTGGCACAGGTTCTGCCCGCCCTGTTGATAGAGCCGGATCTGTACGGTTGCAACGGACAGTTCTTGCGGTAGCAGCACGATGTGCGGGTTGTACGCGGCGATTCTGCCGGAAGCGCGGAAGGTGATCTTACCGCCGGGACTCGCGACGAACTCGTAGACGCCATCGGGGTGGTCCGAGGCGCTCGCTCGCTCCGAGCTCGTGTCCGTCGAAGCGACGACGTCGAGCCCGGTCAGCAGGTTGCCCGCGGAGTCGTAGAACTCGACCGTGACGGTGCCTGTCTCCTCGGACGAGACGACAGTACCGGCGACGGCGACGATCGCCGCCAGCAGCACGATCCGTGCGCGCATGGTTCGATCCTCCTGTACAACCGTTGCGCACGATCATACGGCGAAACGGCGAAGGTGGGAAGGAACCTGCTTGCGGGGGCGACAAAAACTACGGGATCAGCTGCTGGAAGCGGGCTCGGCCGGAGCCTCGATCTTCTCCTCGGAGGTCTTCTCGCCGTCGTACCCCAGGCGCACGCCCTCGTCGCCGCGGATCGTCTCGAGCCGCACGGGTCGGCGCCACAGCGCGACGAGGTTCTCCAGCACTTCCTTGGCCCAGTCCCAGCGTAAGTCCACGCCGACGTGGCGGTGCGTCAGCAACAACTCGCCGCGGTTGGCGTAGTTGGCGTCGACGATCTCGATCACGGGGCGCCCGCCGTTGGTGAACTGGAACAGCATCGCCTGCTTGACCTGCTCGTACTCGCGCGTGGAGACGACGGTCTTCTTGGACTTGGGGTCCTGCTTGGTCACGAACAGCTTGTGCTCCTCGCAGAACTCCGGCGTGAGGAACTCGTCGAGGAAGGTGGCGTCGCAGTGTACGCGGCGCACCTCGAAGATCTTGTCGCGGCCCTGGTTCGTCTCGCGGTTCCAGTTCGAGCGCTCGGCCATGCTCTCGCAGGCCTCCCACTGCGGTCCGAACTGGCCGCGGTCCCAGCGGCGCTCGATGTCGCGGAACAGCTCCAGCCCCAGCTTGTACGGGTTGAGCTGTCCGGGCTGCGTGGCGACGGTGCCCGAGTGGTGGTCGGCGTAGTCGATGACCTCGGCGTCGGTCAGCACGCGCTGCGTCATGATCTTGCTGTGCCAGTACGAGGCCCAGCCCTCGTTCATCACCTTGGTCTGGCGCTGCGGCAGGAAGTAGTACGCCTCCTCGATGATCATGCTGAGGACGTCGCGCTCCCAGTTCTCGAGCGGCGCGTGCGTCATGACGAAGCTCAGCACGTCGCGTTCGGGCGAGAGGGGAAAGCGTTTGGCGGCGTTCCTGGCCTCTTCCAGCTGGCGTCGCTGCTCTTCGAGATACTCCGGAGGGTTGACGTAACGGTCCATGTAGGCCTTGGCCGGCATACGTCCGACCTCGTCTTCCGAGCTCGGCGCGGGCTCCTCGCTGCGTTGGCCCGCCTGCAGGAAGACGGCGTTGGGGTCGATCAGGTCGTCCGCCGTGAGACACGCGTCGATGAACTTCTCCACGCGCTCGACGCCGTGGCGTTCCTGATAGCGCCAGACGCGAGTGGCGTGGTTCGCCATCTCGTCGATCATCTTCCGGTTGGTGTGCGCGAAGTACATGTTGTTGAGGAAGAAGTCGGCGTGGCCGTACACGTGCGCCATGACCAGCTTCTGGTCCAGCATCATGTTGCCTTCGAGCAGGTAGGCGTAGGTGGGATCGTTGTTGATCACCATCTCGTAGATCTTGTGCAGCCCGTACTCGTAGCTCTTGCTGAGCTGGTTGTACTCCATACCGAAGCGATAGTGCGGGTAGCGCGTGGGGAACCCGCCGTAGGCGGCCAGCGCGTTCATCTGCTCGTAGTCCACCATCTCGAACACGGTCTGGAAGTAGGTCAGACCGTACTCGCGGGCGATGGCCTCGATCTTCACCTGAGCCTCGGCCAGCTCTTGCGGTAAGGGCTTGGGGTGCATGCTATCGGCCCTTTCCGAGCAACAGCTTGATCGATCCGACGATGGCGTCGCGGTCGGGGATGCGCGACAGGGCGACGCTGTCCTGCTCCTTGAAGCGCTTGCTGAGCGCGTCGAAGAAGTCGCCGCTGGTGCCGTAGCTTTCGACCTGGCCGTACCCGAAGAGGTTGACCGCGGGCAACAGGTCCTCGGCCAGCATCTGCAGGCAGCGCTCGGTGTCCTGGCGACTGTAGTTCTCGCCGTCGGAGAAGTGGAACAGGTAGAGGTTCCAGTCCTCGGGCGAGTAACGCTCGCGGATGATGCGCTTGGTCAGCTCGTAGGCCGACGAGATGACCGTGCCGCCGGACTCGCGAATGCGGAAGAAGGTGTCGCGATCGACCTCCTTCGCTGCGGCGTCGTGCACGATGTAGACCGTGCGCGTGCCCTGGTAATGGCTCTGGATCCACGCGTCGAGCCAGAAGCTCTCGGTGCGCACCAGCTCTTTCTGATCCGCGCCCATCGAACCCGAGACGTCCATCACGTAGATGATGACCGCGTTGGCGCTGGGCTGGCGCCGCGGCTTGAACGTGCGGTAACGACGGTCGGCGCGGTGTAAATCGATACGCGGGTTGTCCGGATCGTACGCCCCGGTCGAGATCATGCGCCGCATCGCCTGGCGGTAGCTGCGCTTGAAGTGGCGCAGCGACTCGGGGCCGGTCTGCGAGATGCCGGTGTAGCGACCGGTCTGGGTGTCGAGCTCCTCGCGGCCCTTGGGCACGATGCGCGGCAGTTCCAGCGCCTCGCCCAGCATCTGCGCCAGCTCCTCGACGGTGAACTCCGCCTCGAGCATGTGCTGGCCGGGGTCCTTGCCCGCCTTGTTGCCCTCGCCGCCCTCGCCGTCGCCCTGTCCCACGCCCTGACCGCCGGGGTCGTGGACGAAGTGCGGCTGCTCGAGCTGCGGGATGGGGATGGAGACGACGCGCTTACCTTGCCGGCCGATCATCTCCTGATGGCCGAGGTGCTTGCGCAACTCCTCACGAACCCTGCCGCGAACGATCTGACGAAACCGATTGACGTCGGATTTGATTCTCGACACGGAACGCCTCAGCGTTCCTTGACGTCGCCGCGCGCGAAGATGCTGGCGACGAAGTGCAAGACGTCCGACGCGCAGGAGTCACAGTAGTTGTAATCGCGTACCAGGCGACCCTTGACGATGTCGATCTTCTCCTGGGTGTCCTTGTCCATCACGCTGGAGACCAGGCTGGTCAGCTTGATCGAGTCCTTCTGGTCCTCGAACAGTTTCAACTCCAGCGCCTTGTGCAGTCGCTCGTTGGTCCGGTAGTCGAACTTCTTCCCCTCGAGGGCCAGGGCGCCGATGTAGTTCATGATCTCGCGCCGGAAGTCGTCCTTGCGCGCCTCGGGGATGTCGATCTTCTCCTCGATCGAGCGCATCAGCCGCTCGTCGGGTTCCTCGTCCTGGCCGGTGTAGACGTTGCGCACGCGCTCCTTCTGCGTGTAGGCCTTGACGTTGTCGACGTAGTTCGAGCACAGGCGCGAGATCGCGGCCTCGTCCGCGGCGATCGCCCGCTGGACCTCGTTCTTCACCACGTCCTCGTACTCGCGGCGCACTTCGTCCAACAGCTCGCGATAGCGCTGGCGCGTCTCTTCGCTGGTGATCAGCGAGTGGTGCTTGAGGCCCGACTCGAGCTCGTTGATGATCATGAACGGGTTGACGCAGCGCTCGTTGAGGTCCGAGACCAGCGCGTTGCTGATCTTGTCCTGCACGTAGCGCGGCGAGATGCCGTCCATGCCCTCGCGCACGGTCTCCTTGCGCAGCTCCTTGACGTTCTCCTCGGTGAAGCCGGGCAGCGACTTGCCGTTGTACAGCTTCAGCTTCTGCATCAGCGTCAGGTTGTGCTTCTTCGGCTCTTCGAGGCGCGTCAGCACGGCCCACATCGCGGCCATCGAGATGCTGTGCGGGGCGATGTGCGTGCCGCGGATCTTGCCTTGGTTGTAGTCCTTCTGGTAGATCTTGATCTCTTCGTCGAGCTTGGTGATGTACGGGACGTCGACCTTGACCGTGCGGTCGCGCAGGGCCTCCATGTACTCGTTGTTCTGCAGACGGCGGTACTCGGGCTCGTTGGTGTGGCCGACGATCACCTCGTCGATGAAGGTCTGCGGGAATTTCTTCGGCTTGATCTGGTGCTCCTGGCTGGCGCCGAGCAGCTCGTAGAGGAACGCGACGTCGAGCTTCAGAACCTCGATGAACTCGATCATGCCGCGGTTGGCGATGTTGAACTCGCCGTCGAAGTTGAACGCGCGTGGATCGGAGTCCGACCCGTACTCCGCGATCTTGCGGTAGTTGATGTCGCCGGTCAGCTCGGTGCTGTCCTGGTTCTTCTCGTCCTTGGGCTGGAACGTGCCGATGCCGACGCGATCCTGCGCGCTGAGCAGCAGGCGGCGCACCTGGATGTGACGCACGACCTGGGCCCAGTCTCCGCCGTAGCGCTCGGACAGCTCGCGGAACTCCTGGCGGCAGAAGGGGCACAGCTCGCCTTCGATGCGCACGTGGTAGCCGTCTTCCGGACGGTCGTCGTTGAGCTGCTCGACCATTAGCGGGCGCAACGTCGATTGCACGAGGTGCAGCGGCTCCTCGTGCATCGGGCACGGCGTGATCTCGTCCGGGTTGTCCAGGTCGCGGATCCAACCGAAGGTGAACAGCGCGCCTTCCTGCTTGCGCGAGTAGGACTCGAGGCCCTGCTTCAGCAGGCGAGCGATCGTACTCTTCGACGAACCGACGGGACCGTGTAGCAGGATCACGCGGCGCTCGGTGCCGTAGCGCTGCGCGGCGCTCTTGAAGATATTGAGCAGGCGCATCATCGGAATGTCGAGACCGTAGATCGCATCCGCGCCGTCGCGCTCGGGATCGTCGAAGAAGTTGTAGTGGATGATCTTCTTCTTGTTGTCGACGTATTCGCGTGTTCCCGCGGCGAGGATCATGTCGTAGATCCGCTCGAACGCGGACCGCGTCGTCATCGGATTGCGCTTTACGAGCTCGAGGTACTCGGAAAAACTTCCCGTCCAGTTCTGGTCGCGGTAAGTCTGCAGGTCGAGAGCTTCACGAGCTTTCGCAATGATGGATTCGCCGGATGCCATGGTCGATCCTCCGTAACGCACACGCCGAAGTTCGTAACAAACTGCGGTAATTAGAACCTAGAACCGGCGGCGGTCAGCGTCAAACGCAATAAAGAGGCTATTGTTGAAAATGCCGACAACCCGGTGTTTTGTTTCCACGTGGGAGACGAACTGCTGCGTGAAATACACGCAACCGGGGCGTGGCGGTCGAGGGGGAGTGTGCGTCAGAAAGCCCGGAGTGACGGACAATCCGACACTGCCGACGTCGCGGTGATCGGCGGAGGAATCGTCGGACTGGCGACGGCGCTGTCGTTGAGCCGCGCGGGTGTGTCGGTCGCGGTGCTCGAGGCCGAGCGGCGCGTGGCCGCGCACCAGACCGGGCACAACAGCGGCGTCGTGCACTCCGGTTTGTACTACAAACCCGGATCGTCCAAGGCGCGCAACTGCGTCGCGGGTCGTGAGGCGATGTTCCGCTTCTGCGAGGAGAACGCGATTCCCCACGAACGCTGCGGCAAGCTCGTCGTCGCTACCGAGCGTGACGAGGTGGGACGACTCGACGAGCTCGAACGGCGCGGCCGAGAGAACGGTCTCACCGGATTGCGCCGACTCGACCCCGCCGGCATCCGCGAGCTCGAGCCGCATGCCGCCGGCATCGCCGCGCTGCACGTCCCCGAGACCGGCATCGTCGACTTCGAGGCCGTCGCGCGCGCGCTCGGCGCGAAGCTGCGCGAGTCGGGCGTTCCGATCGTGACCGGAGCGCGCATCCGTCGCGTCGACACGTCGGGCGATGGGTTCGCGCTGCACTGGGACAGGGGGGTGTGGGCCGCCCGGCACGTCGTCAACTGCGCGGGGCTGCACTCCGATCGCGTCGCGCGCATGTGCGGGCTGCGGCCCCGTGTGCGCATCGTCCCGATCCGCGGCGAGTACTACCGGCTGCGCCCCGCGCGGGCGTGCCTGGTGCGCAACCTGATCTACCCCGTCCCGGACCCGCAGCTCCCGTTCCTCGGCGTGCACCTGACGCGTCGGATCGGCGGCGAGGTCGAGGCCGGACCCAACGCGGTGCTCGCGTTCAAGCGCGAGGGCTACCGGCGCGGCGACATCTCGCTGCGCGACCTCGCCGAGACGCTGGCCTGGCCCGGGTTCTGGAAGCTGGCCCTGCGCCACGGGCGCCTCGCGGCGGCCGAGGCGCGTCGCTCGACGAGCCGCCGCGCCTTCGTGCGCGCGGCACAGAGGCTCGTTCCGGAGATCGGGGACGACGACCTGCGGCGGCACGGCGCCGGGGTGCGGGCCCAGGCGGTCCGGGCCGACGGCGCGCTACACGACGATTTCGAGATCCTGGAGGCGCCGCGGATGCTGCACGTGCTGAACGCGCCCTCGCCGGCGGCCACCGCGTCGCTCGAGATCGGCCGCGAGCTGGCCGGGCGGGCGGCGAAGAGCTTCGGTCTCGAGATTCCGGGCGCGTAACGCGGTCGCGCACTATATATTCGACGCCATGGGGTTCCGCATCGAATCGCGCCATCTGGGCGAGATCACCGTCGTGCAGCCCGACGTCTACGAAGACGCCCGCGGGTTCTTCGTCGAGGTCTTCCGCACCGATCGTTTCGCGGAGCTGGGCCTGCCGGCGGAGTTCGTGCAGGACAACCACTCGCGATCCGGCCGGGGCGTGCTGCGCGGGCTGCACTTCCAGTACGACCCGAAGATGAGCAAGGTGATGCGGGTGACCCAGGGCGCGGCCTGGCTGGTCGCCGTCGACATCCGCCCCGGCTCGCCGACGCTGGGCGGCTGGTACGGCCGCGAGGTCAGCGCCGAGAACAAACTGCAGATCTGGGCCCCGCCCGGTTTCGCGCGCGGGTTTTGCGTCCTGAGCGAGACCGCCGAGATCCAGTACAAGTGCACGGCGGTCTATAACAAGGATGGCGAGGGCGGGATCCGCTGGGACGACCCGGCGCTCGGGATCGACTGGCCGGTGACGGACCCGTTGCTGTCCGAGAAGGACACCGCGGCGCCCACGCTCGCCGAGTGGCTCGAGCGGCCCGAGGCGCAACACTTCAAGTTCTAGGGGAGGGTCGATGTTCGATGCCGCCGTCCGCGCCGTCATCGACGGCGACTCCGCCACGTTGCGCTCGTTGCTCGGAGATCGGCCCGACCTGATCCGCGCGCGCTCGACGTCCGAGCACGGGTCGACGCTGCTGCACTACGTCTCGGCCAACGGCATCGAGGACGAGCTACAGCGGACACCGGCCAACGCGGTGGAGATCGCCGAGATCCTGCTCGAGGTCGGTGCGGAGGCCGATGCGCTGCAGGGCACTTACGACGGTGGCTGGACCTCGACCCCGCTGGCCCTGCTCTGCTCCAGCGGTCACCCGCACGAACGCGGAAACCATGCCGAGCTGGTCGAGGCGTTGATCCGCGGCGGCGCGGCGGTCAACGGAATCGACGGCGACGGTTGCCCGCTCAACACGGCGCTCAGCTTTCGCTATCCGGCGGTCGTCGCCGTGCTCGGCCGCCACGGGGCGCGTCCCGCCAACGTGGTCGACGCGGCGGCACTCGGAGCTCTCGACCGTCTACGCGAGATGCTCGACGCCGGCCCGGAAGACCCGACGCAGCGCTTCGTCGACCCGTTCCGGCATGTCGCCGAGGGGTCGCAGGCGCTCGAGCTCGCGCTGGGGAAGGCCTGCCTCTGCGGGCAACTCGGCGCCGCGAGCCTGCTGATCGAGCGCGGCGTCGACGTCGACGCGGTGACGATCCAGCACGGCGCACGCCCGATCCACGAGGCGGCTCACGGCGGGAGCGTCGAGCTTACGCGCCTACTGCTCGACCACGGCGCCGACACCACGAAGCGGGACACGTTCTGGAACGGGCTGCCGGCCGACTGGGCCCGCGCCCGTGGCCACCTGGAGCTGTGCGACACCCTCAGGAATGAGTCAGAATAGAGAGGAACCCCGGAGGCGACTTGAAGCGCACGCTCATCCTCGTTCTCGCAACGCTGTTGCTGCTGCCCGGCGCCGTGGCGCTCCCCGCGTCGGCGGCGCCGCTGGACCTGCGTGATCTCGAGGGCGAGCGGCACGACCCGCTGGACGCGGCCGACCGCGTGACGGTGTTCCTGTTCGCGCGCACCGACTGCCCGATCTCCAACCGTTACGCGCCGGAGGTCAAGCGGCTGCACGCCGAGTACGCGCCGCGCGACGTCGACTTCTTTCTGGTCTACCCGGACCCCGACGAGCCGATCGACGAGATCCGCAAGCACATGCAGGATTACGGCTACGAGTTCCCCGCATTGCGCGACCCGCGTCACGAGCTGGTCGAGCTGTCGGGAGCCGTCGTGACGCCCGAGGCGGCGCTGTTCTCCGCGGAGGGCAAGCTGGTCTATCGCGGCCGCATCGACGATCTGTACGTCGACTTCGGCAAGCGCCGGTCCACGCCGTCGGTGCGCGACCTGAAGCTGTCGCTCGATGCCGTCCTGGCGGGCAAGCCCGTGCCGCAGGCGACGACGCGCGCTGTGGGTTGCTACATCCCGCCGCTGGACTGAAATGACGCTCGACGTACTTCCGGATCGCTACGCGATCGCCCGGTTTCCGGCCGATCACGATACCTCGACGCTGCTGCGCGGTGCGTTCCACTCGGTGACGCACACCGTCGACGAGACGTCCGTCGTGTGTGACGAGTCCAGCGTTCCGGAGAACGCGCGCGTCGAGCGCGGCTGGCGCGCGCTGCGCGTACGCGGGACGCTCGAGTTCTCGCAGGTCGGCGTGCTGTCCGGCCTGGCGCACCCGTTGCGCGAGGCGGGAATCAGTATCTTCGTCGTGTCGACGTTCGATACGGACTATCTGTTCGTGTTGCAGGTCGACCTGCAGCGAGCCGTCGAGGCCCTGCAGGAGGCGGGCCACGAGATCGCGAGCAGCGACCGCGATCGCTGACCGATCAGTCTCCGAACAGAGCCTCGCCCGTTTCGGCCGCGATCAGGCCGCGCTGCGCCTCGACGTGGTCGGGATCGCGTTCCAGCGCATGGCGGAAGGCCTCGGCCGCGAGATCCAGGTCGCCCTGTCTCAGGTAGATCGAACCGAGCAGGACCGGCAGCTCGGCGCCCTCGATCTCGGGAAACGGCGGGACGCGTCCGGGATGACCGGCGAGCTCCAGCGCCTGCAGCAGCGCTTCCGCAGCGCTCACGTCCTCCTCGCGTTCGCGCAACAGCGCGCCCTCGAGGAACAGCGAGTTCGCGGTGGGAGCGTGCACCGCGTGATAGGCGATCAGCAGCATCTCCAGCTCTTCCCAGCGATTCAGCAACAGCAGGCAGCGGCCCTCGAGCGTCACCGGCTCTTCGAGCTCGAGCGGTCGGTCGTGCAGGGCATCGCCCTCGATCGACTTGCGGACGCGCCTCGCGTCCTCCAGCGCGCGCGCGACGTCGCCGGCGGCCGTCAACACCCACGATCGATCGAGCCTGGCGCGGCGGTTGTCGGCGTCGCGCTCCAGGTCCAGCTCCAGCAACTGCAGCAGCGGCGCGCCGCAGATGTCGGCCCGCGCGGGAGATCGTTCGATGCGCGCCGCAGGCTCGCCGATCCCGAGTCCCCACGCGTCCTCGAGGTCCGACGTCGAGTCCAGCGGTTGCGGCTCGATCCGGCCGGCGAACGCGACCCCCGGGGCGTTGCGCACCAGGCGCACCACGTTGCGTGAGACCCCGCCCTCGGCGTGGATCTCGAGCGGAAAGGCCAGCATCTCGGTCTCCGCGAGCGCTTCTGCGATCAGCTCGCGCGACGTTTCGCCGAGCACCTCGTCGGCTTCGAGGATCAGCACCCAGTCGCAGGCCGAGCGGCGCAGCGCCTCGTTATAGGCGGGATAGCCCGGCGAGGCATCGGCCGCGGAATGACGGGTCAGGTCGATGTCGTTCGCGATCGCCTGCCCGCCGTCGCTGCGCGCGTCGACGATGACGATCTGCTGCGCGATCTCTCGCACCGACGCGATGCAGTCCGTCAGGCCGGCGTCTCGTCCGTCGCGCACGATCACCCCGACGCTCAGCGTCGGGACATGGTCATCGAGCACGGCGCGGATCGAGTCGCGCGGCAGCAGCGACGCCGCCTCGCGGATGTCTTCTTCCGATACTTCGCCGGCCTGCAGGGACTTCCGCTTGCTCCGCGCCTCGTTCAGGGCGCGGACGATGTGCCGGCTGCCCGGCGCGACGCGCCGCACGCGGCGCAGGATCTGCTCGGCCAGGTCCGGATGCAGGCAGTCGACGCAGGCCTCGGCGAGCACCTCCAGCGCGGGAGGATTGAACGGCCGCAGGTTCAGCGCGTCCAGCGCGAGCTGCGCCGCCCGAGCCGGGTCGCCTTCGCGTAGCTGCACGGTTGCGGCCAGCAGCGGCGCCTCGTCGTTGAGTGGATCGCAGGCCAGCGCGCGCTCCAGCGCCGCCAGCGCCGCCGTCGAGTTCTGGAGCGTCAGGTGCCTATCGGCGTCCTCGAGGTGTTCGTTGCTCTGCTTCGGGTCGCAAACCGACAGTTCCATCATTTGACTCCCCGACGCCGCACGAGCGGCATCACCCGATCCCCTGAATCTCGCCCAGGGCAAACAGCCAGCGGTCTTTCAGCCGCTGGATCGTGCGTTCGCGCAGCACGTACGCGCGTTGCCGCTCGAGCTCCCGTTCGCGCTCGGTGCCGTCGCACAGGTAGCGCTCGATCGCCTCGCACCATCCGTCGACGTCGTTGTCCGCGGTCACCGAGACCTCCTCGCGGTACGGCGTCACGCGCGAGGCGATCGTCATCGTGCCCGTCACCGCGTACTCGTAGAACCGCGTGGCCGACCGCCGGCGGTCGGCCGGCGTGTCGAGCAGCGGACACAGACCCAGGTCCAGGTCCAGCTGCGGCAGCACTCTGAAGAATTGTTCGGTCGGGACGCGCGGCACGTGCGTGTGCTCGACCTCGCTCAACTGACGGCACAGATCGCGCAGCGGCTCCGGCTCGCAGTCGCAATCGACCAGCGGTCGATCGAGCAGGCCCTGGACGACGAAACGGAACTCACGTCGCCGTTGCAGCTTCCGGATCGCGGGCAGCAGCAACATCAGATCGTCGATCCGGGCGGCAGACCCGCTCCAGCCCACACGCAACTCGCGTGACGTGCGGGGACGGGGCGACCAGCGGAACGGGTCCACGGCGTTGGGCAGAACGTAGATCGGCTTGTGAAACCGTACCAGCGAGCGGCGCAGCTCGTGGGTCGTGACCAGGATCGCGTCGGCGTGCGAGAGCAGCTCGTCCGGATCGTCCGGATCGAAGCGCTCGTCGACCGAGTAGACGATCGGGATCCGCCGCAGCCGGGCGGCCTTGCACAGCATCTCGATCGGCCGCGCGGCCGATCGCAACGGGGCCCCGGGTTCGGTTCCGCACTGCGGCAAGAGCAGCAGCGAGACGTTGTCGAGGATCCCCGGATCCGGATCGACGCGGTCCCCGAGCGCACTGAGGACGTAGCGTTCCGCCAGATGGCTGAACGGCTGGAAGAAGCGCTGGTACTCCACACCCGTCATCGGGCGGGCGACGGCCGCCAGCACGTGAAACGGGCCGGCCGGAGGCGTCAGGTACGCGCGCCTGATGCGCGTGGCAGATGCGGGAACGGCTTGCACCCTGCGACAGAACAGCAAGCCGGATGCCACACGGGAATGTCCGATTTCGCGACTGATTCTAGGCCAAAGACGACGGATTCCCGACGTGCGGCCCGACGTCGCGCTCGCGTCGGGTCAGAATTCCGACACCTCGGCTCGCTAGCGGACCAGGTGCCAGTTTGTCTGGCGGCCTGCGAGGTACAGCACGCGCCGGCCGTCGAACACCGCGCTCTGCTCGAGCTTGATCTGCACCCACTGATTGTCCCACTCGGGCACGCGCACCTTGATGTTGCCCTCGATTGCGTAGCCCGTGTTCGGGTGCAGCGGCCAGTCGCCGCGCACCGGCGTCGGCCCCTGGTTGTCCCACATGCCGATCGTGGGCCCGGCCGCGTGCCCGTAGAAGCCGAGCGGGTGGGTGTAGATGCTGGCGCGGATACCCTCCAGCTCCGCGACGGTGCGCGCGGTCGACAGGATCTCGTTGCCCGTGCGGCCGGTGACGAACGCCGCGGTCAGCGTGTCCTGCCAACGGTTGCCCTCGCGCAGCGCGAGCTCGAGTCCCTCCGGTGCCCGCTCCTCGTCGGCCCGCAGCACGTAGCCCATCTCCTGCGTGTCGGTGCACAGCCGCAAGTAGCAGAGGCCGACGTCGGTGTGTAAGACGTCCCCGCGGCGGATGACGACGTCGTTCTTGCCGAAGAACGGATCGTCGAGGTCGTGCGTCGCCCCGTCGCGTTGCACGTTGACGTAGGGCTGGAACCACGGGCGCAACTGCAACTGCTCGAAGCGCTCGCGGATGTACCACGCGACGTCGGCCGGCTTCGTCACCCCGGGCGAGATCACCCTGTCGGAGAACGCCTCGGCGATCACGCGCCGCGCGATGCCGACGATCTGCGGATAGAGCTCGAGCTCGAGCTTGCTGCGCGTCTCGAGCCAGCGGATGCACAGCTCCTCGGCCGGCGCGAGACGTTCGCGCAGCTTCTTCGGCAGCGCGGCCTCGAGCCGGGCCCGCAGCCCCGACGACAACCCGTCGCCGAAGGCCCAGTCGCGGCTGGTGTCGACCCCGATGCGCTTCGGGTCGCGCTCGGCGATCAGCTCCGCGAGGCGCTCCCACTGCTCGTCGAGGTCTCCGCCCTCCCAGGCCGCCTCGTACACGTTCGCGATCGGGTAGCGACTGACCGTCAGACGCTCGACGCCTTCTCCGGGGCCGCGATCGAAGAACATCAGGATCGTCGTTCGCCGCGCGGCGAACACCGGCTCGGGCACCAGCGTCAGGTAGACCGGATCCTCGGCATACTCTCGGTTGATCACGAGCCACATGTCGAAGCCCGTCTCGCGCATCAAACGCGGCAGCAAGTTGTCCAGCCGGTCGACCAGCATGCGGTTGACCGGCTCGACGCGGTCGCGGTGATCGAGGATGCCGGGCATCGCCGCGATCTCGCGTCCCTGATCCGGACGCTCCGCCGACGTCGCCGCGCTTCCCGCGGCCACCGACAGCACGCAGCCGAGCGCCAGGGGAAGGGCATGTGCTCTCACGAGTCTCGTCATCGCGATCCTCCTTCGCCGCGCATTCTAACCAGTGGGTGGCAACTCCAGAAAAAAAGAGTGTCACCGTTCCTCCACGCCGGACGTCTCCGGGACACATTCGACGAAAGGAGGACACGATGCAGCGAACACTGGCCGTGCTGACGGCACTGGCACTCTTCGGAGGCGCGACGCTCGCCCAGCAGTCCGACGTCTCCCCGATCCGGCAGATCGAGCACACGGAAGATCGGACGCGGAACAACCCGCCACCCCCCCCGCCGCCACCCCAACCTGGATTGGCGCGCACCATCGACGGCAGCGGTAACAACGTCGGCGATCCGCAGATGGGCGCGGCGTTCACCGGGCTGCGACGCGAGATGGGCACCGACTACGCCGACGGCGCGTCCGCAATGGCCGGCGACGACCGGCCGGGTCCGCGCGAGATCAGCAACGCGATGTGCGCGCAGACCGTCTCGATCGCCAACGAGCGCGAAGCGACCGATTTTCTGTGGCAGTGGGGGCAGTTCGTCGATCACGACATCGACCTGACCGACGGTGTCGATCCGCCCGAGCCGGCGAACATCGTCGTCCCCGCGGGAGACCATTACTTCGATCCGTACGCGACGGGCAGCGTCGTCATTCCGTTCAACCGCTCGATCTACGACGCATCGACCGGCACGGACGCCGGCAACCCGCGGCAGCAGGTCAACGAGATCAGCGCGTGGGTCGATGCCTCGAACGTCTACGGCTCGGATGAAGAGCGAGCGACGGCGCTGCGCGCGATGGATGGCAGCGGCCGCCTTCGCATGACCGACGACGGGCTGCTCCCGCCTAACGACGCCGGGTTGCCCAACGCGGGAGGCACGTCGAGCGACCTGTTCCTGGCCGGCGACGTGCGCGCCAACGAGCAGGTCGGCCTGACGGCGTTGCACACCCTGTTCGTGCGCGAACACAACCGTCTGGCGCACGACCTGGCCTCGCGCAACCCGGGCTGGGACGGCGAGCGCATCTACCAGACCGCGCGGCGCCTCGTCGGCGCGGAGATGCAGATCATCACCTATCGAGAGTTCTTGCCCGCGCTGCTGGGTCCGACGGCGATCCGCCCCTACAACGGGTACCGGCCGAACGTCGACGCCGCGATCGCCAACGAGTTCTCCGCCGCGGCGTATCGCTTCGGGCACAGCGCACTCAGTCCGACCCTGTTGCGGTTGAACGCAGCGGGTGACGAGATCGCGGAAGGGCACCTGCCGCTGAGTCAAGCGTTCTTCAGCCCTTCGGTCATCGAGGACGAAGGTGGCATCGAGCCATTGCTGCGCGGTCTGGCCTCGCAGCACTGCCAGGCCATCGATCCGTTTCTCGTGGACGACGTCCGCAACTTCTTGTTCGGGCCGCCGGGAGCGGGAGGCTTCGACCTGGCCTCGTTGAACATCCAGCGCGGCCGCGACCATGGCCTCCCGGGGTACAACGAGGCGCGGCGCGCGATGGGGCTGTCCTCCAAGCCCGATCTGGCCGCGATCTCGAGCAACCCCGTCGTTCGAGAACGGCTCGCCTCCGTGTATGACGACGTCGAGGACGTCGACATGTGGGTCGGCGCTCTGGCCGAAGATCCCGTTCCCGGGGCGCACGTCGGCGAGCTGAACTTCGTCGTCATCAAGCAGCAGTTCGAGGCGCTGCGCGACGGCGATCGCTTCTGGTGGGAGATTGCGCTGAATCCGCAAGAGCGACACTTGATCCAGGGCCTGCGCCTGTCCGACGTCATCCGGCGCAACACGTCGATCGGCCACGAGATCACGCGCGACGTGTTCCACGCGGGCCCGCGGGACGGAGGCCCCCACGGCGGTCCGCCGCACGGCAACCCCGGTCCCGGGCGGCGCGAGTTCGGGCGCCGCTGACGGTCCGCACCCGCGCGCTGTGATATTGTTGTGGGTGCCAAATCGCATTGGTTCTTTCCCGGTGGCTCTGGTTGGCCGCCGGGTTTTTTTTGCTCGGTCGACACGAGTCCTCAATCATGCCTGATGCGATCCCTCCCCCCTCGCTAGAGTTGAAAGACGGGCCATCGGAGTACTCTTCGGGGATACCCCAGGGGGGATCATGAGAGAACGTGCAAGGACGCGTATAGCCGCGCCGTCGGCGCGAGTTTCGCGGGCCACGCAGATCGCGCTCGTTGTCATTATCTGTGTGGTGTCTCCGGTCGCAGATAGCCATGACAGCTCGGAGCCAGGAGACGCCCACCTCGGCGGTCTGTATCCACTCAACGCCCCGCCGCCAAGGCCTGCGGCGGACTCCGACGGCGACGGCGTCGGCGATGACCTCGACAACTGCCCCGAAGTCCCTAACGCGGATCAGTCGGACAGCGACGCGGATTCGATCGGTGACATGTGCGACAACTGCCCCACGCAGTTCAACCCCGATCAGGGGAGCCCGGTCCTGTTGAGCGGGAGCAGCTTCGTCGCGTACGACTACGAATTCAGCCCCGAGGACGAGTTTATCGTGTTCCTCGCGGCCACGGAGACTCTCCCTCCGGCCACTCGGCTTCAAGTCGCCGCGACTGTTGGGGGGGCTCCAGTGACCCTGAACGGTCCGCTGGTCCCGGGGGGGCGTGTGAGCGATTTCGAGATTGCTGCCGATGGATTGCGAGTTGTCTATCAAGCGGACGAAGAGACGCGCCACGTAGCCGAACTGTTCAGCGTACCGCTGATCGGAGGAACACCGGTCAAGCTCAACGACCCGTTGGCCGATGACGACGTCATTGACTTCACATTGACTCCCGACGCTTCACACGCCGTCTTTCGCACTGGTCACTTCATCTCAAACGAGGCGCGCTTGCACGCGGCACCAGTCACCGGCGGGCCCACGATCTCACTCGATACTGGTCTCGGGGGAATGACACACGAATTTCTTCCGACATCCGACAGCCAGCGTGTCGTGTTCACGCATGAGTACCTTGGCCAACGACAACTCTTCGGCACTCCCGCCTCCGGCGGTGCGCCAGTACGACTCGATTCGCTCGTGAGCGCGGATGGCGATGTCCGGGAGTTTCTCCTGTCGAATGATGGCTCCCGTGTGTTCTATACGGTGGGCCGAACCGCTCCTTTGACGGTCGATCTCTACGCGGTGCCCGTTGGTGGTGGGACGCCCATCCACCTACTCGGGCCGTTTCCGGGGTGGGGAGCCGTCCACTTGGAAATCAGCCCGGACGACTCACGAGTCATTCTCCAGGTCAACGATGACGGTCGGATTCACAGCGTAGAGACCAACGGAGGATCGCCCATCGTCCTCGACGACGAAGGCGCGACCTCAAATCGATCCATTTCGATCACGCCGGATGGCTCTAGTGTCGTGTACCTCGCACAGGAGAATTGGCAAGCGGATCGAGAGTTGTTTGTCGTACCGATTGAGGGCGGGACGCGAAGAAAGCTCAATGCCCCTTTGTTCACGCATCACGACGTCATCTCGTTCGTCATCAGTCACGACGGCAACTCGCTGGTCTATCAAACGCACCGTTACGGGGGACCGCGGGTCCTGTTCTTCGTGCCCTTGCCACATGGGCAGGCGGAGCGGATCGTCTACCCGTTCTATGTCGGCGAGACGTATTACCTGAACGAAGACGGAACGCGCGTGCTGTTCAGCAGCGACGACAACGACTACTACGTGGCATCGACTCTCGGAGGCACTCCACGCCGGGTAACGTCTGGCATCGACCACAGCAGCGGGGCGGCCGTGAACCACTCGTTCACTCAGACCGCCTTCCGCGCCGAATCCCGGCTATTTGGTTCAAACCTACGACTGGACGACGACTTGGACGGCTTGCTCGACGAGTGTGACCCGTGCGTCGACCGGGACTTCGATGGGTTCGGCGATCCGGAATCCCCCGTCGAGTTCGAATGCCCGCTGGACAACTGCCCGGATGTCGCAAACCCGAATCAGACGGACGATGACGGGGACCAGATCGGAAGCGCGTGCGACAATTGTCCGGGTGATTCAAATCCGGAGCAGGCCAACGTGGACTCCGATGGGTACGGTGACGTCTGCGACCCATGTCCCGGCGACTCCCTGAATGACCCCGACCTGGACGGAGTTTGCGGTGGCATCGACAACTGTCGCGAACTGGCCAATCCCGATCAACTGGACTCGGATGAAGACTCGGTGGGAGACGCCTGCGATCTGTGCCCGTGGGACTACGACCCGTTCCAGCGCGATTGGGACGAGGACGGCGCAGGCAACGAGTGCGACGTGTGCCCCGGACTCTACAACCCCGACCAAACGGATGGCGACTCTGACGGCCACGGTGACGAGTGTGACAACTGCCCGGACGCCAACAACGTCGATCAACTGGACACCGATCTCGACCAGCTCGGAAATGCGTGCGATCCGTGTCCTCTCGACGTGCTGAATGACGCCGACGCGGACGGCGCCTGCGCCGACGCGGACAACTGTCCGATCGATCCGAACCCGGACCAGTCGAACGGAGACGAAGATCACCTCGGCGATGCGTGTGACAACTGCCCCTCAAGAACGAACCCTCACCAGAGAATCGAACCCCTGAACGGGCCGTTGAGCTACTCCGGCGATGTGTATGAGGGCTACGGGGTCACGCCGGATGCCGCGCACGCCGTCTACCTGGCTCGCGTTCAAGGTTCGAACAACATCGAGCTGTTCTCGGCGCCGGCGACCGGGGGAGATGTCGTGCCCCTGAGTCACACTCCGTACGATGACGTGATGCAATTCGTTTTGAGCGGAGACGGCTCGGTCGTAGTCTACTGGCTGGAGCGCGACGGTCTGTTCACGGTCCCCGTCGTGGGGGGCGTATTACCCACCAGCCTGAACACCTCGCGGCACATCGCGTCCTTCGCCACGACCTGGGATGGCTCATCGATCGTGTACTCGAAGATACAAGGCCCGCCGTGGGTCCGTTGGCTGTTCCACGTGTCGTCCGAAGACGGCGTGTCAACCCAACTCAGTCCGTACCGCGTCAGCGACTTCACGATTACCCCTGACGAAACGCGAGTGGTCTATCACGAGGTCCGGCCCGGAGCCGCGTCGACATTGAGTCGGCATCTGGCGATCGTCCCCATCGAGGGGGGAGCGCCCCTGGCGCTGAGTCCGCCGCTCCCGTCCGGAGGAAACGTCAATGCTTTCTCGGTAACGCCCGACAGCAGTCGCGCGATCTACCTCGCCAACCAGGAAGCCAGTAACCGCATCGAGTTGTTCAGTGTCAAGCTGGACGGCACGAATCTCGTCAAGCTCAACAATGCACCGTCAACGGCGATAGACGTGCTCGATTTCCGAACTAACCGGCAGGGCACCCACGTTGTCTATTCCCTCAACCCGGGGCCTGGTGGTCCGACGGAACTGTTCTCCGTTCCCGTGGGTGGCGGAGACTCGACGAAGCTCAACAACCACCTGGTCTCCGGTGGCGAGGTGATGGACTTCGTCATTGACCCGAGCGGCACGATGGTCGTGTATCGCGCAGACCAGCTAGTGGACGACGAGTTTGAGCTCTACAGCGTCCCGATCGTCGGCGGATCGGTGGCAAGGCTGAATGCACCACTGATCATGGGCGGTGACGTGGGAGAAGAGTTCTTCGTCACGAACGACGGCGCGCATGTCGTCTATCCAGCCGACCAGGACACGAACGATGTCGTCGAGTTGTATGCGACGCCGATCGGCGGAGGCGATCCGGTCAAACTCAGCACACCAGAAGTGCTTCCAGGCAGTCTCGTCGACGTGACGCCCGACGGTTCGATGGTTCTCTACGCGTCGGCATCGTCACCGGGGTTGTACTCCGTGCCGATCGGAGGAGGAACGCCGGCGCTCGTAAATGCGTCACAGCTCGACCGGGCGACGCTCGTTCCCGATCTGTCGATAACGCCGGACGGCGCTGCGGTGCTTTTTCGCTCGAACCCCAACCGCGCGTCGACGATGGAACTGTTCAGTGCCCCGATCGAACTCGATACCGACTCCGATGGCGTTCTCGACGACTGCGACGGCTGTCCGCTGGATTCGGCCAAGATCGATCCGGGGGTCTGCGGGTGTGGGTTGTCCGATTCAGAGTCGGATCCGCCCGATCTTGAGTGCCCAGCGGACGCAATTCTGGACTGCGGCACGTCGACCGATCCGACAGCCACCGGCGAGGCCGTCGGCGAGGATGCGTGCGGCACCCCGACGCTCGACTTCGTCGACTCGTTCGTCGCCGAATGCGGTGGGAAGGGCACGCTCACGCGGGACTGGACCGCGACGGATCCCCTCGGCAACGTTGCCGCGTGCGCTCAGACGCTCACCCTGCAGGACTCGACACCGCCGGCCGTCACGCCCCCGCCGGATCTCTTGCTCGAATGCAACACGTTCGGCGGTGTGTCGATCGACACCCCTGCTGTGCAGGATTGGCTGGCCGGCGCCGTCGCGATAGACGCGTGCGGTGAGGCGACGGCACCCGGACACGACGCACCGCTCGTGTTTCCCGGGGGCAGCACGTTGGGGCAAGCCACGCGAGTCACCTTTGATTCGGCCGACGAGTGCGAGAACGCGAGCGTCGCGCTGTCGTCGCTCGTCGTGCTGGATACGATGGGTCCCGTGGTTACCTGCGCGGCGCAACCGGTTCCGGGCGGTCTGCGCGTCGAGTTCGAAGCGGTTGACGCGTGCAGCGCGGTCCTGATCTCCGCCGTCATCCGATCGGCAGGTGCGCCCGGCACGATTGCCGACGACGAAGGTGTCGACGCGAATTGCAGCAGCGTTGCGGTATCCAGCGGTCAGATGCTGGCGCTGGAGTGTCGCGGCCGCCAGTGCGACGTGGACTCGTCTCCTCCCGATCAACTGCGCCTCGAGGCACATCGAGCGGAGCTCATCGTCACGGCGCGTGACGAGGCGGGAAACATGGGGCGTTGCCGAGTCGTACTGTGCGAAGGGGACGAACAGACTGAGGGTGTCGTCACGACCGAAGGGCGACACAGTCCGGGCAGCGAAGGTCTCCTGGTTCTGGATAGCGAAAATGCCGCGACAACTGGTAGAGCTGACTCCAAACGTCGTCGAACAGGATCAACACGAACCGAAAGACCCAAGCGATAGCGAGCACGCCCCCACCGGCTCGAACCCAGCGTGTTGTCCGGGTCCTCGCGGACTGGGCTGGAGCGAATCGCCCTCCGCTGCTACGGTTGTGCTGAACAACTCCGGGTTTTTCAGCAAAACCAGAGCCCGGCACGGGGCGCAAGCGGGAGGGGACATGCCTTATGATTTCGTGACGCTCGACGTATTCACCGACAAGATGTTCGGCGGCAACCCCCTGGCCGTTCTTCCGGATGCCCGCGGGCTCGAGACCGAGCAGATGCAGGCCATCGCCCGTGAGTTCAACTACTCCGAGACGACTTTCGTCCTGCCTCCGGAGGACGAGAACAACACGCGCAAGGTGCGCATCTTCACGCCGATGGCGGAGATCCCGTTCGCCGGCCACCCCAACGTCGGCACGGCGGTGGCGCTGGCGCGGCTGAACCTGCTCGGTGACGCCGTTGCCGGTCAACGCCTCTTCTTTGAAGAGGGGGCCGGTGTGGTGGCGCTGACGCTGCGCGGCAACGGTGGCGAGATCGATGCGGCGGAGTTCGTCGCCCCGCAGATCAACCAGTTCGAGGGCGACGTGCCGGTCGACGAGGCCGCGAAGTCGCTCGGGCTCAAGCCGGAGCAGGTCGTCGAGGCGCACCACCAGCCGACCGTGATGTCGGTCGGGGTTCGTTTTCTCTACATCGAGCTGAAGGACCTCGACGCGCTCGCCGCGTCCGAGGCCGCGCCCGGACCGGTGACTCGCATCTCTGCGAGTCGCGGTCTCGACGGCGTCTTCGCGTACGTGCGGATGGACGAGGCGTCGAAGAACGGCGTCGACTTCCGCGCCCGGGTCTACGCCCCGGTGCACGGCGTGATGGAGGATCCCGCGACCGGCAGCGCCAACGCGGGTCTCGCCAACCTGCTCGGCTCGCTGAACGGCGACAAGGACGCGAAGCTGGAGTGGAACGTGGCCCAGGGGCTCGAGATGGGCCGTCCGAGTCGTCTCCACCTGACGGCCGAGCGGAACGGGGGCGAGATCTCCGAGGTCCGCGTCGCCGGTGGGGCGGTCGTGGCCTGCCGCGGGCAGATCAACGTCCCCTGAGGGAACCTACCTCGCCGATTCTGCGTTACAAGGATCGAGGAGGGTAGGATCGTGCGCTTTTCCCGGCTCTGTTGCCTTGCGATCGTCGTTCTGTTCGTGGGCGCCCAGGTGCTGCCCGCCGCCCAGAAGCCCGTCGAGGGAGAATGGGGTGGCAAATTCGACCGCGGCAGCGGCCAGCTTCGCATCAAGCTGACGTTCGACCACGAGGACACCAGCGTTCGGCTGAACCTCCCGCTGAAGCAGCTCGAGGACGTGACGCGGGACGAGCTGGCCCGCTTCAGCGGCGACGTCGCGTTCAGCAAGCGCGCGGACGCCGGCACGCTCGTCTTCGAGGGCAAGATCTTCTTCTGGCGTCCGTCGGGCAAATTCCATTTCGAGCCCGACCCGACATTCGTTGCCGCCATGGAGCAGCTCGGCTACAGCCGCATCGCGAGCGAGCAGCTCGTGCGGTTGGTCCTGTTCGACGTCGACCGCGAGTTTCTCGAGGGGTTGATCGGGATCGGCTACCGCGACATCCCGATCGACTCGGCGATCCGGCTGACCCATCACGGCATAGGCCTGGACTACGTGCGCGGGACGCAGGGGCTCGGCTACACCCCGACCATCGACAACGTGATCCGGCTGCGCAACCACGGGATCTCGCCGCACACGATCCGCGAGTTCGCCGATCTGGGAGTGACGAAGATCCCGATCGACCAGCTCATCCGGCTGCACATTCACGACATTGGCCCGAACTACGTCGCCAGGCTGGTCGCTGCGGGGCTCGAGCCGACGGACAACGGCGCGATCGTGCGGCTGCACAACCACGGCATCGCGACGCAGTTCGTGCAGGAACTGGTCGATGTCGGCTTCCCGGCGCATGCCGAGGACACGTTCATCCGGCTGCACAACCACGGCATCCACGCCCAGTACGTCGTCGCGCTGCGCGAGGCGGGGTTTGGGCCCAAGGACGTGGACTCGATCATCCGGCTACACAACCACGGCATGACCGCCGAGCGTGCGGTGACACTGCGCAACATGAAGCCGCTCGACCTGTCGCTTGACGGAGTGCTGCGGCTCGAAAACCACGGTGTGTCGCTGGACTACGTGCGCGGCCTGCTGGCCTCGGGGCTGCCGAACCTCAGCTCGGACAAGATCGTCCGGCTGAAGAACTACGGCATCCCGACCGAGTACGTGACCGAGCTGGTCGGGCTCGGATTCGACAACGTCGACTCGCTCGTCCGGCTGCGGACCCACGGCGTCTCGTCGCAGACGGTCGCCGGACTCCACGAACTGGGCTATGACGACCTCAGCGTCGACGGTATCGTTCGCCTGCACGCCCACGGCATTGGGCCCGAGTTCGTGGCCAGGCTCAACGCGGCGGGCTTCGAGAAGATGAGCGTGGACCAGTTGATCTCGATCAAGAACCGCGGGATCGACGAGCTGCTGACAAAGCGCAAACCCTCGGTCTGATCGCACCCCGCTGTCCCATTTTGCCGCGCCCGGATTCGGGACCTATGTTCGCAGCGAACCGAGTCCCGGGGGTGCGGGTGTGTGTCGGCGTCGAGTCAATTCGGTCGCGTTCGCTATCGCCCTCTCGGTCTGCTCGCTCGTGGCCCACGGCTCGCAGGCCGAGGAAGAGTGCGTAGCCGACCCCGCCCCGTCGAATCTGTTGCGTGAGATCCTCGTCGCGACGGGCACGCCGCGCGAAACGGTCGTGACCGCGGAGATCCGACTGCGCTCCGCCGTCGAGCGCACGATCGAGCGCGTCGGGGGCTCGCACCCGACCTACGCCGGGGCGCGCAAGCTGCATCGCGCGCTGCACAAGCGACCGTTCGGTGAGTACGAGCAGCAGGCGGACGGTGTGCTCGAGATGCTGCACGAGGGCAGCTTCAACTGCGTGTCCGCCACCCTGTTCTTCGGCCTTGTCGCACGCGAACTGGGCTACGACGTGCAGGTGCTCGAGGGGCCGGGGCACCTGATGCTGCGGCTGCTCGTCGAGGGCAGGCCGATCGACGTCGAGACCACGCTGGTGGACGGCTTCGACCTCGACCGCAAGCGTCGCGCCGCCGAGGCGACGTGGAACAGCCCCGAGCCGTGGCCCGCGGCGTCCTGGGCTGAGCGTCCCGAGTCTGCGCGCCTTCCGCGCCCCGCGATCCCCGCCGGCTACGCGGATCGGATGCGTGCCGTGACGCTCGAGCAGGCGGTGGGCTTCGCCTGGCTCAACCGCGCCACGCGCGAGGTGCGCGGCGGACGCCGGGTCGCAGCCGCCGAATCCGTGCTCGAGGCCGCGCGTCATGTCGAATCGCTCGAGGGAACCAGCGTCAACATCCGCGGCTTGCTGAACATCGCATTCCTGCCCGAGTACGAGGCCGGCCGGTTCGAGGCCGCTTACCGCATCGCCGAGATCGAGCTCGAGCTGTGGCCGGGGACGACGACCCCCTCGGATCGACTCGTTGCCTCCGCGGCGAAGCAGATCGGCGCGGCCTGTGAGCGTGGCAGCCCCCGTGCAGCGTGGGACAGGTTGGAACAGGTGCGCACGAAACCCGCCTCCTCCGAGGCCGTACGCCGGTTGACGCGCACGGCCAGCGGCGAGATCGCGCGCACGGCGGTGCGGGTCGGAGACTGGGACCTCGCCTGGGTCGCCGCCGAGCAGTACGCCGCGACCGAGCTCGACACGCACGAGTCGCAACGCATCTTCGACTGGATCGAGGAGCGCCGCGACGCGGTGTCGCTCGACGCCTGCCGCTAGCCCGCCCGGCTAGCGCGTGTAGCGTTCGCGCAGGAATGACTCGACTCGGGCGTATTCGCTCTCGAGCAAGGGCAGGAACTTCGCCCCTTCCTCGGCCCGATCGGTCTTGATCAGGCGTTCCATCCTCGCGGCCACGTCGTGCAGACGTGTCGCACCGATCATTCCGGCGCTCGACTTCAGCGTGTGGACCGCCTGGCCCAGCATGTCATGGTCGCCGGCTGCGACGCCCTCGCGCGCGGAGCTGAGGCGCTGCGGCCCGTACTCCAGGAACAACTCGACGATCTCCGCGACCGCCTTCTCGCCCGAGACGCGTTCGACTTCCGAAAGCATGGTCCAGTCGAAACCCATGCCGCACCTCGGTACGGGCCGTTCAGCCCGACGACGCCGCGAGATTCTCCTCGACAATCCGCTTGATCATGGTGATGCGGTTGCCGATCTCGTTGTGGACGACTTGATCCATGAAGGTCGAGATCAGGTACAGCCCGCGCCCGTGCACGCGGTCCAGGTTCGCCGGATCGGTCGGGTCGGGCACCTGCTGCGGATCGAACCCGGCGCCCTCGTCGAGTACGTCGAACTTCAACTCGTTCGGCCCGATCTCGATCGTCAGCCGCACGCGCCGGTCGCAGTACGGCTTCTCGCTTTGGCGCTGTTTGATCTTCTCGTAGTACTTGCGCGTGTCCTCGCGACGCAGCTCGGAGCCGACCTGCAGGTTACCGTGATGCATGGCGTTGAACAGCGCCTCTTGCAGCGCGACGCCGATCTGCAGCAGGTCCTGTGAGTGTCCGTCGTCGAGGAAAGTGTCCTGGACGCGCTCCTGGATGTAGCCGACGAGGGGCGAGACCAGCGTGTGGTCGTTCTCCAGCGAGAAGCGCAGCGTCGTGGCCTGCAGCGAGGCCAGGGCGCGCGTGCGCTCACGGGCCGCCTGCGAGACTTCCAGCGTGCTCTCGACGGTGTCGGCGAGGTCCTGGCGGATCAGCCGCTTCGGCACGTAGCTCGCCGCTCCGGTCTGCAACGCCTTCACCGCGATCTCGGCGCTGCCGAACGCGGTCAGCAGCAGGACGGGGATCGCGGGGAAGCTCTCGCGGATGGCCTCGACCAGCGCCAGACCGTCCATCCCCGGCATGACCAGATCGGTTGCTACGAGGTCGGGGCGCCGACGGCTCATCGCCTCGAGCGCAGATGCCCCGTCGGGGGCGATCTCCACCGTGTAGTCTTCACTCTCGAGCAGGGTCGCGATGAACCGCGCCTGCTCCGGACTGTCGTCGACAACCAGTATGTGAGCCATTCGACCGCTCTCCCGCACGGGCAGCCGAATCATTTAACCTCAGCCGGCGGTTTAAGTCCAGACTCTCAGGAGCCTCCGCCGACGTCGATCACGCAGCGCGCCTGGCACTGAGCGAGGGTCTCGAAGTTATTCTCGTTGCCGCCGCAGCCGCCCCAGATGAACTCCTCGCAGGCGCCCGTGAGCGGATTGTGGAACCAGCGCGGAAATACGCCGTCGCAAGGACCGACGTCGGGCGGCAGGCCGCAAACGCAGCGGCTCGCGGGGGTCCTCGGCTGGCAGTCGAAGCTGATCCCCAGCGGACCCTCCCCGTCCTCAAAGACCGCGGCGACCTGGAACATCCACACCCGTCCCGGGTGCGGGATCCCGGGGACCGCGGTGGAGGTCTGGGTCTCGCCCGGCTCGTAGCACGTGCCGGCGTCGGTCGGGGGGCCGCCGCCCGCGTGGATCTTGCGATAGACGTTGTACCAGAGGGCCTGGGGCACCGGGGCCCAGCGCAGCGCCGACTTGACGCGCATCTCGACCCGGCCGACGAGGCCGCCGCCCGCGAAGCACGCTCCGGGATGCTCGACCGACGCACCGGCGGCCGCCGCCTCGCAGCGATTGGGGTAGGTCACGCCGTCGCAACCGCAAACCGGGTCGCATACCGCCGGGCAGGCGTCCGGCACCGGCTCGCACACGCCCTCGATGTCGCAGCAGCACTCGCCGTCGGGATAGCGGCAGTACTCGCCCTCGTCGCATTCGGCGCCGGTGAACCCGCCGCACACCTGGACGCAGGCGCCGGGGTGCTCGATCGAGACGCCGGCCGCCTCGGCCTCGCACTCGTTGCCGTAGGTCACGCCGTCGCAGCCGCAGACCGGATCCCACACGTCCGGGCAGCCCTGCGGGATCTCGACGCAGACGCCGACGATGTCGCAGCAACACTGGCCCAGGGGCAGCTTGCAGAACTCGTCGTCGGGACACTCGATGCCGGTGAAGCCGCCGCAGATCTGCGGACAGACGTCACCCGTGTCTCCGGGGCACGTTGGGTTGCCGTCGGCGTCATTGCAGCGCCAGACGCCGTTTCCGCAGCAGGTGAAGCCGGTCGTGCAGTGCGCGGTGCCACCGATGTTGGGTTGATCCGCGGGATCGCAGCAGCGCGGCTCGCACGCCGCGCCGTCGAGTGCACAGGTCGACTCGCCCGTTGCGTCGTTACACTGCCATTCGCCGTCGCCGCAGCACGTGTGGCCCTCGAAGCAGATCGGATTGCCGAACTGGCCCGGCTCGTCCGCCGGCTCGCAGCAGTCCTCGCAGGCGATGCCGTCCACGTCGCACGTCGACTGGGCGCCGGCGTCGTTGCACTGCCACTCGCCGTCGGAGCAACAGGTGGCTCCCTCGAAGCACGGCGGGTTGCCGAAGCGTCCCGGCTCGTCGCCGAGGTCGCAGCACACTTCACAGTCCACGCCGTCCACATCGCACGTCGACTGGGCGCCGGCGTCGTTGCACTGCCACTCGCCGCTGGCACAGCACGTGTGGCCCTCGAAGCAGAATGGATTGCCGAACTGCCCCGGCTCCTCCACCGGGTCGCAGCACTGCGAGTCGCAGGCCTCTCCCTGAACGTTGCATGTCGTCGCGCCGCTGTTGTCGATACACTGCCACTCTCCGTCGCCGCAGCAGACGGCGCCGAACGGGCAGGGTGTCGTTCCGGTCTGGCCTGGCTCGTCGGCGGGGTCGCAGCACATGCGCGGGCAGACGATGCCGTCGACGGGGCACGTCGACTGGGCGCCGGCGTCGTTGCACTGCCAGCCGCCGTCGGCGCAGCACGTCGCGCCCTCGACACAGGGTGGGTTGCCGAACAGCCCCGGCTGATCCGCGGGGTCGCAGCAGTCGATGCAAGCGACGCCGTCGAGATCGCACGTCGAGCCGGCCGTCCCGTCGTTGCACTGCCAATCTCCGCTCGAGCAGCACGTCGCGCCCTCGAAGCAGGGAGGAGTGCTGCCGCTTCCGGGCTCGTGCGAGGGGTCACAACACTGCGAGTCGCAGGTGTCGCCGTCGATCGAACACGTCGACTGCCCCCCGGCGTCGTTGCACTGCCAGCCGCCGCTCGAGCAGCAGGTGGCGCCTTCGATGCAGACGGGATTGCCGAACAGCCCGGGTTCGTCGAGGGGGTCGCAACACGAAGCTTCGCAGACCGGGCCTGTGTCGGCGCACGTCGTGATTCCTGTCGCGTCGTTGCATTGCCATGCACCGTCCGCGCAGCACACGGTTCCCGTAGCGCAGAACTGCTGACCGGTTTGGCCTGGGAATTCGGCCGGGTCGCAGCACGGGACCGTGTAGCTCGGCGTCTCGGCGTCACCGATCGCTATCGCGGAGCAAAGACAGAGCAGAAAAAGTGTAGTGCTTACGAACTTCATGACGCGACCCTCCTCGGCGAGAATCTTCCGCAAGTTCGCCCTCGGGAGATAGCCGGTTCGCCCATTCGGGCGGCAGGAAGCTGTCGGCGCGCCTAGTCCGGAGTGGTCGGGCCCGGATCGGTCACGTCCGGTGGGGTCAGCCAGATCTGCAACGCGACGCGTTTGCGCGCGTCCTCGACGTCGATCCACGAATCGCCGAAGAGCGTAACCGTCGCAGGACTGCCCCAGTCCGCCGATCCGGCGGCGCGACGCGCATAACCCAGCTCGGTCGCCGACTCGAACCACTCGAGCCAGATCGTGTCGCCGAGAACGCGCAGCAGCGGCTCCAGACCCTCCGCGTTGATTCCCGCCGGCACCGTCTGCTCGGAGGCGAACACGTCGCCCTCCCAGCGCCGCACCACGATCTCCCGTCCCGCCTGGAAATTGGTGCCGGGCTCGAGCTCGTAAGCCACCCGCGGCACCTGGCCCAGCACCGCGACGGTCGGCTTTCGCGCCTGCTCGTCGACCGCCGAGACGCGCAGCGGCGCGAGCCAGTGGCCCGTCGTCGGATTGCGACGCGTCATCATCACTTTCGGCTCGTCCGAGTCGACCCACCACACCACGTGCACCGTCCCGTCGTGCTCGATGAACGCGCGCGGATCGATCTCGTCGTCGGTCGATGCCGTGAGGAAAACGATCGCGCTCCACTGCGTCCCGGTCCATGCCGAGAACGCGATGTCGTGATCCGTCCCGTTGTTGTAGGCCCATACGACAACGGGGCTTCCCGTGGTCGGATGCCAGACCACGTCGGGGCGACCGTCGTCGCGCGCCTCGCCGGAAGGGTTGAGCAGCGTTCCCACGGCCGCGGCGTTGCTGTAAGCCGCCCAGCCGAGCGTCGGGACGGGATCCGCTCCGTCCGTGATCGACAGACGATCCATCAGCAGCGTGTGCGCGCGCCCGGACCTGCGTGTGGCGCTGACCTCGGCATCGACGGGGACGACCCATCCGAGGACGACGGCGAGGAACAACAGGGAGGCGGCGACACGGGTTCTCATGGTGAACGCTCTCCTCCCGGGGCGCAGTACGCGTCCCGGAACTCCCTGATCTCCTCGACCCCGCGATGCTCGTCGAGACGAGCATACAGCTTGCGCAGGTAGGCCACGCGATGGCGGTCCGGATCCCCCGGATCGGCGTGCAAACGGATCCGGTGCAGCAGCCACTCCGCACGAAACTCGGTCACCAGGTGGTTCCCGGGCTTGGCGATGGCCAGCGCCGCCGCGCCGCAAGCAGCGGCGCGCTCGGCGTCGCCTTGCTCCAGCGACACGCGACCCAGCTCGACCAGCCACAGCGCCTCCGCCGACGGCAGGTTGTAGCGCCGCGCCAGCTCGAGGGCGCGCAGGTAGCGCTGGCGCGCCTGGTCCAGCCGTCCCATGTCGCGTAGGCACGAACCGAGGTTGCCCTCGACGTTGACCTCGTGTTCGCGATCACCGGCGCGGCGCACGAAGGCGCGGGCCTGCAGGAATGCGCGCCGCGCCTCGGCCGCAAGACCCGAAGCGTGCAACACCTCGCCTTTCTCGATCCACGCCCAACCCTGTGTCTTGGCGTCGCCCGCTTCCGTGGCGACGACGACCGCGCGCTCGGCCGCGTCGCGCGCGAGTGGCAGGCAGCCGGATTGCACCTGCAGCGCCGCCAGGATCACGTAGGCCTGGGCCTGGAACAACGGCAAGCCGTCGGTCAGACCGATCGCTCGCTCGGCTCCCGCGCGCGCCGCGTTGATCGCGCCGCAACGGCGCAGGGCCGCGGCACGCGGGATCTCGATCGAGGCGGTCTTGCGTCGACGCTCCGTCGCGTTCGCGGGCGGATCGTTCGCCAGTCGATGCAGGATCACGTCGTAGTAGGCAACCGCGCGTCGGTGTCGGCCCGACCAGAAACTGCGGCTGGCCAGCACCTCGAGCTCGTCGAGCGTCAGGTCCCCGGTCTCCACCGTCTCGCCGCGGCTCAGCTCGAGTCGCTCGAGCACCTCTCCGGGCGAGACGTGCAACGTCCGGGACAGCGTGAGCAGAACGTCGAGGCCGGGCAGGTGCAGCCCGCGCTCGACCGCGCTGATCATGGCGCGCGAGACGCTGCCGGGTCGATTCCGGGTCAGCGCGGCGAGCTGATCCTGGCTGAGGTTCTGTGCCTCGCGCGCGCTGCGCAGGAACAGGCCGATGTCCCTGGCGGCTCGCGAGGACTCACGGGGCGATCCGACAGGATCCTGTCGGGTCCGGTTCGCACCGGACGAACGTCGACCCTTCTGGCGGTCCGAACGAAGCAATGAATGTCCCCCGACCCGGAAGTATACGTCGGTCTCGCCCGCCTGTGGCGTCAACTCGGTGCCGCGGCGGCGATTACGAAAATGTGTTCGAAAATGGAGCTTTCGTGATCGGCTTCGCACGATCGCCCTCTTCGAGCGCGGGTTTTCGGCGCATACTCGACGGCCCGCCGCTTGCTCGACGTCATCGTCTCGATTCATGAAGGAGACCTCGATGCTGCTTCGCACGACCGCGATGGTCTGCCTGCTCGCCTCCGCGATCCCCGCCGCGCACGCTCTCGAGTCCGTCGAGCGGACGATCGAGCAATCCCGTCCGTGGCAGCCCGGGACCACCGTGCGCGTCGCGAACCTGCTCGGCTCGATCGACGTGCGCGGAGCGGAGACGAACGAGATTCGCCTCGAGGCGCTCGTCGTCGCCGAGGCCAAAACGCAATCGGAGGCGGCGGCGCTGGCCGAGTCGATCGCATTGCGTGAAGACGACGACGATTCGGTCGCGGGTTTCCGCGTCGGCTTCCCGCTGGAACGGCATCTGTCGCTGCGCCTGCCGAAGGCGGGTGTTGGCGGGGCGTTCGCACGCTGGACCGCGCCGATGATGCGGCGTGAGCTGACCGTCGAGTACGACGGGCACCTCGTTCGCATCGTCGGCGGTCGCAAGGCGACGGGCCTTGCCGTTCACCTGACGTTGACCGTACCGTTCGACGCGCCGGTCTCGGCGCGACAGTCGGTCGGTGCGATCCACGGTCGCGGAATCCGTGGATCGGTAGCTCTGGAGACGCAGACCGCGGACGTCATCGTGGAGCAGGCGTTCGGCGCCCTGGACATCCGGACGCTCAGCGGCGACATCGCGTTGAACAACTTCCAGGGCGACACGTTGAACGTGCGGACCGAGACCGGCGACGTGAAGTTGAAGCGGGTGCGCGCCGACGCCATGCAGCTGCGCAACGTGCGCGGCAACATCACCGCCGCCGACGTGACCGCACGGAAGCTGCGCGCCGAGAACGCGAGCGGAGAGATCAGGCTCGCCGGTGTCGAGCCGGCCACGGCGGACGTTACCACGGAATCGGGCAGCATCGACGTCGCGACGCGACTGAAGACGACGAGTCAGGCGACCATCCACTCGGACAGCGGGAGCGTGACGCTGCGCATCGGCAAGCTGACCGGGATGGACCTGCACGCCGTGACGCGCTCGGGGGCGGTGAAGACGCTCGGCCTCGAGCTCGACAGGGTGGAGAGCGACGGCGAGCGCGCCAGTTTTCGCAGAGGTCGGGGCGGCCCGGAGGTCATCGTGACCGCGGCGGCGGGCGATCTCACGGTCCGTCCGTTCGACGCGACGCGCCTGGAGATTCTCGTCGGCGACAACTGGTAGGCGCACATTCCCTGGATTTCCCGCGCGGACGGACTCCGCGGTGGCGAAGATCGGCCGAACCTAGAAGAATTGGGCATCCGTTTTCCGCCAACGGGGCCCGGAACTTCTAGGGAGCGGCCATGGAATCCGACAACACGCGCGACGTCGCCGCCGCGGTCCGCACACCCCCGTTGCTGGATCACCTGCTCGAGCGCAGCAGTCGCACGTTCGCCCTGACGATTCCGTTGCTGCCGGAGCCCACGCGCTATGCCGTGACGGTGGCCTACCTGTTGTTCCGCGTCGCCGACACGCTCGAGGACGCCACGTCGTGGCCTCGGGGGCGCAAACTGCAGGAGCTCGCCGCGCTGAACGACCTGATCGAACAGCCGTCGACCGCGCGCGCGCGTGAGCTCGCCGACGCCTGGCTGACGGAACCGCCATGCGATCACGAGGGCTACTGCGAGCTACTGCAGAAGTTGCCCGACGTGATCGACGCGATGTCGTCTCTCACGCCGGGAACGACCGCCGAGATCGTCCGGCACACGTCGCGCACGATCTCCGGCATGACCTCGTTCGTCGAGCGCGAGCAGCAGGGCCGCCTGCAGCTCGACGACATCCCCGATCTCAAGGCTTACTGCTACGCCGTCGCCGGCATCGTCGGTGAGATGTTGACCGAGCTATTCCTGGAGGATCGAGGTCAGCTGCAACCCGCCGCCGCCGAACTGCGGCGCGACGCGGCCGCGTTCGGCGAGGCGCTGCAACTGGTCAACATCTTGAAGGACTCGGCCGCCGATGCCGAGGAGGGCCGGTGCTATCTGCCCCCGACGGTGGATCGCTCGGCGGTGTTCGCGCTGGCGCGCGAGGACCTCGACCGCGCAGCCGGCTACTGCACGCGACTCGAGTCGGCAGAGGCGCCGTCCGGTGTCGTCGGCTTCACCGCGTTGCCCGTGCTGCTGGCCCGCGCGACCCTCGCGCGCGTCGAGGAGTCGGGTCCGGGCACGAAGCTGACGCGCCCCGAGGTGGTTTCGATCATCGCCTCGTTGCAGCAGGCGCTCGATCGGCGTCGTGTATCCGAGCTGTGGCAGCGCGGCTGATTCCGGAGAGAACAACTCATGCAAACCTCACCTCTGCTGGATCGAATCACGTCTCCGCAACAGCTGAAGCGTCTCTCGCTCGAGCAGCTCGAGCAGCTTGCGGTCGAGATGCGTCACGCGATCTGCGACCAGGTGTCGAAGAGCGGCGGTCACCTGGCGCCCAACCTGGGCGTGGTGGAGCTGACGCTGGCGTTGCACTACGTGTTCGACTTCTCGACGGATCGGCTGCTGTTCGACGTGGGCCACCAGTGCTACGCGCACAAGCTGGCGACCGGTCGCGGCCACCTGCTGGACCGCCTGCGTCAGCGTGACGGGATGGCGGGTTTTCCTGAGCCGCGCGAGAGCGAGTACGACCTGTTCAGCGTGGGCCACGCGGGGACGGGGATCTCGACGGCGATCGGCATGGCACGCGGTGACCAGCTTCTCGGCGAGACGCAACGCAAGGTCGTGACGCTGGTCGGCGACTCTTCGATCGTCAACGGCGTGTCGATGGAAGGTCTCAACAACGCCGGAACGCTGAAGCGTCAGTTCCTGGTGGTGCTCAACGACAACGGGATGTCGATCGGTGTGCCGCAGGGAGCGGTGGCGGGTTACTTCGACCGCATCCGCGTGGACCATCGTTTCACCGACCTGAAGCACAAGGCGCGAGAGGTGATCAAGAAGATCCCGCTCGGGGGCGCGATCGAGGAGATGTACCACCGCTTCGGCGAGATGACGCTGGCGGCGCTGGATCACCAGCACCCGTTCCACAGCTTCGGGCTGCTGTGCGTGGGGCCGATCGACGGCCACGACCTGCGCGAGCTGATCGACATGCTGGAAGAGGTGAAGGAGATCGACCAACCGGTGCTGCTGCACGTGAAGACGGTGAAGGGCAAGGGCTTCGACTTCAGCTCGGAGGACCCGACGAAGTTCCACTCGCCGAAGCCGTTCCGGCGCGAGGGCTGCCGGGTCGAGCTGGTGTCGAGCGGCCGCTCGTTCACCTCGGCGTACTCGGACGCGCTGGGCGACGTGATGGCTCTCGACGAGCGTGTGGTGACGGTGACGGCGGGGATGCCGGACGGGACGGGCCTGGCCGAGCTGATGCCGCGCTTCCCCGAGCGGACGTTCGACGTGGGGATCGCGGAATCGCACGCGATCGACATGTGCGCGGGCATGGCGCGCAGCGGGATGAAGCCGTTCGCGACGATCTACTCGACGTTCCTGCAGCGCGGGATCGACCAGGTGTTCCAGGAGGTGGCGCTGCAGGGCCTGCCGGTGCGCTTCTGCATGGACCGCGCGGGTGTCGTGGGCGGCGACGGCGCGGTGCACCACGGCTTTCTCGACGTGGCCTACCTGCGCTCGTTCCCGAAGATGGTGCTGATGGCGGCGGCGGATGAGTCGACGCTGCGCTCCGCGCTGGAGTTCATGCGCACGCACGAGGACGGCCCGTCGGCGCTGCGCTACCCGCGCGACACGGTGCCCGAGCCGTTGCAGGCGCGGACGCCGGCGTTCGAGCTGGGCCGGGCGAACCTGCTGGCCGAGGGCACGGACGCGGCGATCCTGGCCTACGGCTTCCCGGTGCTGCACGCGCTGGCGGCGCGAGAGCAGCTCGCGGAGCAGGGCGTGTCGGTCGCGGTGTACGACGCGCGCTTCGCCAAGCCGGTGGACGCCGAGCTGATCGAGCAGCTCGTCGGCGCGAAGATGCCCGTGATCACGGTCGAGGACCACCACGTCGACGGCGGCTTCGGCAGCTGCGTGCTGGAGGCGTGCAACGCCAACGGCTGGCCGACCCACGGCATCAAGCGCCTGGGGCTGCCCGACGGCTGGATCTACCAGGGCTCGCGCGCCGAGCAGCAGGCCGAGGCCGGCATCGACGCCGAGGCGATCGCGAAGGCGGCGCGCGAGATGATCGAGCGTCGCCCCGCCGCCGTGCCGCAACGGCCGGCGCGACCGCGCACGGCAAAGCGCCCCGCCGCGCTTCCCTGACCGCCGGCTAACCGCCTACCAGTGGAACGTCACGTTGGTCAGTGCCCGGCGTTCGATCAGGTCGCCGCACCACGTCTGATAATGTTCCTTGTCGCTCAAGTTCGAGACGTTCATTCCCACGCTGACCCAATCCGCAACGTTGTAGTTGGCGGCCAGGTCGACCGTAGAGTAGGACGGCACCGGCCCGGCGCAAACCCCCGCCGCCCACTCGAAGTCGTCGACCCACCGTCCGCTGAGGCTGCCGTGGAAGTTCTTGCGGCTGTACGACAATGACATGCTGCCCTTGAACTCGGGCGTGTTGGGCTGGAAATCCTCCAGCGTGGCCTCGTCGACGATGTCGTAGTCGAACCAGGAGTAGCTGGCCTGTAGGTTCCAGTGCTCGTTGAAGAAGTACTGCATCGAGAAGTCGACGCCCTGCGTCTCGACTTCCCCCGCGTTGTTGTACGTAAAAGCGACGATTACCGGGGATCCGTCGAGATCGTGAGACAAGGCCCAACCACCACTCCGCACACTATTGCGCAACGCCTGAGCCACCGTAATGTCGCCGATATAGGTGGTGTTGGCCGGGTGATCATCAGCAAAGCCATAGACTGGGTCCAATCCCCATTCATAGTAACGGTTGGGGTTGAGCAGCGGGGCGTCGAAACACTCTCGAGGGTCCCCGAGGTTCACCGGATCACACTGAACACGTCGAACGAGGTCTGTAATAAAGTCCTTGTTCTTGGATCTGTAGTAATCGACCGTAAAAAACACGCGGCGGCCGACGAGACCGCTGTAGCCCAGTTCGAACGCCGTCGTTTTCTCCAGATTCAGGTCGTCGACCCCTCCCGCGATCACCGGCGTCGGTCCTTCTACTCCACAGTCAATGCCGAACGTACCGCAGAGAATGCCCGCCAGCGCCGCTGGTTGCGGTGTCTCCGTCAACCTGGCGTGCAGAAAGAACTCCGAGTAGTTCGCCACCTGGAACGCCTTGTTGAACGTGAAGCGGAACGAGTGCTTGGGGTTGATCGAGTAGACCATCGCCGCCTTGGGCGAGAACTGGGTCTCGTGCAACGAGGCGCGATCGACGCGGCCGGCGAAGACGAACTTGATGTGCTCGTTGAGCTTGTAGTCCAGCTGCGAGAAGATCGCCTGTCGATCCGTCGAGAGCGGTTCCCAGACGACCGTCTGTTCCCCGGTCGCGCGGTTCTCGGAGTCGACCCGCTCCTCGGTAAGACCGGCGCCCACGACGAGCCGCATCCTGTCGCCGAAGAACGACCAGTTCCCCTGGGCCTCGAGGCCGTAGCGCTTGGTGTTCGTGATCAGCTCGAAACCGACGATCAGTTCATCGGACATGTTCGCCTGGTTGCCCTTGCGGTGCGTGTAGTTGGCCGCGACGTTCCACTTGCCGTTCGACCAGGCCAGCCGCCCCCAGGGCTTGGTGGCGTCCAGCACCTGCACGCGGCCGATTCCCGTCTGGAACAGCGGCCCGCGGATCCCGGTCGTCCCGCCCTCGATGGTCAGGACCGAGTCGTCCGCGAAGTACTTGTCGACGCGACCGCTCGTGAAATAGATCTCGTTGTCGTCGTCGATGAACAGTTCCTTCTCCGACGGCAGGCAGTTCGCAGCGAAGATCGGGTGCTGGTCGGGGTCGTCGGGATCGCAGAGAGGCGCGTACTCCCTTTCATCGCCTCCGAGCACCCGCGACTCGCTGAAGTCCGCCGACTGCCGCGCACCCGCAATCACCTTCCAGTACCAGCCGCGGCCGGCCTCCGCGGCGTGCCGGTAATCGAAGTTGAGCGTGTCCAGCTCGCCGGCGGTCACGCGGAACATCTGCCCCTCGGAGCCGCGCGGCGGCTTGGTCGTGATGTTGATCACGCCCGCCGAGGCGTTGGCGCCGTACAGCGCCGCGCTCGGACCGCGCACGAACTCGAGGCCCGCCATGTCGTCCAGCGTCGTGATCGAGGCCCACTCCTGGGCGCCCAGCAGCACGACGCTGACGTCGCGTCCGTCGATGTAGGTCGAGACGCGGCGGTTCAGCGAGCTGTTGAACCCGCGCGTGTTGAAGTTGAAGTCGTAGAGACCGCCCTGCGTGATCTCGGCGCCGGGCGTGAACTCGAGCACCTTGGGCAACTGTCCGTGAGCGGCCTCGGCCTCGATCTTCTCCTCGGGGACCGACGTCACGGCGGCCGGGGCGTCGACGATCTTCGCCGCGCGCGCTGCCGCCGCGGTGACCGTGATCGTCTCCTGCTTGCCCAGGGCCCAGTCGACCTCGATCTCGACCTCGCGCGCCCGGCCCTCGAGCACGCCGACGGCGGGCTGCGTCTTGGAGTTCTCCCCCAGCGTCAGGATCAGGGTGTAGGTGCCCGCCGGCACCTTCGTGAAGACGAACTTGCCCTCGGCGTCGGAGATCTCGACCAGCTTCAGCTCCGCGACCAGAATGGCGACGCCGCCCACGCCGTCGCCCTCCTTGACGATGCGCCCCTCGATCCGCCCGTTGCCCTGGGCCGATGCCAGGCCGATCGCGGCCAGCAAGACGAGGAGAGCCGGAAGAGACCTGCGGAACCTCATCGAAACCTCCATCCCTACGCCCGGTCCGCCAAAGGCTAACAGACTTAGGGCCGCCGAAGAAGACGCTTCGGCCATATAATCCCCATATTCGGGAAGAGGGAGCCCCTGATTGGATCGACGACGCGAGACCCCGGTGACGTGGCTGAAGCGCTGGGCCGAGGCCCGGGCGGACGAGATCTTCCTGAGTCAGCCGTTGCCCGGCGGAGGCGCGCGCGAGCTGACGTGGCGCGAGGTGGACGACCAGGCGCACCGGCTCGCCGCCGGCCTGCGGGACCTGGGTCTGGCGCGCGGCGCCCGCATCGGCCTGTTGTCGCAGAACTGCGCCGAGTGGTTCGTCACGGACCTTGCGCTGATGGTGGGCGGCTACGTCAGCGTGCCGATCTACCCCACGGCCAACGCCGACACGATCCGCTACACGCTGCGCCACAGCGGAGCACGCGCGGTGTTCGTCGGCAAACTCGACGACGACGCCGGACAAGAGCCGGGCATCGGCACGGACCTGCTGCGGATCGGCCTGCCCTACGAGACGCTCGACGTCGACCACACGTGGGGTGACCTGATCGGGTCGCACACGCCCCGGCTCGACGAGCCCGGACCGGAGCCGGAAGACGTGATGACGATCGTCTACACGTCCGGCAGCACGGGCGCGCCGAAGGGGGCCGTGCGCACGTTCGCCTCGATGGCCTGGTCCGGAGACGCGATCTGTCGCGATCTCGACGCGCGATCCGGCGACCGCCTGGTCTCCTACCTGCCCCTGGCCCACATCACCGAGCGCACCTACATCGAGATGACGGCTCTGTGCGCCGGACTCCCGGTCGGGTTCGTCGACAGTCGCGAGAGCTTCACCGACGACGTGTGCCGCGCGCGGCCGACGCTGTTCATCTCGATTCCCCGACTGTGGAAGCTGTTTCGCGACCGTGCGATCGAGAAGATCGGCCCACGTAGGTTCAAGCTGATGTCGCTGTTCGCGCCCACGCGCAAGCTGCTCGGGGCGCGGATCCTGCGCGGTCTCGGACTCGACCACGCCCGCGTGCTGGGCAGCGGCTCGGCGCCGATCTCTCCGGCGCTGCTCGAGTGGTACGCCGCGCTGGGAATCGAGATCTGCGAGGCCTGGGGCATGACCGAGGTCGGCGCGTACGCGACGATCAGCCTCCCGTTCCGGCGCGACAAGATCGGCAGCTGCGGCCGTCCCGCGCTCGATAGCGAGGTTCGAGTCTCCGACCGCGGGGAGTTACTGTTCCGCGGTCCGGGCATGATGCGCGAGTACCTGGACAATCCCGAGGCGACCGCGGCGGCGCTCGGCGACGACGGCTTCTTCCACACCGGGGATCACTGCCGCATCGACGAGGACGACTACGTCTGGATCGACGGCCGCCTGGGCGACAACTTCAAGACGACGCGGGGCAAGTGGGTCGCTCCGCTCCCGATCGAGCAGCGGCTCGACCGACTGCGCGTCGTCGATCGCTCGTGCGTGATCGGCGCCCGCCTGTCGCTACCCGTCGCGCTGGTGCAGCTCGTCGACGACGCCGCGGCACGCAGGCGCGACGGCCTGCGGGCGCGATTCGCCACCGTGTTGAACGAGATCAACCGCGGGCGCGAGAGCCACGAGCGGCTCGACGCGATCGTCGTCGTCGCCGATACCTGGACCACGACCAACGACGTGTTGACGCCCACGTCGAAGATCCGGCGGCACGTGCTGGAGGAACGGTTCGGCGAGCGCGTGCAGGGTGCGCGCGGCGGCAAGGTCTACTGGCTGGACGAGCTGTAAATAAAAGAGGCGGTGGCACGCGGCCACCGCCTCTCTATCGAACGTACGGTTTCTCGCTCAGCGAGACGGTTTCCGCTCCAGCCGACGCTGGATGCGGTCGGCCGCCTCCACGAGATCGTCCCGGCCCTCGGCCTCGGCCTGCTCGCGCAGGGCCGGCAGTCGAATGCGCAGGACCTCGGCGGACAGCGTGTCGGCGATGCCGGCCAGCTTGCCGCTGAGTTCGAGCTGCTGCTCGAGGTCGTCGGTCTCGGCGATCCGGTCCAGCAACGCGCGGCGCTGTCCGAGTCGCGTCGGCTTCGTGGTGTCGACGCCGACCTTGGCCAGCAGACGATCCATCGCCGCGCGATCCGTGTTGCCGTAGAACAGCTCGGTCGTGCTCGGCTGCAGGTCCTCCGCGACCACGCTACGCGTGGCCACCGAGCGCGAGGCTCCTCGCTTGCCGGAAACGCGGTCGGTCGTCTGCGGCGGCCCGACGACACGGTGCGTACCGAAGTCCAGGTCGAGCAGGCCGTCGCCGGCTCCGATCGCACCCGGCGCGTCCGCGGTGAAGATCTCGTTGTCTCCGTCCTCGTCCTCGTCCGGCGGCAGCGGCTCGGCGATGCAGAGCTCGTCGCAGCCGTCACCCGGATGGGTGCCGCCGTCGTCGCACTCCTCGCCGATTCCGACGATGCCGTCACCGCACTCGAACGTCTCGACGTCGACGGTGATCTCGTTGACGTCGGCCAGATCGATCGGCAGCGGCTTGTAGGCGTTGACGAGCCACAGGCCGAGCTGATCGTTGCTGTGCGGGTCGCCCGGAGTGCCGCTCTCGCCGCCCGGGATCACCTCCAGCACGTCCGGCCCCTCCGCCGTCATCGTGGCGATGACGCGACGCGACGGGCCGCTGCCGAACATGAACTCGTTGACGCCGTCGGCCCGCGCGCTGTGCGCGGACGCGTCGACGGCGCCGAGTCCGCCCGCGCGGGCGAAGCCCGGCAGGTCCGGCTCGAGGTTGCTCGGGTGGCCGGTCGGCGGGATGTTGAACGGACCGCCGAGCGGATGCGCGAAGACGATGCGGTGCAGCTTGCCCCAGCGGTAGTCTTCCTGGCTCGTCGAGTTGTCGAACGCCGCGGCGAACGTGGCGGACGCCAGCAGGTCGAGGCTCTCCTGCAACTCTCCGAGCAGGATGATGTCGCGACGATCGAAGGCATCGACGACACCGGGGACCTGGAAGAAGTTGAGCAGCGACGCGCCCGTGCCGCCCGTGGTCGGGTAGTCCTCGAGCAGCTTGCGCAGCCCGGTCATCGCCTGCGAGCTTCCCGGCGTGTATTCGATGAGCGGGACCGGCAACGTGGCCAGCGTGGTGTCGATCGTGCGCCCGATCGCCTGACCACGCCAGACGGAGTAGATCGTCGCAGCGACGCTGGCGTCGATCTCGGCCTGGCTCGGCGGCACCGGGGCCAGCGGGTTGTCACCCGGGTCGAAGCCCTGGATGATGCCGGTCGGCGTGCTGAAGTCCCACGCCGCCAGCCGGCCGACCGCCTCGGCCACGCGCGCGTCTGCGGCCAGCGCCTGCAGCGCCGGATGGGCGCCCGGCGCCGTCGCGTTGTCCCACGCCTCGAGGATGAACGGCGTGAACACCTCGGCGTCGAGGAGCTGGTTGTTGCCCTGCAGGGCGATGCTGTCGGCCAGCGACAGCGTGCCGCCGCCGGCGAGGACGACGTCGTCCCACAGTTGCTGCAGACGGCCCTGACGCAGGCCGGGCGCGTAGCCCGAGCTGAGGTAGAGCAGGCCGTTGAACCCGGCGCGGAACTGGTTCCACGCCACGTTGTCCAGCGTCGTTCCGATCGGGTCGTTGTTGGCGTTGAGCACGTAGCCGCTGGGCGGGTTCTCGATCTGCGGCATCTCGGCGAACGGCAGGATCTCGTAGTCCAGCGCCTGGTTCGGCTGCGGGTTGAGCACCGGCACCCACTCGTGTGAGTTGGTGTGCGAACCGTCGCGAATCAGGCTCGGCGGCTGCAGCCCCGCGGGGAAGAAGCCGAACTGCAGGTCCTCACGGATCGGCAGCTCACCGCTGGTGTAGTACGCGATGTTGCCGTTGATGTCGGCGTAGGACCAGTTCTGCGAGCCGACGTCGAAGTACTGCAGGGCGTCCTTGAAGTCCTGCATGCTCGCCGCACGAGAGAACAACCGGAACGTCTCGAGCTCTTGCGTGGCACTCCAACCGGCGTACTGCACGCTGAGACCGATAACCCCGCTCGGCGATGCAGCGCTCGCGCGGATATCGACGATCGGTCCGTTGTTGCGTCGCGGCACGATGAGCGTCACGCCGCCCGAATCGGCGGGCACGGGGATCGGGGCGATCGTGTTGGCCACGCTGTTGGGGAAGATGTTGGCGTTGAACGCCTGCGGGATGAACTCGATCGGCTCGAATCCACCGTCGAAGAACGTGTGCGTCGGCGTGGTCGGCGACGCCGGGTTGTTCATGAAGAGGATTTCCTGATAGACGTCGGTGACGTCGATCGCGTTGACCGTGCCGCCCCAGCAGATCGTGTCGTTGCAACCGAGCACGAGGCCCGGGGCGCCGGGGAAGCTGACGCCCGCTACGTTGATGCCGAACTCACCGGCGGCGAGGTGCACCTCGTAGAACGTGGACGGCGTGCCGAGCGACAGGTGCGGGTCGTTGGCCAGCATCGGGACGCCGGCGTCGGTCAGCGAGCCGTCGGCGATCCACCAGTTGCTGCCCTGCTCTCCCTTGTTGTTCTCGAGGGCGCGGGCCAGGATGGGAATGTCCGCGATCGATTCGCGATAGCTGCGGACCAGCGCCTCGAAGCTGGCGTCGGACATGTAGCTCGGCGGCTCCTCGTCCTCGCCCTCCATCGGAACGTTCGGCGTGGCGGAGCACTCGGGCGCGACGTCGAACGGGACGCCCGGCTCGTCGAAGCACATCGACTGCGGCGCCGGCGCGGGCGGTGCGCTCGACGTGGCGAGCGCTCCCGGGATCGAGATCGTCGGGTCGAACGGCGCCACGCGCCACGTGTCCACGCTGTGCAGCTGCAGGCCGTTGAAGCCCAGGGCGTCGCCCACGCCGCGCATGCTCAGCACCGCCAGCGTGTTGTCGATGTCCTCCAGGCCGAACGACAGGCCGAAGGCCAGGCCCTTCACCATCGTCAGGCTGTCCAGCGGAGTCCACGCCGGGATCGTGTCCCGGGTGATCTCGAGCGCGAAGTACTCGATCGGCAACGGCATCGAATCGTTGACCATGAACTCGTTGACGCCGGCCGCGTAAGCCTCGAGCCAGGCGAGCGACTCCGGCGTCTGGACGGCCAGGCTGCGCTCGGCCGCGCGGCGCAGGCCCAGCGTTCGCAACTGGACGTCCTGCGGGAGCCCCGCGGTGCCGACCAGCTCGGACAGCGTCCCCGAGAACAGCCGGCGCTGGACGTCCATCTGGAACATCCGGTCGCGCGCGTGCATGAACCCCTGCAGGTAGATCGCGTCGTGCTCGTTCTGAGCCACGATCGTCGGCACGCGGTATTCGTCGAACATGATTCCGGCTTCCTGCTGCAGGTCGGCGCCCATTGCGGGACCGAGACAGCAGGCTGCCAGGATGGTCACGGTCAGGAACGACCGCACCCTGCGATAGTGCATCATGAGATTCCCCCCCTTTGGGTCAGGGTCCTCGTTCCGAAAACCCCGCTCTCTACCTTAGTTTCCATGCAAGGCACCGGAGCGATGCGCGTGTGCGCACCGCTCCGGCCGTCTAGTTGCTGCTGATACGAGCGATCAAGGGCAGGTGCCCAGGAGCTGCGGACGGCAGACCGTCACACCCACCGGGCGCGCGCCGCCGCCGCTGTCGTCACCGTAGCCGCCCTCGGTCAGGGTGTCGGTCGGGACCACGATGTAGTAGTTGTTCGTGCCGCCCGGAGTGACGACAGCCGTCGTCGCGCCGCCGGTCGAGCACACCTTCTGATCGTGGTCGTACGCCCCGCCCTGCAGCGTTGCGATGTTGCCCTCGTAGATCTCGTAGTCCGTATCCGCCGTCGTGCACGACGGCGCCCAGGTCAGCGTGACGTCGGAGCCGGGCCCCGAGCTGACCGTCAGGAACGGAACCTCGCCGCCCGGCACCGCGGCCAGCGGGATCATCGCGTCGGTGCTGCCGTCGGCGAGCTCGCACAACGTGTTGCCGGTGCCGAAGCCCGGGCAGTTGTCCGTCGTGGTCGAGGTCGTGCCGCCGACGGGCTCGGACATGACGTCCTCGATCGCGCCGTCGGGGCGATAGTCGGTGTCGAGATCGCCACGGGCGATCATGATCTGGTACGTGAACTCCGAGGCCGGTCCGAAGCCGGTAGCCGCGATGTCGGCCCAGGGAATGGCAACCTCGACCGATCCCGGAGGACCGCCGGAGCCGCCGCTGGCGCCGGGGTTGACCGCCGGGAAGTAGAGCGCGCCGGCCACCGGGACCCATGCGCCTCCTCCGTCGACCATGACCATGACCGCGTCGGCGAGGCCGATCAGCCAGCGGCTGAAGTCGAACACCACCACCACGTCGGGCAGGCTCAGCGGGTTGGAGAACACGGCGACGTCATCCGCCGCACCCGGAAGGCCGATATTGAGGCAGGTCTGCGACACGTCGCACACGTCGCCGATATCCGGGTCGCAGCCCGATCCGCAGGTGCGGACGCGCGTCGAGGGAAACGGCTCGAGGGACAGGTTGCAGAAGTGGCAGTCGTTGTCCGACGTGCAGGCGCGATCCGGCGAACCGCTACAGGCGCCCGGCGTCGTCAGAGCGCCGTTGGGGTCCCACCAGGTCGTCATACCGCCGGCCCGGAAGTCGAAGGCGACCTCGCCGAACGGCAGCGACACCGGGTCGGGATCGACCCACAGCTCGGCCGCGATGTAGAGGTTGACGGCGTCCGTCGTCACCACCACGGTGCCCAGGTCGTTCACCGCACCGTCGGTGCGGTTGTCCCACCAGGCGATCTCTTCCTTACCGCCCAGGTTGATGCAGCTCTCGCCTACAGGACAATCGGCGTTGACGGCGCAGGCCAGAGCCGGCGTCGAGTTGCAATTGCCGCATTGAAGGACGACGCCGCTGTCCTCGGTGCGACCGCCGCCCGGAAACGTGTTGGAGAATGCGCCGATGCACCAGTCGCTCAGATTCGAGTCCACGAGGGGACTGTGTGCCAGTGCCAGCGGCGCTGCGAGCAGGCCGACCGCAAGCGCGACGAGAATGCCCGTCCGACGGTGGGACCGGACGCAATTCGATCCCCGATCATACTTCTTCATTGACTCCCTCCCGGAAAAAGCCGACTCCCCCAATTGCGTTTGCTTAGATTGATGCTTTTGAACTTACCACGATTCTATAGGCCAGGTTGCGGGTTTCTTGGCTTTGTTCCACATGCGCACGCACAATTTTTGTAAGAACTTCAACTAGCAAACAACTGACAAGCATTCGATGGACGAGCGCGGATGCGGTATCCGCAGGTTCGTGTTTCGACGCAGCGCGGCAACTAGAGTTGCACCGGGTCGACCTGTCGGTATTGCAAGGCCTCCGCGACGTGATCCGAGGCGATCGTCTCGGCCCCGGCCAGATCGGCGATCGTCCGCGCCACGCGCCGCACGCGGTCGAATCCGCGCGCGCTCAGTCGCAAACGGTCGGCGGCGGCGAGCATCATCGTCCGCGTGTCGTCCCCGACGCGGGTGAAACGCTCGAGATCGGTCGGTCCCATGCGCGCGTTGCACGTGACGACGCCGCGCGCGAAGCGCCGGCGCTGGATGCCACGTGCCGCGACGACGCGAACACGCACGACCGCGGTCGGCTCTTCCCGTCCGCTCGCGGTCAACGTGCTCAGCTCGACCGCGCGCACCTGCACGGTCAGGTCGAAGCGATCGAGCAACGGGCCCGACAGCTTGCCGCGATAGCGCCGCACCTCGCGCGGCGTGCAAGCGCAACGCGCGTCCGCGGTGCCGTAGTAGCCGCAGGGGCA
>JAAELQ010000201.1 GCA_024226515.1 bacterium
CGGGTTCGGGCTGCCGGTCGCCAGCGTCAGACCGGCCGGCACCGTCGCCGTATCCACCGCGATGGTGAAGTCGCCGGCCGCCGCGCTGAACAGGTAGAAACCGTCCGAGCGCGTCCGGGTCGTCGCCACCACCACGTCGTCCGCCGTGCCCGCGCCGTTGAGGTCGGTCAGGGTCAGCGTCACGCCGCCGATGCCCGCCTCCTCCGCGTCCTGCACGCCGTCGTCGTCAGCGTCGATCCACACGTAGTCGCCGACCAGACTCGTCAGGTTGGTGTAGGGGAAGTCGAGGTCCAGCGCCGCGCCGCTGAGCAGCGTCCGCGTCGCCGACGGATCGGTGAAGTCAGCCGAGGGCACCAGGCCCGCCGGCACCGTCTCCTCGATCACGTCGGTGAACCACACCCCCGGAAACAGGTTGTAGAACAGGTAGTAGCCGTCGCGGTCGGTCCAGCCGACGCTGATGAACTGGTCGTCCAGCGTCCCCGGCATGCCGTCGGTGCCGGCCTCGAACAGCTGCACGTGGACGTTGGGCAGGCCCGGCTCGCCGGCATCCTCGATGCCGTCGCCGTTGACGTCCAGCCATACCCGGTCGCCGACCGTCACCGCGCCGTCAGGGATCGCGTAGCCGAAGTTGGTCCCCACCAATGCGCCGCCGGCGGCCAGCGTCACGTTGAGGAAACCGTCGAACGCCGGAAACGAGCTGGCGCCGTAAGAAGCACCCGCCGGGAACTGGGTTATCCGCAGCCCGTAGGTGCCCGCCGGCAGATCCGGAAACGACACCTCGCCCGGCGTCCCGTCGTTGCCGCTGACGTCGGTCGCCAGCACCTCGCCGTAGCAGACGAAGAAAATCGTGTCGCAGGGCACGTCCATCAGGCTCACCGACGCGCCGTCCAGCGGCGTGTCGCCCGGGGTGAACGAAAAACTGGAATCGTTGTCGAGATACACCAGATCGGTGATCGAACCCAGTCCGAGGCTCGGGTTGTTGTAGCCGAAGTCGGCGCTCAGGAACGCGTCGCCGCCGGCCACCGCCACCGTCGAGTCCGTCGGGGCGGGGAAGTCCGCGCTCTCGGTCAGCGTATAGCCCGCGACCACCAGCGCCCCCGCGGTGTCGGTCACCGCCACCGTGTAGGAACCCGGAGCGACGCCGGTGAACAGGTAGGAGCCGTCGGCCTTGGTCGTCGCTGTCGCCACCACCTCGCCGGCGGCGTCGATCAGGTCCAGCGTCACGCCGCCGATCCCCGACTCGCCCAGGTCCTGCACACCGTCGCTGTTGGCGTCCGACCACACGTAGTCGCCGACCACCGCCGTCGCGTTGCCGTAGCCGAAGTCCAGGTCCACGTGGTCCTCACCGGCGATCGTGATCGGCCGCGTAGCGCTCGGGTCCGTGCCGCCGAACAGCGACAGTACCGCCGGCACCGAGGTCTCGACCACGTCCACGTAGTACGTGCCGGGGCCCAGATCGGTGAACGCGTAGTTGCCGTTCGTGTCGCTCTGGGTCGAGCCCGAGTAGACGTCGTCGAGCGTCCCCGGCGAGGTGTCGGCCCCGACCTCGAACAGGTTGAGCTTGACCCCGGCGATGCCCGGCTCGCCGTCGTCCGCGCCGTTGCCGTCGAGGTCGAGCCATACCCGGTCGCCGACGCTGCCGCCAGACGCCGGCGCCGGCGCGAAGTTCTCAGCCGCCACCTCCACCGTGTAGGTCCCCTGGTCGACCGAGAACTGGTAGAAACCGTCGGTCAGCGGGTCCTGGGGATCGGCCGCCCGGGTCGTCGTCGTGCCCACGAGGTTGCCGTTCGCGCCCCGTACGTTGACGATCACGCCGTTGATCCCCGGCTCGGCCGGCTGCTGCTGGACGCCGTCGCCGCTGTCGTCACGGAACACCGTGTCGCCCAGCATCAGGCCGCGCAGGGGCACGCAGGCCTGGCCCAGGTCGTCGACGCAGACGATCTGCGGCAGGCGCAGGGCGTTCAGGTTGAGCAGGTCGTTACCTTCGACCCGCAGCTCGAAGACGCCGCGCGGGATCGCCGCCGAGGCTGAGCCCGGCGCCAGACAGACATCGGCGCAGGGCAGGCCGACCGGATCCTGGGCGGTCAACGGGCAGGTCGCATCAATCGGGTTGTTGGGATCGCAGGCCGGGACGCACGCCGGCGACGAATCGCAGCCGGCACGCGTGGAGACGATGAACTGCTCCCACTCCTGGTTGCCCGACGGGTTCTCGTTGCCGAACGACCGGCCGTCGGGAAAGATCACGTCGTAGCGCACCTCCGGCGCGCGCACGAAAATACCGGCGTTGAACAACTGCAGGTCGTCCGACGGCTGGCCGGTGGTGCCGTCGAAGCCGTCCGCGATGCCTTCGGACAGCACGTCCAGGGTGATCGGGAACAGCGGCAGGAACGGACTGTTCAGGGTGTCCGCGTCGTCGGTGTCCTGGCCGCCGTCGATCAGGCACTGCGGCTCGGGGCTGCAGTTGCGGTCGCCGTCGAAGGTGCCGCGGTCGAGGTCGCCGTCCCACACGATCAGGTCCGTCTGGTCGGTCGA
>JAAELQ010000202.1 GCA_024226515.1 bacterium
GGTTCGATTCCCGCCGCCGCCTGCACTCGCGCACGTAACTCGACACCTCAGCCCGACCGATCCGGGTCGACGCGCGGGCACCCGCCGCAATCCGCGAGGTCGCACGAGCGGGCCGTGCGCAGGGCCAGCGCTCCGGTGGGACAGGCCTCGGCGCAGCGGCGGGCCACCAGGCGCAGTCCCTCCGACAGCGGGCGATCGAACGGGACCGACACGCTGACGTCGAATCCGCGCCCGATGGGGGACAGACCCAGGTCTTCTCCCGCGTCGGCCGCGATGCGCACGCAGGCGTCGCACAGGATGCACTTGCCCGGCTCGTAGACGATCTCGGGGTGTGTCCGGTCCTGTTCGAAGCGTCGTCGTCGGCCGAGGAAGCGGCCGGGGTCGGCGCCGTAACGCGTCGCGAGCGTCCTCAGCCCACAACCCTGCGCCTTCGCGCAGCCGCAGCTCATGCAGCGGCGCGACTCGGACAGCGCCTGCGCGTCGGAGAGCGTGCCGACGACCTCGTCGAACGTCGACCGCCGCAGGTCGCCTCCGAGTGTCGTCGTCTCGACGCGCGACGCGCGTTCGATCTCGCGGAAGATGGCGGCTCGCTCCTCGTCGTCGACCGGCTGCATCGTCACTCGCGTCTGCTCTTCCGCGACGAGCTCGAGGCCGCGCAGCCGGCGGTCGATCGATTGCGCCGCGATGCGGCCGGCCGCCACCGCTCGCACCGCGAGGTCGGGTCCCAGCACCGCGTCGCCTCCGGCGAAGACTCCGTCGAGGTTCGTGGCCAGCGTCGTCGGGTCGGCGGCGATGCCCCAGGCCGTCGTGTTCAGGCCGTCTCGTTCGGCGACCTCCAGCTCGACCGCCTGACCGACGGCCGAGATCACGGTGTCACAGACCTCCACGAACTCGGAGTGCGGAATCGGAATCGGGCGCCGCCGGCCGGATTCGTCGGGCTCGCCGAGGCGCATGCGGTGGCAGGCCAACTCGATTCCTCCGTCGCCCGCTCGTGCCAGGCGCCACGGAGCTGCGAGGTAGCGGATGTTCACGCCTTCCTGCTCGGCCGCCTCGATCTCTTCCATCAGGCACGGCATCTCCTCGCGCGTCCGGCGGTAGATCACCTCGACCGACGCGCCGAGGCGCAGCGCGCTGCGCGCCGCGTCCATCGCCGTGTTGCCGCCACCGACGACGACCACGCGTTCGCCGACATCGGGCGGGCGTTGCTCGGCGACCCGGCGCAGGAACTCGAGTCCGGACAGCGCATGCTCTTCTCCCGTGCAGCGCATGCTCCGCGAGTGCCAGGCGCCGATCGCCAGGAAGACCGCGTCGTGCTCGCGGCGCAGGTCCGTCAGGGAGAAGTCGCGACCCCAGCGGGACTCGGCGCGCAGCTCGACGCCGAGGTCCTCGATCAGGTCGATCTCCGCGTCGAGCGCCGCGGCGGGCAGACGATAGTCCGGGATGCCGTAGCGCAACATGCCCCCGGCGCTCGGGCAGGCGTCGTGGACGGTGCAGGCGTGACCCGCCAGGCGGAGATAGAACGCGGCGGAGAGCCCCGCCGGTCCGGCGCCGACCACGCCGACGCTCTTACCGCTCGCAGGGCCCGGAAGCGGAGGCGCCCCGCCGTTCTCGAGGTGACGATCGGTGGTCCAGCGGTGCAGCGCGGCGATCGCCAGGCCGTGGCGGTCGTAGTCGCGCCGCCGGCAGCTCTGCTCGCAGAGGTGCGGACAGATCCGGCCCAGCGATCCGGGCAGGGCCAGTCGATCGAAGATCACGTCCATCGCGCGCTCGGGCTGGTCGCTCGCGATCTCGTAGACGAACCCCGCGATGTCCAGTCCCGCCGGGCAGCCGGCCCGGCACGGGGCGATGCAATCGCCGGCGTGGTCCGAGAGCAACAGCTCGAGCGCCATCTTGCGCGCGGCGAGGATCTCCTCGTTGCCGGTCACGACACGCATGCCGTCGTCGGCCGGCAGGGCGCAGGCCGGCGACAGCCGCGGAATGCCCTCGACCTGCACGCAGCAGAGGAAGCACGACGCCGCCGGCTCGTGCCCCGGGACGTGACACAGCGTGGGGATCTCGACGCCGATGCTGCGCGCGGCGTCGAGCAGCGTCGTCCCGCGCTCGACCGTGACCTCCCTCCCGTCGATGGTCAGCGTGATGCGGCTCATGCCCGATCGCCTCCCGCGTCGGCGTCCGCCGGCGACGCGACGGAGACCCGCCCGCCGGAGACGATCTCGACGGCGCCGTCCCGGCAGGCGTCGAAGCACATGTCGCAGCGCGTGCACGTCTCGACATCGATCGCATGACGCTCGTGCGGTCGGTAGTCGATCGCCCCGACCGGGCAGACCTGGGCGCACAGCGTGCAGCCGATGCACGCGTCGTTGATGCGGTAGTTCACCAGCGCCGAGCACTTGCCGGCCGGGCAGCGACCGTCCCTCACGTGCGCCTCGAACTCGTCACGGAAGAAGCGCAGCGCGGTATTCACGGGATTCGGCGCGGTCTGCCCGAGTCCGCAGAGGCTCGTGCGCGAGACGCGTTCGGCGAGCTCTGCGAGGTCGAGGAGATCCTCCTCGCGCCCCCGCCCCTCGCACAGTCGATCGAGGATCTCCAGCATGCGCCGGGTCCCCACGCGGCAGAACGTGCACTTGCCGCAGGACTCGTGACAGCTGAAGCGCAAGAAGTAGCGCGAGATGTCGACCATGCAGTCGCGGTCGTCCAGCACGACCATTCCACCCGAGCCCATGATGGCGCCGCTCGCGGTCAGCGCCTCGTAGTCCACCGGCAGGTCGCACAGCCTCGCCGGCAGGCATCCGCCGGAAGGGCCGCCGAGCTGAACGGCCTTCAATTCGCGCCCGTGCGCCATTCCGCCGCCCGAGCCCTCGACGATCTCACGGATCGTGTGTCCCATCGGGACCTCGATCAGGCCGCCGTGGCGGATCTTGCCCGCGAGAGCGAAGACCTTCGTGCCCTTGCTGGACTCCGTGCCGTACGACGCGAACGCCTCGGCGCCGTTGCGCAGGATCCACGGCACCGACGCCAGCGTCTCGACATTGTTGATCACGGTGGGGCGGTCGCGGTAGCCGCGCTCGACCGGGTAGGGCGGCCGCAGGCGAGGCACGCCGCGCCGTCCCTCGAGCGAGGCGATCAGCGCGGTCTCCTCGCCGCAGACGAACGCCCCGGCCCCCTCGCGCACCTCGAGACGCAGGCCCGGCGTCAGGTCGCGCTCGCGAGCCTGCTCGATGGCGCGACGCACGAGCTCGACCGCCTGTGGATACTCGGCGCGGATGTAGAACACGCCGTGGGACGCGCCGGTCGCGTGCGCCGCGATGGCCAGCCCCTCGATGACTCGATGGGGGTCGGACTCGAGGACGAGCCGATCCATGAACGCGCCCGGGTCGCCCTCGTCGCCGTTGCACACGACGTACTTGGGGCCCGCCTGCGCCAGGGCGAGGGCCCACTTGCGCGCCGTGGGAAAGCCCGCCCCGCCACGGCCACGCAGCCCGGATGCGGCGATCGTCTCGATCACCTGCTGCGGCGTGAGCGACTCGCGGCACCGTCGCAGGGCGCGGTAGCCGTCGCGCTCGAGATAGTCCTCGACCTCGCGCGGGTTCACGACGCCGCAGTTCTCGAGGACGATCCGCGGCGTGCCGGAGAGCGCTTCGCCCGCGGCGGGCGCGCGACGCAGGTGGCGGCGCACGATCCTCGCGGCGCGCTCCGGGGTGACGTGCGTGTAGGTCGCCGTGCCGGCTCCGTTCTCGACCTCGACCAGCGGCTCGCGATGGCAGGCCCCGCCGCACCCGACGGGCTTGACCGCGCCGCGGCCGGCCTTCCGCACGGCCGCGTCGAGCGCCTCGTGCACGGCGCGGGCGCCGTTGGCGATGCCGCACGAGCCGACGCCGACGCGGAAGACGACCTCCGCCGGCCCCGCGCTCACGGTTCCACCAGCGTTTCGTCGAGGATGTTGCGCGCCGCGGCGGGCGTCAGCCGGCCGGCGGTCTCGTCGCCGACCATCATCACCGGCGCCAGGCTGCAACAGCCGACACAGGCGACGGCGTCGAGCGTCACGCGCCGGTCCGGGTCGGTGTCCTCTCCCGGCCGAATGCCGAAATGACGCCTCAGCTCGTCGTCGACGCGTGTGGCGCCGGCGACGTGACACGCGGTTCCGTGACAGACTCGCACCACGTGTCGGCCCACCGGCGAGCGGCGGAACTGGGCATAGAAGCTGGAGGTGCCGGCGATCTGCGCCGGCGTGATCTCGGTGGTCTCGCAGACACGTTGCAGTGCTTCGTCCGGCAGATAACCGAAGTGGTTCTGGATCGCCTGCAGCAGCGGGATCGCAGTCTCGCGGCTCGGGCCCAGGCGCCGCACGAGGCAATCGACGAACTCCGCGTCGGGCTCCGTCGCGAGAGGCGCGCTCGGGCGGCGCTCGCCGACGAGCCCGAGGGTCGGCTCGACGGCGGCCGCCTGCAGCCGTTCCAGGCTCGGGGACGGGGTCGGACGGGTGGAGGCCCAGACCTTGCCTGTCGCGACGGCGAGCGACGAGAGACCCAGCAGCAGCCAGGCGAGCCTGCCGCCGCGCGCCTGGCGCGCGAGCGAGGCCTGGGTCACGCGCTCGCGTTCGGCCTCGATGCGCGTCGCCACGGAAGCGTCCGTGCCGACTTCCAGTTCCAGCGCCTCGATGCGCGTCGTCGCCGCGGCTTCCGCGCCGAGCGTGACGAAGTGATCCACCAGCAGCGCGGCGACGCAGCCCAGAGCCAGCGCCGCCGCCACGAGGGAGACGGCCAGCGCCGCACGCTTTCGTTTCTCCGTCATGCGGCGCGCCTCTCACCGTCCTCCGCCGCGCGGTGCACCGGGCACGTGCGATAGCAGCGGCCGCAGGCGAAACAGGCCGTGCGCACGGCGCGCTTGTTCTCGATCGCGCCGTAGGGGCAGCCCTTCTCGCACAGGCCGCAGTCCAGCTCGCGGTCGGGCGTGATCGAGAAGCTGCGCCACGCGTAGCGCGAGAACGCCGAGAGCAGCGCGCCGTAGGGGCAGAGCCAGCGGCAGTAGGGGCGGCCGACGAAGATCCCCGAGACCAGAAACACGCCGCCCACGATCAACAGCCAGGCCTGTCCGGTGAAGCGGAACAGGCCCACGAAGGGATCGAAGCGGCAGATCACGAAGTCCCGCGCCGCCGCGGGAAGCACGGCGAAGTAGATCGCGAGGGCGAGATAGACCCAGCGCAGCCAGGACAGAGCCCGATCGACCCGCGCCGGCACCGTGACGGGCCGCAGCAGCATCAACTCCTGGATCGCCCCCAGCGGGCAGACGCCCGAACAGAACACGCGGCCGAAGAACAGCGCGGCCAGCAGCGGCAGGGCGAACACCGCGATGACGTAGTACGGCACCGCGTACGCCGGATCGACGAGCGCCGTCGCGACGTTCTGGATCGACCCGATCGGGCAGACGCAGCCCTCGCGATAGAAGCCGAAGTAGGCCACGCACGCCGCGGTCAAGGCGACCAGCCAGGCGCGCCGCCGGCGCCACAGCGCGAGCCACGCGCCCAGGCCCAGCGCCAGCGCCAGCAACCCGACGTCGACGAGCTGCCGCGTCGCGCCGACCGGCCGGGGCCGCTGGACCTCCGGCGTGACGTAGTCCTCGCCGATCACCTCCTCGGTGGGGGCGACGTCGGCCTGTCGCTCGTAGTGCGTCTGCTGCGCCCACGCGCCGATCGGGGCGAGCAGCAGCAGCACGAGCAGGCCGGCACGGATCGGTGAGGAACGGGTCATCGGTCCTCTGCGTTTGCGGCGTCGCGGCCTTACGGCATCAAGTCGCAGGCAGCGGACCGCGGTCGTAGGCGTCTTCGGGGCAGGCCGAGGCGATCGAGCAGCGGTTGCAGTCGAGGCACACGTTGTGGCGGACCTCGAGACGGATCGAGCCGAGTCCCGCCGGCTCCTTGCACTCCATCACGCAGCGCCCGCACCCGTTGCACAGTTTTTCGTCGATCGTGTACTCGTAGAAGTTGTTGGCCGGGTCGTCCGGGTCGATCCAGCCGATCGCCTCACGCTTGATCGCGTCGCGCGGGCAGACCTTCTCGCTGGGTAGGCCGTCGGGACCGACGGCGCTGGTGATCTTGAAGTAGGCCGGGCAGATGTAGCAGCGGCCGCACTTCGAGAACTCGTTCACCGCCCGTATGGCGGACAGCGTCAGCACGCAGTCCGTGGCGCACAGCTCGCAGTATTCAACGCCCACGGCGCCGAGCTTGGAGTTGACGCACGCCCCGGCGTCGATCGACCAGGCGTAGGTCTTGTTGGCCTTGATCACCAGCAGACCGGCCACGCCGCCCAGGCCGGCCAGCGCGGCGCCGCGCGCGGCCGTGGCCAGGACGTCCCGTCGCGAGTACTTGTCGCTCATTCGCCATCCCCGGCGTCCTGCGGGACGAAGGAGAGGATCCGCAGCTTCGCGGTGTCGGCGACCCACACGCGACCGGTCGAATCGACGGCCAGGTCCATGTTCTTCGAGGTCTTGTCGAACTCTTCCTGAGCCACGATGGCCAGCAATTGCCCGTCACGGTCGTAGACCTTGGCCCGCGGCCCGGCCTTCTCGCTGACCAGCACGCGGCCTTCGCGGCCCAGCGCGACGTTGGTCGGATTGCAGCATCCGCCGAACCCGGCCGGATCGCGGCCGTCGAAGTGTCCGAAGCGCGAGAGCAGCGTGCCGTCGGCGTCGTAGCGCTCGACGCGGTGCATGCCCGGGTTGGCCACGTGCAGCGTGCCGTCGTCGGCGACGGCGAAGTCGACCACGCCGTTGGGGATGTCGAAGCCGCCCTTGCGGTGCTCGTCGCCGATATCGTTACGCCAGGTTCCCTTGCGGTCGTAGCGTCGGATGCAGCGCGCCTGGGCGTCGGCGAGGAAGACGTCGTCGCCGGCGAAGCCGATGGCGGTGACCCGCCCGAGCCGCTCCGCATCGCTCCAGGTGTCGACGAGTCGGCCCTCGTCGGTGAAGATCTCGACCTGTTGCCGTTGCCCGACCCAGACGCCGCCGTCCGGCGCGATCGAGACGGAATAGCCCGGACGCGCGGTGTTCCAGGAGCCCGACGCGTTGCCGCGGGCGTCGAAGACGCGCAACCGCGAGTCGCCGACCGCGTAGATGCGATCGGCATCGTCGAGCGCGATCCCTCTGAGCGATTCGGCGAACGCGCGCTCCGCGGAATCGCCGATGCGTGCGCCCGATCGGTAGCGCAGGCCGGTCGTCGCCTCAGCCATCGTTCTTGACCTTGAGGCAGACCATGCGCGAGAGATCCCGGACGACCAGCCGTCCGTCGGACAGCGCGGGGGGAGCCCATACGTCGTGGCCGCTCAGCACCTGCGCGGCAGCCAGCTCACGGTAGCCCTCGGTGTTCGCGTCGAGCAGGCGGATCATGCCCGTGCGGCCCTCGACGACGAAGAACATCCCGTCGGCCAGCAGGAACGAGCCGAGACCGAAGTAGGCCTTGCCGTCGCTGTTCCAGGCCTCGTTGCCCTCCAGGTCGAGGCAGGTGAACATCCCGCGACGCTTCTTGCCCACCGCGAACACGTGCTCGTCGAGCAGGATCGGCGTCTGGACCTCCGAGTTCCACGTGTCGGCGGCGTGGACGAAGATCGACTCGGTGGAGAAGCCCTCGCCGTCGCGCTTGACGCGGAACATCGCGCCGCCGCTGTCGTAGGCCGCGGTGACGTAGACCCGCTCGGCGTCGACGGCCAGCGGGGAGGGCGAGACCGAGACGTTGAACTTGAACGGGAAGTGCCACAGCAGCTTGCCGTCCTCGGCGGAGATTCCGACCGTGCCCTCGAGCACGCTGAACAGATACTGTTCGACGCCACCGAGCGTGGCCGGCATCGGCGACGCATGGGACAGCAGCCAGCCCTTCGGGTTCGGCGTGCGCCAGATCTCCTCGCCCGTCGCCTTGTTCAGCGCGACCATCAGCGCCGACGGCCCGGCCGGCGCGATCACGACGCTGTCCTTCTCGATCAGCGGACACTGCCCGTTGTACCAGGGCGGGATCTTGGTGCCGTAGTCGGTGACCAGGTTCTTGCGCCACAGCTCCTTGCCGGTCGCGGCGTCCAGAGCGTGCAGCACCGCCTTGGGGTCGAGGGAGAAGACATACTTGCCGTCGGTCGCCGGCACGCTGCGCGTGATGCCGTGGTTGGGGCGGATGCGGCGCTTCTCGGCGAAGCGCCAGATCTCCTTCCCGTCGTCGAGCGTCAACGCGCGCACGAGGAACGTGAACGTCGCCTCGTCGTAGTCGTTGAAGTAGACCGTGCCGCCGTGGATCGCCGCGCCCGAGTATCCCTGCCCGACCTCCGTCGACCAGAGCACCTCGGGCCCGCCCTCGGGCCACGATCGCATCAACCCGGTCTCGGACGAGATCGCGTCGCGGTTCGGACCGCGGAACTGCGGCCAGTCGGCGGCCTGCGCTGCGAGGGCCGAGACCATCGCCGCTACGAGTGCAATCGCGGTAAAAGAAATCCTCATGCTCGACGGTATTCTCGACTTTTCGGACGTAAAGGGTTGTAAATAGTCCGGAGCATTACGGTCGTGTTTCCAGGTTGACAAGCGCGACGACCTCTGCCGCCCCGTCGGGGTCGAGAACACCCCCCGTTGTCCTTAAAATGGCGACGATATGAGACTGTTCCGTCGCCACGTTGCTCTGCCCCAGGACCACGGTAGCTGGGCCTTTTTCCTCGGTCCCCTGATCGTCGGTCTGTTCACCGGTGGCCGCTGGCACACCTCGGCGATCTACCTCACCGTGGCGGCGGGCTGCGGGTTTCTCGTGCGCCAGCCGATCGGGCTGATGGTCAAGGTCGCGGCGGGGCGCCGGGGACGCGATGTGCTGCCCGCCGCCATCTTCTGGACCGCGCTCTACGGTGCGGTCGCGGCGTTGCACGTGACCGGCCTGGTCATGCGTGGGTTCGGCTACCTCCTGGTGCTGGCGGTGCCGGGAATGCTCGTCTTCTGCTGGTACTTGCTGTTGCTCTACCGCCGTTCCGAGCGACGCAACTGGATGATGGAGATCCTCGCCACCGGCGCCGTCGCGCTCGTGGCCCCGGCCGGCATGTGGGCCGGTCGCGGCGCGCCCGATCCCCTCGGTTGGTGGCTGTGGCTGCTGATGTGGCAGCAGTCGGCCACGGGCATCGTCTACGTCTACCTGCGTCTCGCCCAGCGCTCGTGGAAGCGAGTCCCGACCGGAAACGGGCGTCTGAGCGCCGGGATGCCGTCGCTGACCGTTGCGGTCGCGGGGTTGGTGCTGACTCTGGTCCTGTGGCAGTTCGGTGTCGTGTCGCGCTGGTTATGGGTGCCGTACCTGTGGCAGATGGTGGAGGTCATCCGCGGGGTCCGCCGGCCGGCGCTGGGCGCCAAGCCCGTCGCCATCGGTGTGCGACAACTGCTGGTGAAGGTCGTGTTCGTGGCGCTCTTCATCGCGCTGTGGTGATCGCGGGTGTCCGCGTTCACGCTCAGCTTCTCGATGCGACCGAAGCGGGCTCCACGGAACGTTGGTCCTCCGGCAACCCTTCCAGCAGGAAGTCGAGGACGTCCGACGCGCTGTAGCGGATCGACGCCCTCCGGCTCATCCGCCTCACCGGGTCGAAGTCCTGACCGGCGGTCACGATCGGGAACTCCACGCTCTCTCCTCGGACCTGCCCCAGGCCGATCGTCGCCAGCAGGCCGTTGCACAGGCACTGCTTCTCTGCGGCCTGTTCCACCGTCCCTCCCTTGCGGACGAAGCTCTCCACGGGTTCGGCGGCGCAGCGATATCCCAGATTGCCCCGGTCGTCCCGGTACGGCTGCCGCAGGTAGCCCAGGTCGCAGATGCGTTTTCGATTCGGCCGGTCCAGGTCGGTGATCGAGTTCTTCAAGACGATCAGCTTGAACGGGAACCCGGTGGGTGAGGCCCGGCAGTCGGTGATCGCCTTGAGCTCTCCGGACGCGCACTGCCGCAGCACCTCATCCTTGATTGACGCGGCCGTGCCGGACTCGGCGCAGAATGCGAACGCCGTCCCGACCTGGATTCCGCAGGCGCCCTGCTCCCTTGCCTCGCGCAGTCTCTCGGGGGTGCCGTAGCTTCCGGCCAGCCAGAACGGCCTTCCCAAGGCCCGGATCTTCTCGAGATCCGGCCGGTCCCTCTCTCCATACAGCGCCTGGAGTCCTTCGACCGGCTGTCGAGTTCTGTTCCCCGCTCTTCTCGGCGGTGCGTTGTGGCCTCCGGCGGTGTGGTTCTCCACCACGAAACCATCCACCCTGCCGTTCGCCTTGCGGGCCAGGGTCCTGGCGATCGCGTCGGACGAGACGATGCCCAGGAATCTGGGCCGCGTCAGTTCGGGCCGATCGTCGGAGAAGTAGCGGTTGGGATCGAAGTGCAGCGCGTGCGTTTCCCGGGCGTGTGTGCCTTCCACTCGAAGATTCAGTTCCACCGGCTTCCAGGCTGCGAGACCGTCCAGGATGCCGGGGATCGATGCCGGGATCCCCGCGCCCATCGCGACGTAGCCGACACCGGCCAGCATCGCGCCGAACAGCGAGGCCATCGTCGGTAGCTGCACCTTTTCCAGGTAGTTGATCCCGACCGGGTTCCCGTGTCCTTCCTTCGCGAGGAAGACCTCGACGAAGTTCGACACGATCATCAACTCGGTCCAGGAGCTCTTCATCTCGGCCGTCGAGCGCGTGACGAGTTTGAACGGTTTCTCCGCCGCCTTTCCGCCGGGAACGAACCAGGTGTCCCAGATGTTCCTGACCATCCCGGGAATGGGAAACCTGTCCAGGGCGCGACGCATGTGACCGCCGGGGTCACCGAGTTGAAGCCGGCGCGTGAACACGGAATCGAGGCCCGTGCCGGAAACCAGTCCCAGTTGCCCCAGCCGAGAGACCGCCTTGGCCAGGGTCCAGTTGGAAACGCCGACCCCCATCCCGCCCTGAATGACTGTGGGAAGCCTGTCTCGGGGTTCGTTCACGTCTTCCTCGTCCGGCGGCGTTCCGACGGTCCTGTCCGAACTCTCGTTCATTGGAATCATGACGCGCCTGCCCTTCAGATTCAAACGGTTCGTCCGTTCTCGTGCATGATCGATGATGTCCAGGAGTTCGAATAGGAACGTGTGCGCCGCCGGGGTTTCGTACACGTCTCCGTTCACATTGTCGCCCGTGGCGGTCCGGAATCATCGCGGCGAGTCGGCCCGCCGCCAGCTATAGCATCAGGGTCTCCGAGGGCGGCCATGTCGAAGAGTCCGACGAGCGAGCACGGCACGGCACGCGGGCCGGCGTCCGCGATCTGCATCCTGATCGCAGCCGTGGCTCTCGCGTGCGCCGGCGGTCCCGGATCCGGGCAGCGCGACCTGGCGGGATCGCACGAGGCAACCGGCACCGAGCACATGAGCGAGTTGCTGCGCGAGGTCGCAGCGGAATCGCTGAAGGACAATCCGTTCTTCGGGGAGGCGCCGATTCCCGACCTGGTGGCCAAGCTCGCCGCGTTGCCGGACGGGGTCCCGGATCTGAGACGCTGGCTGTACAACAAGCTGCTCGGCAAACACCACCTGCGACTGGGAAGAGTCGAGACGGCCATCCGACACTACCTGGCCGCCTATCGCGAGCAGCGGGAAGTCTTCCCGGGCGAGATCCCCCGAACCGAGCAGGTGCAACTGGTCTTCGAGTTGGCGGTCGCCTACATGCGACTCGGCGAGAACCAGAACTGCGTGGCGCACCATACCGCCGAGAGCTGCCTGCTGCCGATCCGGGGGAGCGGCGTGCACACGCTCCGTGAGGGATCGGAGGGGGCTCTCCGCTATCTCACCGAAGTTCTCGAGAGGACCGGCCCGGCCGATTGGGTGGCGATCAAGGCGCGCTGGCTGATCAACATCACCTACATGACGCTGGGCCGCTATCCCGACGAGGTGCCCGCGGCGTTTCGAATCCCGCCCGAGACATACGAGTCGGAGGAGTCGTTTCCGCGCTTTCGCGAGATCGCGTCCGACCTGGGGCTGAACAGCTTCGATCTCGCCGGGGGCGCGATCGTCGAGGACTTCGATGACGACGGGCTGCTCGACATACTCGTCTCGACATCGGACCCCTCCGGCCCGATGCACTACTACCGCAACGACGGCGACGGCGGTTTCACCGAACGGACCGAGGCGGCGGGCCTGCGCGGGCTGACCGGCGGGTTGAACATGACGCACGCCGACTACGACAACGACGGGCACACCGACGTCCTCGTGCTGCGCGGCGCGTGGTGTCGGGCCCACGGCCGGCACCCGAACTCTCTGCTGCGCAACCTCGGCGACGCACGGTTCGTGGACGTCACGTTCGCGGCGGGCCTGGGCGGAGAACACTTCCCGACCCAGACCGGTGCGTGGGGGGACTACGACAACGACGGCGATCTCGATCTGTTCATCGGCAACGAGTACGATCGCAACGTCCCCGCACGCTCGCAGCTCTTCCGCAACGACGGCGACGGAACGTTCACGGAGGTCACCGACCGGGCCGGTGTGCGGAACGAGCGCTACGCCAAGGGTGCCGTGTGGGGCGATTTCGACGGCGACCGCTACCCCGATCTGTACGTGTCGAACCTGAGCGAGAAGAACCGGCTGTACCGCAACAACCGAGACGGCACGTTCACCGATGTCGCGGAAGCCAAGGGCGTCACGCATCCGCTGGCCAGCTTCCCGGTCTGGTTCTGGGACTTCGACAACGATGGTAACCTCGATATCCAGGTCTTCGCCTACGGCGGTCCGCGCACGGCGCCCGACGTTGGGGCGGTCGCGGCGAGCTACCTCGGGTTGGAGCACCCTGCCGAGTTGGACCACCTGTACCGCGGCGATGGGAAGGGCGGCTTCGAGAACGTGGGGCCGCAGAGGGGACTGACCCGGGTCACGACGCCGATGGGAGCGAACTTCGGCGACCTCGACAACGACGGCTACCTCGACTACTACCTGGGCACGGGCTACCCGTTCTTCGAAGGTCTGATGCCGAACGTGATGCTCCGCAATCGGCGGGGCGGCCGCTTCGTGGACGTCACGACCTCCGGCGGCTTCGGCCATCTGCAGAAGGGTCACGGGATCGCCTTCGCCGATCTCGACCATGACGGCGACCAGGACGTCTTCGAACAGATCGGTGGGATGTACCCCGGGGACGCGTTCACCAACGCACTGTTCGAGAACCCCGGCTTCGGCAACCACTGGGTCAAGGTCGACCTCGTCGGCGTCCGCTCGAACCGCTCGGCGATCGGCGCCCGGGTGCGAGTCGATATCGTCGAGGCCGGCGAGAGGCGCTCGATCTACCGGCACGTCGGTACCGGGGGCATGTTCGGGGGCAACCCGCTGCGGCAGGAGATCGGAGTCGGTCGCGCGACGAGGGTCGAGCGGCTCGAGATTTACTGGCCGACCAGCGACACGACGCAGACCTTCGTCGACCTCGAGGTCGGACAGCGGATCGAGATCACGGAGGGCCGGGATTCCTACCGGGTGGTGCCGATCGAGCCATTCAAGCTGGGCCGGGCTTCGTCCGCGACGGCGAGAGTCGACTGAGGCGCTCTCCGGCGGCTCTCGCTCGGGCGTCGAGGAACTGGGCCCGCACACGGCCACCCGACACCGCCATGACGATCGACTGCACCGCCTCGATTTCCTCGCGCGTTATTCCCGTCTCTTTGGCCACGCCAAAGTACTGGTCCATTCACGGATAGCAGCCGAGTGCCATGGCCGACGCCAGGTGGAGCATGAGCGTCGTCCGCTCATCGAGCACCTCGTTGTGGCGCGCCGAGTCGTAGAATGCTTGCCAGCTCGTCGAAAGTTCCGTCGGTTTCACGGCATGTCTCCCCGGCGCCTGCTGCGCTTCTTCAGGAACAACTCCGGACGATCAGGAGCCCGTCATCTCGAGACAGACCAGCTCTTCGTGGTTTCGCAGATACAGCTTGCCCCCGGCAAGTGCCGGAGCGGTCCAGTTCTTCCCCTCGAGGATCTCGACGCTGCTCGTCTGCACGAACTCGCTCGGATCGGCTTTGACGAGAGCCAGATTGCCGGCCTCTCCCAGGACGATCAGGCGTCCGTCGGCCGCGATCAGTGAGCCACGTTGAAAGCCCCGTGCCTTCCAGTTGATCTCGCCCGTACTTGCGTCGAGGCTCTTCAGCGTTCCGCGATCGAATCCGTAAATATGACCGTCGAGCAGCAGCGCCGTGTTCACGTCGCTCCGCATCAGGTCGGATTTCCAGACGGTCTCGACCGTGAATGCGCCTGCGCCCCGCGCGACCCGGATCGCGGCGGCGCCGGAGCCGCTCGAGATGTAGATCCGGTCGGGAGGCAGGAACAACGGCGTACCGGTGTTCAGCGGGTCGCCGCTGACCGGACAGAACGTCTCCCAGGAGTACGTCCAGAGGACACTCCCACCGTCGGACGAGACGGAATGCAGGCCGTGAGCGCTCCAGAACACGACTTGATCGACACCGGCGATCGTGACGTCGATCGGTGAGGAGTACGCGGGGCGGTCGTTCGCGACGGCCCAGACGGTCTCGCCGGTCTTCTTGTCGAACGCCATGAACGCGGCGTCCTTGCCGCCGACCTCGACCACGAGCTTGTCTCCCGCAACCAGCGGGGAGGACGAGTACCCGTACGACGGCAGGTCCGCCGCATAGTCCTGCACCATATCGTGCTGCCACAGCCTGGCTCCCGTGTGCCTGTTCGCGGCGAGCAGCAGTCCCTGCGTCCCGATCGCGAACACGACGTCCCCGTCGACGAGCGGCGTGGAGCGGGGGCCGTTGCCGTAATGGTTGTTGAAGGCGGCGCCGAGCTGCTGTCGCCACAGTTCTTTTCCCGTCGAGGCGTCGAGACCGAACAGGAACTGCTTCCCTTTCTCGTCCCACAGCGTGTAGAGCTTGCCCTGCGAGACGGAAACGCCGGAGTAGCCGGCACCGACGGGAGTGCGCCACAGGACCTCGGGGCCACCCTCGGGCCAGCGCTGCAAAAGGCCCGTTTGCAACGAGACGGCGTCACGCTTCGGGCCCCGCCACTGAGGCCAGTCGAGTGCCGCGGCGCCCGCCGACCCCTCGGTCGAGTCGGCCGCGACGATCCCGACGGACAGCGTCGCGAGAAACAACACGATTGCAGGGGACTTCGTCCTCTCGGTCATGAGGAGACCTCCTTCTCACTCGAAGCGGGCGAGCCGGAGTCGCTCGATATGGCCTCGACTTCGTCGTCCAGGAACGCCTGCACCAGCGTCTCGAAATGTTCGATGACCTTCCCGCGGCGAGACGCGGGGATCCTCTCGAAGATCCGGATGAAATGGCCGTCGTTCTGCGCGTGGATCGACCGGCACACGGAATCCCCCTCGGGAGTCAGCCGCATTCGGACCACGCGCCGGTCCTTATCCTCTCTGAGACGTTCGAGCAGTCGTCGTTGTACCAGCCCCTCGATCGTTCGGCTCAACGTGCTGCTGTCCAGTCGAAGCCGCGACGCGAGCTGGCTCACGCTCAACTGCCCTTTTTCATCGATCTCCAGCAGTACGAGGCACTGAGCCAGGGTCACCTCGGCGCAGCAGTTCTTCAGTTGAGCGTGGGTGAGACGCTGAAACCGGCGGAGAACGCTTCGGAAGCGGCGGATCTCGTCGAGGATCGGTCGATCTTCTTGCGACATGCAGTGATTGTAATGTGCAATTGTTGGCTAATCAAGCGAATCTCGCGGGGCGGACGTCCGGGCGGGATCCGCGTCGAGATCCTGAGTGGCCGACAGGCAAATGCGCATGCGAGCCCTCGTCGCACGAATCGTCGACCTGCAGCACGGATCGCGGACTGTCCCCAAAAAAAAAAGCGGGCCCGGCCGCAGCCGGACCCGCCGCAGTGGGATGCGTCGAACCGAAGTCAGTTCTTGGCCATCTCGACGGCCGCGTGGCCGTCCAGCATATGCTTGCCGACGAACATGGCGATCGCCTCGGCGGGCATCGCCTCCAGCGTCAGCTTCACTTCGCGCGGCCGGCCCTTGCGCTCGATCGTGTAGGTGAACGTCTTGCCGGGCAGCATCTCGGCCATCACAGCGTGCAGGGCCTCTTCGTTGGCCTCGTTGAGCTCGATGCCGTTGACGGTGATCAGCCTGTCGCCCACGCGCACGCCGTTCTTGTCTGCGGGCGTGTCGTCGAAGACCTGCGTCACGGTCATCGTGGACTCGTCCATGTCCACACCGGCCCAGCCGCGGCCCTGCATGTGCTTGGCCAGGTAGTTCAGACACGTATCGGCATCGTGGGAGCACTTCTCGCCGGCGAGCGCCGGGACGAAGGCCAGAGCAACGAGCAGAGCCAGGGCGACGATCCATTTCTTCATGAGGTACCTCCATCGGGTTGATTGCGAACCCGCGTGTTGTAACGGGAGGGAGACGCGCGGGATTTCCCCTATTCAGCCAGCCGCACGAAAGGTGCAGCGAAGCGGACCGGGGCTGCAGCGGAGGAGTCTGCGGTATCGCTAGGCCCTGTGTTTACAACGCGTTACAACTCTCGGGCCTCGAATCCGTACGGTATATTCGAGACCATGGACGACCCGGCGAACGACGGCACACGACGAACGAGAAGCGTCCGGCTGCGCGCGGGACTCGTGCTGATGCTCGTCGCGATCTGGACCGTGCCGGCGCTGCTGCTCGCCAGCCAGATCCACTTCATGTACCTCGAGGAAGGTCGGCCGCTGTCGTGGTGGTCGCTGTTCGGCTGGCAGCTCGTCGGCTGGTTGTTCTGGGTTCCCGCGACGCTGCTGGTCCTGCGACTGTGCCGCCGCTTTCCCGTTTCTCGAAACTCGTGGGCTCGAGTGGCCCTGGTGCACAGCGGCACGGCGCTCGTGCTCACCGCGCTGAACTTCGTGTTCCTCGTCTGGGAGACGTGGACGCTGGGGCCGCCACCGTTCAACGAGTACGGCTTCCTGCCGTTGACGCTGGCCTGGGTCAGCCAGCGACTGCACCTCAACTTCATCATCTATGCCGGCATGGGCGGCGTGGGTTACGGACTCGAGTTCTACCGCCGCTACCGCGAGCGTGAGCTGCATGCCTCGCGCCTCGAGGGGCAGCTGGCGCAGGCGCAGCTGCAGGCGCTGAAGATGCAGCTCCACCCGCACTTCCTGTTCAACACGTTGCACGCCATCGCCGTCCTGGTGCGCAAGAACTCCAACCGTGAGGCCGTACGTATGCTGGTCGGTCTGAGCGACCTGCTGCGCCTGGCTCTCGACAACGCGGGCGCGCAGGAGGTGCCGCTCAAGCAGGAGCTGGACTTCCTCGAGCGCTACCTGGACGTGGAACAGATCCGCTTCCAGGACCGGCTGCGCGTCGAGCTGGACGTCGCGCCGGAGACGCTCGACACGTCGGTCCCGAATCTGATCCTGCAGCCGCTGGTCGAGAACGCGATCCGGCACGGGATCGCGCCGACCGCGGACGCGGGTCTGGTGCGGATCCGCGCCGAGCGCCGCGACGGGCGGCTGCGCGTCGAGATCAGCGACGACGGCCCCGGACTGGACGCCGCCGCCGAGAGCGGGGATCGCGAGGGCGTCGGCCTGAGCAACACGCGCAAGCGGCTCCAGCGGCTCTACGGCGAGGACCATCGTTTCTCGGTCGGCAACTCCGAGTCGGGCGGGGCGATCGCGGTGCTCGAGATCCCGTTCCGCCCCGCGCACGTATGAAGGATCGAAGATGAAGAAGATCCGCACCATGATCGTCGACGACGAGCCACTGGCGCGGGACGGGATCCGCGTGCTGCTCGAGCGGCGCCCCGAGTTCGAGCTGGTGGGGGAGTGCTCCGACGGGCGCTCGGCGCTGGCGGCCGTCAACCGCCAGGCGCCCGACCTGCTGTTCCTCGACGTGCAGATGCCGCACCTCGACGGGATCCAGGTACTGCAGAAGCTGACCCTCGACCCCCCGCCCGTCGTGATCTTCGTCACGGCGTTCGATCGGTACGCCCTGCAGGCGTTCGAGCACCACGCGCTGGACTACCTGCTCAAGCCGTTCGACGACGACCGCTTCGGCGCGACCCTGGACCGCGTGCTGCGGCGCTTCGAGCAGCGCGAGGCGCACCGGCTCAGCCGCCGCATGATGGATCTCGTGCGCGAGCACGGCCCGGACGAGGAGGGAGCGCCGACCCAGGACATGGAAACGGCGCCGTCCTTCCTGCGCCGCTTGTCGATCAAGTCCGCCGGCCGCGTGCTGTTCCTCGACACCGACGAGATCGACTGGATCGAGGCCGCCGACTACTACGTCAAGCTGCACGTCGGTGAGAGGTCGCACCTGGTGCGCGAGAGCCTGAACCGGCTCGAGCAGCGGCTGGACCCGTCGGCCTTCATGCGCATCCACCGCTCGACGATCGTCAATCTCGGGCGGATCAAGGAGCTGCGGACACAGTCTCACGGGGATTGCACCGTGTGTCTGGCCGACGGGACCGAGCTGAGGCTCAGCCGCGGCCGCCGCGACCTGCTGGCGGAGTCGCTGCGCAACGCCTGACGGCAGAGAATTCGCCCAAACCTGCCCCTTCTTCCTCCCGTTTGCGCCTTCCCATTTCCGGGGTCTCTCGTCGTGCCGGTCGCGGAGAGGCGGTAGAGATGTCGTCCCCGGCACAACGCATTGTCTCGCGACCGGAATCGGCGTAGTGTTCGGGTAGCTCTGTAGAGTCGAGGAGGGCCGGCACATGGGTACGATCCGCTCCGCACTGATCGTCTTCTTGTCGCTAGGGCTGGCAGCCGGTGCGATCGCGGCGCAGGAGCCGCCGACCGGCATCGACCCCGACATCCTCGCCGAGTTGGATGACGGCCGGATCTTCGCTCGGGGCTTCACGCCGTGCGAGGTGCTCGTCACCGTTGCCGACGGCAACGGCGCGCCGGGCCAGACGGGCCGGCCCGTGCAGGTACGTTTGCAGACCAGCGTGCCGCTCACCCAGCTCGAATTCGAAGTTCACGACACTCCCGATCTGCTCACGGCGGACGGATGCAACTCCACGACCAGCGGTTTCACCTGTAACGCTTCGGACAGTGGCGTCGCGTCGGTGTCCTTCTCGTCCCCGTCTTCGACTGTAGGGCCGGGCGCGAACATCCCCGTCCTTGAGCTGCTCTACGCGGTCGCCCCGGGCGCACCCGCGGGAGCGATCAGTCTGTCTCCGATGCAACTCTCGGCGACCAGCGAACAACCGGGAGCCTGTACGGTCGCAAGCACGCCCGGCAGCTTCGTCGTGTCATTTTGCGGCGACGGCGAGATCAACGACTCCGAGGAGTGCGACGACGGAAACACCGAGGACGGCGACTGTTGCAGCGCCTCCTGCACGCTGGAACCGGCCGGGGCCACGTGCGAAGACGGGCTGCACTGCACCGTCGACGACAGCTGTGACGCGGCGGGAATCTGCGTCGCCGGCGCGGCCCGCGATTGTGACGACGGTATCGCCTGCACCGACGACACGTGCGACGAGGCGGCGAACGCCTGCAGCGTCACCCCGCGGCCGGCCGGGACCACGTGCGAAGACGGGCAGTACTGCACCGTCGACGATGCATGTGACGGGGCGGGGGCCTGCGCTTCGGGTGCGGCCCGCGATTGTAGTGACGATATCGATTGCACCGACGATGTGTGCGACGAGGCGGCGAACGCCTGCGGCGCCACCCCGATCGACGCGGCCTGCGACAACGGACTCGTCTGCGACGGTGACGAGACCTGCTCGTCTGTCGACGGTTGCGTGCCCGGCATGCCGCTGGACTGCGACGACAGCGTCGGTTGCACCGACGATGTTTGCAACGAGCCGAGCGGCTGCTCCCAGCTCCCCGACGACCTGCTGTGCGACAACGGACTCGTCTGCGACGGTGCCGAGACCTGCTCGCCTGTCGAGGATTGCGTGCCCGGCGTCCCGCTGGACTGCGATGACGGCGTCGGTTGCACCGAAGATGTCTGCAACGAGCCGATCGGCTGCTCCCAGCTCCCCGACGACCTGTCATGCGACAACGGTCTCTTCTGCGATGGCGTGGAGACCTGCGACGTCGTCGCCGATTGCCGGAGCGGCACCGCGGTCATCTGCGATGACGATGAGCTGTGCACCGATGATATTTGCAACGAGGTGCTGGACCGTTGCGTTTTCGTAGACGATCCCAACAACGACCCCAGCTGCGATCCGTGTGCACCGGGGCCCGGGATGAGAGTGCCGGCGGTAACATCGGGTACGTCCCCTTCCGCAGGGCTGTCTGCCGACGCGATCGCGGCGGAGGAACTGCCGATCGGCATCGATCCCGATATCGTTGCCAAGTTGGATGACGGCCGGATCTTCGCTCAGGGGTTCACGCCGTGCGAGGTGCTCGTCACCATCACCGACGGCAACGGCGTGCCTGGCCAGGCGGGTCGGCCCGTGCAGGTACGTTTGCAGACCAGCTCGGCGCTCACCCAGCTCGAATTCGAGATTCACGACATTCCCGATCTGCTCACGGCGGACGGATGTAACTCCATGATCAGCGGTTTCACCTGCGACGCTACGGACGGTGGCGTTGCATCGGTGAACTTCTCGTCCCCGTCTTCGACTGTGGGGCCGGGCGCGGACATCCCTGCCATCGAACTGCTCTACACCGTCGCACCCGGCACACCGACGGGAACGACGATCAGCCTGACTCCGATGCTGCTCTCGGCGACCGACGATCAACAGGAAGCCTGTTCGGTTTCAGCTACTCCCGGCAGCTTCGCCGTGTCGATTTGCGGCGACGGCGTCGTCGATGGCTCAGAGGAGTGTGACGACGGCAACATCGAGTCCGGCGACTGCTGTAGCGCCTGCTGCACGCTGGAACCGGCCGGAGCCACATGCGAAGACGGGCTGTACTGCACCGTCGGCGATGGCTGCGACGCCGCAGGAATCTGCGTCGCCGGCGCGGCCCGCGATTGCAGTGACGGCATCGCCTGCACCGACGACATGTGCGACGAGGCGGCGAACGTCTGCAGCGCCACGCCGATCGACGCGGCCTGTGACAACGGACTCGTCTGCGACGGTGACGAGAGCTGCTCGCCTGTCGAGGATTGCGTGTCCGGCGTCCCGCTGGACTGCGATGACGGCGTCGATTGCACCGAAGATGTTTGCAACGAGCCGAGCGGCTGCTCCCAGCTCCCCGACGACCTGCTATGCGACAACGGTCTCTTCTGCGATGGCGTGGAGACCTGCGACGCTATCGACGACTGCCAGAGCGGCACCGCGATCGTCTGCGATGATGATGAGCTGTGCACCGATGATACTTGCGACGAAGGGCTGGACGGGTGTGTGTTCGTAGAGGATCCGAGCAACGACCCGGTCTGCGACCCGTGCACGCCGGGGCCGGGGATGAGAGTGCCGGCGGCAACATCGGGTACGTCCCTTTCCGTCGAGTTCTACGACAGTGTCGGCAACCTTCTCACCGATCTGGACGTCTCGGCATTCACGGACCAGGCCTCCTGGAAGCTGTCGTCCGACACCAGCTCGAACGGTACGTACGAGTTCAGTGCTCAGCCCGGTGACAAGATCACGTTCTACGCCACCGACCAAAACCGCAAGTACAACCCGCACACGGTTCTGCTGCCGATCGATCTCGCCCCGACCGTCCAGGTCGTGCTGTTCGCGCCGCAATCGCAGCACCTGTGCTCCGAGGCCGAAACCGTGAATCTCGGCGACGTCGTTCCCTGCGGCGACACCAGTGGTGCCGGTTCCGACCCGAACGTCACGGGCGGATTCTGTGGAACCAGCATCACCGAAGGCGGCGACGCCCTGTGGTATGACCTGACGCTGGCTGCCGACACGCTGGTCTCGCTCTCGACCTGCAACGACGGCAACCCGGCCACGGGTTCCTCGCAGTACGACTCGAAGATATCGGTCTTCTGCCAGGACTGCGACAGTTACGACTTCACGTGTGTCGGCGGAAACGACGACGGTCCGGGTTGTGCGGACTTCTCGTCGGCCTTCAGCTTCTGCGGTCGTGGCGGCAGCACGTACCACATCCTCGTGCACGGCTTCCTCGGCGCCGCCGGTACCTTCGAGCTCGCGGTCATCGACGCCGGTCCTTGCACCGCCGACGAGCTGTGCGCGCCGATCCTCCCGCCGCCGGCCTCGGGCGCCTGTTGCTTCGACAACTGCGACGCGCTGGTCGCTGCCGGTGCCACGAACGAAGCTCTGGCCATCTGCGCTGAGTTCGACTGCCAGGAGCTGGAAGCCGAGGCCTGCATGACCGCCGGCGGTGCCTACCAGGGCGACGACGTTCCGTGTGTCGTTCTGTCCGACACCTCCTCCTCCTTCAGCAGTTCCCCGGCTATGCCGATTCCGGACAACGATCCGGTCGGTGCCCGCGACGAGATCATCGTTGCCGGTAACGGTGGATTCGTTGGCGATCTGGACATTGATATCGTCCTGACGCACAGCTGGATCGGCGATCTCCTCGCGGCCGTGACCAACAAGGACACGGGCACCGAGGTCGTGCTGTGGAACCGCAACTGCGGCGGCTCGAACCTCCTCGACATCCTCTCGGACGACGAGGGCACGCAGACCTTCTGCGGCGAGAGTGGTAACGCGACGACGGGTTCGATCCCGCCGGCCCTGATCAACGGCTTCACGAGTTTCCTGTCCGACTTCGACGGCCAGGCGATCGACGGCGCGTGGTCGCTCTCGGTGGACGACAACTTCACGGCCGACACGGGGGAGCTCACCTTCTGGTCGCTGATCTTCCGCGAAGGCGCGTCGGTTTGCCCGACGGCTTGTGACCCCGTCACGCCGCCGGGTGCGCCGGGTGCGCCGGGGCCGCCGGGTGGTGGCGACGAGGATTCCGACGGCGACGGCGACAGCGATGACGCCGGTCCGGAGGCGTTCCTTGCCACGGGTCGTGACGACGCGGCTGGCGCCGAGGGTCTGCTGAACCTCGACGCGGCGACGGAGGCGACCGACGAGAACACGGAACACCGTGCGCGCACGGGCCGCACGGTTGGAAAGCACTCGCGCTAGGCCCGTTCGCCGACGAACACTGTAGAAACGAGTCTCGCAGACTCCTAGGAGTCGATCCGACCCCGGGTCCGCCCCGGCAGCGGCGTCACCAGCATCTTCCCGGTCAGCGCGTTGGTGTCCACGTAGACCTCCGTGCCGAACACGCGCGTGAGGTTGGCGTAGGTGAACACCTCCTCGGTGGGCCCGCCGGCCTCGATGCGCCCTTCGCGCAGCAGGAAGATGCGGTCGCAGTATTCTGCGGCGAGGTTCAGGTCGTGCAGCACGGTCAGTACGGTGCAACGCTCGCGTTCGGCCAGGTCGCGCACCACGTCGTACAGCTCGACCTGATTCTTGATGTCGAGGAAGCTCGCCGGCTCGTCGAGCAAGAGCGCGCGCGGCTGCTGCACCAGCGCCTTGGCGAATACGATGCGCTGCCGTTCGCCCGAGGACAGCTCGTGGATCGGGCGTTGCGCCAGATGCGTGGCCGAGCAGCGCTCGAGCGCCTCCATCGCGAGGTCGCGGTCGGCGTCGGACTCGAACTCCAGGCCGGCGAGGTGCGGATGACGCCCGAGCAGCACGATCTCGATCGCGGTGAACGCGAAGCTGAACGCCGGCTCCTGCGGCACGACGGCCAGCAGGCGCGCCAGCTCCCGCCGAGAACAGCCGGACACTTCGCGGCCGTCGACGGTCGCCGAACCTTCGTAGCCGTCGAGGATTCCGCTCAGCACGCGGATCAGCGTGCTCTTGCCCGACCCGTTGGGCCCGAGCAGCCCGACGATCTCTCCGGGGCGGGCGTCGAGCGTCACGTCTTCGAGCACGCGACGCGAGCCGTAGCCGAAGCCCAGCCCATGCGTCTCGAGCACGATCCCGCCGCGATCAGGGGAACCCATGACGGTCACTCCGCGTGCGCAGCAGGTAGAGGAAGAACGGCCCGCCGACGAGGGCGGTCACCACGCCGACCGGCAGCTCGTTGGGCGCGATCGCGGTGCGCGCGACGAGGTCGGCCAGCACGAGAAACGCGCCGCCGCCGAAGAACGCGCAGGGCAGCAGGCGCCGGTGATCGGGCCCCAGCACGAGACGCAGCATGTGCGGGACGACCAGTCCGACGAAGCCGATCATGCCGGCGACCGAGACCGTGAGCCCCGTCAACAGCGAGCCCAGCACGAAGGTCAGGCGCTTCAGTCGCTCGACGTCCACCCCGAGGTGCATCGCGCCCTCCTCGCCCAGCGACAGCGCGTTGTAGTCGCGGCTCAGCGTCAGCAGGCCCAGCGTCGTGATCGCGGTGGCGCCCCCGATCACGGCCAGCGTGCCGTAGCCGAACGCCGGTACGCGGCCCATCAGGTAGAACACGATCGCGTGCAGCTGCTCCAGCGACGCCACGCTCTGGATGAAGTAGATCAGGCTGGCGCTGAACGCGTTGAAGATCGCTCCGGTCAGCAGCACCGTGTAGACGGTCAGTCTCCCGCCGACGGTCGCGACCCACTCGATGAGCAGCAGCGCGCCCAGCGCGCCGGCGAAGGCGAACAGCGGCACGATGCCGAGCCCGCCGAACAGGCCTCCGGCGCCGAAGCCGAGCACCAGCGCGACGACGCCGCCGATGCTGGCGCCGCCCGAGACGCCCAGCACGTACGGGTCGGCCAGCGGGTTGCGCAGGAAGGCCTGGAACACGGTCCCCGCGACGGTCAGCGACCCGCCCAGGATCGCCGCCAGCAGCACGCGCGGTAGCCGCACCTGGAACAGGATCGTCCGCTCGCTCTCGGTCAGCGTCTGCGCGCCGCCGAGCCAGCCGACGATCGGGATGCGCCCCGCCCCGAATGAGGTGGCCAGCACGACGCACAGCGCCAGCAGGCCGAACGCCACGCCGCAAGCGGCCAATACTCCGCCCCGGGTGAGGGGGCTGCGTTCCTTCTTCTCTCGGGTCAAGGGCCCAGCTCTTCGTCCGCGGCCGATCCGAACGTCTCGGGATGCACCAGCCGTCCCATCAGGCCGGTCATCTCCGGGAGTCGGATGCCGGGGATGACGAGCTTACCCGGTTCGACGTGGTACACGCGATCTTCCTGCACCGCCGGAACGAACCCCCACTCGCCCCATCTCCCCGCAACGCGGCCCCGCGGGGCCCCGGGGCGGTTGTCCGACGTGTCGACGATGATCTCCGGCATGCGTTCCAGCGCGGTCTCGAGCGAGAACTGCTGGTACGGCGACAGCGCATCGTGGGCGACGTTGACGCCGCCGACGGCCGCGATCATCTCGTCGACGTGCGAGCCGGGGCCCGCGACGAACAGCGGATCCCGTCCGACGACGAACAGGACTCTGCGCTTCTCCAATCCCGCGCCCCGTCCGCGCAGGGCGTCGAGACGCGTGCGCAGGTCGAGCGCCAGCTCGGCCGCGGCCATCTGTCGGCCGAAGCGCGTACCCAGCGTTTCCAGCGAGTCGAAGACGCCTTCGTGGGTGCTCGTGTCGAGCGCCAGTACGTCGATGCCCAACGCCTCGAGCCGCGCGTGCGCCGCGTCCGCCGAGCGACTGTCGGTCGTCAGCAGGGCGTCGCAGTCGAGCTGCAGCAGTTGCTCCACGTTGGGTGACGCATAGCCGCCGACGACGGGCAGCCCTGCGATCGACGCGGGCCACGGGCCGAACTCGCCGATGCCGACGACGCGGTCGAGCAGCTCGAGCGCCTCCAGCATCTCGGCCGCGGCGGGGGCCAGCACGGCGACCCGGGTCGGAGTCGAGTCCGCGATTGCCGTTTGCGGCGCAGGCGAGCAGCTCAGCGGCAGCAGCGCCAGAAGCGCGATACCCGGTCTCGTGGCCCAGCCGGCGCGCGCCACGCGACGCTCAGGACGCGCCGCGGCGGGCGACGCGCTTGCTCGAGGATCTGGATCTCGGGCTGGCGTCGAGCAGCACCGCGATCCAGCGCAGATCCTCGGTGTTCTCCAGCATGATCTTCAGGATCATCGTCAACGGAACCGACAGCAGCATGCCCACCGGTCCCCAGACCCAGCCCCAGAACACCAGCGAGGAGAAGACGACCAGCGTCGAGAGTCCGAGCCGGCGGCCCATGAAGTACGGCTCGAGCAGGTTGCCCAGCGAGACGTTGACCATGATGAAGACCAGCGCGACGGCCAGCGCGTGCCCCGGACCGAGCTGGAGTGCCGCCACGACGACGGGCGGCACGGCCGCGAGGATCGAACCGAGGTTGGGGATGTAGTTGAGCAGAAAGGCCAGCGCTCCCCACAACACCGCGAAGTCGACGCCGATAATCGCCATCGCGACACCGACGATCGTTCCGGTCGTGAGGCTGATCAGCGTCTTGAATCCGAGATAGCGCTGTACCTCGGTCTTGATCTTCTCGAACCGCTCCGAGCTCTCGCGTTTGCCGAACGCGGCCTCGAGCTTCGCGGGGAAGCCCGCCGCCTCGAACAGGATGAACACGATCGTCAGCAGCACCAGCAGCAGGTTGGACAGCACCGCGGCGACGCGGCGCAGCGTGCCGGTGACGAGGTCGACCGCCTTGGCGGGGTTGAGCAGGTCGGTCGCGATGTCGGGCGGCACCTCGATGCCGCGCGCGCTCATCCAGGCCAGCACATCGCTCGAGATCTCGGTCAGCCTCGCGCGATACTTCGGCGCGGCCTCGGTGAAGTCCTTGATCGAACCGCCGATGACCATCGCCACGCCGACCAGCACGCCCAGCGCGGCCAGCACCGTGACGAGCACGGCGAGCCACTTCGGGACGCTGCGACTGACGAGCCAGTTCAGCAGCGGCAGCGTGATCATCGCGAGGAAGATCGAGACGAGCAGAGGCAGGATCAACGCCGCGGCGGCCTTGATCCCTGCCACGACCACGACCACGCTGGCCATTACCAGCAGGACGCGCGCTCCCGTGTCCCCCGTTCCCTCGGCGAGTGCCACGGTCGATCGTTACTCGGCGGCCTTGGTCGCCAGCGCCTGGATCTCCTCGGGCAGGTCGAACGTCCCCTCGGGGATCTCGACGTTGTGCTGCACCGACTCCAGCGTGATCTTCTGCTGCTGCTGCAGGACCTCCGTACGGACGAGGAATGGGATCTTCAGGCCGTCGATCTCGCGATAGTCGCCCTGGTAGGCCGAGAACTTGATCTCACCCATGACGTGGTCCATCGTCCCGCTGCGCTTGACGACCAGGCGCGATTTCTGTTCGACCCACCAGGTCTCCGCGCGCCCCTCCTTCGGAGTGACGAGCACGCGCCAGCACATCTGCTCCTCGACGGCCTCGGCCGCCTCGGTCACGGCGCTCGCGTAGTGATCGCGCCAGTGGAAGTCGCGGTTGAACGTCGACTCGCGCACCGCGCGACGCGCCTCGGCGCCCTCCTTGATACGCGGGCCCTGGATCGCGGAGTTTTCCCACGCGATCTCGCCGTTGGTTCCTTCCTCGACGGCGCCGATCGCGTCGGACTCCAGCAGGAGGTACGAGTTGCGCGGCGCTGCCTCATAGACCGTCACCGGCGCCTTGAGTCCCATGCCGACGAACTCGATCTCGCCCTTGGACATGCGGTTCTTGATCTTCTCGGCAGCCTCGATGCCGCCGGCGGCCTCGACGACCCAGTCCAGCACCTGTTCGCCGGAGGGCAGCGCCTCTTTCTTCACCGCCTCCTCGGCCGCGGCGAAACCGCAGGTGAGCAGCGCGACGAGCAGCAGCGCGCTCATCGGTTTCGATCGGGGTTCGCGAAGATGCGGTTGATTCATGGTTCGGGGCTCCGTGTTGCCGGCGAGCCACCTTGCGTGGCGCCGTTCGAACGATCTAGAGCATAAAGGCCCCCTGCCGGGACCGCAATCTACTGACGGAGGATCCAGGTCACGGCAGCCTCCAGCACGGGGTCGCGGCCCTGGAGCAGGTCCCGCTGCGTGAATTCGACGCGCTCGTCCGGGAGCACGCCGACGCCCTCGAGCGTCTCGCCGCCGTCGGAGATGTAGTTGGCGAACGCGTACTGGAAGCCGTCGCCGTTCGGCAAGCGCTCGATCACCGAGGGCAGCGCGGCGCCGGCCGTGCGCGTTCCGAAGACGCGCGCGCGTTCCAGATCCTGGAGACCTCCGCTGAGGATCTCGGAGGTCGAGGCGGTCAGACCGTCCACCAGCAACGCCACGGGCCGATCGAACGTCGAGGCGCGCGGGATAATGACGAAGTTCAACGCGCTCTGGCGAGTGTGCATCGTGCCCAGCTTCAGGTCGCGCTCGCCGATGAGCCAGCCGGCCATTCCCATCGCCATGCCGCCGATGCCGCCCGGGTTGCCGCGCAGGTCGATGATCAGCCCCGGCGCGTCGTCCAGCGACTGGACCGTCTCGCCGAAGCTGGACATCAGGTACGGCGGATTGAGAAAGATGTTGAAGCGGATGTAACCCACGTTGCCGTCGACGCGGCTCGAGTCGTAGCGCACGTACGTCGGCGGCAGGTTGCCGAAGCTCGTCAGCTTGCCGTCCGGTTGTTCCAGCGACAGCTCGAGCGTCCGCTGTTTGTCGTCGCCGTCGACGAACTCGACGCTGCGCGTGCCGCCGATCGGACCGCTCAGCCGGTCGCCGACCGCCATCGCCGAGAACAGGTCCAGCGTCGTGTCCTCCGCATACGCATCGTGCACGCGCTCCAGAAGCTCGTCGAGCTTCTGGCCCTCGATGGCGTCGACCTGCCAGCCGCGGACCACGCCGGCGAGCGCGGCGGGGGATTCGTCGGCCACCTCGAAGACCAGCGCGCGGCCGTCGACCACACGCACGCGGATGCCCGTCACGCCGTCGCCCGACGCTTGCTGATCTTCCGTCGTGGGCGCGACCGCGTCGCGCACGTCCGCGGGCAAGATGCCGAAGTGCGACTGCCCGAGGCGCTGCAGCATCTCGTTCATCACGCCACGGGCCCGGTCCATCGAGCCCGCCTCGGCCACTCGCGGGCGCAGCTCTTCTCGCACCGCCTCCCAGTCGAGCCCGCCCAGCTCCGGGTCCCAGTGCTTGTCGCGGACCGTCTGCCAGACGAACTCGAACGAGCTCACGTTGAGCTGTCGCGCCTGGTCGTCGAGCGTCTGCGGCGGCTTGCGCCGACCCGCGCACCCAACGACGAGCGCCAGGCACAACACGAGCGCGACGCCGCGGCCGACGCCGCCGCGCCGCCCCGCCCTGCGGCACGCTTCTTGATCGACTTGATGGGGAGTAGCCAACAACATAGAATCTGCCGCCGAACCCGCATTGTAGCGACCCTGAACGCCGGAGTCACCTACAACATCGGTTCCACGGGTTCGAGTTTGCAATCACACGAGTAATGAGGGGCAGATGAGATTACGCATCGGTTGGATCGTGTTGCTCTCGGGGATCGCTTTCGGCGGCGTGGCCGCCGCGGATTCGGCCGGACACCTCGGACGCCTGCCCCAGGACCGCGGCGCGGGGATCGTTCTGGTACGTGAGGCCGCGCGGGAGGTGCGGGCGCTGGGCGAGACGACGGTGCGCGTGGATCCGGCGGCCTACCGCCGATTGTGGGATCGCGGGGCGGGTCGGGTCGTCGGCTTCCCGCTGCCCGATCGAGATCCGGTCGATCTCGACGTCGAGGCCTTCTCGCTGTTGACCGCCGACGCGCGATTCGTCGCGGTCGACGGCGGGCGCGAACGATCGGTTCCGGCACCGTCGGTCCGCTTCTTCCGCGGCCGGGTCGCGGGCGATCCCGCGAGCCGCGTCGTGCTCACGCTGTTCGAGGGTCGCCTCGACGGCTTCATCCGGACCTTCGGCGAGGAGTTCGGCGTCGCCCCGCGGGCGTTCGACCTGGCTCGCCCGGAGGCGCTCGACGTGCGCGTCTGGAACCGCGCCGTGGCCGAGCCGCCCGCGCCGGAGAGCGAGTGCGCGGTCGAGGCGTGCGGGCTCGAGGCGTCGGGTGACGGCTCCGCAGGTTTTCGCCTGAAGAGCGGCGGCGCGACGGTCGACGGCAATACGCTACTCCGCGCGGGCATCGCAGCGGACGCGACGGTCGAGTGGTATCAGGCCCTGGGTTCGCTCTCGGCGGCACAGGCGCAGATACTCAGCACGATCGCCCAGGTGTCGGTGATCTACGAGTCCGAAGTGCTGGTCCAGCTCGAGGTGCCGTACGTGCGCGTGTTCACGTCCGAGCCCGATCCGTACACCGACGGAGAGCAGAACACGTCGGCGTTGCTGTCCGAGATGCGTGCCGAATGGAACGCCACCCAGACCGGCGTCTCGCGCACGGCCGCGCACCTGTTCACGTACCGCTCCTCCGGTGGTGCGGGCACCGCGTACGTCGATACCCTGTGCGACAACGATCTGTCTCCCGGAACCGGATACGACTACGGCGTCAGCTCCATCCCCGGCGGCGGCGCGGCGTGGGAGGCCGCGCTCGTGGCGCACGAGATCGGTCACAACTTCGCCAGCCCGCATACGCACTGCTACGTGCCCGAGATCGACCGTTGCGTCAATCAGGATGGCTGCTGGCAGGGCGCGACGCAGCAGACCCAGGGCACGATCATGAGCTACTGCAACGACAAGGACGCAACGTTCCACTCCCGTGTGAGGGACGAAGCGCTGCGACCCGCGGCTGAGAGCGCCTTCCCCTTGTGCATCGACACAGCCGGCGAGCCGGGAAGCGTGGGCGAAGGGTTGCGCATGAACAAGCCGAACGAATGCCCCGGTTCGACGCTGCAGAACGACGACGGCTCGTTGGACACGTTCTTCGGCTACACCGGCACGTCGCGCACCGCGTGGATCAAGCGCTTCACGCCGGGCTGCTACCCCTACCGGTTGAACCGCGCCGAGGTTCACATCGGCCACAGCAGCGTCCAGGTCGGACGCGCGCTGCGGTTGCTGGTCTTCGCGGATCCCGCGGGGACCGGTGACCCGGCGAACGCCACCTTGATCCACACCGAGGATGTGACCGTCCAGACGGTCAGTTCGTCCACGCCCAACGTCTACGATCTCGCCGCGCCGCCCACGGTGACCGCGGGCGACCTCTACGTCGGGTTCTACGATCTCGAGGCGGACGCCGGCACGACCTACATCGCGGCCGCGGACTTCAGCTCCAGCGGCGACTCGTATCGCGCGGGCAACTCGACCGCTCCGGGCTCGTTCAGCGAGTACGCCAACGCCACGTGGATGATCCGCGCTTCCGGCGGTGCCGTGGAGCAGGGCAGCGTGCTGCTCGACTGGGATGCGCCGTGCAACGACGCCACCGTGCCGGGCCAGGACTTCTCCGTCTACACGGGAGCGCTGGGCGACTTCTCCGGGCTGACGCCCTCGACCTGCTCGACCGGGCGCGATCGCACGCACCTCGAATCGGGCGCGCCGGGCAGCACGTTCTTCGTCGTGGTGCCCTCGACGACGGCGGTCGAGGGGAGCTACGGCGTGGACGGAGACGGGTTCGAGCGCTCGCCCTCGACCGCGGCGTGCAAGACGCAGAGCATCGGGCCGTGCCCGGGGGGACCCTGATCGCTCATCGCGTGGTGCGTAACTTGTTGCCGGGCTTGCGTTGAGGTCTCTCGGGCTTTCTGGGGAACCCCCGGGTGGCGGCCCCCCGGACCCCCCGCTACCGCACTCCACGACGGCCGCAGACGGCCATCGTTCCGTTTGGTCCTTGTTCTCTCAGATCGGAGAGCCGGACACATCCGGTCGTATCGCAGGTTTGCGGCCCGGGGATCGAACTAGCGGCATCGACCCTGTCTCGTTCCGAGAAAACCAGGAGCAAACGGAGTGATGGCGGTCTGCCGCCGTCACGCAGTGCGGTAGCGGGGGGTCCGGGGGGCCGCCACCCGGGGATTTCCTCAAAAGACCGACAGAGCTCGCAAGCAAGGCAACGAGCTCCGCACCACGTTGGGACGCTCAGGAGCCGAGCGTTCCCCGGCCGCGGCACAGGCCGCAGTCGATCGTGCCCTCGCACGCGATGCAGGTTCGCGATCGGCGTCGTCTCAGCCAGCCGCTGCGGTAGAGGACGCTTCCGCGGCCACCGCACCTGCAGCAGCGGCCGGTTCCTTCGCAGAAGCCGCACGTCTTGGGCGCGGGACAGCAAGTCTCGTCGATGAGCTTCGTCGCGTTGACGTCCATGAGACGACGGTACGGAGCGCGCCCGCCCGGAGCCACGTCCAATAGTGTCATCCGTGGGGCGCGCGGGTGGAAAACCCGGACGCTGCCCTCGGTCAGAGCAAGACGTAGCGCAGGACGAACATCAGCCCCAGCACGTAGGCCAGCGCCGAGGCCTCGCGCGCCCGGCCCGACAGCAGCTTCAGCAGCGGATGGGCGATGAAGCCGAAGGCGATCCCGTCGGCGATCGACCAGGCGAACGGGATGCCGATCATCACCAGGAACGCGGGAAAGCCCTCGGTGATGTCGCCCCACTCGATCTGTTTCACGTTGCGCGCCATCAGGCTGCCGACGACGATCAGCGCCGGCGCGGTCAACGGTTGCAGCACGGTTCCGTCCGCGAGTGTGACGCCACCGCCGACCATCGCTACCAGCGGCGAGAAGAACAGCGCGACGAAGAACAGCAGACCGGTGACGACGTTGGCCAGTCCGGTACGCGCGCCGGCCTCGACCCCGGTGGCGCTCTCGATGTAGGCGGTCACGGTCGACGTGCCGAGCAGCGAGCCGAGCACGGTCCCCGACGAGTCGGCCATCAGCGCCGGGGTGGCGCGCGGCAGCTTGCCGTCGACGAGGAAGCCGCCCTGCTCGCCGATGCCGATCAGCGTCCCGATCGCGTCGAACACCGCCATGAAGAGGAAGATCACGACGATCGGCACGATGGCGGGGTCCAGCAGCCCGCGCAGGTCGAGCTGCAGCAGCGTCGGCGCCAGCGACGGGGGAGGGGCGACGAGCCCCTGCCACTCGACGAGTCCCCAGGCCCAGGCGAGGCCGGTGGCCGACAGCACGCCGACGAGGATCGCCCCGCGCAGCCCGCGCGCCATCAACGCCAGCGTCAACGTCAGTCCGGCCAGCGCGATGAGCGTCGGTGGCCGTGTCAGGTCGCCCAGATGGACGATGCCGACCTCCGGTCGCTCGACGATTCCGGCGGCGTTCATGCCGATGAAGGCGATGAACAGACCGATGCCGGCGGCGATGGCGTGCTTCAGGCTGCGCGGTACGGCGTCGATGATCAGCTCGCGCACGCGCAGAAAGGTCAGCAGGAAGAAAACGATGCCCGAGACGAAGACCGCAGCCAGCGCCGTCTGCCACGGGACTCCCATGGTCAACACGACGGTGAGGAAGAAGAAGTTCTCGCCCATCGCCGGGGCCAGGGCGATCGGGTAGTTCGCCGCCAGCCCCATGACCAGCGTCGCGACGCCGGCCGCGAGGCACGTCGCCGTCATCACCGCACCGAAGTCCATCCCGGTCTGCGACAGCACCTGGGGGTTGACGAAGACGATGTAGGCCATCGTCATGAACGTCGTCAGTCCCCCGAGCACCTCGGTGCGCAGGTTGGTCCGGTTTTCCGCGAGTCGAAAGAATCGATCCAGCATGGCGGCGGTATTGTGCCAGACCTTGCCGGAGACCCGCCCGTCAGAACTGGAGCGAGACTCCGATCAACGCCGTGCGATCGATGCCGGGACGCGCTCCGGCCGGACGCCGGGCGGCGACATAGGCCTCGTCGGTCACGTTGCGCACCTCGGCGAACAGTCGCAGGTCGCGGCCGAAGCGATAGCCGACCGACAGGTCGAGCAGCAGGCGCGAATCGGTCGACTCCAGCTCGGGGAGGGGGCCCTGCCCGGCGACGGTTCGCATCTCGCCCAGGTGCCACAGGTTGGCGAAGGCGGACCAGCGGACGCCGCGCACGCCGAGGCTGAGCGAGCCCTGGTGCTGCGGCACGTAGGGCAGCTCGTCCCCCCGCTCGACCTCGTCCCACGGGTCGTAGTCCGAGTCGAACGAGTTGAGGAACTCGGTCGAGGTATAGGTGTAGGTGGCGTCGAGCGGGATGCTCAGCGAGCTGCCGAATGTCGCTCCGAGGTCGTGACGCACGCCGGCCTCGATGCCGTAGACGCGCACCTCGCCACCGTCGAACGCCTCGCCCGCCTCGGCGCCGCTGCAGCCCGAGGCGTTCGTGCACGAGCCGAGCATGTTGTCGTAATCGTTGAAGAAGCCGACGACCTCGAGCGCGAAGGCGTTGACGCGCCGACGGTAGCCGACCTCGTAGTTCAGGCTCTCCTCGACGTCGGCATCGGTGGCGCCGGCGCCGGGAGGGGAGAACCCGCGATGAACTCCCCCGAAGATGGAGTTGCGACCGTCCAGCTCGTAGGTGACTCCGACACCGGGAATCAGCTCGTCGACGCTGTAGGGCGGACTGCGGTCGGCCGTCTCGCGGCTCGCGTCGTCGAAGTCGACGCGCTCGAAGTCGATGCTCTCGAAGCGCAGGCCGGGCACAACGGTGAGGGCGCCGAGACGGATCGTGTCCTGCACGAAGACGGCGATCGCCTCGGCGGAGACGACGCGGTTGCCCTTGCTGCCCGGGTCGCCGAGAGCGGTCAGCTGCATGTCGCCGGCCACGGTCATGCGGTACTCGTCCTCCTCCTGGAACCGATCCTCCTCGTCCTCGTGATAGCGCACCCCCAGCTCGAGCTCGTGGGTCGAGCCCGTGCCGCCGGGTTTGAAGCCCACGACGGCGGAGATGCCGCGTGACATGTAGTCGCGCCGGTTGTTGCGCAGCGCCAGCGCGTCGTCGGCGCTGTCGGCGGTGAGGTCGGCGCGCAGGATGTCCATCTGTGACGAGTATTCCTCGGGGTTGTCGAGCACGTCGCCGATCCCCACGCCGCCGACGGACTGCAACTTGTGCCAGTTGCGGAAGAAGCTGTTGTCGTAGGCGGTCGCCGTGAAGTCGAAGCGGTCGCTCGGACGCAGCAGATAGCGCAGTTGGATCTGCTCGTGGTCCGTGTCGATCGTGTCCTCCTGGGACCCGGCGTAGCGACGATAGGGCGTGGCCTCGAAGTCCTCCTGGGTCAGTCCGAGGTAGGTCTCCTCGCCGAATTGCTCGGTCTTACCCGCCTTGAGCTCGAGCGCCTGGTAGAAGCGTGCTCCGGGCCGGCTGTTGACACGCAGCTTGACCAGGTAGTCCTGCAGATCGAAGCCGGTGTCCCCGCCGTTGTCCAACCGTTTGAAGCCGGCGGTGTCGTACTGGTACGTCTCGACCAGCCAGCCGAAACGCTCACCCGAGCCGCCGAGATTCAGCTTGCCGCGGATGGTGTCGTTTTCGCCGAGGGCGACATTGAGACTGCCGCCGAACTCGGACGGGATGCCCGTCGACAGCATGTTCAGCACGCCGCCGTTGGTGAACGGTCCCTGGCGGATGGCGCTCGAACCCTTGCGGACCTCGAAGCCCTCCATGCGTCCGGGCGTGGGGAAGTAGTAGGCCGATGGCGCGGCGTACGGCGCGGGAGCGATCAGCACGCCGTCCTCGAGCAGGGTGACCTTCGAGCTGCGCTCGCTGCCGCTGCCGCGCATGCCGATGTTCGGCCGCAGGCCGTAGCCGTCTTCCTCTTGAATGTTGACGCCCGGCACCTGGGACAGCACGCGGTTGACATCGAAGTACTGCTGGCGCGCGAGCTGCTCCTTGCCGATGTAGGTCACCGACCCCGGGATCTTCGGGATGTCGTCCGGGGTGCCGACGATGCGGACGCGCTCGAACAGCTCGTCGTCGTCCTCGGAGCGGACCTCCGCCTCGTCGGCGGGCGGCTCTTCCGCCGGGGGCTCCTCGGCCGGCGTGGGCGCGAGGGCCATCGCGAGGGCGAGCGGGGCCAGGGCGGTGGCCTTCCACAGGGCGGAGGTGCGAGCTTCGTGCATGGCGTTTTTTCCCCGAAAAAGTAGGTCGGAAGCCGCACTATATCTGAAAAGTTCTGTCCATCAAACTTTGTTCTGTATGGAACAACTAGTTCGCTTGTCCAAAAACGACCTTGCGCGGAACTTCGCGGGCTGTGCGGTGTCTGAGGCAGGCGAACGACCGAACCACCGACGGAGAGACCACCGATGAGAACCCACCGATTCCCGCGACTCGCGTTTCCGATCTTCCTCGCCGCGGCCCTGTTGGCGGCGGCGCTTCCGGCCGCGGCCCACGAGCGAGGCCCCTACGACCTGGAGGTGCTCGTGGACGGCGTGCCGCTGCAGCCGATCCACGCCCGTGGCAAGACCTACGTCGAAGCCGTTCCCGGTCGCGAGTACGCGCTGCGCGTGACGAATCGCACCTCCGAGCGCATCGCGGTCGCGTTAACGGTCGATGGATTGAACACGATCGACGCCGAGACCGGCCCCGCCGCCGGAGCGTCGAAGTGGATCGTCGGGCCGCATCGCACGGTCCTCATCGACGGCTGGCAGACCGATCGCTCGACCGCGCGGCGCTTCTTCTTCACCACCGAGGACCGATCGTACGGGGAGTGGCTCGGCAAGACCCACGACCTCGGGTCGATCTCGGCCGTCGTGTTTCGCGAACGCCGGCCGGCGCCGCGGCCGATCGCGGAGCCCTCGTCGCCCCGGCCGCTGCGCAAGCAGCGCCGTGAGTCCGGCCGTGCCCCCGCGGGCAAGGCCGAGGCCGAAGCCGGTATGGCGCAAGATCGCAGCAGTGTGCCGGGAGAGCAGCCGCTGTCCGACGATCTGGCCGCGACCGGGATCGGTCGTCAGGTCGAGCACCGCGTGCAGCGTGTGACGTTCGACGCCGAGTCGTCTCCCGCGTCGGTGATCAACCTGCGTTACGAGTACCACGACGCGCTGGTGCGTCTCGGCGTGCGGCCGCGCAAGCTGGCCGATATCGACGAGCGGCTGCAGCTGCGCGAACACGGCCGACTCGACGACGGTTCGTTCGCCCCGGATCCTTACCGGTAGGAAACGCTACGACGCAGGGCGCGCGAGCATCTGCACCGCCCGCACGACGGCGCGCGCCTTGTTCAGCGTCTCCTCGTACTCGCGTTGCGGCACCGAGTCGGCGACGATCCCGGCTCCGGCCTGGAGGTAGCCCCGGTTGCCGCGCGCGACGATCGTGCGGATCGCGATGCACAGATCCATATCGCCGAGGTAGCTGAAGTAGCCGATCGCCCCCGCGTACGGGCCGCGTCGCACCGGTTCGAGCTCGTCGATGATCTGCATCGCGCGGATCTTCGGCGCGCCGGAGACGGTGCCGGCCGGGAACGTGCTGCCGAACAGGTCGAACGCATCGCGGTCGTCACGCAGCTTACCGGTGACGTCCGACGTCAGGTGCATCACCCGCGAGTAGCGCTCGACTTCGAGGTAACGATCGACGCTGACGCTGCCCACGCGGCAATCGCGCCCGATGTCGTTGCGCGACAGGTCGACCAGCATCACGTGCTCCGCGCACTCCTTGGGGTCGGCGCGCAGCTCGTCGGCCAGCGCCCGGTCCTCGTCGGGCGTGGCGCCCCTCGGTCGCGTGCCGGCCAGCGGGCGCGTCACCACGCGGCGGCCGGTCAGCTTGACCAGGATCTCGGGAGACGAACCGCAGATCTCGGTTCCGTCGAGGTTGAGGAAATACATGTAGGGCGACGGGTTGGTGCGGCGCAGTGCGGCGTACAGGTTCAACGCCGGAGCGGCGAGGGGAAACTCGAAGCGCTGGGACAGCACGACCTGATAGACGTCGCCCGCGCGGATGTACTCCTTGGCCTTGACCACCGCGGCCTCGAACTCCTCGGGAGTCATGTTCGACCGGATCTCGACCGCGTCGCCCGGCCCCGCGTCGGGTTGCGCTCGTGGCGGGGCGGCCTCCAGGCTGCCCAGCATGGCCTCGATCTCGTCGGCGCGCGCCTCGGCGTCGTCCCCGTAGATCATCAGGTGCGCCACCTCGTCTCGATGATCGAAGATCAGCACGTCCTGTGGGAAGACGAAGTGCGAATCGGGCAGGTCGAGGTCGTCCGGATTGTCGTCGGGGACCGGCGCGAAGAAGCGCACGACGTCGTAGCCCAGGTAGCCCACCGCGCCGCCGGGGAAGGTCGAGACGGGCAGGGCGTGCCGTCCGCTCTCGACCAGCCCGCGCAGGACGTGCAGCGGGTTGCCGGTCGTCTCGTGCAGCGTCTCGCCGTCCTGCACGAAGATCTTCTCGCCCTTGCTGCGGAAGACGACCTGCGGTCGCCCGCCGAGAAACGAGTAGCGTCCCTGCGTGCCGTGCTCCTCGAGCGACTCGTACAGGAAGCCGTAGCGCTCGCCGGCGTACAGCTGCTGGTAGACGAGCAGCGGTTCGGCCCGCGCGCGCAGCCGGCGATACAGCGGTGCGGCCGACAACGACTCGAGCTTCACGGAGCGCTCCGTAGCCGGCGATGCGCCGCCGGGACGGTGATGCGCAGCTCGTCCATCAGCTCGGCGAACATGTCGGGCGTCAACGCCTGCGGTCCATCGGACAGAGCCAGTTCGGGATTCGGGTGCACCTCGACGATGATGCCGTCCGCTCCCGCGGCGACCGCGGCCTTGGCCAGCGGGATAACCAGCTCACGCCGTCCCGCGGCGTGCGACGGGTCGACGATGATCGGCAGGTGCGAGAGCTGCTTCAGCTCGGGCACGATGGTGATGTCCAGCGTGAAGCGCGAGTAGTCGCTGAAGGCGCGGATCCCGCGCTCGCACAGCATCACGTTCGGGTTGCCCTCGGACATGATGTACTCCGCCGCCAGCAGAAACTCCTTCAGCGTTCCGGACATCCAGCGCTTGAGCAGCACCGGTTTCTTCGACCTGCCGGCACGCTTGAGCAGCGAGTAGTTCTGCATGTTGCGCGAACCGATCTGCAGCACGTCGACGGCTTCCTCGACCGCGTCGAAGCTCTCGGTGTCGACGACCTCGGACACGATCGGCAGTCCCGTCTCCTCGCGCGCCTGTCCCAGGATCTTCAGGCCCTCGCGGCCCAGGCCCTGGAAGCTGTAGGGCGAGGTGCGCGGCTTGAACGCACCGCCGCGCAGCATCGCGCCGCCGGAGCCGGCCACCGCGCGCGCGGTCGTCATCGTCTGATCGACGGTCTCGACGCCGCACGGACCCGCAATGACGACCAGCTCGTCTCCGCCGATGCGGATGTCGCCGATCTCGATCACCGTGTCCTCGGGTTTCATCTCGCGGCCTGTCAGCTTGTACGGTTGCGTGACGTGGATCAGCTCGGTCACGCCCTCGAGCGACGACAGTGCCTCCGGGTCCACCGGGCCGGTGTTGCCGGTGATGCCGATCGCCACGCGATGCGAGCCGGGGATCGGATGCGGCGTCAGCCCCATCCCTCGAATGGACTCGCAGACGCACTCGACTTCCTGCTCGGTGGCGTTCTGCTTCATGACGATCAGCATGGCTTGGTGGCCTCCTTGAGTTGACGGATCAGTTGCCCGACGTTCTCGCCGTCGCGGATGGCCTCGATCACGCGGCTACCCACGACGGCACCGTCGGCCTTGCCGTACAGGCGGCGGACGTGATCGGGACTGGAGATGCCGAATCCTACGGCGACCGGCGTGGCGGTCGCGCGCTTGAGGGTCTCGAGCGATGCGGCGAGGTCCGGCGGCAGGTCTCTTCGCGCGCCGGTCGTGCCTGCAACGCTGACATAGTAAACGAAGCCGCGCGAGCGGCTCGCGATGCGTTCCATGCGCTCCGCGCTGGACGTCGGCGCCACGAGCTGTACCAGGTCGACGCCACGGTCTCCGGTCTCGTGCTCCCACTCCGCCGATTCGTCGATCGTCAGGTCGGGCACGATCAGGCCCGAGATGCCCACCGCGGCGAGATCCGCCGGCAGCGCGTCGCGGCCGTGGGCCAGCAGCGGGTTGAGGTACGACATCAGGATCAGCGGCACGCCGAGGTCGAGCCCGCTCACACCCTGCAGCACATCGGCCAGACGCGTCCCGTTCTGCAGCGCACAGTGCGACGCGTACTGGATCGTCGGGCCGTCCGCGATCGGGTCGCTGAACGGCAGCCCCAGCTCGATCAGGTCGGCACCGTTGTCGGCGACCTCGCGCAGCAGCTCGAGCGATCGATCGAGGCTCGGGTAACCGGCCGTGAGATACGGCATCAGTGCCGTCTCTCCACGCGCGGCGAGCTCGGCGAACTTGTTCCCGATCATCGCGTCAGCCCCTCGTAGATTCCCAGGTCCTTGTCCCCGCGGCCGGACAGGTTGACCAGCACGATCTCGTCGCGCTGCATCCGCGCGGCCAGCTTCATCGCGTGCACCAGCGCATGCGCGCTCTCCAGCGCCGGGATGATGCCCTCGGTCTGCGACAGCGTGACGAACGCGTCGAGCGCCTCGGCGTCGGTCGCGACGCTGTAGCGCACGCGCCCCGAATCCTTGAGTTGCGCGTGCTCCGGGCCCACGCCGGGGTAGTCGAGCCCCGCGGACACCGAGTGCGTGGGCTGGATCTGTCCGTCGGCGTCCTGCATCAGATAACTCATCGCGCCGTGCAACGCGCCGACGCGCCCGGCGGAGAGTGGCGCGGCGTGGTCGGGACCGCCCAGCCCGCGACCTCCCGCTTCGACGCCGTGCAGCGCGACGCCCTCGTCGGGAACGAACGCGTGGAACATGCCGATCGCGTTGGACCCTCCGCCCACGCAGGCCACGACCGCGTCCGGCAGCCGCCCGGCGACGTCCAGGACCTGCTCGCGGCTCTCCCGGCCGATCACGGCCTGGAAGTCGCGCACCATCATCGGGTACGGGTGCGGGCCGACGGCCGAGCCGATGACGTAGTGCGTCGTGCGCACGTTGGTCACCCAGTCGCGGATCGCCTCGTTGATCGCGTCCTTCAGCGTCCGACTTCCGCTGTCGACGGGAACGACCTCGGCCCCGAGCAGCTCCATCCGTTGCACGTTGGGCCGCTGCCGTTCGACGTCCTCGCTGCCCATGTAGACGTGGCACTCGATGCCCAGCAGCGCGGTCGCCGTTGCGGTCGCGACGCCGTGCTGTCCGGCGCCGGTCTCGGCGATGATGCGCCGCTTGCCCATCGAGTGCGCCAGCAGCACCTGTCCGATGGCGTTGTTGATCTTGTGCGCGCCGGTGTGATTGAGATCCTCGCGCTTGAGGTAGATCCGCGCCCCGCCGACGCGTTCGCTGAGCCGGCGCGCGAGGTACAGCGGCGTGGGGCGGCCCACGTAATCCTTCAACACCGCGCGGAACTGCTTCTGGAACCCGGCGTCCTGCGCGGCCGCGCCATACGCGCGCTCCAGCTCGTCGAGCGCTCCGGTCAACGTCTCGGGGACGAACCGTCCACCGAAGGCGCCGAAGTAGCCGCGTTCGTCGGGTTGCCTATCGTGCATCTTCTCTCCTCACCGCATCGACGAAAGCCCGCACTCGCGCGGCGTTCTTGCGCCCCGGAGCATCCTCGAGTCCGGACGAGGCGTCAACGCCGAAGGGCGAGGCGCTGCGCAGCGCCTCGGCCACGTTCTCCGCGTGGAGGCCGCCGGCAAGCACGGTGGGCAGCGGCAGATCGCGGGCCAGCTTCCAGTCGAACGGCTCTCCGTCGCCCGCGCCGGGGTCGAGCAGGCATCCGGCGACGGCGTAGCGCGCGACGCGCCGGCGCAGGTCGTCCGCGGTGTCACCCGCTTCGACCCGGATCCGCTTGAGCACCGGGCGCTCGATCTCGGCGCAGTACTCCGGCGACTCGTCGCCGTGAAGCTGCACGGTGTCGATCCCGGTTCGGCCCAGCATCTCGCGCACCTCGTCGAGTGGGGCGTCGACGAAGACGCCGACGAGGCTGACGAACGGCGGAATCGAACGCGCGATCTCTCGCGCGACGGCCGGTTCCACGCGGCGCGGCGAGGGCGCGAGCACGAAGCCCAGCGCGTCGGCGCCGGCCTCGACCGCGATCCGCGCGTCGTCGGTGCGGGTGATGCCGCACACCTTGACGCGCGTCACGACGATCTCCCGAGCAGGCCGGCGAGGGCGCCGCCCACGTCGCCGGCGCGCATCAGCGTCTCTCCGACCAGCATCGCATCGAACGCCTCGCGCTCCAGCCGCTCGACCTGCTCGCGCGAGCCGATGCCGCTCTCGGCGACGACGAGCCGATCGGGTGGAAGGTCCGCACGCAGGCGCGACGCCGTCTCGGTGTCGACCTCGAATGTGTCCAGGTTGCGATTGTTGATGCCCACGATCCGGGCGCCGATGTCGATGGCGCTCCGTAGCTCGGGCTCGTCGTGCACCTCGACCAGCACCGCGAGTCCCAGGGACGCGGCCAGGTCGTGCAGCTCGGACAGCTGGTCCCTGCCGAGGATGCGCACGATCAGCAGGACGGCGTCGGCGCCTCCCGCGGCGGCCTCGTGAATCTGATACGGATCGATGGTGAAGTCCTTGCGCAGGACGGGCAGCTCGGTGGCGCTCTTCGCCGCAACGAGATCGTCGAGGCTGCCGCCGAAGAACTCGCGGTCGGTCAGCACCGAGATCGCCCGTGCCCCGTGTCGCTCGTAGATTGCGGCCAGGTCGGCCGGGTCGAGGTCGGGGCGCAGCGCGCCCTTCGACGGAGAACGCCGCTTGATCTCGGCGATCGCCGACATGCCGGCGCGCGCGAGCGTGTCGTGGAAGTCGCGTCGCGTCACGGGGTCGGTCGCGGGTAGCGACTCGATCGGGTGCGTGCGCCGGGCGACGCTCACCTCCTCGCGCTTGACCGCCACGATCCGCTCGAGCCAGACGTTCACGTCGCGCTCCGCGTGCGCTCGCGCAGCGCCTCGAGCTTGGCCAGCGCCGCGCCGGAGTCGAGCGCCTCGCGCGCCAGCTCGACGCCTCCGGCGACGTCCGGCGCCAGGCCCGAGACGTAGCACACGGCGCCGGCGTTGAGCAGCACGATGTCGCGCGGCGCGCCTTCCCGTCCTTCGAGAATCTCGAGCGCGATGCGAGCGTTCGTCGCGGGGTCGCCGCCCCGGTAGTCGGACGTGGCGCGCAGCTCGAAGCCCAGCTCGCGCGGGTCGAGGTCGTAGCTCGCGACCGCACCGTCGCGCAGCTCGCTGACGCGCGTCGGCCCCGAGAGGGTCAGCTCGTCCAACCCGTCCGAACCGTGCACGACCATGCAGTGTGTCGAGCCGAGTCGCTGCAACACGCGGCACGCCGGCTCGGTCAGCTCGGGCTTGAAGATGCCCATCAGTTGTCGCTCGGCCAGCGCGGGGTTCGTCAGCGGTCCGATGATGTTGAAGATGCTGCGGACGCCGATCTCCCTGCGCGGGCCGACGGCGTGGCGCGTCGCCTGGTGGTAGCGCGGCGCGAAGAGGAAGCTGATGCCGATCTCCTCGATCGAACGTGCGGCCTCCTCGGGGCCCACCTCCGGTTCGACGCCGAGTGCCTCGAGCACCTCGGAGCTGCCGCACTTGCTCGACACCGACCGGTTGCCGTGCTTGGCCACGCGGCACCCCGCGCCGGCCGCGACGAAGGCGACCACCGTCGAGATGTTGAACGTCCCGAGTCCGTCGCCCCCTGTGCCGCACGTGTCGACGACGGACTCGGCGGCGACCGGGACGCGATCGACCTTGTCGCGCATGGCGCGGACGAAACCGGCGATCTCCTCGACCGTCTCGCCCTTCATCCGCAGGCCGATCAGCAGCGCCGCGATCTGCGCGGGCGTGGCGAGCCCCTCCATGATCGCCGACGCGACGTCGTACGCGCGCGATTCGCTCAGGTCGCGGCGCAACACGACCTCGCCGACCGCCGTCGCCACCGTCGTCGCGTCTCGTGTCGTCCCGTCCATGTTCAGACTCCCGGGCCAATAAAAAACCCCGGCTGCTGCCGGGGTTTGGAATCTTCGAAAACGATGGTCTCTCGGTTCAGAACGGACTCCGCCCGCCGGCAGTCTGGCAGCTGCGCCAATACCACCAGGCGCCGCGGAGCGAATTCCGGGCCTCGAGCATCATGCTAGGAAAGCTAGGTGCAGTCCCAGCGCGTGTCAACCGTTTTTTCCCCGCGCTCGGGCCCTTCAGGCGGGGCTCGAGAGAGTCATCGGCTCGAGTCCGACCTGGGCCAGAAGCGTCGCCAGATGCGGCCCCGTTCCGGGAGTGCAGGCCAGCACGCGGCCGCGCAGCTTCGCGTCCCAGCCCTCGCTGACTCCGGACGCTCGAAGCTCGTCGCCGCCACGGAACAGTTGCTCTGTCTCGGCGAGGCGCTCCGCGGAGTATTCCGAGAGCACATCGAGCCCGGCGCCGTCCTGGACGACGTCCGCCACGGCCCGCGCCAGACAGCTCGCGTCGACCATTCCGGCGTTCATGCTCTGCACCCCCGCCGGGATCGTCAGGTGGGCGGAGTCGCCGGCGAGCCATGTCCGGTCGCGTCCCATCGAGTGCGCCAGCCGGCGGTCGAACTGGACGATCGTCGACCAGAACAGGTCCCCGCGACACTGGGGGAACCACGGCGCGCGTTGCTCGATGAACTCGTTCAGCCGCTCGCGAGTCGCCTCGTACTCGTCCGGCTGACGGATCTGGAAGCTGAAGCGGAAGCGGTTGTCGGCCATCGGCCACAGCACGCTGGTCATGTCGCCGTCGAACAGCACGCGCAGCTCGTCGGTCGCGTCGTCGCCGCCCTCGAACTCGTAGACGGCGAAGATCGCGAGCTCTCCGCGCTGATCGAAGTCGATGTCGAGCGCGTTGCGCACGGCGGAGTGGTAGCCGTCCGCGCCCACGATGAACTTGTGACGGAACTCGAGCGTCTTCGTCACCGTCCATTCCATGCGCGCAATCGGGTAACCCGAGGCGACCTGATCCAGGCGCGCCACCTCACTGACCAGCTCGTCGTTCTTCTCCTCGAAGTGCTCCAGCCGGTGGTTCCAGCGGACCTTGATCCTGTGCTTGCGCAGCTCCTGTTCCAGCACGGCCTCGAATGCGCTCTGCGGCAGGACCAGAAGATACGGATACGGTGTCTCGAGCGATCCGAGATCCAGCTCGGCCAGCGGCTGTCCGTCGCGCAGGAATCCCACCTTGTGCACGCGCGACCCCTGTTCGATCAGCGCGTCGGCGAGCCCCGCCTCGTTCAGCAACTCCAGTGAGCGGGGGTGCAGGCACAGCGCGTAGCTGTGAATGCCCGTACGCCAGTGTTTGTCGATGATCTCCGTCTTGACGCCACGCTGGGCCAGACGCAGGGCGCTGAACAGCCCTACGGGCCCCGCCCCGACGACCAGTGCGTCGCCGTGATGCCGGTTGAACATTTCAGTGCCTCCGTTTGTCTGAGGCGCGGAGCGCTACCCGGGGAGGACTCTACGCAGCTGTTCGGTAAGCGCGCCCTTCGCCTTGGGATCGAACTCGTACGTCACGCGCAGGTTCGGCTTGTCGATCTTCAGCAGCTGCGCAAGATCGATCGGTGTGCCGACCAGCACCAGATCGCATTCCACCGCGTTGATCGTGGTCTCCAGCTCGGACATCTGTTGCTCGCCGTAGCCCATCGCGGGCAGGATCTCCGTCAAGTGCGGGTACTTGGCGAAGGTCCGCTTGATCGAGCCGACGGCCCACGGCCTGGGATCGACGACCGACTGGGCCTCGAATTTCCGCGCCGCGACGTGGGCCGCCCCGTACTCCATCTCTCCGTGCGTCAGCGTCGGACCGTCCTCGACGAGCAGCACGTTCTTGCCGCGAACCGCGGCCGGATCGTCGACCGTCACCGGAGAGTCGGCCAGCAGGATCTCGGCGTCGGGATTGATCCGCCGGATGTTGGCCGTGACGCGCTCGACGTCGTCGGGCATCGCCGTGTCGACCTTGTTGATGACGACCAGGTCGGCCAGGCGGGCGTTGGTCTCGCCGGGGTAGTAGGACGTCTCGTGGCCCGGCCGGTGCGGGTCGGCAACGACGATCTGGAGGTTCGGTTCGTAGAATGAGATGTCGTTGTTGCCTCCGTCCCACAGGATCACGTCGGCCTCTTCTTCGGCGGCGCGGAGGATCCGCTCGTAGTCCACGCCCGCGTAGACGACGTTGTCCATCTCCAGGTGCGGCTCGTACTCCTCCCGCTCCTCGATCGTGCAGTCGTGTGCCACGAGATCGTCGCGCGTGGCGAAGCGCTGGCAGGCCTGTTTGGCGAGGTCGCCGTACGGCATCGGATGTCGGATCACCGCCACCCGGAGGCCCATCGAGCGCACGATCTCGCTGACCATGCGCGAGGTCTGGCTCTTGCCGCAGCCCGTGCGCACCGCGCACACGGCGATCACGGGCTTGGTCGACTTCAGCATCGTCGCGGCCGAGCCGAGCATGCGGAAGTCGGCCCCGGCGGCGTTGACCAGCGCCGCCTTGTGCATCACCTCGGGGTGCGGGAGGTCCGAGTAGGACATGATGCACTCGCTCACGTTGTGCTCGGAGATCAACTGCGGCAACTCCGATTCGGCATGAATCGGGATGCCCTCCGGATACAGCTCGCCGGCCAGCTCGGGCGGGTAGCGCCGCCCGTCGATGTCCGGGATCTGGGCCGCCGTGAAGGCCATCACCCGGTATCTCGGGTCGTCGCGAAACACCACGTTGAAATCGTGAAAGTCCCTACCCGCAGCTCCGATGATGATGATCCGGATCCGGTCGTCTCTTGCCGACATGAGTCCCCCTTCTCGGTGTCTCCCGACCCCGTCGTAGTGCAAGCCCCGTTCCGGCCGATCGGGGCTCGAAAAACCTGTTTCCGGGCTCCTCGCCGAACGAGTTGAGCAATTTGCCGCACCACGCGGACCCGGTTGCTCGAAAAAACCCGACGGGCCGTGCGAGAATGCGCCCGATTCCGGAGACACGAGGACGATGCACGACGAGGAGCCCACGTTCTTCGAGGGCACGGAAAAGAAGGTCGAGCTGCTGCTGGATCCCGGCCAGGGCTCCCTGCGGGTCCGGGGGCACGACGGCTGGGCCTCGATCTGCGAGCGCAGCGGCGCGCGGATCCTGTCGACCCTGTCCAACGACCAGTGCGACGCCTACCTGCTGTCGGAGTCCAGCCTGTTCGTCTTCGATCACAAGCTGCTGATGATTACCTGCGGCCGCACGCGGCTGGTCGACGCCGCGCTACACATGCTGGACGTCGTGCCCCCCGAGGCCGTGCGCTACCTCGCCTACGAGAGGAAGAACGAGGTCTTCCCGCACTGCCAGGAGACCAGCTTCTTCGACGACGTGCGCCTGCTCTCCGAGCGGCTCCCGGGGCGGGCGTTCAAGTTCGGCCACGAGGACGACCATCATCTTTACCTCTTCGAGGCCGATGCCGGGGCGGGAGGCGATCTCGACGACCCGACGGTCGAGATCCTGATGTACGGTCTGCACTCCGACGCCAGCCGCCTGTTCGACAAGAGCCGAGGCGGGACGATCGAGGGCGTGCGCTCGACCACCGGGATGCCGGAGCTGATTCCGGGCTACGAGATCGACGACCACCTGTTCGAGCCGCGGGGCTACTCGGTCAACGCCATCGCACGGGACCGTTACTGGACCGTGCACGTCACGCCGAACGAGATCAGCTCGTACGCCAGCTTCGAGACGAACCACTCCGTCGGGACGGATCTCGAGGCGATCTGCGATCGCGTGCTGGGCCTGTTCCGGCCCAGGGCGTTCGACCTGGTGATGTTCGACCAGCCGAGCGAGCTGGCGTTCGAGGTCGAGGGCTACGTGATGAAGTCGCGCTTCGAGCAAGATGTGGAGAGCGGCTTCCGGGTCCGCTTCGTCAGTTACTACCGGCCGCAGACGGGCATCGAACGGCCCGCCGAGCTGCCCTGGGGGACGCCATCGTAGACACCGCCAAGAAGCCGTTGAGCCTGTGGGCCGAGGAGCGTCACGACGCGGGGCTGGACCTGCGCTACCGCGTCCGCCGGACGCTGTTCTCCGAGGAGAGCGAGTTCCAGCGCATCGACATCGTCGAGAGCGAGGGCTACGGCAAGATGCTGTTCAACGACGGCGTCGTCATGATCAGCGAGCGGGACGAGTTCGTGTACCACGAGATGATCGTCCACCCCGCGCTGTTCGTGCACCCGTGCGTCAAGCGGGCGCTGGTGATCGGAGGAGGCGACGGCGGCACGGTGCGCGAGATCCTGCGCCACCCGTCGGTCGAGCACTGCCGGCTGGTCGAGATCGACCCGGCGGTCGTCGAGGGGTGCAAGAAACACATCCCGCAGACCTCGGCCGCGCTCGCGGACCCGCGGGTCGAGGTGTCGATCGCCGACGGCGTCGCGTTCGTGGCCGAGACCGACGAGCGCTACGACCTGGTGATCGTCGACTCGACCGACCCGATCGGGCCCGCGACCCCGCTGTTCGGGCCGGAGTTCTACGGCAACGTTCGACGCGTCCTCGCGCCCGGGGGCGTCGTCGTGTCCCAGGCCGAGTCGCCGTTCTACGAGGCCGAGCGACAGAGGTCGATGGTGTCGATCCTGGGCGACCTGTTCGAGCGGGTGCGGATCTACAACTACAGCAACCTGACCTACCCCGGCGGTCTGTGGTCCTTCACCTTCGCCTCGACCGGCGACCTGTGCCCGACCGGCGACTTCGACCCGGCGCGGGTGCGGGAGTCGGGGTTCGAGTTCGAGTACTACGGCGCCGATGTGCACCTCGCGGCCTTCGCGCTGCCGGCCTTCCAGGCGCGCAACCTCTCGCGCCGGCTCACGCCCGCGAAGGGCCGCGGCTGACCGATTCCTTCGACGCCGTCGAGGTTCAAAACGGAGTGTGACTGTCTGTTTTTCGCTTTTCGCCATACAGTAGCCTGAGTTCCGGAAGGTAAACATGGAGAAACCCGAGAAACGCAAGCGACCCGAGGTCGTGCTTCAACCGCAGCTGTGCAAGGGCTGCGGGCGCTGTATCGACGCCTGTCCCAAACACGGGATCAGCTTCGGGACGGAGATCAACCAGGAGTCCGGCCACGTCCCGGTCGTGATCGATCGAGAGATCTGCAACGACTGCGGACTGTGCGTATCGGCGTGTCCGGAGCCCTACGGCCTCGGTACCGAACCGTACGGTCTCGAACCCGAACCGTACGAGCTGGAGGACCCGAAGCACCTCTTCGGTGAGCGCCGGCCCGAGCGTCACAAGGCCGAGACGATCGAGCCGCGTACGGTCCCTCTTCCGCAATGCGAGCCGCTGGTCCTCAAGGGCAACTACGCCTGTGCGGTCGGCGCGTTGCTCGCGGGCTGCCGCCACGTGTACGGCTATCCGATCACGCCGTCGACCGAGGGCGCGGAGCTGATGGCCAAGTTGCTGCCGAAGCTCGAGGGGATCTTCGTGCAGGCGATCAGCGAGGTCGCGACGATCAACCACCTTTACGGGTGTGGCGCCGCGGGGCTGCCGACGATGACGTTCACGAGCTCGCCCGGCTTCAGCCTCATGCTCGAGGGCATCTCCTACATGATCGGCGCCGAGCTTCCCGGCGTGATTCTCAACGTGATGCGGCCCGGACCCGGTCTGGGCTTCATCGGGCCCGAGCAGTCGGACATCAAGCTGGTCTGCCGGGGGCTGGGCCACGGCAACACGCACGCGATCGTGCTCGCGCCGACGAGTCCCCAGGAGATGCTGGACCTGACGATCGAGGCCTTCGCGTTGAGCTTCAAGTACCGCAACCCGGTCATCATCGCCGCGGACGGCTACCTCGGTCAGATCACCGGCCGGGTCAACCTACCGCCGTCGATGGTCGAGCCCGGATTGCCGGACTGGGCGGTCTGGGGCGATGCCGGTCATCGCGACAACCTAGTGCGGTCGATCTTCCAGGACTGGGTCGAGCTCGAGCAGCACAACGAGAACCTCAGCGCGAAGTACCGCCGCATGATCCGCGACGAGCAACGCGCGAACCTGTTCCGGGCCGACGATGCGACGACGCTCATCGTGGCCTGCAATACGCCGGCGCGCACGGCCAAGGCGGCCGTCGACACCCTGCGACGCGACGGCGTGCGCGTGGGGCTGTTCCAGCCGGTGTCGCTCTGGCCCTTCCCGATCGACAAGCTGACACCGCTGCTCGAGACGGCCAAGCAGATCGTGATGGTCGAGGCCTCGGACGGCCAGCTCGAGGACGAGCTGCGCCTGGCGCTGCATTACGCGGGCATCCACGACGTCGAGATTCACCACGTCCGACACATGGGTGGGATTCTCCCCGACGAGCAGGAGGTCACGGAAAAAGTCCGCGACGTCATGGGGGTTCGCCGATGACGACCACGAATGCGTTCTTCCAGCACTTCGACCGTCACGCACACGGTAAGGGGCTCAAGGGTGCCGCAACGCACTACTGCCCGGGCTGCGGTCACGGACTGGCGCACAAGTTCCTGTCGAACGCGATCGTCGAGCTGGGCATCGGCGACCGCACGATCGCCATCTCCCCCGTGGGGTGCGCGGTCTTTCTCTACTACTACTTCGACGTCGGCAACACGCAGGCGGCGCACGGCCGAGCTCCGGCGGTAGCGCTGGGGCACAAGCTGGCCAATCCCGAGTCGATCGTGATCAGCTACCAGGGGGACGGCGACCTGGCCTCGATCGGCCTGGCCGAGATCATGCACGCGGCCCAGGTCGGTATCCCGATCAGCGTCATCTTCATCAACAACGGCATCTACGGAATGACCGGTGGCCAGATGGCGCCGACCACGCTGCCCGGGCAGAAATCGTCGACCACGCCCCTCGGCCGGGGGAGAATGGAAGGCCTGCCGCTCAAGGTCTCCGAGATGATCGCGTCGCTGGACGGGCCGATCTACGTCGAGCGCGTGGCGCTCTACGATCAGAAACAGCGCAAGCGCGCGCAGAAGGCGATCACCAAGTCGCTGCGCCTCCAGGCGGAGAATCGCGGGTTCAGCTTCGTCGAGGTGCTCTCGGAGTGTCCCACGCACTGGGGTATGACCCCGGTCGAAGCGGAGGCCTGGGTGCGCGACGAGTTCGTTCCGACCTTCCCCCTTGGCGTACTCAAGGACGAGAACGTGGAGCCGTGGTTTCACCCCGCAAAGCCGAGCTTCTGCCCCGACGCGATGGTCGAAGCGCTCCAGGCGGTCAGCGAGCCGCCGCCGCGCTTCTCCGACGAGTTCCCGGCACACCTCGACCCGAACGACGTCGCGCTGAAGTTGGCCGGAGCCGGAGGCGACGGCGCGCAGACGGCCGCGCTGCTACTGGCCAAGGCGGCGATCAACGAGGGCTTCGACGCCACGCACATTCCGAGCTACGGCCCCGAGTCGCGTGGCGGGACCTCGTACGCCGACGTGCACATCGCGCGCGAGGAGGTCCTGTCTCCGTCCGCTCCCAACCCGCGAGTGCTGGTGGCATTCAACACGCCGAGCCTGATGAAGTTCGGTCCGACCGTTGCCGAGGACGGGATCGTGGTCTACGACTCGAGCGTGATCTCGGAGACCCCCGAGTTCAACGCGGGCGTACGGGTCTGCCCCGTGCCGTGCACCGAGATCGCCCACGATCTCGGCCATCGCATCGTCAAGAACGTCGTGGCGCTGGGCGCGCTGCAGGCCGCGTCGGGCGTGATGCACGCCGAGTCGCTGCTCACCGCGATCCGTCAGAGCCTGGAACACAAGTGCATGATGATCCCGGTCAACGAGGAAGCCTTCCGCGCCGGGGCCGGCACGGTGCGCGAGGAGTAAGCGCAGATTCGCCCGGCTACGGACAGGGGAGGCCGCCGGGGCGCTCGGACGGGTCGCCGGTTTGGCCGAGGCCGGACTCCCCGCAGGCGTTCTCGCGCGAGACCAGGTAGTAGAAAGCGCTCCGCGGCGCGGGCGATTCGGTGTCGTCCGCTTCCGCGTCGACGAGCCCGTCACCCTGGCATTGGTGGTTGTAGGCGAACGTTGCGGCTGAGATGAGGTCGCCGCGATACAGGGCGTAGGTTCCGGGAATGCCCTCGGTGTCCCACACCAACACGATCGTCGAACCGGTACGATCCGCGCGCACGCTGTTGCCGACCTCCGCGGCGGGAGAATTCGCGGGGTCGACCGGGTCGCAGTCGCCCTCGCATTCGCTCAGGCCGTCGTCGTCGACATCGATCTCGGTCGGCGGCAGGATCAGGTCGCAATCGTTGTCGAGACCGTCACACACCTCGGCATTTCCCGGAAAGCGATCGGCATTCCCGTCGTCGCAGTCGCCGTCGCAC
>JAAELQ010000203.1 GCA_024226515.1 bacterium
CACGTCGTCATCGACGTATATCCCGAGCAACCCGGGTCGTCGTCGTTGGCGGCGACGACGACGTGATAGTCGTGGGCGCACTCGGGACAGAAGATACTGATCTTCGTGTCGTAGTCGGCCTGATCGCATGTGCTGACGGTGAGGTTGTTTCCGTTGCCGGTCACCACGTACCACACACCCGGCGCCGAGATCGTCGTTCCGGATAGCGTGTCCCGATCGGGTCCGGTGGCGTCGGTCGTGGTTCCCGAGATGGTGTCGCCCACGGCCAGCGGGATGGCAAACTCGCACAGGTCGTTGGAAGGAACGAGCGGCCCGGGAATGCAGGAAGCGATCTGCCGTTCTTCCTGCGCCGAGGTCTCGCCCCAGCTTCCTTCATGCGGAGTCACGGCCCGGTTGAGGTAGTAGTAGAGCTCGTCCGGCACGGGCGTGCTGTCGTCGTTCCACGCCGGAGCGGTCGTCTCCGCGTCCACGCAGCTGCTGAAGTTCACCGGATCTGCGAAGCGTGCCGCGCGGTACAGCGTGGCTTCCTCCTGGGCCGGCCAGGAGTAGGCACCCGGCTCATGGGGCCAATGAAAGCCGCAGTCGCCCGAGGTCTCGTCGATGACGCCATGACCCACGTCGCCGGGGCACTGGTTGTCCAAACCGTCGTTGACCTCCGGTGCATCGGGGTAGGTGTCCGGATCGAAGGGTGCGCAGTCACAGTCGTTGCCCCAGCCGTCTTGATCGAAGTCGAGCTGACTGGGGTTGAAGATCGTCGGGCAGTTGTCGACGTCGGCGCAGTGTCCGTCGTTGTCGATGTCGTTGTCCGGATCGAAGCGACAGTCGTCACAGGCATCGCCGATCCCGTCCTTGTCGGTATCGAGCTGGTCCGGGTTGTAGACCGTTGGGCAGTTGTCGACGCCGGCGCAGTGCCCGTCCGCGTCCTCGTCGTCGAGCGGGTCGAAGGGGCACGGATCGCAGACATCACCGGCGCCATCCTCATCGGAATTCAGCTGGTCCGGGTTGTAAACCGCCGGGCAGTTGTCGACGTCGGCGCAGTGCCCGTCCGCGTCCTCGTCGTCGAGCGGGTCGAACGGGCAGGGGTCGCAGAGATCCTGGGTTCCGTCGTCGTCGTTGTCGCCGTCGAACGGGTCCGGCACGTCGTCCTCGTCGATCAAGCCGTCGCAGTCGTCGTCTCGATCGTTGCAGCTCTCCTCCACATCGGGGTGAACGTCCGGGTTCGAGTCGTCGCAGTCACCCTCGACCTCGCAGTAGCCGTCGAAATCGAGATCGTCGCAACAGTAGAACGCAGCCGAGTTGCCCGACACGTGCAGCGTCTCGAAATCGCCGTCAAACCAAAGGGTCGCCGTCAGGTAGTGCGCCTTGTCCATGTCGCACGGCAGCTGGAGCACCGTTGGCGGACCGCCCATCGGTTGGACCGCCGGAGTCTCCGGCTGCCAGCCCGCCGTGGCGCGTCTGCCGGTGGGCGGTGGCTGCCCGACGGATACGGTTCGCAGCCACAGCCGGTAGCCGACCAGAGCGCCGGAGTTGTCGCAACCGGGGTCGAGGTACATCCCCTGTGACGGCGGCGGGAGCTGAACCGATACCTGGAACGTCTGGCCCTGCGGCCGGCCGACGTTGAGCAACTGTGGCACCGGGATCGACCCCAGTTCGTAGTCCACGGGCGCCTGGAGGTCGAAGTGCGGCGGTGGCGGGCTGAGCCGGACGCGCTCGGTGATCAGCGTGAAGAAGCCGACGTCCTCGAACTGGTCGGTGAGCATGATGCTCATGCACTCCTCGCCGTCCATCAGCGTCGGATGCGATCCGGCAACGACGATGCAGCCGTCGACACCGGGGTCATACCAGTCGCCCTGAAAGTACGCCTGGTAGTGGTACGGCGGATAGGCGTAGTGGCGCAGCCACTGGTCGACCGTGTAGCCGGCGCTGCAGTTGCAGTCGCCGGGTTTCGGCTCGGAGAAGCCCAGCGCCCAGAAGACGCCCTCGAGGTCGCCGGTCACCGACGACCCGGTCGTGCAGTAGTAATCATGTCCGCACCACACGCCGGGCGTGTGAACGTACGTGGCCGTGTACACATCGATCGAGCTGAACTTGATCGACTCGAAGCACACGGCAAACGTGGTCGTAGCGCACAACGGGGCGAACAGGATTAGCAGGGCACAAGTGCGGAAAGCGGAGGTCTTCATGGTTCACCTCCTGGGTCAAGTAGGAATGGGTGTTCTGCAACCATTTGAAGCGGTCAGGGAGCCCGAGTCAACGGGATGCAGCGGCGCAAAGGGGTGATCTTGGTCGCGTGTGGTGGAACGTTCCGTCGCTCGCCCGGTGACACGAATCCGTGGCAGCGCTGGAGCGACTGGCCCGCAGCGGGGAGAATGGGGCGTAGGGATCTACCCAACCGTCTTGGGCTAATCCGAGGTCGGGCCACGAACAGGGATTACACATGGTGAAGCAACCTCACCGAGTCCGGAATCACTATCAGTGAAGTGATCGCCGCTTCGGGGCTGGGCATGGCGAATGCCGCGACAGTCCCTGCAGGCTAATTCCTGGAGACGCCCGCCGACGGTAACCAAAGCGTCGCCAGCGTCGCGACGAGCAGCAACGTGCCACCGGCGACCAGGAACGTCGACGCGCCCACGTGCTGGAACAGCAATCCTCCCGTGAGCATGCCGACGATGCTCGCGAGACTGCCGGCGGCGCCGGCGAACCCCTGGGTGGCTCCCTGAAGCTCCGGCGGCGCCGTGCGCGAGAGGATCGCCTGGATCGACGGCCACATCGTTCCGTTGCCGAGTGCGAACAGCGCCGCCGCGAGATACAGGATCGGCACCGAATCGGACGTCAGGAGTGAAAAACTGAGCGTCAGAAAGATCGACCCGGAAACGACCAGCGATCTCTCCTGAAAGACCGGCGAGAGGCGTGTGAGCAGGGGACCTTGCACGAGAACCATCAGAACCGACAGTACGGAGAAGAACACACCTGTCTGGCCCACCGTCCAGCCCAGATCGGTTGCCGCACGAACCGGGAACGCCACGTAGAAGAAGCTGAAGCCGAGAAAGACCAGGAAGTAGAGGACCAGCATCCGTCGAATCGCTCGTCGACGCACGCACGTGCCCAATCCGATGCGCCTCGATTCATCGACCTCCGTGCAATCGACCGGTTCCTGCCCCAGCGCGCGGCGTGTTCCGTCGCGTGGGGGAGGATCGGATTCGCTCGCGGGTGACTCGGGCAGAACGAACAGGATGACCAACGCGGCGATCAGCGAAATGCCGAGCGCCGCGAACACGGGCAACACCTCTCCGTAGACCGTCGCGCCGAGCAGGCCCGCGAGCGCTGGACCGAGCACGAAGCCGAGGTTCGTCGACACACCCATGCGGCCGAAGTTGCGACTACGATCCGTCTCGGGGGTGACGTCCGCGAGATAGGCGTTCGCAACGGAGATGTTCCCGCCGGTCAGACCGTCCAGAGCTCGCGCGGCGAACAGAATCAGCAGCGGGACGGTGATCGTGAAGCTGCCCCAGCCGGAGTCCACGTCGATCAGGGGCGTCACGGGCAGGAACAACGCGACGGAGAAGATGGCCCAGGAGATGAGCGTGCCCACCTGGGACAGCAGCAACACCCTGCGCCGTCCGTAGCGATCGGACCACGCGCCGAGCAGCGGAGCGCCTACGAGCTGAAACGCGGGATAACTGGCCCCGACGATGCCGTAGATCACGGCGTTCCCGCCGAAGCGAGTGACTAGAAAAACGAGGAAGGGGATGACGATGCTGAAGCCGAGCGTGCCGATGAAGTTGACCAGCAACACCGGGAAGACACGCGTGCGATCGAAGGCGGAGGTCGTCATTCCACCAGGGTAGACTTTCACCGCCCGTTGGAGCCAGCCATTTCGGCGAACGGTCAGTGGCCCTCGGCACGATCGAGCAGCGGCTCGATCAACGCGTCGGCTTCACTCTCTCTCCCCGTGTCGCGGAGGAACTGCGCATAGTCCTCGAGCGCCGCCAGGCGCATCGGGTGAATGGCGCTCAGGGTCTCCTCGTAGAGGGCGATGCTGCGCCGGTAGGCGTCCTCCGCGTTTGCAGTCTGCTTCATGTCCCGGTACAGGTTTGCCAGACGGTGCAGACACAGGCTCCGCTGAGGCCGGGCGAGCTCGTGTGCCTCGAGCGTGCTCAACGCCTTCTGTTGAAGCTCGAGCGCTTCGGTGTATCGCTTCATGCCCCGATACAAGCTGCCGATCGAGCTGAGCAACAGGGCAACCTCGGGGTGATCGGGGCCGAGTCGCTCGACACGCATCGCGAGGCTCCGATCGAACAGCGGGCCGGCAAGATCGTACTCCCCGCGAGAGTAGTAAACGGAGGCCAACGTGTCGATCGATTCGTCGATTCGTTCGTGGCCGGCAGGAAGAGATTTCTCCGCTATCGATCGAGCTCGTTTGGCAAGAGTCAGGGCCTCGTCGAGATCTCCCAAACTCTGGTGAACCGACGCCAGGCCAAGCAGCGTCGTGACCAGATCCGGGTGGTTCACTCCCAGCGCGCTCTCCTTGATTGCCAGGCCGGCGCGATAGCGGCTTGCGGCGCCCGAAAGGTCTCCTGCCGCTTGAGACACTCGCCCCAGATTGCTCAACACCCCACCGACCTGAGGATGCGCGGGCCCCACACTCTCCAGGAACGCGGCGTGTGCCCTCGTCAACAGCTCGCGCGCTTCGTCCAGGCGTCGTTGTCGCTCGTACAGCAGGCCCAGGTTGTTGAGCATGCCCGGGACATAGATGTTCGGCTCCGGAAGCGCCTCGTCCATGATGTCGATGGAGCGCAGATACAGCGCCTCCGCATCATCCCCACGTCCTTGTTCCTGGCGACAGTCCGCCAGTCCCGTCAGTGCAATCGCCAGCTCGGCGCTGCGCGATCCGACGCCCTGTTCGATCGCTGCGACCGCGCTTGCCATGAGTGACGCCGCCTTGTCGATCTCGCCGCGGGCCCGATAGACTCCGGCGAGGTTCTGCTGGAGACCGGCGATATCCGCGGGCTCGATGTCCGGTGACGTCTCGAGGATCTCGCGTGCTTGCTCGAGCAAGGAGATCGCCTCGTCGTACGCGCCGTGCTGGAAACGGACCACCCCCGTCGCCGCGAGACTCCAGCCCAGGTCCGGACTATCGGCAGCGCCCTTCCGCGCCAACTCCAATGCAGCCTCGAATCTGCGCCCCGCGTTGGCGAGGTCACCCTGTTGGTAAATCGTCCACCCCTCATCGAGCAGAGTCTGCACAGCGTTGTCCTCGGTGGGTTCGTCGGCCCCGCACGCGAAACCGATCAGGGACGACAGAATGAACGCTACCGAAAGTGCCACACGCTGTTTCATCGCGACCTCCGAGGGAGTCGACGTCGAGATGACGATCGTAATTCGGACAGGGAGATCCTGAGCGTGAAACTCGGACGAGCACGGTCCGTTGCAGGTGCACAGGCAGAGGGTGTACTGCCATAATCGAATTCGTTCATCGGGTCGGATTGCGCCGCCCACTGCGGCGATGGATCGACGTATGGCGAAGATCATCTACGGTGTCTCGGGCGAGGGCTCCGGTCACTCCTCCCGGGCCAAGGCGATGGGTCGGCATCTACTGGACAGCGGCCACGAGCTGAAGGTCGTCTCTTACGATCGTGGCTACAGGAACCTGCAGCGTGGTTTCGACGTGCTCGAGATCGTCGGGCTGTCGATAGCGAGCCGCGACAACACGGTGTCCGTACTGAAGACGTTGTCCGAGAACGTCGCCAAGCTGCCCGATGGCACTCGGGCGCTCAACAAGTTGCGGGCACTGTTCAAGTCGTATCGGCCCGACTGCGTCATCTCGGACTTCGAGCCGCTCACGGCCTACCTGGCGAGCCACTACGATCTTCCGCTGATCAGCCTCGACAACCAGCATCGTATGCGTTACATGACCTACGACTGTCCTGCCGGTCTCAGGAACGACGCGCGACTAACGGAGACGATCGTCCGCGCCATGGTGCCCAGGCCCTGGTACTCGCTGATCACTTCCTTTCATGCCGGCACGCTGAAGAACGATCACTGCGCCGTTTTTCCCCCGTTGATTCGCCCCGCGGTCCGCGATGTCGAGCCGAGCCGCGGTGAGCACGTTCTCGTCTACGCAACCGCGGGGTTTGATTCGCTGCTCGATACCCTGAGGCGTTTGCCTCGCGAGAGCTTCTGCGTCTACGGCTACGACGAGAACAGGCAAGACGGCAATCTGCGATTCGCTCCGTTCAGCGAGGAGGGCTTCCTGCGAGACCTGGCATCCTGCAAGGCCGTCATCGCGACGGCGGGATTCACCCTGATCAGTGAGGCCCTTCATCTGGCGAAGCCCTATCTCGCGTTTCCGATGCAAGGGCAGTTCGAGCAGAGGCTGAATTCTCACATGTTGGACCAGCTCGGCCTGGGAAAAGAGTGCCTGGTGCCGACCGTAGACGCGATTGCGGCCTTCTTGTATCAACTGCCCGAATACGAGTCGGCGCTGAGCGACTATCAAGGCTGCGGCAACCCGGCAATGCAGGAGAGGCTCGACGAATTGCTGGCGGGTGACCTGCGTTTGCTGAAGACGTACGAGCGCTAACATGCTGCAGCACGGGATGTTCGCCCTGACGATCGGCATGACATTCTGGCTGGCAGTGGCGTGCGGCACGAACTCGACCGAAGAGAGCGCGTCGACCAGCGAGATCGAGCCTGACGAGCACCTGGTGTTCTTTCGAACCAGCGGTTGGTTCGACGAGTCGAGACAGCGTTGGCACCTGCCGATCCACGGCTGGATCTACGAACCGCAGCGCAGCCACGTGCGCAAGGCGGTTTTCGCGAGACTGCTGAAGGAGAAGTACGGGTTGGCGGTAAGCGCCGCCACGGAGGAGAATTTCAGTCAGCGCGTCGATCTACTCGTCGCCGACAACGAGCGTGGCAAACGGATCGTCATCCGTGTCGGCGATAAGGAGTACGAGCTGCCGGCATCCGCCGAGAACGGCCATTTCGACACGGTACTGGAGATCGCGCCGTCCGATCTGTCCGCCGTGGAGGACGGCTTGCTGGTGTTCTCCGCGGTGACCGCCCCCGGCGAGCAGCGGGTGTTCCAGGGCCGCGTGAGGCTGCTCGCCCCGGTGGGACGATCGATCATCAGTGACATCGACGACACGGTGAAGCTCAGTCATGTGACGGAACGGACCAGGCTACTTCAGCAGACGTTCTTCGACGATTTCGAGCCGGTGGAGGGCATGCCCGAGCTCTACCGAACGTGGCATGAGCGAGGGGGTAGCGTACATTTCGTCTCGTCCAGCCCGTGGCAGCTCTACCACCCGCTCGTGGCGTTCCTGACGGGAAGTGAGTTTCCCTGGGCGACTCTGTCCCTGAAGAAGGTCCGCTTTCGGGATTCCAGCGTGCAGAACCTGTTCAAGCCGGGCACGGAAACCAAGCCGGCTGCGATCGATGCGATCCTCGATGCCTACCCGAAACGGACATTCATCCTGATCGGGGACAGTGGGGAACAGGACGCTGAAGTGTATGCCGACATCGCCCGTCGCTACCCCGATCAGATCGACACGATCTACATCCGTTGGGTATCCGATGACCCGGTGGATTCGAGCAGGTTCGAGGCGACCTTCACGGGCCTGGATCCCGGCAAGTGGAAGCTGTTCACGTCTCCCACCGAGATCGCGTTTTGAGGCAACGGAGGCGGGCCACGCGCGACCGCTCAGGCTCCGCGAATCCAGTCGCGGTCCTGCGGGCCAGCTCCTCGCCTCGATCTTCCTGGATGAAGTGCCCGGCGGCGATGCGCAGTCCGAGCAACGAGCCCCAGTCCTGACAGACCAGGGTGATGTTCCCGAGGTCCAACGCGTCGAGGAACTGCACCACCCAGTCGACGTGCCGCCGGTAGCTGTAGTCGCGCATTCGCGTCGGTTTGTCCGAACGCCCGAAACCGATCAGGTCCGGTGCGACCGCACGAAAGCCGGCCTCCACGAAGACCGGGATCAACTTGCGATACAAGAAGGACCAGGTCGGCTCGCCGTGCAAGCATCAACACCGGCGGTGCTGCAGCGTCGCCCTCGTCGACGTACGCCATGCGCAACTCGCCGAGCTGCTTGTAGTGCGGCCGGTAGGGGAATCCGGGCAACGCCGAGAAGCGTTCCTCGGGTGTGCGCAGGAATGTGATCTTCGTCGCGAGTAGAGGATACACGCACGTGATGCGGGCACGCCCTTGCGCGGTCATGACTAGACGCGCCGCGCGTCGCTCCCGTACCTACTGGCGATACGACAAATCGATGAAGAGGTGCCCCATGATGAGCGTCGAGTTCAAACGTATCCTCCTGGCGATTCTGTTCGTTGTTCTGCTGGCCCCGGACCTCGCCGCACGGGAGGTCCCCCGATTGGCCGCCGAACTGATGAGCCAGACCGTGACGCTCGAGCTCACCGATCGAACCGTGGGTGAGATCTGCGAGGCGATCAGCGAGTCTTCGGAAATCAAGTTCGTCTTCGACGACAAGACCGATCTGAACAAGCCGCTGAACATCGACCTGGGCGACATGTCGCTGGAGAAAGCGCTGGACCTGCTCATGCTCCAGACGAAGAACTTCTACAAGCCGGTCGACGAGCGCACGGTGCTCGTCGCCCCGGACACGCGCCAGAAGCGCCAGGAGTACGAGGATCAGGTGATCCAGACTTTCTACCTGGCCAACGCCGACAGCAGGGAGATCGTCACCCTGCTGCGCTCGTTGCTGCAGACGCGCCAGATCGCCGAGTCGCGAACCCAGAACACCGTGACGATCAAGGACGTCACCGACAAGGTCGGGATCGCCGCGCGCCTCGTCGAGATCGCCGACCGCGAGACCGGCGAGATCGCCGTGGAGTTCGAGCTGCTCGAGGTCGCCAAGCTCGGCGAGCAATCCGCGCGCGAAATGTCGGCTCATTCGATCCGCAACGCCCCGGGCACCGTCAGCCTGGCGCATCCGCAGATGCGGATCATCAGCGGCCGCAGCGGCTCGATCTTCATCGGCGACTCGGTTCTGGTGCCGGCGACGACCGCATGCCCCTCCGGCGAGCAGCCGGCCGAGTCGGTCGTCGCTTCGAGCTATCAGAACGTCGGCATCGAGATCGACGTCGTTCCGCGGATCGGCGACGATCGGAGAGTCACGCTGCAACTCGAGATCGGGATCTCCTCCGTCTCCTCCGAGGGTTCGCAATCGACTCCGACGGATCGCGGGCCCGTGATCGCCCGTCGACAGTTCGAGACCACGATGCGCCTCGCGGACGGCGAGACTCACATCGTGTCCAGCCTTCCGGCCCTCGGTCGTTCGGCCGGCGGTCTCGGTGACGGGGATCCGTCGTCGACGAGCGTCTCCTCAGACACGCAGACCGAGCTGATCTTGCTCGTGACGCCACGCGTGACGCGTCAACCCCACATCGCCTCAGACGACCGGCGTCCCCTCTGGGTCGGCACCGAGGAGACCATGAAGATGTAAGTCGCGCGCACATCGCGTTGTAGGTCTCCGGCCGTCCCTTGGCGGCTTCGCCCTTCAACGCCAGCCCAAGGTCCACGCGCGTCTTCGTCGCCGGAGTGAAATCGTTACGAGCTGTTGTTCCGGTGATGCCATCGATGGGTCGTCCTTTGTGTGTCAGCCCGAGCCGGGCGACGGCTCCTTCCCGTCGAACGGATCGCCCTCCTGAACTATTCCCAACCGCCGCGCGCGCCGGAGCCACTGCTCGCGAGCCAGCAGCTGCATGTCGGTAGCCGAGTCCGCCTCGTCGACGATCTCCAGGCCGAGCAGCGTCTCGACCACGTCCTCCATCGACACCAGACCCGCCATGCCGCCGTACTCGTCGACGACGAGGGCGATCTGGTCGGTTCGCTCGAGCATCTGCTCGAACAGGCTCGAGAGCGAGAGCGTCTCGGGGACGATGAAGATCTCGCGGCGCAGGCTGCGCAACAGGGGACGCGTGTCGTCCCGCGCCGCCCGCAGCAACAGCTCGTCCTTGAGAACGTAGCCCGTCACGTCGTCGCGGTCGGTGCGGTAGACGGGGATGCGCGAGAAACGGAGCGTCGGGTGCGTGCGCATCACGTCGCCGACGGAATCGTCCTCGGCCAGGGCGAAGACGACGGTGCGCGGCGTCATGATGTCCTGGGCGCGCAGGGAACCGAAGCGTAGGAGGTTCCTGAGAATCCGCGACTCCTCTTCCTTGACGACGCCTTCGTCCTCGGCCAGCTCGGCCATGGCTCCCAGCTCCTCCTTGCTGATGCTGTGCTGCTTGCGGCCGCGCGCGAGAAACCGGGTGATCCCCTGCGACAGCTTCACCAGCGGCCACATGATCCAGATCACCACGCGCAATGAGCTCACGACGACGGGCGTCAACGCCTCCCAGTAGAGCGCGCCGAGGGTCTTGGGGATGATCTCGGAGATGACGAGGATCAGCAGGGTCAGGACGGCGGAGATGACCCCGACGTAGGCGCTGCCGAAGACCGCCGTCGCCTGGGCGCCCGCCCCGGCGGCGCCGACGGTGTGGGCGATCGTGTTCAGGCTGAGGATCGCGGCCAGCGGGCGGTCGATATCAGCCTTCAGCGCCTCCAGCCGACCGGCCAGTCGGTTGCCACGCTGCTCGAGCATCTTCACGTACGACGGCGTGACGCTGAGCAGCACCGCCTCCATGATCGAGCACAGAAACGAGACGCCGAGGGCGAGAGAGACGTAGAAGACGAGCAGAGTCACGTAGCCGGGCCTCCTGGATGGCGTGTAGCTCCGCGAGGGCGGTTGTTCGAGTCACCCCGATCGTGCGTACGCCTCCCGCATCCACTTCTTCACCTCTGCGTTGAACTCCTTCGCCGACTCCAGCCGCACCCGGTGGCTGCACATCGCGTTGTAGGTCTCGAGCCGCCCCTTGGCCGCCTCGCCCTTCAACGCCAGTCCCAGGTCCACGCGTGTCTTCGTCGCCGGAGTGATCAGCGCGAACTGCTTCTTGCGCCGCAGGCTGACGCTGCTCTTCTTCGGCGCGATCTCGACGTCCTTGCCCAGCGACTTCGCGAACTTCACGACCGCGTCGTGGATCGGACGCAGGCCGGCCTTGGCGCCGTCGTACTGTGCCGCGACGGGATCGTCCGCGCCGCCGTCGTCGCGCGCCTTCGCCGCGATCAGGCTTGCGAATCCGTGCGTCACGCCGTGCTCGCTCTTGAGAAACTTGACGATCTCGCCGTGCTTCTCCAGGCCGGCGCCGCGAATCAGCTTCAGCCAGGTGGCGAGCGGCTTGCCCGTCTTCTCGGACAGGTTGGCGAGCATGGTCGCGAGCTGCTGTTCCGGTGATGCCATCGATGAGGTCTCCTTTGCTGGGCCCGGATACCTTATCAGTTCGTGGTCCGAAGACGGTGGCCGGGCACGCCGCAGCCACTGCCGCCGAGCCGGTAGCTGCATGTCGCGCGTGGAGTCCGCTTCGTCGACGACCTCCAGACCCAGCAGCGTCTCGACCACGTCCTCCATCGACACCAGACCCGCCATGTCGCCGTACTCGTCGGTGCCTCCGATGCACTACGGGCAGACGGGGTCGTCCACGCAGCCGGCACCTTGCACGAAGTTGCGGCCGGTGCCGCAGTCACAGCCGGGGACGATCGCATCGCAGTCCGGGAACTGGCCGCACCAGTAGTGGTAGCACGAGTCGATATCCCAGAATCCCCCGGTCGTGTTGCACAACGCTTCTTCCGACGGGCCTCCGCAGGGGAAGCCGTTCAGCCGTGGGGAGCCGTCGCCCTGCGTGCCGAGCGTTGACTCGATGCCGCCGGCGATTCCCGTGACGAGATAGATCGCGACCGTGCCGGACTGCGGATCCTCGGCGTCGGGGTACCAGGGGTTGATCAGGCCGCATTGGTGCATCGCGCGCGAGGTCGATCCCGGGGCCTGCGTGTAGCTTCCCGTCGTGCGCAGGACCTGCAGATCGCCGCGATAGAGATTCCACGCGTCGTACGGGTCGACCGTACCCCACATCAGGAGGTTGCCCGGCTCGACGGAGATCCGGATCACGCCGCTCGTCGGGTCGCAGGCGTCGCCCAGCCCGTCGGCGTCGGTGTCCGTCTGCTCCGGGTTGAACACCAGAGGGCAGTTGTCGCAGGCGTCGAGGATTCCGTCCGCGTCCGTATCGATGCCCGTGGGGTCTTGACAGCTCTGCGGGATGCAGGTGCCGGCGCAGTCCTCCGTGCAGGCCCACATGCCCGCGGTCGTGTCGCACTGGCAGTAGCTGGGATGGCACCCGAACAGCAGGCAGGCCTCGCCCGGGTCGCACTCGCCGTCGTGATAACAGCTGTTCTCCGCCTCACAGGTTCCGCTGCACTCGGGCTGGTTGTCGCAGTTGTCGCAGGCGTCGCCGTACCCGTCGCCGTCACCGTCGGTCTGCGCCGGATTGAAGTGGAACGGGCAGTTGTCGCTCAGGCAGGTCGAGACCGGGAAGCCCGGGTTGCCGAAGCCGTCCCCGTCGGTATCCGTGCAGATGTCGCAAAGGTCGCCGACGCTGTCGCCGTCCGCGTCGTCCTGAGACGGGTTGTAAAGACAGGGGCAGTTGTCGTCGTCGTCGGAGACGTCGTCGCAGTCCCAGTCGTCGGGGCAGGGGAAACAGTCGGCATCGGGCGGGCAGGTACAGGTCTCGCAGGAGTTCGTCGGGTCGAGTGGGCACGTGTCGCAGACGTCGCCCACTCCGTCCCCGTCACTGTCGGCCTGCTCCGGATTGACGTCGACCGGGCAGTTGTCGTCCGTGTCGCAGATGCCGTCGGCGTCGAGGTCCGAGCATCCGGCAAAGGCCGGGGCAACGGCGAGAGAGAGAAAGAGGCAGACGAGGATTCTCATGGACCTCCCCCTTGTGATGCGCTGAACATACGAAGAAAAGGAGCCGGCGGTCAAGGCCCGGACAGAAAGGCGGATTCCGGGCCGGGTCTCGGGGTAGAATCGGCGCAACTCTTCTGCTCCCCCGAGGGTGAACATGCGCATTCGATCGTGGCTCCCGACGCTGTTGTTGATCGCCCTGGCCGTTCCGGCAGCCGCTCAGTCTGTTTCGGTCTGGGTCGTTCCGGAGACTCCCATGCTGGCCCAGACCGAGGTCCTGTTCCCGTGGGAGGTGAAACGGATCTCACCGGACGATCTGATCACGGTGTTCTCTTTCGATCCGGGCATGTCGGGAGCTGGGATCGATGCGGTGCACGGCATCGGGCGACCTCAGCCGGAACGTTGGCTGTTCTCCACGGACGTGGGGTTGACGCCCGAAGACGCGGCTGCGGTATTCCCGGGAGTCACGGAGTTGGTGTACTTTCACGACGTGCTGCTGTTCGACGGCGCCGGTTACAGCCACTTCCTTTGCTCGGCGAATCTGCCTCCGCTGGACCGTCCGCCCGCCGGTGCCAACCTCGACGCTCTGTACTACTCGGTCGACGCCATGGGCAACGAATCCCTGGAAGTGAGCTTCGACGTTGTTCTGGACCTTCAGGGGCAAACGATCACCCGGAACGATATCGCCCGCTACGAGCGCACGGGACCGGAGTGTGGCGACTGGTCCTACGTCGGACTCGTCTTCTCCGGATCGGCGTCGCTGATCCCGCCCTTCGTGAACTTGATCGGAGCCACGAAGGTCGAGGGAGACTGGGCGTTCACGTTTGACGTAGTCTGGGAGATGTTCCCGCCCGGCGGCCTGGTCTACGAAACGCAACAGGTCGGGCGCTGGGACGGCGTCGTGTGGAGCGTCATCGAGGATCTCGCGTACGTGGGCTGGAATCAGCAGACCTTCGCCCTGATCGACGCGCTACACATGCAGCATCCCGATGTCACGCTGGTCCCCGCCGACGACGCACTGGACGTCCCGCCGGGAAGCAACGTCACCGCCGCCTTCGCGTCGTGGGTCGATTCGAGCACGGTCAACGCAGGGTCGTTCGGCCTGTACGACGCTTTCGGGGCGCCGGTCCCGACGACCCTCGCCGTGAGCCCGGATGGCCACGCGGCAACCCTCGATCCTGTTTCGTCCCTCGTAGCCGACAGCGTCTACACGGTCGAGATCACGGACCAGATCGCGGACGGGATCGGCCGCTCACCGGATTCCGTGATGACGCGTTTCGAAACGGCGGAAGTCGTGGGTGGCGGCATTCCGTTGCCGACAGTGTCCGAGGAAACGACGCTACCCGCGCCACCGCCTGCGCCGACCCCACCCATGGGCGGGGCTCGCGCCGGCTCGGTCGTCGGTGACAACCTCGGTTTCTCGGTCGCCGAGGCGGGCTCGCTCAACGGCGACGCGTACCTCGATTTCCTGGCGGGCAGTCCCGGTTACGGCGAGGGCGCCACGGAAGCGGCCGGGGCGGTCGTCGTCGTCCTCGGAAGCGCCGACGGCGCGGAGCGGCAAGAGCCCGACATCATCTACGTCGGAGAATCCGCACACGATCGCGCGGGCACGGCCGTCGCGGGCAACTTCGACTTCAACTACGACGGCCGGCCGGATCTGCTGATCGGCGCCGAACAGGTGAACCGCTCGATCCCGGCGAGTCCGGTCGACGTCGGCCCGGGTAGGGTCTACCTGGTTTACTTCGACCCTCAGGACTACGACCTCGGGAACAGTCCGGTCTTTGTCGATCTGGGCCGGGTGGGCAATCCCGGGCATCCCGACGGCGAGATTCCGGGCGTCGTGTTTCACGGAGTGACGCTCGGCGATCAGGCGGGATTCGCTCTGGCCGTCGGCGAGTTGGACCCACCTCCACCACCTCCTCCGCCCGAGGCCCCGCCGACTCCCGTCTACGCCGACGTGGTGCTCGGAGCCCCCGGAGTCGGCGGCAACGACGGCGCGGTCTACGTCGTTCGTGGTGGCCCGGGGCTGAGCGGATCGCACAGCCTCGGCGATGTCGGCGGACCGATCGGAGGGCGCGTCTATCAGGTGTCGCCCCCCGGCACCGGCGAGCGACTCGGGTCGTCCCTGGCGCTCCCTGGGGACATCACCGACGCCGGTCTCCCGGACGTCGCGATGGGCGCCCCGCTGGCGGACACGACGCACGTGGACGCGGGCAGAGTCTACGTCGCCGAGGGGGACACCAGCTCCGGGACGACGGCCGTCGCCTCGATCGCGACGCAGATTCACGGCACTCAGACGAACGAGCAGCTCGGTTTCTCCGTCGCCGGCGGAGGCGACAACCTCGCCGACGAGAACCCGGTTTCTCAGGGCGGCGATCTCGATCTGCTGATCGGGGCTCCGTTCCACGACGTGGCCGGGCTGCAAGAGGCGGGCCGCGTGTTGCACGCGTCGGGCCGGCTGCCCGCGAACGTGATCGGAGCGGGAGACATCGGCACGACTCTCGACGGTGTCGAGTGGCGCGGCGCTCAGGACGGCGGACGACTCGGCTGGTCGGTGGCACGTCTCGGGGATATCTCGGGCAACAGCTTGCAAGATGTCGGCCTCGGCGCGCCGTTCGTCAACACGGGAACCGCCGTTGCCGGGGCGATGTACATGATCGAGGGTTCGGCCGTCGCCGGGTCGCAGGGCTCGATCGACGTCGATCTGGTCGGGCAGATCGTGTCGGGCGGCGTTTTCATCGGAACGCAGGCCAGCGAGCGCGCGGCGATCGTCTTCGCTGCCGCCGGCGACGTGGATCAGGACCCGAACGGAGCCGCGGCCGACTTCGCCGTCGGCTCGCCGGGATGGAACAACGAGCTGGGAACCGTGCACCAGGTGCTCGAGAGCGTCGTCCAGGTGCCGGGAGAGTGCCGGGCGCTGGGTTGCACGGTCGCGGATCTCGGGTCGGGTGGCGCCCTGATCATCCCGGACAACTCGCTGGCAACGGGCTCGGTGCTGCTGTTCGAGCTCGAGGGTTTTCCCTCGCACGTTTGCGGCAATCTCGGCGATCACACACTGATCGGTTCGCTGGACAGCTTCCGCAGCGATTCCGACTGCGCGGATCCTCCCTGCGCGCCGCCGGCCTTTGCCGTCGGCGTGTCGGTCGAGTTACCGATCGGAGCTTCCTTCGAAGGTCAGCTACAGGACGGTGAAGCGCTGGAGCTGCGCTATTGCGATCCGACGTTCGGCTGGTTTCCCGTTCCCGGCGGTCCGTCGACGGCGACCGTGCGAGAGAACCGGTTCTACGACGACCGCAAGGCGCTTCTGGCGTCCGGCCTCGACGAGCTGCGCCTGTACGGCGTGTTCTTCGCGGACGAGGACGGCGACGGTATCCGGGACGCGCTCGATTGCGGCGGCGCGGGGATCGGGCAGCGTCCGGGCGAAGTGACGCTGTCGCTGACGAACTCCGGTACGCAGACGACCCTGAGCTGGTCGCCCCCGGACGAGCCCGGCGGCGACCCGGCGGATCTGATCTACGACACGATCCGTTCGTCGAGTCCGACGCAGTTCGACGAGGGGACGGCGGTCTGTCTGGAGACGGACGGCGTCGACACCCAGACGCTGGATTCCGACCCGCTCGCTCCGGGCGAGACGCGGTACTACCTCGTGCGCAGCGACCTGACGGGAATCGAGGATTGCAGCGGTTCGTTCGGTACGGGGCGCACGTCGGACCTGGCGTGCCTGTAAGCCGACGAGACCACACATTGTCACTCGACGGCATTCGCTGTATGAGTGGAAGATGCTCGACCTTCGAGAGGCCCTGTTCGGGTTGGCCCTGCTTGGGCTAGCCTCGGGAACGAATGGTGTTCTGGCCGGTCCCCCGGCCGGCAAGCATGTCCTGGCGATCGGTATCGACGGCGTTCGAGCCGACGCGATCCAGGCCGCTGACACGCCCCACATGGACGCGCTGATCGAGCAGGGCGCCGTGACGTACGACGCGTACGCGGGCGGGCTGCCGTCGGGACCGACCAACCAGGCGACCTCCAGCGGCCCGGGATGGTCCAGTGTCTGCACCGGGGTGTGGGTCGACGACCACGGGGTCACGGACAACTCGTTCTCGGGCTCCGACTTCGTCAACTACCCACACTTCTTCGCGCGGATCCGCGAGGTCGTTCCGACCGCGTACCTGTCCTCGATCGTGCAGTGGCACCCGATCAACGATCAGATCGTCTCCGGCCACGACTTCGTGCAGAACGTCGCGGACTCGACGCAGGCCGTCGAGGACGCCGCCGTCGCCCATCTGATCTCCGCCGACCCGGACTTGCTGTTCCTGCACTTCGACGATGTCGACCACGCGGGGCACTCCAGCGGCTTCAGCCCGTCGAACCCGGCGTACCTGAGCGCGATCGAGACGGTGGATGCGTCGATCGGGAAGATCGTGACGGCGATCGAGAGCCGCCCGGGCTTTCCGTCCGAGGACTGGCTAATCGTGATCACGACCGATCACGGTGGGAACGGAACCTCTCACGGCGGGCAGAGCGATCAGGAGCGCACGGTCTGGCTCATCGCCAGCGGAGGGGAGAGCTGCGTCGGCGAGGTCGAGGTCGGTCCCGGGCACACGGCGCTGCCACCCACCGTCGCCGCGCATCTCGGGGTGGCGGTCGACCCGGCGTGGGGCTGGGTCGAGGGCCCGTTCGGACTCGACGGCTGCATCAGCAACGAGCTGGCCTCGGACCCGCTGCCTGCGAACGGCGCGACGAGCGAGAGCGTCCTGACCGCGCTGAGCTGGCAGGCCGGCTCGACGGCGCTGTCGCACGACGTCTACTTCGGCAGCGACGCCACGCCGGACGCGACCGAGTTTCGCGGCAACCAGCTCGGCACGATCTTCGACCCGGGCGATCTGAGTCCGGCGACGACTTACTACTGGCGCATCGACGAGGTCACGCCGGTTGGCACGGTCGTGGGGATCGTCTGGAGCTTCACGACCTCGCTCGGCATCGCGAACGAGCTGGTGTTGCATCTCCCGTTCGACGGCAGCCCACTGGATGCGTCGGGACGCGACAATCACGGGACGCAGGTCGGAGGGCCGGTCTACATCGCGGGTCGCATCGGCCAGGCCCTGGATCTGGACGGCACGCTGCAATACGTGACGCTCGGGACGGCCCCGGATCTCGACTTCGGCGCCGACACCGACTTCTCCGTTTCGTTCTGGATCCTGTCGGACGGGCTGTCGGGGGACCCGTCGATCGTGTCCAACAAGGACTGGGTCTCCGGCTCGAACACCGGCTGGGTCGTCGCAGCGCAAACCGACGGCCTGACCTGGCAGTGGAACTTCAAGGGCACGGACGCCGCACGCCGTGACTTCGAGAACGGTGGCACGATTGCAAACGGGCAATGGCATCACGTCGTCGTCAGTCACGATCGGGACGCCGGCGCGACCTTCTATCACGACGGCGTACCGATCAGCGTGGTGGATATCGCGGCCTCGGGTAGCACCGACTCCTCACTCGACGTCGCCATCGGGCAGGACGGGACGCTGACGTATCCGGCGGATCTCGACGCGACGATCGACGACGTCGGAATCTGGCGCCGCGCGCTGGGAGATTCCGAGGTGCAGGAGCTGTTCGGCAAGGGAGAGGCGGGCCTGGATCTTCAGAGCGCGGGGAGTCTCTCGGGGCCGGGTGCCTTGCCCGCCGGGTTGCAGGTCGACAAGTCCGGGGTCGGGGACTTGTTGCTGAACTGGCCGGCGAGCTGCTCGCCGTCCGCCACGGACTACGCGGTGTACGAGGGTCTCGTCGGCGACTGGTACGGGCATACGCGTCGGCTGTGCAGCGACGACCTGTCGGATCGCACGGTCGAGCTCACGCCCGGCACGGGGTCGCGCTACTACCTCGTCGTGCCGCTGGACGAGACGTCCGAGGGATCGTTCGGTTTCGCCACGCAGCTCGCCGTTCCGACGAGCCGGCCGCGCCCTCCCGCGCCGGCCGATCGGTGTCGGGATCTTCAGGATCCGAATACGTGCCCCCAACCTGACTGAGCTGACCTTCGCGCGGAGGGTCTGCCCCATTCGGAGTAGATTTACGCCATGTGTCGTATGAACGTCAGGATCCTCTTTGTCATCGCGGCCGGTGTCGCGGTCGCGGCGGCGGGTGCCGCGCAGGCGGCCGCGCTGATCGTCGATGACGGCCTACCCGACGGCGGCGACTGCGAGGGTGCGGCCCTGGGCGGCAGCTGGGACGCGCCGACGGCAACCTGTACGTCCGCGGTCGGTTTCTCTCTCGGTACGCTCGACAGGTTGATCGTCCGCGGCGCGGCGACGTTGACCAACGAGGGTTTCGTCCTCAGCGAGGGCGCGGTGACCGTCGAGGCGGGGGCCACGCTCACCAACGAGGGGACGTTCGAGAACGAGGGCGTGCTGCGCAACGTCGGCGACGTGACCAACGTCCCGAACGCCACGTTCCGCAACCGCGGCGCGGTGATCAGCGTGACGGAGTTCGTCAACGGCGGCGACCTGTTCAACGATTCCGGCGCCCTGTTCGCGAACTACGTGCGGCTGTTCGTGCTGTTCGGCTCGATCGTCAACAACGGCACGATCGTCAATCTGTGCGAGGCGGTGGTCACGGGGCCGGGAGTCATCGGCAACGCGCCGCAGCGTACGGTTCGCCTGCTGCTCGATGAGACGTCGTTGACCTGGTGCGATGCGCCGGCGCAGGCGACGTTCGACGTGGTGCGGGGCTCGCTCTCGGGGCTGCGCGCCGCTGCGGGCGCGTTCCCCGGCGCGGTCGAGCAGTGCATGGCGGCCGACACGTCGGCGCAATCCGTGCCCCACGGTGCGGCGCCTGCCGACGCGTGGTTCGTCGTGCGCGAGGCCTCCGGCGGAACCTACCATTCGGGCGGTTCGGGGCAGATCGACCCACGTGACGGCGATATCGACATCTCGATCCACGCCTGCCCGTAGCCTTCTCTCGACGTCCCTCCAGCATGCTGTCGTCGAATGAGGTGACGGCCGCCTCCCGCGCCGCGAATCGCCCTAGACTCGCGCCACGAAAAAAGGGAGGGATGTCATGCGCAATCTGCTGTTCGGTCTGCTTCTCGTGGTCTCCGCCGGGATCGTCGCGGCCGGTGTCGGAGGCGTCGGCGACGTCGAGACCTTCGACCTCGGCCCGTCGGGCAAGGGGTCCGCTCCGGCACCGCTCGTGCTGCCGATCCGGGGCGACGCCAACTTCAATTGCGTGGTCGACATCGTCGACCTGACCGCGGTGCTCGGCACCTTCGGTAGCAACAGCTCGCACACCGACTTCAACCGCGACGGAATCGTGGACGACGACGACCTGGCGATCGTCGAGGCGGTGTGGGGCAGCACGTGCGGGACGCGTCTCGTCGGCGACGTCAACGGCGACGGCCGCGTCAACACCACCGACATGAACCGCGTGCTGGCCGACTGGGGTACGATGACGCCGCAGTCGGACTTCAACCGCGACCAGTTCGTGGACGACGCGGACCTGCAACTGCTGCTGGCCAACTGGGGCCGCACGCTGGCTCGCCGGTTGATCGCGGACCACACCGGCGACGACGTCGTCGACTTTAACGATCTGACGTTCGTGCTCGGTCACTGGACCGGTCCCGAGAGCCAGCTCGAGCTCGATCTCGTGCTGGCGCAGTGGGGTGCCACGTCGGGCACCGACCTGCTCGGCGACATCAACGGCGACAAGGTCGTCGACTCTCGCGACGAGAGCATCCTGCTGGCCTACTGGGGCTCGACGCAGCCGCTGGCGGACCTCGACGGCAGCGGCGCGGTCGACACCAGCGACCTGCTGCTGCTGCTCGGCGCGTGGGGCACGACCGCGGGACGCGAGCTGACGGGCGACATCGACGGGGACTGGCTCGTCGGCCCGTTCGACCAGCAGCTGCTGCTGGCGGCGTGGGGCACCGCCTGGCCGCAGGCCGACCTCAACGCCGACGGCACCGTGAACATGAGCGACCTGCTGCTGCTGCTCGGCGCCTACAACGACACGTTCGGCACGCAGTTCCTGGGCGACATCAACGGCGACTGCACGGTCGACTCCGTCGATCAGGAGATCCTGCTGGCCGTCTGGGGCGACGAGTTCGCGCAGGCGGACCTGAACGGCGACGGTCGAGTCGACGTCAGCGATTTGACGACGCTGCTGGGGGCGTACGGAACGAGCTGCCCGTAGTACAACCGCTCCATCGGGGCTCAGCCGATGGGACGGTCAGTCCTGGTCTTCTTCCCACCAGACTCGTTTGGTCAGCGCGGGAGTCGCCCAGGGGTTCGGCGGGTGGTTGCAGTCGTAGAAGAGCTGCGGGTCCCCGTTGAAGGCCGTGCCGGTTACCGTTCCCGAACAGTCGATGGCGTCCTCGGCGACCATGAAGCCGAAGATGTTGGGATTGCCGCTGATGGCAATCTGCTCGTGGGCGGCAAAAATGCCGGCCATTCCGACGATCCCCGAGGGTACGCCGGTCGAGCAGCTCGAGCCGCAAGCCGACGTGTCCTCCTGCGGGTTGCCGTTGAGCTTGAGGTCCCGTCCGGCGATCAACGAGAAGTGATAGCCGGCATCCGGGTTCGCCGGCCCGAGGTTCGACTGGCCCGACATCTCGATGTCTCCGACCGCGATGACCGTCACCGGCCACAGGCCGCCGGGTAGGCTGCCCGAGCTGCAACCGGCGCCGCCGGAGCACTGAAAATCGACCGAGCTGGAGTCACCCGGGTTGCCGCCGATCGTCACGTTGCCGAGGATCCAGACCACGGCGCCGTAAAGCGGCGAGTAGATCGTGTCCGAGCCGTAGTCCCATTTGCCCTCGACGCGACTGCCGTGAACGAAGTCCGGGCTGCCGTTGGGGGCGAAACCGCCCGGCAACCTGGGGCTCGAGCTGGTGCCACCGGACGTGTTGTGGTGCCCACCCACGCTGAAGTCGTTGTTGGCCAGGATCGACAGCGACGCATCGCTGCCGCCGCAGCCGTTCCAGTCCAGCTCCGCACCCTTGAAGCCGTAGAACTCGTCTTCCTTGCCATCGTTGACCGCGTCGGCGTCGTTGAGCCCGAACCGCGGATCCACTCCTTCGACACGGCCGCAGTCGTCCAGCTTGGGATTGCCGCCCCCGTCGAGATTGTCGATCTGTCGCCAGTTCCAGCGCAGGTTGGTGAAGTCCCAGTACGCCTTGTAGATCCGTCCCTTCTCGTCGTCGGCGACCAGCGCGAAGAACTTCGACGAGCCAGGATCCGCCGGCGAGGGTTCGGGACAGCGCAGGCCCGAGGGCAGCCAGGTGTCGCCCGACGTGTCGAACACGTCGATCGTAGGCACGAACACGTCGTCGTACGGATTGATGATCGGAACCGGAAGCGGTGGGTGGCCGCCACCGCTCACACCGCCGATCGTGCCGCCGCCCGAGTAGCTCCCCGAGGCGGTGGCGTCCTTGCAGATGCTCGGGCCTCCGCCGATGGACAGATCACCGTTGGCGTGGATCGAGCCGCATTCTCCACACAGCTTCATGTTGCCGGGGATGTCGATGTCGCCGTTCGAGGAGATCGCTGCCATGGCGTCACCGTCCTTGCCGAACGTGGCGATCAGCTTCCGCCGCGCCTTGCCGCGGGAACCCGTGTTCGACGCGACCTCGACCCCGGAGGCATTGACGTAGACGGGGTATTCGGACACGACCGTGACGCGTACGAGCCCGTCGGTGTCGGTCAGCGGGTCGTTGTTGGTCGGATCGTCGGGGTCGTCGTCGAAGTTGTCTTCGACCCGGACGTAGACGAGTCCGCGCACACGCCCGTTTCCGGCAACGCGAAACGCCTCGAAGGTCTGGGAGCCGTCTCCGAAGTCACGGCTGACGATCGCGGAGGCCGTGTCCTCGTTCGAGCTGGTGAACTGCGCGGTCGAGGTCAGGCTCAGATCGCGCAGGCCCGGCAGGTGATCGTCGATCGTGCTGGAGGGGTCCGGGCCCGTGAGCAGCAGGCTGAGCTGCGGGGCGTCGATCACGCGCCGCTCCATCCACGCGAGTCCGGCCTCCACGTGACCCAGCGCGACGATGAAGTCCTCTTCGTTGGCCGCGACCACGCGCTCGGACTGTGCCTGGAACAACAGGAATGAAGCGACGAGGAAGAACACCGCCAGGACGAACAGCACCGCGATCAAGGCGATCCCCTCCTCGCGCCTCGGCGGCGTCGCTGCGCGACGACATGTTGCGGACACCGGCATCAACGTACTCTCCGTTACGATTCCAGGTTGCGAGCGAGAATCTCGGTTCGCATCTGCAGCATCTGCGGCGCGAACTGCGGACCGGCCTGGCTCAGACCCTCGATGAAGATCACGATGCGGCGCACCGCCGCGAGATTGGTGCCGGACAGCGGGCTGCCCGACAGGACCGTGTTGTTCTCGTCGCGATATTCAAACGAGAAATCGGTCACGTTGCGGGCGACCACCTCCCAGGTGACGCCCGAAGGCGGAAAGCTCGAATCGGGACTGTTGGCGTAGCGCACGTAGCGCTCGAGGCGGCCGAAGGTGGGTGGGGCGCTGCTGGCCACGTAGCGATAGTAGACCTGCTCGATCGTGGCGACCTCGCTCTGTCCTCCGGGGTAGAGTTCGTCGGCGATCCCGCTGGCCGAGATCGAACCGTCGCTGGTGCCGAAACCCGTGCACGAGAACCTCTTCCACTGGTCGCCCTCGATGACGGCGACGAACGGAAGCGCCGTCGTTGTGCCGGGCTTCTTGCAGTTCAGCTCCTGGAAATACTCGATCGAGTCGAGCCGCAGGCGACTGGTCGGACAGTCCGAGCTGCCGCTCTTCGGCGTGCAGACGATCTCGGCCGCGCCCCCGTCCACGTCGGAGCGGAACGCCAGGGCCGTCGGCGAGGCGTGGAACACGGCCGGTGTCCAGATCGCGGTCCCGCCGATCTCCTGGCCAACCGGCACGGCGAAGCCCGCCATGCGTACGTCGCGGCTGAGCCAGTCCAGGCCCAGCCGGAGATTGGACTGCACCGTCAGCATGTCCTGGGCGTGAGCCTTGAGCGTGTTGCCCTGCAGGTAAGCCGCGAGCGCGCCGAGGATGACGAACAACGTGATCGTCAAGCCGATGAGCAGCTCGACGAACGTCAGTCCGGACTGCCGGTTGTGGGCGAGCGATCGCATCACTCGATGAAGAAGCTCTCGGCCCAGACCTCGCGACTGTTCGCGTCGTAGATCGCCTGGCCGCCGCTGGTGTAGCGGATGGAGTAGCTCGCCTGGATCCGGACCGTGCGCATGCCGGCCGCGGCGGTCCCCGCTCCGTCGCTCGGCCCCGCCGAGACCGTCCAGCGCAGGGAGTACTCCTCCGGGAAGCTCGGCACCGGGTAGTAGTACCGACCGCTCGAGTCCGTCGCGCTGGTGGGGTGCACGCCGATCGTCAGGTCGGTCGACGCGAGATCCTCGGCGCGAAGCTGTTCCAGCTTCTCGGATGCGAGCTGCGCGAGGACCGAGATGCGGCCCGACTGTTTCGTGCTGCGCAGCGACTCGGGCATGACCGACATCACGCCGAAGATGCCGACGAGCATCACCGACGCGGCCACCGTCGCTTCGATCAGACTGAACCCCGACTCGGATCGAACGGGGCCTGGAGGACCCTTCGGCGTCATCCCTCGACCGACGTCAGGCATGTCGCCTCGACCTTGATCACGAACAGCAGCTCGTTGGGGCCCTGGACGTAGACCTTCCCGGCCTCGCAGTATCCGCGCGGCCCGACCGTCATCGTGTCGATGCTGTCCGTGGGGCTCGAGCCCAGGATGCGCACGCCATCGGGGAACTGTGCGCCGCTCACGATCGTGGAGAAGCTCCCACTCTCGCGACGCTGCAGCTCGATCCGGTTGGGCGTGACGGACGACTCGTCGTGTACGAGCAGGCGGTACGACGTCCGCTCCTTGAGCGCCATCATTCTTACCTGGCGGACCCAGGACTCGACGGCCGTGGCAGAGGAACCCGTTTCGGCGCGGTTGTGGAACTCGCGCATGCTCGGAAAAGCGAGCGCGGCGGTGATCGACAACAGCATCAGCGCGCCGATCAACTCGAGCGAACTGAAGCCGCGCTGGCCTCGGAGCTTCATGGGTAACCTCTTGAGTATGTATATATAAGATAAGACATATTCAATAAGATTTCAATGTGACATTTTAAATTACATTTTTGAATATGGAAACGTGAATCGATCGGCCTAAATTCGAACTGGGATGCTCTTTCGTTGCCCCACATGCCTCTCGACGAGCCGGTTGGCGACCGGCGCGTCTCTCTGCGTGTCCTGCATCGAGTGCGGCAAGACGCACCAGATCGGCGGCGCGGTCTCGTCGGAGCCGGCGCGTGTCGAGGAAGCGGTGCGGGTCCTTGCGGAGGGGAGCGGCCTCGACCTGGCGACGGCTTGTTCGGTCGTGCTGTCGATCGTCACGCTCGAGGAAGCGTCCGACATGCGCGAGCGCATCGAGGCATGCATGGATCGCCGCGGCGACGGGCAGAAGCAGCACCCGGAACGGCCTCGGTCCCGACCTCAATGGGCCCGCCTGGCGAATCGCGAGTCTCGACCGGCCCCCGACTTTGTCGTCCCCTGTATCGATCCGCCCCGGCGGAGCCGCGTACCCGTCGCGATCGCATGCGCGCTCAGCGCCCTCGTCGTCCTGGCGACGGTATGGATGCTCGGACAATCCCCCGGCACCGCCGATACGGTGCAGACCGAGCGCCAGCGACGGTTGCTGGAGTTCGTGACCATCGAGCGCAACGACTTCGGCCAGATCTCGCGGGTGGAAGCGCACGACGCGCGCCTGGTGCTGCTGGGTTACTGCAACGCCGATCCGGCCGACCCCGGCTGTTATCCCAGCGGTGTCGCCCTGGGCCCGCGATCGGAACGACGCGAGCGACTCGGGCTCTTCCGTCTCGAACCCGATGGTGAGCGAACGTACGCGATCGAGATCCGGCGCGCGGGCGTCGCTCAGGGGTGGGTCGCCGGCGGAACGGACGAGGCGATTCGGTTTGCCGAGACGTCGACCCCGACGGACTCGTTGCTGATTCCAGCAGACTACTGAGTCCCGGTTCGGGACGCGGAGCCGCAAACAGCGACGGCGTTCCAGGCCCGACACGGCCGATACTCGCCCCTGTTCGAGGTGCTCCTCGGCGGCAGCTTCCGGACCGTCGGCCGGGTCAATCGTCCGCGGCGATCTCCGTGACCCGGCCCTGCTCGACATGCCAGCGGCGCGTCAGACGTACGGTGTCGAGCATGCGGCGGTCGTGTGTCACGAGCAGCAGCGTGCCGTCGAACGATTCCAGTGCCTGCTCGAGTTGTTCGATGGCCTCGAGATCGAGATGGTTGGTCGGCTCGTCGAGCACGAGCAGGTTGACGCCGCGTGCCTGCAACAGGGCCAGCGCAACGCGAGTGCGCTCGCCGGGGGAGAGGGACGCGGCGGAGCGGGTGACGAGGTTCGCGCCGATGCCGAACTTGGCCAGCAAGGTGCGCACCTCCGCGGTGGGCCAGTCGGGCACGGCGTCGCCGAACAGCTCGCCGACGGGGGAGTCCGAGACGAAGCTCGCGCGGGCCTGATCCACTTCACCGACGACGACGCCCGAGCCGAGAGTGACGCTGCCGTCGGCCGGCGCCACGCGGCCGAGGACGAGCGAGAGGAGCGTGCTCTTCCCTCCGCCGTTCGGGCCGGTGATCGCGACGCGGTCCTTCAGGTTGAGCTGCAGCCCGACCGGGCCGAGTGTGAACGAGCCGCGCCGCGCGCTCGCCTCGCGCGCCACCGCGACGACGTCGCCGGAGCGCGGCGCGGCGGCGATGCTGAACTGCAGCTTCCACTCCTTGCGCGGAGCATGGACCTCGCCCAGCCGCTCGATCAGGCGTTCGGTCTGGCGCACCTTCGACGCCTGCTTCTCCGAGGCCTCCACGCGAAAGCCGCGACCGACCTTGTCGCGATCCCGCGCCTTGCGTCGCGCGTTCTTGACGCCCTTCGTCATCCAGGCGCGCTGCCGGCGGGCGCGAGCCTCGAGATCGCCGCGTTTGTCGGAGTACTCCGCATAGGCATCCGCGGCGTGACGCCGCGTCGTCGCGCGCTCTTCGAGATAGGCCTCGTACCCGCCGCCATAGACGACGATGCGCTGCAGGCTGCGGTCGATCTCGACGATCTTGGTCACCGTCTGCGTCATGAACTCGCGGTCGTGGCTGACCATCACGGTGGGGGCCGCCAGCGACTGGACGAACTCCTCGAGCCGATCGAGCCCGTCGATGTCGAGATCGTTGGTCGGCTCGTCCAGCAGGAACGCGTCGTAGCGCGACAGCAACAGCGCCGCGAGACCGGCTCGCGCGGCCTGACCGCCCGAGAGCGCGGTCATCGGCAGCTCGAGGTCGACGTCGAGTGCGAGGTCGGCCAGGGTCACCGCGGTCCGCTCGCCGAGGTCGGCGCCGCCGAGGGCCAGCCAGTGCTCGAGCGCGGTGGAGTAACGCTCGTCCGCGCCGGGCTTGCCGTCGGCCATGGCGTCGGCCGCTTCGTTCATCTCCGCCTCGGCAACCGCGACGCCGGTCCGTCGACGAAGCAGTTGCTGCACGGTTTCGCCGGGAATGCGCTCGGGCTCCTGAGCCAGGTAGCCGATCGTCGCCGTTGCCGGCGCCAGCGCCACCGTGCCCGCGTCGGGTGCACGCAGGCCGCCGAGGATCCGCAACAGGGTCGACTTCCCGACGCCGTTGGGGCCGACCAGCCCGACGACCTCACCGGGCGACACCTCGAGATCGAGCCCCGAGAACAGCTCGCGCGGCCCGTAGCTCGCGGCGAGGCCCTTGCATGTGATGCTCGCGCTCACGCGGTGCCGCTATCCCAGCCGCGAGCGCGCGCCAGCGCGTCGCGCCAGCGTTTCAGTTTGTGCGCAACTTCATCCGCGCTCATCTGCGGTTCGTAGCGCCGGTCTTCGCGCCACAGCGAGCGCAACGCATCCCGGTCCTGCCAGAACGACACGGCGAGTCCCGCGAGGTAGGCGGCGCCCAGCGCCGTCGTCTCCACGACCTGCGGGCGGACCACCGGAATGCCGAGGATGTCCGCCTGGAATTGCATCAACAGGTCGTTGGCGCAGGCCCCACCGTCGACTCGCATCTCGGTCAGCTCCGACCCGGCGTCCTGCTGCATACCGTCCAGTACGTCGCGCACCTGATACGCGATGCCCTCGAGCGCCGCGCGGGCGACATGGCCGGCCTCGGTGCCGCGTGTCAGCCCGGTGATCGTGCCGCGGGCGTGCGGGTCCCAGTGCGGAGCACCCAGCCCGACGAAGGCGGGAACGAAGTAGACGCCGCCGTTGTCGGGCACGCTGCCGGCCAGCGACTCGACCTCCGCGGAGTCGCGAATCAACCCCAGCCCGTCGCGCAGCCATTGCACCACCGCGCCGCCGACGAACACGCTGCCTTCCAGCGCGTACTCGGTGCGCTCGCCGATCTGCCACGCGACGGTCGACAGCAATCCGTTGCGCGAGGGTCGCGGCGTGTCCCCGACGAGGCTGAGCAGAAAGCAGCCGGTGCCGTACGTCGTCTTGGCCACGCCCGGCGTGAAGCAGGTCTGTCCGAACAGCGCCGCGTGTTGATCTCCGGCGATGCCGGCGATCGGAACGGCGGCGCCCAGCAAGGCCGGGTCGCTGTCGGCGATTCGCCCGCTGGAGGGCACGACCTGCGGCAGCATCGCCCGCGGTACGCCGAACAGCTCGCACAGCTCGTCGTCCCAGACGCCGCGGCCGATGTCGAACAGCAGCGTGCGTGCGGCGTTGGTCGCGTCGGTGGCGTGCACTCGGCCGCCGGTCAGACGGTACAGCAGCCAGGCGTCGACGGTGCCGAAGGCGAGCTCGCCGCGCTTCGCCCGGTCGCGCGCGCCGTCGACGTGGTCGAGGATGTAGGCCACCTTGGTCGCCGAGAAGTAGGGATCGAGGACGAGCCCGGTGCGCGCGGTGACGAGCTGCTCGACCCCCTGCGCCTTCAGCTCCTCGCAGCGATCCGCGGTGCGGCGGTCCTGCCACACGATCGCGTTGTGGATCGGCCGCCCACTGCCGCGGTCCCAGACCAGCGTCGTCTCGCGCTGATTGGTGATCCCCAGCGCCGCGACCTCGGCCGCGTCGACGCCGCTCTCGCGCAGGACGCGCTGCGCCACTGCGAGCTGCGACGTCCAGATCTCCTCGGCGTCGTGCTCGACCCAGCCCGGACGGGGAAAGTGTTGCCCGAACTCCTGCTGGGCCACGCCGAGAATCCGCGAATCGCGATCGCACAGGATCGCCCGACTGCTCGTGGTTCCCTGGTCCAGGGCAAGAATGGCACGCATCGCCCCCAGTGTACCCGGCGACGGCAACTGTCCGCACCAGGACCCTGGTTGCAGCCATGGGACGATCCGTCCCCCGAACCTCTGGATCTTGCGTATATTCACGGCAGAAATCCACGCCGCTGCGCACCCCGCTGCGGCCGTGAAGGGGGTCCCATGAAGTGTCTCGCGATGATGCTGCTGGCGACGATTGTGCCGTCGCTCGCGTTGGCCGCGGATCCGCCGTCCGAGCCACGCGTCCTGTCGACGGACGAGCAGGTGGCCGGCCGGCGCAGCCTGGAGGAAGCTCGCTCGCGGAACCGCGTCGGCCCCGGCCCCGGTTCGCGCCCCGAACGCGGGGCCTCCGAGCCGGAGGCGTACTTCCCGGACGGAGTCGCCAGCGGCGAGGTCACGGCGACCTCGGCGCTGCTATGGACCCGCGTCACATCCAGACTGCCGCAGCGCGTCGAGGTGTCGACGGAGCCCGACTTCGACGGCCGGCGGGCGTTCAAGGCAATCGTCCGACCCGGTGCCAAGGACGACTACACGGTGCGGACCACGGCGACCGGGTTGGCGCCCGAGACGACGTACTACTTCCGCTGGCGCAGCGGGCCCGTGATCAGCCCCGTGGGTTCGTTCCGCACGGCCCCCGCGCCGGACTCCGCGGCCGACGTGCGTTTCGTCTACACCGGGGACTCGGACGGCGCGCAGTTTCCGCTGTTCGGCAACGCGTTCGACGTGCTCGACGGAGTACGCTTCGAGCAACCGGACTTCTGGATCTATCTCGGCGATACGGTCTACTCGGACTCGTCGTTGCGCACGGCCCTCGGTCTGTCGCCGGCCGCCGTGACGCTCGACGAGTATCGCGAAACGTATCGCATGAACCGGGCGATCCCGGCGTTGCCGGAGCTCATGCGTTCGACCTCGACGTTCGCGATCTGGGACGACCACGAGGTGCACAACGACTACGACGGGCAGACCGTCGATCCCGCGCGCTACGCGAACGGCAGGCAGGCCTTCCTGGAGCACATGCCGCTGCTCGACTCGGGGTTGCTCGAGGACGAGACGTGTGTGGGCGACCCGCTGTTCAGCGTGTTTCACTGGGGCAGCGAGCTGGACCTGATCGTCCTCGACGAGCGCTCGTGCCGCAGCGCGGACGCGGAGTCGGCTTGCGTGACGGGCGTCCTCGATGGCCAGACCTTCGTCGATCTCGCGCCGACGTTGCCTCCGATCTTGCGCGCGGAGGTCCGCTCGGTGCTGGCCTCTCTGGGCGTCCCGCAGGAGACGAGCGACCTGATCCTGCCTGCCGAGGCCCTGCCCGAGTGCCTGGAGGCGATCAACGACCCGAGCCGCACGATGCTCGGCCCGGTGCAGAGGTCGGCCTTCAAGGAGGCGCTGGCCACCTCGCAGGCGACGTTCAAGGTCGTGGTCAACCAGGTACCGATGCAGCAGATCTACGGGCTGCCCTACGATCGCTGGGAGGCGTACGCCGCCGAGCGAGCGGACCTGCTGAACTTCATCGCCGACAACGACATCACGAACGTGGTCTTCGCCACGACCGACATTCACGCCAACGTGATCAACGAGGTGTACCTGGACGCGTCCCCGCTGTTCTTCGGCGTCGAGCCTCCGGCGATCGCCATGGAGGTCATCACCGGACCGATCGCGACGTTCAGCTTCGAGGAGGAAATCTCGGAAACCGCGAAGGAGATGGGGTTCCCCGGCATCCTGGTCGTGACGGTGTTCGACGTGATCCTGCAGGTCCTGGGGGCGGACTGCCGCAACCTGGATACCGATGCCTACGCGCTGGTGGAGATCGACGCTTCCGCCGAGACGGCCACGTTCAGCTTGAAGGACGCTCTGGGCAACCAGCTCACGTCCGCGGACGGCGACGACGGGTGTCGGCTGGTGCTGGGCCCCGACGCCGGCTCGCCGGAGGCGCGCGGGGCTGCCGCGCAGTCGCGCCGCGGTCAATCGTCCGGCGTGATCTCGGTTACCCGCCCCTGATCGACGTCACAGTGCGGCGTATCCCTGCCGAGCACGACGGCCTCGTCGGTTCAATGATCGTGCCGGAGGCGCCCCCGGTTATCTGAGACGGATCCCGGTCCTCCGAGGGCTCGCAAGAAACCGCCTGCGATGCGACCATGTGGCCGCCATGCAGAGCTTTACTTCAAATGCGACGTACGGTTCGATCGCCGCCGTCTGGGGCATCCTCGGCGTGGTCGGGATCCTCGGCTGGGCCATCGTGCGCCTGGCCCCCATCGCCGCGGGCGCGTTCGACCACACGCTCGAGTGGTATCACTGGGCGACGCTGCTGATCTTCCTCGCCTTCATGCTGTACTCCGAGGGCTACCGCGGGTTCCAGAGGAGCTTCTCTCCGCGTGTCGCCGAGCGGGCCGGCCTGCTGCGGAAGAGTCCGACGCCGTTGAACGCGATCCTGGCGCCGCTGTACTGCATCGGCTACTTCAACAGCAGTCGCAGGATCAAGCTGACGGTCTACATTCTCACCTCGGCGATCGTCGTGATGATCCTGATCGTCCACCGCTTCAGCCAGCCCTGGCGCGGGATCGTCGACGTCGGTGTACTGGCCGGGCTCAGCTACGGCATCGTCTCCACGCTCGTTCTGGGGCGTCACGTCTTCCGCGGAGCACGCTCCAGGCCGTAAAACCGCGTGCGCTACCATACCGCGTGCGACAGCCACAGGAGCTCACCGCATGCGACAGCGAACCCGGCGTCTCTCCCTCTCTTTAATAATGATGCTGGCGCTGCCGGCCCTGGCCGGCCCCCCGGCCGATGGCGAGCTGCCCGGGATCGCGCCGGATGCACTGTTCCCCGGCGCGCGCTTCGACCCGTCGATCCCGACGCAGAAGGAATGGGTGGGTCTCGAGCACGGCGGCCGGCCGCTGCGCCACGCGGAGCTGCTCGGCTACCTCGAGCGGCTGGCCGAGCTGTCGCCCCGCGCCGAGATCCGCGAGTACTCGTCCACGCACGAGGGGCGGCGGATGATCTACATGGCGATCTCCGAGCCCGAGACGATCGCCCGCCTCGACGAGGTGCGCGAGGAGCACGCCGAGCTGACCGATCCGCGCGGGCGCGCGGCCTCCGCCGATGCGGCGCGCATCGAGACGGCCAAGGCCGTGGCCTGGATGGCCTACGGCATTCACGGCGACGAACTCAGCAGCGTCGACGCCGCCGCGGCCGTGGCCTACCGGCTCGTCGCCGGCGAGGACGCCGCGGCGAGCAAGCTGCGCCGCGAGCTGGTGATCCTGATCGACCCCTGCGAGAACCCCGACGGTCGCGAGCGCTTCCTGGCCCAGACGGCATCGTTCGCCCATGCGCGACCCAACCCCGACACCGACGACCTGTCGCACAGCACGGTCTGGCCCTGGGGGCGCGGCAACCACTACCTGTTCGACCTCAACCGTGACTGGTTCAGCATGGTGCACCCCGAGAGTGCGCGCTCGGGTGTGATCAGCGGCTGGAATCCGCAGCTGATGGTCGACAGTCACGAGATGGGTTCGCACGACACCTACCTGCTCTCGCCGCCGCGCCATCCGTTCAACCCGCACCTTCCCGAGTTTCAGGACGCCTGGTCGAAGCGCTTCGCGGCCGATCAGGGACGGGCGCTCGACGGCCGCGGCTACTCGTACTACACACGCGAGTGGAACGAGGAGTTCTTCCCGGGCTACGGCTCGTCCTGGGCTTCCTACCACGGCGCGATCGGCATCCTGTACGAGATGTCCGGCACCAGCGGCACATTGGTGCATCAGCGCGCCGGGACCACGCGCACCTATCCGCAGGCCGTCGAGCATCAGGTCACCAGCTCGATCGCCAACCTGACCACCGTGGCGGACAACCGCAAGGAGCTGCTGACGGCGTTCGTCGACGCGCGCCGCAAGGCGGTCGAGTCGGCGAAGCGCGGCACGGTTGCGGCCTGGTTCCTCGCTGAAGGGAAACACGCCGACCGCGTGCGGAAACTCGTCGGCAAGCTGCGCACACAGGGCATCGAGGTGCTCGCCGCCGACGCGCCGCCGAAGCTGAGCGGGTTGCGCGACGCGCGCACCGGCGCCGAGGTCGACGGCTCGACGCTCGAGGGTCGGCTGTGGATGGTGCCGTTGGATCAGCCGGCCGCGCCGCTGGTTCGCGTGCTGCTCGATCCGCACGTGCCGATGCAGGCGTCGTTCCTTCGCGAGCAGCGCGAGTACCTCGAACGCAACAAGGGCTCGCGTCTGTACGAGACGACGAGCTGGTCGCTGCCGCTGGCCTACGGCGTCGACGCCTACTGGAGTAGCACGCGACCGACGTCGGGATGGAGCGCGCAGGAGCTTGCCGAGTCGACGGGCGCGGTCGAGGGCGACGACGACGCACTGGGCTACGCGATCCCGGGCGCCGCGGATCGCAGCGGCGCGCTGCTGGCCGACCTGCTGCAGCGCGAGATGGTCGTGCGCATCGCGGAGAAGGCGTTCGAGGTCGGGGATCACACCTTCGTGCAGGGGACGTTGCTGGTCAAGCGCGAGGAGAATCCGGAGGGGCTGCGCGCCACGCTGGAGGAGGTCGTCGCGCGACACGGCGTGACGGTCACGGCGATCGGCACGGCGCTGGCTCGGAGCGGCCCCGACCTCGGCGGCCGACACTTCCGCCAGCTGAAGAGCCCGCGCGTCGGCATCTGGACCGGCTCTCCGGTCTCCGCGCCTTCTTATGGTGCGCTGTGGCATCTGTTCGACGAGGAGATCGATCTCCGCTTCAGCGGCCTGGTCTCGAGCCGCGCTGCCGGCATCGATCTGTCGCGCTACAACGTGCTGATCTTCCCTCCGGCGCGCGGCGGAAGCTACGCCGCGCTGTTCGGCGAGAGTGGCCTGGCGGCCCTGAAGGCCTGGATCGACGGCGGAGGTACGGCGATCGGTATCGGATCGGGCGCCGCGTTCCTCGCCGACAAGGAGCGGGGCTGGACTCGAACGAGACTGCGCCGCGAGGCGCTCGATCGATTCCCGTCCCCGGTATGGGGACCGTCCGCGCTACGAGTTGCCGCCGAAGGGAACTTCCGCGCCGTCGGCATGCGCGTGCCGGATGAAGACGAGGCGCCGCCCGAGACGCGATCGCTGTACGACGTCGCGCCGGTGCTCGGCGCGGGCGCGCTGCCGTTCGCCGAGGGCGTCGACCGCGGCAGCGAGACGTCGATCGCCCCGGTCACGCTCGGCGACTGGCTCGAGCCGTTGCTGGCGCCCGGGACGACCAAGCCCGAGGAGTCGGACCTGGCCCGTGCCGACGCGCGGCTGCGTCGGTTCGCCACGCGCGGGACGTTCCTGCGCGTGCAGCTCGATCACGAGATGTGGATGAACTGGGGCATTCCCGACACCGAGCTGCCCGTGCTGACCCGCGATTCCGACACGCTCGTGGCCGAGCCGCCGGTCGCCGTGCCTGCGCGCTTCGCCGCGCTCGACGACCTGCATCTCGGTGGCCTGCTGTGGCCCGAGACCGCCGCGCGAACGGCGCAGACCGCCTACGCCACGCGCGAGTCGGTCGGCCGCGGCCAGGTGATCCTGTTCCTCAACGAGCCGGAGTTCCGCGGCTGGACGCTCGGCACGCGACGGCTGCTGGTCAACGCGGTGCTCTACGGACCCGGCCTGGGGACGCGCTGGTCGAATCCATGGTAGCGAGCCGATGAAGCCTCTCGACCCGCAGCCCGAGCCCGACTGGGAACCGTTCCACCTACCGTTCGACATCGGCTCCGGCCGCTCGATGTTCGTCGAGACCGAGGCCGGTCCGACGATTCGCATGCGGTTCTACCGGCGACGCGGCGACGGCGCGCTGGTGGGCCACGTCTGGTTCGGCGCGGCGACGTTCGGACCGCCGGGATTCGTCCACGGTGGGGTGGTGTCGTACGTGATCGACGAGGCGATGGGGACGGCGGGCTGGCTCGCCGGCTACCCGGTCGTCGCGGCCAACCTCAACATCGACTACCTCGAGATGACGCCGCTCGGCCAGAACTGCCGCATCGAGGCCACGGTCGACGAGATCCAGCGCAGCAAACTGATCCTCGGCGCGACGCTGTCGCTGGACGGTCGCGTGCTGGTGCGCGGGAGCGGCGTGTTCCCGCGTATGCGCCGCGAGCGGATGGAAGCGCTCGCGCTACGGATGGGGAAAGAAGTTCCGGATCTCGACGGGTTCGACTTCGTGCCTTGACCGCCGGACTAGGGCAGCCACAGCGCGGTGGCGCAGGCGTTGACCGCCTGGACGCTATACCACAGCATCGCTCCCGGAGGCGGGTCGTCCACGTGCGGCGAGGACAGGCTGAGGCTCGTGGCGATCGGCGTGCAGGGGCCCGCGGTCGCGTCGCAGGTGCGGATCTCGTAGCCGGGGGTGCCGATCTCCTCCCAGCTCAGCACGGGTTTGGATTGCGGTTGAAGCGATAGGCGGAGACTGTCGCCGACGCTGTCGAATTCACCCTGTGGAACAGCCGTCGCATAGCGAAACGAGAGGTACGTCAACGAGGGGTTCGGCGAGGTCACCGCGCCGGGCGAGCCGTCGCACGGCATCCCGTCGACGAACGTGACCCCGCCGTCGACCCGGACGGGCTCCGCATTCGGCGAGGCGGCCAGCGGGGAGGCGCGGAACGCGCTGACGCGGGCGACGAGGCGGAAGTTGCGCTTCGCCTCGAGGACCACGCTCGTGCGGAAGTAACTCCGCCGATTTCGCGGAGAGGTCGTCCGCTCCCACGATCCGCCCTGCACCAGGAGCGGCTGGTCGATGTCCGTGATGTCCCACAGACCGATGTTCATCTCGCCGGAGCCGCAGTCGACGGGCGGCGCAAGCTGCCCGTCGAGGACGATCTCCCGGATCTCGATCGCGTCGTCCGCTCCATGCGTGTTGAACACGATGCCGACGAACTGATGGGGGCTCGCGCTCTCGGTCGGTTCAGGCAGGCCGCCGTTCGGCCCCGCGAGCGCCAGACCGCCGCCTGCCGTCGACAGCAGCGGTGAGGCGAACGGATTCGGATCGTGTCGCACGCCGTCGAGCGTCACGCCGCCGCAACGTCGAACCTCGATCTCGCGATCGTCCAGGTCGGCGAGGTGCAGACCCTCGAGGACCGGGTTGATGTGTCGATCCACGCGCCAGGTCCCGCGTTGCGGAAGCTCCGGGAAGTCCACGGAGAGTTCGAGCTCGACGTCCTCGGCATCGTCGTCGGGAGCGGGATCGGGCGGCAAGCCGAAGTGAAGCGCGTAGGCGTTCTGGTTCAGATAGCCGTGCGAGCTCGCCACGAACTTGCGCCGGCGGTAGCCGTCCTCCGCGCCGGCAATGTGAATCTCGGCGACGGCGCCGTACTCGGTCTCCAGCCCGGCGGGTACGTCGGCGTCCTCTCCAAGCACACGCACCCGGACGTGTCGCCGCTGCGCGGCAGGTGTCTCGCTCGAGTACAGCGTGTTCTCGTAGAAGTTCCCGGTCTCGCCCCAGTTGCCGATCGCCGCGTCCAGGTCGCCGTCGTTGTCCCAGTCGCCCCAGGCAGGTGTCGCGGAGTGGATGTGCGCGGAGGGCAGCTCGTGGGTGGCCACGGTGAAGTGGGGGGCGCCGTCCTCGACGAGACGGTTTCTCCTGAACACCTCGCGCGTGGTGAAGTCGATGTCCCCGTCGTTGTCCCAGTCCTCGGCGGACATGCCGAGGTTCAACCCGGTCAGGGGACTGTCCACCAGCGACACCTCGGCGGGGAAGAACGTCCCGTCGCCGTGGTTCTCCCAGATGCGCACGCCCTCGGCGATGTAGACGACGACGAGGTCCTGGTCGCCGTCGAGATCGTAGTCGAAGAACATGGCGCCCTCGTCGCGCGACGAGCGCAGGCCGATTCCGCTGTCGCTCTCGGCCAGCACGATGAACTGGGGCTGACCGAGCGACGAGCGGTTCTGATACAGCGTTCCGTTGCTGTAGAGGTCGACGTCTCCGTCGAAGTCGATGTCGGCGAACTGTGCGCCCTCGGGGCGGCCGCTGTCCGGCGGTGGATTGTCCAGCCCGGCGCCGGCGCTGATCTCCGTGAAGCGGTAGTCGCCGCCGGGGCCGGTCGGACCGAGGTTGTGCAGAAAGAAGTTGCCCGGCCCCCCGGCCCACGGGGGGTAGACCGGCAGGAAGGCATCGAGATTGCGGTCGCCGTCGACGTCGGCCCAGCACAAGGTCTCGCCGTTCTGGAACGGTTGCGTATCGACGATCAACGGGTCGCCCGCGACGTCCACGAAGTTCGGACCGCCGCCGAGGTTCTTCAACAGGTGCATCTTGTCGTCGCCCCAGAACGGAACGCGCGGCTCGGTCCCCAGGTCGGGTAGACCGTCCCGGTTGTAGTCGCCGAACGACGCACCGTATCTGCGTTCGGCCGGAGGCAGGACGGCGTCGAGGTCCGCGGCCAGCTCCCACGTCGCGCCGCCGACGTTGCGCCACAGGTGCGCCGAGTGGCAGGCGAACAGATCGATGAAGCCGTCGGCGTCGTAGTCGCCCCAGGAGATCCCCATCGTCTCGCCGAAGTCGAGACCCTCGGGGAAGTCGTCGTGCGTCCACAGCGACAGCGGAACCTCGATCTCCGCACGTGCCGCCGCACTCGCCGCGAACAGCACGAGCACCAGCGATAACTGCAGAAATCGAGGGGAAGTCATTGGGGGGGGACCACCTCTACACGGGATGTTACCCATGGAATGTACGGTGGTTTTCCCCGGGAACAGCCGACGAGGTGGCCCGTTGGGCCCCGACTCCGGCAAATACCGCGAAAACAGAAGGGTCTGCGGATAGAGGAGGCTCAACGCGACTTGGATTCCCACCGATCGGGGCCTATATTCGACTTTCCGACCACCAGCACTCGAGGGCCATTCAGTTCGTGACGTCCGGCAGGCAGAAACCGCGGATTCTCTACGTCGACGACGAGGCCGACCTGCTGCTTCTCTATCGCGAGCTGCTCAGCGACGACTATGACGTCGTCACGACACACGATCCGCAGCACGCGCTCGAGCTGCTCGACCGCGAGGACGAGGTCCCGTTCTCGGTGATCGTCTCGGACCTGCGCATGCCGCAGATGGACGGTATCGACTTCCTCGCTCGTTGCCGCTTCATCGCTCCGCAGGCCGCGCGCCTGCTGCTGACCGGTCACGCCGACTTCGACGTCGCGGTCAACGCGATCAACCAGGGGTACGTCTTTCGCTTCTTGACGAAGCCGTGTCCCCAGGAAGTTCTCGAGGAGGCGTTGCGCGCCGCGCTGGCGCACCACGACGAGGGGCAGGCGAAGCAGCTCCACGATCTGGTCTACCGCGACGACCTGACCCAGCTCTACAACCGGAGATACTTCGACACCCTGCTGCCCAAGGAGCACGCGCGCTGTGAGCGCCACAGCAGGTCGTACTCGCTGGTGTTCATCGACATGGACGGGCTCAAGGCGGTCAACACGGAACACGGCCATATCGCCGGAGGTCGCGTGATCGCCCAGACCGGGATGCTGATCGCCGACAACACGAGAGAGTCCAACTTCGCCTTCCGCTTCGGAGGCGACGAGTTCGTCATCCTCGTCGTCGAGGCGGATCGTGACAGCGCGGAGAAGACGGCACACCGCGTAGTCGACGCCATCGCGCGACACCGGTACGACATCGGCGCCGGCGAGAAGATCTCGTTGTCGGCCAGCGCCGGCATCGCGTGCTATCCGCGCGACGGCCGGACGCCGGAGCAGATGCTCAAGAGCGCCGACGAGGCCATGTATCGAGCCAAGGCCACGGACGAAGACGCCGTGGTCTGCTTCTCCTGATC
>JAAELQ010000204.1 GCA_024226515.1 bacterium
ATCGTGGAAACCGCCGCGATCGTCGACGGCGTCAGCGGTCCGATGGCGAGCGCCTTTCCGCCGACGCTCCAGATCCCCGCGGGGGACGAGCGCGTCGCGCTGCTCTCCAACTCCGGCAATCTCTCGATGGTCCGCGGCGGCGTCTCGATCACCGGACCGGACGCCCAGTGGTTCCAGCTGATCTCGGCCCACCCGGCCAGCCTGGCCATGGACCCGGGCGACCTCGAGCTCTTTCGCGTCGCCTACGCCCCGAGTGTGCTGCCCGGTTTCTCCTGGCCCCATCAAGCGCAGCTCGAGGTCGTCAGCAACGCGGTCAACGGCTCGCCGTCGGTCTACCAGCTGCTCGGAGTGACGCCGCTCGCGGCCGACGGTGAGCTGCGCTTCGAGGGTGACACGCGCGACCTCCCGGCTTACCTCGGCAACGTCTCGAGCCACGACGTCGAGCGGCGGGATCTGTACCTCAGCGGCCCCGACTCCAACCTCTTCTCACTGCTCCAGCAACCCACCTCGTGGCAGACGTTGTCGCCGGGCGAGACCGAATACTGGTGGGTGCACTACACGCCGCAGTGCACGTTGCCGGCGCCACCGTCAGGCTACCGCCAGGCTCAGCTCAACGTCGACAGCGATCACGGGACTCTGGTCGTGCCCTTGTTCGGTAAGTGGTCGATCAGTAACTGCCCATGACCGCGCGCCGATAG
>JAAELQ010000205.1 GCA_024226515.1 bacterium
CAGGCGCTTGGCCGAGGAATCGGCCGCCTGTTCCGAGCGGGACGGATCACGGACCTGAAACAGCTCGTGGACCCCCTGACTCGCCGACCGATCGGCCTCCGCGAGATACTACGAATGGAGGGACTGGCAGCGTAGCCGGCCCCCGCGATGCGAAATCAAGTCGGGCGAGATGCCCGCGCCGGGCGAGATGCCGGGTAGAAGGAATTAGGACAGAGACATGACACTGAAGCCCATCCTCAATTCACAAGAGGAACTCGACGGACTGAGCGAGACGCTCAAGACGGAGTACGTGCGGGACAAGGCGGACGACGGGACCCCGTTCTGGCGGCTCGACGTCGAGCCGACGTCGACTGGCTGGGAGCTCGCGAACACTGGCGGTTTGAAATCGGCGCTCAACGCCGAGAAGACAAGCCGCAAGCAGTTCGAGAACGAGCTGAAGGTCGAGCGCAAGCGACTCGAGGGGGTCGACCTGGATGCCCTCCAGGCCGGCGCCGCACGACTTGCCGAGCTCGAGGCCAGCGGGGACAAGACGGCCGAGCAACTGGCGGAGCGCGAGAGGCTCCTCCGCGAGCAGATCGGTGCGCAGTTCGAGACGAAGGAGACCGCCATGCGCTCAGCGCACGACGAGGCTCTGGCGCAGCTCCAGGAGAAGTACAACGGTACTTCCGGACAGCTCGACTCCACACTCGTCGCAGTCGCCGCGTCGCAGGCACAGCAGGTGGTCGATCCCAAAGCATCTCTCCCGCTCCTGACCCCGGCCATCGAAGGTCGGACGAGGGTGATGGAGGAGAACGGTGTGCGGCGCGTGCAGGTCCTCGATGAGGCCGGCAACGTGAAGCACGTCATTCGGGACGGCACTGCCGTGGAGGCGACCGTCGTCGACCTCATGCACGAACTCAAGGGCGATCCGACCTACGGGCGGGCGTTCTCCGGGGGCGAGGCCTCCGGCAGCGACGCGCGTCCCGGCGAGGCCGGGCGGGACGTCAAGGACAACCCCTTCGATCGCGATTCGCAGGCCCACAGCGTGACGGACGCGATGAAGCTGGCCAAGGACAACCCGAACGCCGCGCAGGACCTTGCGTCCCGTGTCGCGATGGGCCCGCGCCGGAGTCCGATTTTCAGTAAAGGGGGCGTTATCCAGCCCCCGCAAAACGCGCAGCCGCGCGGTCTCGGTTCGGGTTCCTGACCCAAACCTTACCGACACGAAGCGACACCCGATTTCCCCCAAGGAGGGGACCCAGACATGACCACCCGACTTACCGACGTACTTGAGCCCGCCGTTTGGGAGGCGTACATTCGCCTCCGCACGACCGAGCTCTCTGCCTTCTGGCAGTCCGGAGTCGTCGCCACCGACCGCCAACTGGACCAACGCGTCCAGGGCGGCGGCACCCTCATCGAAATGCCCCACTGGAACGCGCTCGCTGGCGACGCGCGAAACATCGGCAGCGATGACCCGGCCTCGAGCGCCACGGCTAAGAAGATCACCACGGGCAAGGACCAGGCGATCAAGCACATGGTCAACCAAATGTGGGGCTCGGCGGATCTGCTGGCCTCCGTCGTAGGCGAGGACCCCATGGGCGTCATCGTCGACGAGGTCGCGGGCTATTGGGCCCGCGAGATGCAGGGCATCCTCATTGCCAGCGTGCAAGGTGCGTTCGCGGACAACGTCGCGAACGACTCTGGCGACATGGTCTACGACATCGCGACGGACAGCGCCGCGGCCGTGACCGACGCCGAGCGGATCAGTGCCGAGGCGCTGCTCCAGGCGATGCAGACCGCGGGCGACGCTTCCGGCGTCCTGCGCGCATTCGCGACGCACTCCCAGCCGTGCACGAAGCTGAAGACGCTCAACCTGATCGACTTCGTCCCTGACTCCGAGGGCAATACCACGTTCGGGCGCTACCTGGACAAGACGCTCATCATGGACGATGGGATGCCTGCCGTGGCCGGGTCGAACCGGATCACGTACTCGACCTACCTCTTCGGTCCTGGCGCCTTCGCCCTCGGCGAGGGGCAGGCCAAGGTCCCGGTCGAGGTCGATCGCAAGCCCGAGCAGGGCGACGGCGCTGGCGTCGAGAACCTCCACTCGCGGAGGGAGTTCATCCTCCACCCGCGCGGCGTGGGGTTCGTCTCCGGCAGCATGGCCGGCGAGTCGCCGACCGACGCAGAACTCGCGCTCGCCGCGAACTGGGACCGCGTCTACGACCGGAAGCTGGTCCGTTTGGCCGAACTCCAGACGAACGGCTAGAAAGCAACGCGGGGGCGGCTGAGAGGTCGTCCTCCCGAGGGAGTCCCGTCTCGTACGGGGCTCCCGCCTACTCCCCTCTACCCTCCCCCTACCGAACACCTTCAAGCCTAGCCAATCCCATGCCGATTCCCGAGAAGTACCGCAACCAGCAGATTCCCCTCCACGTGGCCAACCGGCTCGCCCAGCGCGACCAAGAGATCCCGTCGGAGCCGCCCGAACGCGTCCTCTCCCAACTGCGACAGACGGCGGCAAACGCTGCACGCATCGCGAACGAGAAGACCCGGGCGGCTGAAATCGACGCGGAAGAGACGCGCAAGGAAGCCGCAGCCGAGGGCGAGCAGATCCGTGAGAAGGCGCGTGCGGACGCGCGCAGTCTCCGCCAAGAAGCGAATGCGAACGCGGCCGACCTGCTCGCCGAGGCCAACGCCCAGAAGGCAGCCGCCGCGCAGGCCGCGGGCGCACAGCCCGAGCCGAAACAGGAAAAGCCCCAGCCCGAGCCGGCCCCCGCGTCGGAGAAGCCGTCAATCCAGCCGGACCCTCAACAGTCCGAGCCGGAGAAGCAACCGCGCGGCCCGAAGGGTCCCCGCGGCCCCAAGCCTCAGTAGGCGCACGCCGCGCCGCCGTGATATGATCGACGCCTGACGCAGACGCCGCGCGGGCGTCGATCCGACCAGACCGACCACGAGAAGAGACCAGATCCATGAGCCGTTTCCCTTCCACAGGCCTTCGACGTTCGCTCGACGCCTTGTACGATTTCCTCGCCGGGGCGCCGAGCCTGTTGAACGAAGACGAGGCCCGAACTTCGGGCGCGAGCGAAATCACCCTCGACATCACCCAGTATCAATCGACGATCACCACGGGCGCTACGGAAGGCTCCGAGGACGTCAGTGTGGGCGACGGCACCGGAGCGATCGTCGGACAGCGCAAGCTCATTACGCTGGGCACGCGCTCCCATGCGTCGGATGTCGTGAACCTCGACCACGCGAACATGGTTGACACGGACGGCTCGACGGCCCTCACGAACATGGACCTCGACGCCGCGGACGAGTTCTGGCTCGGCCAGTGGAACGGCACCGCCTGGGTCACGATCTACACGACCGGCACCCTCGCCACCTGATCGTATGACGTCCATCCCCCTCAAGTGGTGGATTCTCCGGAGGCAGCGCAATAAGCGCCTTGCCGCCACGGCATGCGCACTTCCTCCGCAGACCCCCCAGCAATGGACCGATAGCTGCATCTGGGACGATGCACGAACCTGGATTGAGTAGATCATGAGCCAAACAGCGCTACAAGTTGCCGGCGTTACGGGGGCGGCGTACCGGACCAGACAGAACGAGCACCAGTCGAAGTTCTCAGCCTGGCAATCCACCCACACATACGTCGCCACGGATCTGGTGGAACATGCGGGGATCATCTACAAGGCTCTCCAGGGCAGTCTTGCCGTTACGCCCACGTCGCTAGCTCCTGACTGGGCGGTGTATGTCGCGCCTGTCGCGACGCGGACGGAGACGAGTGGTCCGTACACCGTTGTCGCCGGTGACACGCTCATCCTCGGTGATGCGACGGCGGGGGCGTTCGACGTCGACCTACCGGCGGCCGCAACCTCCGCCGGTAGGTATCTCATCGTGAAGAAGATAGACGTTTCGGGCAACGCGATAACGGTGGATGGTAATTCCGCCGAAACGATTGACGGTGCTGCTACCGTTGTGCTGGCGTCGCAGTACGACTCAGTGCAGCTAGTGTGCGACGGCACTGAATGGTGGATCATTTAGCATGAGTTTCTTCGGAAAGAATGATTTCAAAGCGTTGGTGCAACTGGGCCGTGTTCCCGGCTGGGCTGTCATGGAGGCCTTGGGCGAGTTCGAGGGAGCGGGTACCGACGTTGCTGGTGAAGACTGCTATCGCGGAACGGACTTCACGCCGGATGGTCCCGTCAGACTTCCGACGCCTGCTGCGGCTGGCGAACAATTGACGGTGATATCGGATGATGCCCAGGACGGTGTTGGGGGCACGGGCGTGCAAAATATTCGCCTGGAAATGCTGGATGCCTCCGGGTCTGAGTTTACCGAGGATCTCGTAATGAACGGGACTACCGGCGTCGATATCGTCGCAACCGACGCACGTTTCGTGAATGACGTCTACGCGATTCCGCCAATTGGTACGGGCGGCGTCGCGGCCGGGAACATTGCTGTCTACAAGAAAGGCGGCACCGTTGCGGCTGACCTCTATCAGATGATTGCTGAGGGTGGCAATAAAAGCCTTGTTCCTCACCGCATGGTCCCGTTTGGTAAGAAGCTCCTGCTTCAAGATTGGCATTCGGAAGAAGCTCAAAACAAGCGCTGCGCCTTTCGTATCCGCTCAACTGATATGAACGGCGTCCTACTTCCGGGCGTGTTCTGCTTCAAGGGCGTCTCGTACATCAAACAGGGCGCCACCGGGCCGCTCAGGCTCGGCGCGATCGTTCCCGCCCTCTCCATCGTCAAGATTTCCGTTTGGCCCGATGCAGCAGGCGCAGAAGGATCTACCGGCTGGTGGGGATTCCTCGTCGACGATGCGTAACCGATGGCACTTGTAATTGAAGACGGAACGGGCCTGGCGACCGCGGACTCGTACATTTCCGAAGCTGCCGCCGACACGTATGTGACTGCGTACGAGCCCGAAGGCTTTGCAACTTGGCAAGACGTGGCGACTACATCGGCGATGAAGGAGGTCGCACTCCGAAAGGCAGCGCGCTGGCTCGACACGGTATTCTCCCTGCGCTGGCAGGGCACGAAGCTGAACAGTACGATGGCCCTCGACTGGCCGCGACGCGGCGTGATCTCGGAGGGTTTCACGGTGCCCTCCGACGCCGTGCCCCAACAGGTCAAGGACGCGCAGGTCGAGGCGGCCGTGCGTTTCTTGTCGCGTGAACTAGAGCCTGACGTGGCGAAGCCTGGACGGATCTCGAAGGAGCGGAAGCATCTCGAAGGCCTGCAGATCGAGCGGGAGTACGTCGGCGGCGCATCGCAGGTGAAGTCGTTCACCGTGGCCGAATCGATCCTCTGCCCGCTCCTGGTTGCCGGCAACCGTCTGAGGCTGTCGTGAGCGCGGCCGAAAACGACGCCGAGTTCGACGCGCTGGTCGAGGAGCTCGAGGAGGAGTTCTTCGCCCTCGGCGACGTGACCGTCCGGACCGGCGGCACTTACGATCCGACCGCGGGCGAGGTCACCGGCCAGACGACGACCCCTCACGCGAACGTGAGCCATTCCCCACCCCTGCCCGTCCGGACGCGCTACGTGGACGGTGACGTGGTCAAGGTCGGGGACCACGTGGTCTGGTTCCGGCGGGAGGGCCTACCCTTCACCCCCGAACTCGGCCAGGTGCTCGACCTCGGCGACGGCGTCAAGTGGACGGTGGTAGAGGTACGGACGCCGTACTCTGGCGAGACATCTCCGGCCTACCGCGTCTTCCTACGGAGGTAGCTGTGGGATCGAACATCGACCAGTTCCGCCGCGAGCTGAACCGGGCCGCGCGCCGGCTCACCGGCGACGAGCTGGTCCGGTTCCATCGCCGGGTCACGCTCGAGGCCCTGGTGCGGCTGGTCGAACGCTCACCGCGCGACATTGGACACTTTGTCTCGAACTGGCAAGTAACGATCGGCCAGCCCTCGTCCACTGAGCTGCCCGGCGCGAACCCGCCTGACGTCACGGCCGCAATTGTCGCGCTCGCGGCACTCGGACCGTTCCAGGCCACCTACGTCGCAAACCCCACGAAGTATGGCTCAGTCCTCGACCTGGGACTATTCGTGCCTGAGAACCCCGGCCCCTCGAAAGACCCGCGACCTGGACGGCAAGGCCGTGTCTTGGTACAAGGGGGTTTCAGCACGCAGGCCCCGCAGGGGCTCGTAGCGATCACGCTCCGGGAGCTGCGGCAGTTCACAGCGTAGTCCTGAGAGATACCGATCCATGAGCAAGGCGACCACATTTACAAACGAGTTCCTCGACCTGGTCCTGAACAACCAGGACCTCCCGCTGATCGGTGACGCGTCTGGACTTCAGAACAGTGCAGCGGACGGCAGCCTCTACATGGCGCTGCATACCGCGTTCCCCAGCGACGGCGGCGATCAGGACACGAGCGAGGCGGCGTACACGAGCTATGCGCGCGTGACAATCGCGCGCGATGACACGCAGTGGACGATCCCTGGGGCAGGCGGCGCAGGCACGGCGGACAACACCGCGCAGCAGCAGTTCCCCAAGGCGACCGGCGTCAGTGATGATGAGGACGTCTTCTACTGGTCGCTCGGCACCGCCGTGTCGGGTACGGGCAAAATCCTGTGGTGGGGTCACCTCGGTGCCGCGGTCCCGCGCTGCTTCACGGCAACGGCCGCAGACGAGAACATCACCGTGCCCGGTCACTCCTACGCGGTGAATGATCGGATTGCGTTTTTCGAGCCGCCTGGCAGCACGCTGCCCACGGGCATGACGGAGGGCACGGTTTACCACGTGATCTCTGTTGCGTCGGACATCATCCAGGTGTCGGCCACGCAGGGCGGCGGCTCGCTGAACCTCACGGCCGACGGTTCCGGCCAGGCTGCGGAGATCAGCCCGCTGAACATCACCCAGAACGTCGTGCCGCAATTTCCTGCCGGCGACGTGGTTGTGTCCGAAGATTAGTCGGACTAATTAGCCGTGGCGGACTTCAAGGTCTACCGCGGGACGTCCGTAATCCCCGCGAGTAAGAGTTCGGTCGGCCTCAAGCCGTCGACCCATTATCCGGATCTCGACACTGGGAACCCTGCGTTTATTCGGATCGTGAACTCCCGCCTTACGGGGATGGGCACGACGTCGGGCGGGGGCACGCAGCAGCTCGACGACTTCACGGCGTACATCTCGAACCCTGGCAGCCTCGCGACCGGGATCACATTCACGCGCTACGGCACGACGAATGACTGCCGCATCCAGTGGGAGATCATCGAGTACGTCGGTGAGTCCGGCGGCCCCAACGAGTTCACGGTGCAGCAGGTCGGGACATCGAACCTAGCCAGCCTGACGAACGGGCAGCAGGAGTCGTTCGGTAGCACGTTCGACGAGGACCGCACGACAGTGTTCATCACCGGCCAGCGCACCGATGACACGGGGAACTCGGCCTGGGGCAACTGCCTCTTTACGTCCCAGATCATCGACGACGACACGATCGAATTCAATCGTCAGATTGCTACGTCAGCCGGCGAGGTGTCCTACGCGGTGGTCGAGTTCAATGGCTCGAACTGGCGCGACATCTACAGGTTCGAGTCCGACTCAGAGCCGGGCAGTGCGTGGAGTTCCGGCGCCCCGACGAACTCCGGTACCATCGCGATCGGACACACTCTGCTCGACACATCCAAGGTATTCATGCACGTGCAGTACAGCACGGACAATGGCACCTGCGGGCTGGACGACGGGGGCGATACACTTGAGATCGACTCGACCACGAACATGCGCACCTACCGGACGGCCAGCTCCGGCACGCGCCGCAAGGTCGCCTGGATCGTGGAGAACACCGCGACAGGCGAGGGGGCCATGGAGGTTACCCACGTGTCGGAGTACGTGAACAACGTCACCGGCCCCGAGGAGAAGACATACACCCTAACCACCGACTACGTCGCGACGGCCGCAGACAATGAGGAATTCATGTCTCTGCTCGGGGAGTGCTGCTCCACCACAGGCGGCGGTCTGGCATACCCGCGCGGCTCTGCGAACGTGGCCCTGACCGGCTCGACGTCGGCATCACTTGAGTGGACCGTGTCTGACTCCGGTCAACGGGAGCACGTCTGCGTCCAAGTAGTGCGGTGGCCCTGCGCGGGCGACGATCTGGCGGGACACTCTAGCGGCGGCGGACTGGCGCTTGGAGAGCCGGAGTCTATCGGGGAGGTGGCCGCCCAGGCCGGAGCCTCTGGGCTCTCAAGCGCGGATCCAGAAGGCCCGGCAGACGCGGAAGCTCTCGCGGCCGGCGCAGGGCTCGCCATGGCGGAAGGCGTGGCCGTCGGTGAGGTCGAAGCGCATGCTGCGGCTGGCTCAAGCATTCACGCGCTGCCGGAGGCTGCCGCCGAAGGCGCGGCCCGGGCGGTCGGGGGATCGAGCGCGGAAGCGGAGCCGGAAGGAGCCGGGGAGCCAGCGGCAGCGGTGGCCACAAACTCGAACGCCCCAGCCCTTGCGACGGCCGTGGCCGGCTCGGAGGCGCGAACCGCCGCGGGGTCGACGATTCAGGCCGCGCCGACAGGTGTGGGGGAGGTGGACGGCACAGTCCTGGGCGGCAGCGCCCCCCGCGCGGCGACCGAGGGCGTGGGCGATGTGGGAGCACGTACGGCGGCAGGCTCCGGCCCGAACGCCATAGTTCAAGCAGCGGCAGGTTCGGTCGCGCGGACAACAGGCACCGCCCTGCCCGTGGCCGATCCGGAAGGGGCGGGCGAGCCTCAGGCCTACGCAGGCGGCGCCTCCGCGCCCCAGGCGTCCCCGGAGGCTACGGGGGACCTCGCGGCCCAGGCGGCGGCCGGCGGCGACACACGGGCTCTGGGGCAGGGAGCAGGCGAGCCCGAGGCGCGCGCGACTGGCGGCGGCTCTCCGTGGGCTGAGGGTGAGGCGTCCGCCCAGGCCGCGGCCCAGGCTGCGGCCCTGGGCGGGGCTGCCCCGCGCGCGGACTCGGAGGGGGCGGGAGAGCCGGAGGCCACCGCGACAGGGAACAGCAAGCCCCGCGCCCTGCCTGAGGGTGCGGGAGAATCCGGGGCCGTGACGAGCGGCGACGGCGCGGCGACGGCGGAGGCCCAGTCGGTCGCGGGCGGAATGGCACGAACGGCCGGAGGAGGGACAGCAGACGCCCTGCCCGAAGGCGCGGCCGAGTTCGACGCCCGGACCGCAGGGGCCGGCGGCCCGTACGGGGATCTCAACGGGGCGCGCGACGGCGCGGCCCACGCGGCCGGGAGCGGGGACGCCAGGGCTAGCGGCGAGCCGGTGGGCGAGACCGGCGCCCAGACCGGCGGGCAGTCGGCGGGGGTGGCTCCGATCGACGCGACTGGCGAGCCGGGGGCCATCACTGGCGCCGGTAGCGCGGGGCACGGCCAGCCCACCGGGGACGGGGAACTAGAGGGCCGCACCGCGGGAGCGGGCGACACGCGCGGCGATCTCGCGGCCCCGGCAGAGATCGCGGCCCACACCGCAGGCGGCGCGGTCGACCACGGGGACCCGGAGGGCGGCGGCGAACTCGATGCGACCACGGCGGGTGGCCTGACCGCCTCGGGTTCCGCCCAGGCCGAGGGAATCGGCACGTCGCCGGCTGCGGTGGTCGGTGGCGGTTCGTTCCCGGTCGCGGGCCCGACGGGAGCGGCGGACCTGGAAGGTGCGACCAGTGGCGGGGCGGCGGCCCCTGCCGACGTGCAGGGCGCGCTCGAGCCTGGGGCACAGGCGGGAGGCGCGGGCGCGACGCCTGCGTATCCGGAAGCCAGCGGCCAGCCCGGTGCCGTGGCGGGGGCGGGTGCCGACGGCCAAGCGCTGCCGACGGGTGCTGCGGATCTTGAGGCATCGGCGGCCGGGACGGGAGTCCCCTACTGCGACCCGTCCGGAATACGCGACGGGGCGGGAGCGGCCAGCAGCTTGAGTGCTGCCCCGGGAACCTGCGAGGGCGCGGGGGAGACCGGCGCCCGGGCAGGAGGGTTCGCCGACCTGCGCGCCGCGTTCGAGGTGCTGGGCGAGCTGGCCGCGCGGGCCGGCGGGGAGTCCGCGCCCTACGCGCTGATCGAGGGACGGGCTGGCCGCTCGGCGACTTCAGCGGCGGGCGGCGGCGCGACGTACGGCGGGGTGGAGGGGGTCGCCCAGGGCTGCTACGAGTTCGTGGCCAACGTGGTGCGAGCGTTCTTCCACTCCCAGGTCGAGGACCCCGCGACCCTGCTCACGGCCTACGATGACGAGCCTGCGCTGGACATGACGATCCCCTGCGCGGACGTCTGGGCCCGCGTGCGGGTGATCTTCGACGACACACGCCTCGACGACCTGCTGGGACCCCGCGATTTCCTCAAAACGGGGCGTATGCTATGCTCGCTCCACGTACCCCTCGGGGAGGGAGACCGACGAGCGCTGTCCGCGGCCGACACGATCACGGACGCTTTTCGTCGGAGGACCTCGCAGGGGGTGGAGTTCCTCGACCCCGAGCTACGGCCCGGGCGAGTGGTGCACGACGGCCGCGAGTGGTGGTGGGTTGTGGACCTCTCGTGCCGGTTCCGGTTCGAGGTGGACGACGACGATTGACCCATGGCGAATTTCGAGACCCTCTACAACGCATTGCGGACGCGCTTCAAGACAAGCGTCGAGGACGTGGTCCCGCTCGCCGTTCAGTACGATAACGATCCGCCGTTCGGTACCTCTGGCTCGAACTACTCCGAGCAGGATCCCCAGGAGGATGTCTGGTGCCGCTTCGCGATCGTGCCCGGATCCTCAGGCATGGTCGACACTGCGGGGACCGTCCACACCTTCCGCACGCAGGGACTCTGCCGCGTGTCGGTCTACGGGCCGATCAACCGCGGCGACCGCGCCGTGCTCGTGGTGGTGGATACGATCAACGAAGCATTCCGTGCGGCCCAGACGATCGACTACGTCGTCGAGGTGCCGGACGTAAGCCAGGGGCGACGGGACGGCCCCTGGTGGAGAATGGATCTAGACTGTCCCTTCTTCGCCGACGAGTCGGCATCTTGAGCTATCAGCTACAGGAGATAGGAACATGACAGTAGCAAGCGCCGACGAAGTTGCCCTCTTTGAAGCAGAAGAGGCCGTCTACGGCACCCCCGACGGAACCGCCACACTCGCTCCGATTCGTTTCACGACGGAGAGTATCGAGATGACCACCGAGACAGAGCGCTCGGCAGAGTCCACGCCCGATGCCCAGGACGTCGACATCTCGCGCGTGGATCTCGCAGTCGCGGGGACCATCGCCTCCGAGCTGTCCTATGGCACGCACGACGCGCGCATCGAGGCCTCGCTCCGTGGCGTGTTTACGCCGAAAGGCGGCACGGTCACGTTCACAGGTGACGGTGCGGCCGACATCGTCTTTACTGCGGCCGACTCGTCCCTGAACAACACGGGGGACGACTTCCTCGCGCTTGGGTTCAAAAAGGGACAGCGTGTTACCGTCAGTGACTCGGTCGTCTCGGCGGGGGCGAACAACGGCGGCTACATCCTCGGGACGGTCACCGCGCTGAAGATGCTCCTCACGACCGACGGCCGCACCGCAGCCACGATCGTGGACGAGGCTGCCGTGGCAGCCACCGTGCACACGGGCTCGCTTGTCACCGATCGCACTACGCTTTCGTTCGACGGACCTTCGAACGAGATCCGCGACTCCGGCAACGGGTTCGTCGATGACGGCTTCGTTGCGGGCCAGTGGATCACGATCACGGACGCGTCGAACGGCGGAAACAACGGACTGTTCCGTATCGACTCCGTTCTGGCCGGGGCCATGCCGCTCACCCATGGTTCCACGATCGTGACGGAAGCCGCCGCGGCGTCCATCGACCTCGTGACCGAGCGCTACGTGGAGAACGGCACGACCGATCGCTCGTTCTCGGTGGAGAAGCGGTTCAACGATCGCGACGACGCGGACAAGTTCGTGCAGGAGACAGGCATCGTGTACGGGGGCTTCACGGTCAACGTCTCGATAAAGCAGATCATCACCATCGAGTTCCCCGTGATCGGGAAGCTCGAGGTCGACGGCGGCGGCGCGACGTACGGCACCGCCGACTCAGCAGCCACCACGACTCGACCTTACACTGCGGTTGCCTCGTCGAGCGCGCTCTTCGAGGATGGCTCGACGTTCAAGGTGACGGACTTTTCCATCGAGGTCGCCCAGAATCTTGAGGCCCTCACCGAGGCGTTCGAACTCGGCGCAGCGTGCGTTGTGGCCGGTACCGTCCAGGTGAGCGGAGCCTTCTCGACGTTCTACCGGACGAAGGCCACCATGGACAAGTACCTGGCTTTCGACGAGACGCAATTCGTACTGAAGCTGGTCGACGCTGCCGGGAATACGGACCTGATCGAGATCCCGAGCGCCTTCCTGGCGTCGGGCTCCCGCACCGGCTCGGGCAAAAATTCCCGCGTGGTTTCCCCCTACACCTTCGATGCCCGTAAGGACCCGGTGCAAGGGAAAACGATTCGCTGGGTCACCATCCCGGCCTAGGATTCGCTACCTTGGGAAGCCCGGGGGCCGCGTGCCTCCGGGACCCCTCCCCCGATCCCCACAGGAGAACGAACACATGGCCACCCTGAACCGCTTCCGCCAGGATCCCGAGAAGATCAAACGCGGCGTCCCCATCTACTTCGGCGACCCGTCGGACCCCATCGTCTTTCACGTGAGCCTGCTACAACGCGCCATCGAGCAGGCCATTTCCAGGATGGAGCCGGAGCGGCGACAAGCCGCGCGCGAGGGGCGCCTGCCCGCGGGCGAACTCATCCGCGAAGCTGGTGGCGACGTGGTTCTGGGTTGGGAGAACTGGCACGAGGAGGGCCCCGACGGCCAGCCGCTCCTCGACGAGGCCGGGAAGCCGGTCCCCGTCCCGTACTCCCCCGACCGCGTGGCCGAGCTGCTGCAGGACGACACGCTCGTCGAACTGCACGAGAAGATCCTCGCCACGGCGAACAGTCACGAGCCCTACCGTCGCGACGTCGTCCAGGAGCAGCGGGGAAACTGACCTCGCGCCTCCTCTGGGAACTGCGTCATGAGGAGGTGCTAGACCACTACGCAGCCATGGTCGAGGCGGGCGAGGATGTCCCGGAACTACGGGAGAGGCCCCCAGTGTGGGCCGACGTCGCTAGCGTCTGGACCGTCTGGCGGATCGCCAACCGGGGACGTCGGGACGATCTCGACCCGCTAAAGGCTCGCGACATCGTGCCTCTTCTTGATACCATGGGTGTCGAGCAAGGGGACCACCTCTGGTACCTCGACCACGTCACGTGCATGGACGTTGAGTTCCGGAGGTTCCAGAGAGATCGACGGGAAGAGGAGGCCCGGCACGGATGACGACGCTCTTTCTGAGCATCAACGCAGAGCGCGCCCGAGACGGTGCCGGCAAGTTCGTGGCCGCAGGCAAAAAGGTGGAACGGGGTGCGATCCAAGCGTCCGCCCGCGTCAACGTCCTCGACTCAAGCCTCCGGAATGTGGGACGTACCGCGCTGAACCTGCGCGGCGGCCTGACCCAGCTCGCGGGCACGTTCGTGGCCGTGGCCGCGGTTCGCGGCGGCATTCGCACAATCGCGACATTCGAGGAGACGATGCTCACCCTGCAGGGCGTCGCGGTCGACACGAACCAGACGCTCGCGGAGCAGGCGCTACAGTTCGACCGACTAGAGGACGCAGCACGCCGTGCTGGAGCCTCGACGCGCTTCTCTGCCAGCGAGGCGGCCGAGGGCCTGCTCTTCCTGGGCCGCGCAGGCTTCGACGCCAACGAGGCCGTAGCCGCCCTTCCCGACACCCTGAACCTGGCCGTGGCCGGCGTACTTGAGCTGGGCCAGGCTGCGGACATCGCCTCCAACGTCGTCAAGCAGTTCGGCCTCGAGATCACCGAGACCACCCGCGTGGCCGACGTGCTCGTCCGCACGGCCAACGCGTCGAACACGAACGTAGAGCAGCTCGCCGAGGCGCTCAAGCTGGCCGGCCCCATCGCCGCGCAGGCGGGGCGCTCGCTTGAGGAGACGACGCGCGCGATCGGCATCCTGGGGGACGCAGGCATCCAGGCGAGCCTCGCAGGTACGAACCTCCGCGGAACCCTGCTCGGCCTAGCCGCGCCGACATCCAAGGCACGCAAGGCAATCCGAGACATGCGGCTCGACGTGGAGCAGCTCAACCCTGCTACGAACGATCTTGAGGCGATTTTCCGGAACCTAGCCAAAGGTCTCGACGGCATAGCCGCTCCCGACCGTCTCGGCGCGCTCAACGCCATCTTTGGTCGACGCAACGCGGCAGCGGCGGCAGTGCTCGCCGGGAGTGTGGAACGTCTCGGGGAAAAGTTCAACGAGACCGGACGCTCCGCTGCCGAGCTGGCCGAACTCCAGGACTCTGGGCTAATCGGGTCATTCAAGGCGATGATATCCGCCGTGCAGGAGGGGCTCCATGTGCTCGGTCGGGACAAGGGCTTCGGGCGCGCGCTCCAGGACGTGATCGACCAGACCACGGACGTGGTCCGCGTACTCGTCGGGATGGACGACGCTGTCGAGGGAAATATCGTCCGCGCCCGCACGCTGGCCACGACTGTGAAGGCGGTCACTGCCGGATTCATCGCCATGAAGGCCACGCGAATCGCCATCTTCTTTGGCGGTGTGGCCAAGTCCGTACTCGGCGTGGTCACATCACTGAAGGCGCTTCGCATCGCGCTCGCTTCAACCGGCATTGGCCTGCTTGCCGTCGCCGTCGGCGCGGCAGCAGTCGCCGCGATCAAGTTCCAGGACGAACTCCGGGAGATGGGCGTGACGACGCGAGGCGTGGCCGACGTGGTCCTGGCCACGTTCCGCGTCTTGGGCGACCGCGTGCGTCTGATTTTCGGGGTGCTGGCCCGCGTCTTCCAGGGCACGTTCCAGTTCTTCGCAGACATCGCCAAGGACGCGGTATCCCTGGCACTAGAGGCGTTCAACAGCTTCGGAGAGAAGGCGAGCAGCGTGCTCTCCCAGCTCTTCGGCGCGATCGGGATTGATGCCATCAAGCGCTTCGCGAATATCGCAATCGGGATTTTTGTCTCTCTGGGCGAGTCGATTCAGTCTCTCATCGGCGGAATCGTAGAGGCGTTCCTGGCCCTGGGGGAGTTCGACATCACCAGCCCGATCGAGTCCGCCAAGAAGGTGGTCGGCGGGCTGAAAAAGGTCGGGATCGGCACGGCCGACGACATCGGAGCGGCGTTCAAACGGAACCTGTCGACGGACTTCGTCTCCGATATCGGCGGCGCGGTCAAGGACGTGTCGACGGACTTCGTCTCCGATATCGGCGGCGCGGTCAAGGACGTGTTCAAGAGCGTGAAGGCCGAACTTGAGAGCGAGCTAGGCCGCGACCTGCCTGGACTCGGCGAACTGCTGGACGTCGGCTCCATCTCGGACGAGATCGTAGAGGCGATCGCCCGCCTGCGTGGCCGCCGGCAGGAACTCCAGCAGCCGTTCATTGACGCGCTAGGCGACCTACCCGCCAAGATCGCTCAGACGACGGCCCTCTCTGCATTTGGCATCGTCGCCAAGGATCTAGAGACGGCCTCTGAGGAGGGGAACCGATTCAAGGACGTGCTCGACCGCATTGCCTCGGGCGAGGGCGACGGTGGCGACGGCCCGGTGCAGCGGCTCCGGCGCTCGTTCGAGGGAACCACGCGCGCCATGCGCGAGGCCATCGCAGTGGCGGAACGCTTCCGCCTCAAGCAACAGGAGATCCAGCAGTTCTCGGACAACGTGGGGCGGTCGTTCGCGAACGCCTTCGGCGAGTTCGTCACCGGCGCGGCCTCGGGCAGGGATGCTGCGCAGGCCCTCCTCAAGCGTTTGACGGAGCTGGTCCTTGAGATGCTAGTCCTCGGCCCGCTGGCCCGTGCTCTCTCAGCGTCCCTCTCGCAGGCTCTCGCACCTCCGCTGCCGGCGCAAGCTCAGGCCGGGGCCACGGCGGCGAGTACCGGCGCGGGCCTCCTGACGAACGTCGTAGGCGGGCTCTTTGGCGGCGGAATTCCTGGCTTCCTGTCCGGCGGCCAGTTCAACGTCGGCGGCTCCGGGGGTCACGACTCCCAGCTCGTCGCCTTCCGCGCGACCCCCAACGAACGCGTCACCGTAGAGACGCCCGGCCAGCAGCGCTCAAGTCCCTTCGGCGGAGGGGCCTCGAACGTGACCGTGAACAACTTCATCCAGACGCCGGACCTCGATGGCTTCCGGGCCACTGAGCGTCAGCGCACGCAAGACGTCAAGGACGCTATGGGAGGCCTCCGGTGAGTTTCGTCGAGGAACGGATCAACGATCACGTCGAACTCGACTTCGGCACACGCGGCGGGCCCGCGTTCTCGGTGTCGGTCGTCGAGAACGACGGCGGACAGGAAGAACGTGTGACTCGCTGGGCATCGCCGAAGCGCGTCTATTCCAACGCCCGATTCGGTCGCCGGAAAAACCAGGACGTCTACGCGCTGATCGAGTTCTACGTGGCCGTTCAAGGTCCCACGATCGGCTTCCGCTTCAAGGACCCTCGCGACTACGCGACATCCTCAAGCGGGGTCACGCACGGGGACGCGGGGGTGGCCGTCACGGCGGCCGATGTGGTGATCGGGATCGGGGACGGGTCGGAGACCGTTTTCCAGCTCAGTAAGAAATACGTACTGGGCGCGCTCTCGCGCTCGCGCACAATCGAGAAGCCTGTAGCCGGCACCGTCAAGGTGGCGGTCGACGGTGTGACGCAGGTTGAGGGGACGGATTTCACAGTCAACACCGCAACGGGACAGATCACGTTTACGGTGGCGCCTCCGCTCGACGACGAGGTGACCGCAGGCTCCGAATTCGACGTGCCTGTACGGTTCGGGACTCGCACGAGTCTTGAGGTCGAGCACGATTCGGCCAACACTGGCACGGTGTCCGTCGAGCTGATCGAGATCCGTGGCGAGAAGGCGGACCCGGAACAGGCGTACAATGGCGGCTCCAACCCGGTCGGCACAATCTCGGTTTCCGTGTTCATCACGCTCTCGGAAGGCCGCTCGGTGACGGTCGAGCCCGATACGGCAAGCCTCGGCGTGAAGCTCCCGCTCAAGGCCGACGTCGAGCCTGGCGGGCCTATCTTTCTCGTTCGGAACGCAGGGTCCGAATCTATCGAGCTGCAGGAGAACGACGGGACCAAGATCGTGGACATCCCGATCGGAGCCACCGTCACCGTCCTGCTTGACGAGGTGACCTCAGGGGGCGCGCGCTCCTGGACGGCGTTCGGATGAAATACAGCGAATGGACAGGCGGCGGGCTACAGTTCACGATCACGTCGGAACTCAAGATGTCCTCCCTGATGCGGTTCTACAACGTGCAGGCCAACGCGGCCAGTCAGGACGTCAAGCTGCCGGACGCGCGCAAACTGCGCACAGGCGGCTGGGTCTTTTTCGTGAACAACCGCGGCGCCACTCACGCGTTCGATCTGGTGGACCAGGCCGGCACGACGCTGGCCACGGTGGACGTCGGCAAGCTGGTCACGATCGAACTCCTCACGAACGCGGACGTGAACGGTACCTGGAATGTCGTCCTGCGGGACTCAGTCAATATTCCCGAGCCGCCCTCGAACGACTTCCTACACACGATCAGCGGCGTGGACGTGGCGATCCAAAAAGAGATTTGGAAATACGATCACGGCCTTGACTCCTGGGCCGAGCGGACCGCGCCTTCGAATCACCACATTGAAGGGGCGGGCGAGCGCGCGTCGCTCTTCGCCTACGTCTTCTGCTCGGGCTCGGGCGGGGGGCAGAACGGAGACGAGACAGACGAGTATTCCGGCGCCTTGGATTCGTGGACCGCGAAGACCGATTGCACGACCGGCAGCCAGAAGCGGACGTCGGGCGTGGTCTCGAACCTGATCGAGGCGTACGGTAAGGACTCCGGCACGCCGCGTAACCAGCACGAGCAGTACGCCCGAAGTGGGGACTCATGGACTTCGGGAACGGTCTTCCCGTCTAACATCCGGCACGCCTTCGGCGCGTCCCCGGGCAACTCCAAGATTTACATCTACGGCGGGATCGAGAGCACTACGGCAATCTGGACGGCAGTCCTCTCGAATCGAGAGCACGAGCCGGTCGGCGACACGTTCAGCTCTAAGACGGCACTCCCGACCGACACTCGCGCAGAGCATGGAGGGTTCGTCCTCGGGTCGAAATGCTACTCTGTGGCCGGCCGGACGAAGAAAAACAGCGGCGTCGACCTGGACCGGACGGACGAATACGATCCTGTCGGCGACTCCTGGACCACTCGCCAGGCCTGGCCGCACGGCGGCACCCGCAACGGGCCCGGCTGCACTACAATCGGGACGACCGCGTACGGGACCGGGGGCGAGGGCAATATCCAGACCGCCTCCTACCAGGTCGACACCTGGACCTCTAGCCTCGCCAACCACGGCGCGGGCGGTTCCTCCCTGAGCGGCTTCCAGAACGAAACCCTCCCCCTGCCGATCCCATGACATCCCCCACGACCACTCTTGAGACGCTGCTCAACGATTGCGAAATGGCGCACTCAACGCTCCAATGCCGCCACTTCATCACGACCCGCGCGGGCGGGACTAATTACGGCATGTACCGCCAGGCGCTCCGCGAACTCTCGAGCCGCACGAACAACCTCAAGGAGGAGTATCTGGTAATCGCGGAGGCGGAGGTGGAGCGCGAGGAGGCCGAGTTCGATCTTGCCGAGCACGTCGAGGCCTATGGGCCGGTCGCGGACGTCGCCGACGTCCGCGAGGGGTTCGCTCGGCGCCGTCTTGTAATCCGAGTGGCCCGCGCGAACGCTGCGCTCCACTCCCTCGGACACACGGTCAAGTGGCACGAGTGCGAGTGGCGCGAGTTCTACGGGCAGGCCATGCTCCTTCGTGCACGGCTGGGGCTGCTGCCGGGCCAGGCCTTAGACCGCGAGCGCCGCGCCGCGCTCGACCTCCATATGTGGGAGCGCCAACTGGAGAACGGGATCGCCGCGCGCATGCTGGCCCACGAGCACGCGATCGACTCGAACTTACTAGAGCTGCTGCGCTCCATGCCTGAGCAGTCGGCCAGGCGTTTGATGCAGGCCGTAGACGCGCCTGTGGAGTTTCTCGACCGTGTGAAGGCGCGGCAGCGGGTGGAGGCACCGAACGTCGACCTCGACACTCTCGACGCGGTCGAGCCTCGGAGGCTGATCGAGTGTCCCTAGTCATCCCGACGAACCTCGCAGGGCTTGCTGCCCAGCAGGCGCACCGCTTCGCGAGTCTCTGGCTCCTGGATCGGGTCGACTCCACGCAGTTCCGATTCACGACCCACGACCAGCCGCTCGACTTCGACGACGGGTCCGGCACGCAGGAGTACAAGGTCGGCGGCGCGTTCAACCAGAGCGCGCGCCGGCAACAGACGGGGCTCAAGGACCGGAACCTCGACATCCAAGGGATGATTACGTCGGCCGACATCACGACCGCCGACCTGCGCGCCCAGCTCTTCCACGGCGCGACCCTGACAGAGTTCCTCGTAGACTGGCGCTACCCCTGGGCAGGGTTCTTCGCCAAGGAGGTCTATCAGCTTGAGTCCATCGAGCATGATGACGAGGTCTGGATGGCAGACCTAGCCGGGGTGACGAGCATCCTCGGTCACAAGGACGGGCGCGTGTTTGGCCGGACATGCAACACATCGTTGTTCGGCGCCCGCTGCGGCCTGCTCAAGAGCGCGGAAACATGGTACGAGGTAACCGGGGTGCGTGTAGAGGCAGCCTCACAAAGCGCAACTGAGCCGCAGCGCGTGTTCGGGGCGGTCCTCTCCGACATCCCTTCCTCGGGACCGCGCGAGACCGAGTACAAGCACGGCTTGCTTACCTGGACCACGGGCGCGAACGTGGGGGTAGTGTCGGAAGTCAAGGAGTACGGGCACACGTCAACCGGGGGGCAGCGTGACATCGAACTCCACCTGCCGACCCCGGCAGCCATTGCCGACGCGGACGAGTTCACGATCGAGAGTGGCTGCGACCGCCTACGCACCACGTGTCGGGACGATTTCGACAACGAGGACAACCATCGCGGGTGGCCCTTCATGCCCGGGACTGACGACACGCTGGAAACGCCGTGAGAGCCTTCGACGTGTTGGCGATGCCGAAGGCGTTCAAGAATGAACACAGCGTGCACGTACGCGTCCTTGAGTACGTGGGGACGCCGTTCTCCCACCAGGGGAGGCGGCCGGGGAAAGCGATCGATTGCGTGGGAGTGTTCGTTTGCGCGGCGCGCGCAGAGGGGTACGACATTGACGACTGTACGGTTTACGGACGCAACCCCAACCCCCGGCAGCTCCTCGACTACGTCTCGCGGAACAGCGTCCAGATCCCGCTCGAAGAGGCGGTTGAGGGGGACTCGCTCCTGTTCTGGTACGCTAGGCGGATGCGACGCACCGGCGAAGAACTCCCCCGGCACCTGGGGGTCCTGTCCTGGAAGGATGGCCGGCCCGCCATGGTCCACGCCTGGGAGGACGTGGGGCGCGTCGAGCACTCGACGCTCGATGATCCGTACTGGGAGGGGAAGATCCTTTCCGCGTGGCGCCTGAAGCCGGAGAGGCGTCTTGGCTAGCGTCGCGTTCGCGGCTATCGCAGGACCCGGAGCGCTTGCCCTCGGGCCCGTCGGGCTCGCCCTAGGTGGCGCGGCGGCGGCGTACCTCGACAACGCCGTGATTTTCCCGGCGCTCTTCCCACAGGACCCGGTCCAGGGTCCGCGCGTCAAGGACCTGCGCATCTCGGAGGACTCCGAGGGAGCGCCCTACGTGCGCTGCTTCGGCGAGAAGAACCGCGTCGGCGGTACGGTCTTCTGGAAGTCCGAGCTCAAAGAGACGCGCACCTCGGAGGAGGTCGGTGGCAAAGGCGGCGGCGGCCAGGAGGCAGACAACTTCACGTATGCCGTAGACGTCGCAGTCGCGTGGGCCGAAGGCCCCGAGGACGGGCTCGGGATTGAGCACGTGCAGCGGGTCTACACGAACACCAAAATCCTGTTCAATAAGACGCCGGGCCAAACGATCGTCTCGGACCAGCTCACGGCCACGGCGGAGACTACGCGCGAATGGTCGTTCGCGCTGAATATGTTCATTATTGGACGGTACGTGCTCAAGATCGACGCGCCGGCCGACACGGTCACGCTCGATCGCTTCCGCAGCGGTCACGACGTCGCATCAAGCGGCTGGGCTAATGCCGAGAACAACGGCACGTTCCGCTGTGTGCAGGCGCGCACGTTGCCGAGTGGTATCGTGCGCGTGGTCCTATCCCGCGACGATCAAGCGTTCGTGACAGAGGCCGCAGGACAGACGGTCACACTGCAGCAGGACACGACGACGGGCCTTGAGCGCTTTCACCGCAGCCAGGTGGAGGATATTACCCACTTCACCGGCACGGAGACTCAGACCGCGCCGAGCCTCATCACCGCCGACACGACCACATCCCCAGGCTTCCGGGGCATGGCCTACTCGCTGCTCAAGAACCTGCAACTTGCGGACTTTGGTAACACAATCCCAACATTCGGTGCGGAGATTGACGCCCGCGAGGGGGACACCGTCGGGGAGGCCGTCGGGGCTATCCTTGAGCGGGCGGGGCGCTCGGCGTCGGACTACGACACTACCGACGTGGACGCGATCGTCCTGTCCGGCTACGCCATCCGCGGCCCGCAGTCGCCGCGCTCATCGTTGGGTCCGATCTTGATGGCATTCGACATCTATACGCGCGAGGTGCGCGGGGTGCTTGAGTTCCGCCAGCGTGGGAACGCCCCGGAAGTAACGATCGATACGGCCGACCTCGCGGCGCACGCGATCGGGAACGACGCGCCGCGAAAAATCCGCATCAAGGACCGCAAGGAGCATGGCCTTCCCAAGACGGTCAACGTCTCGTATATCGACGTGGACGACCCGCGGCTCCAGTCCGCGTCGCAGTCAGCTATCAAACTGAACACGCTCTCGAACGCCGTGCTGAACGTGGACCTGCCGATCGCGATAACCGCGATTCAGGCCAAGAACATCGCCGAGCGCATCCTGTGGACGGCCTGGGCGAACCGTCGCGAGGTTACGCTCCAGCTCCCGCCCTCCTACGTGCACGTCCAGGAGGGCGACGTGCTCACGTTCACGCTCGACGGCAAGGACTGGCGCGTGTTCGTCCTCAAGGCCGACAGCGGCGCCAATGGGCTGATCGTGATCGACGGTGTGGAGGAGGTCGACGCGCTGCTTACGTTCACATCGGCCGCCGACGAGCGCCAAGAGATTCGCCACCGCCCGCAGTACCTTGCCGGAGAGACGGACCTCTCGCTGATCGAGGTAGGGTGCCTGCGCGACGAGGACGCCATCGTGCCCGGCTTCTACATTGCCGCGTCCATGTCCGACCCGACCGTGCCATTCCGGCCGCTGGTCATCTACGAGAGCAAGGACGGCGGGTCCAGCTTCACCGCAGTGCTCGTGCAGAGTTCGGAGGCGGCGCAGGGTACCGCGCTGGCCGAACTCGGGGGCGTCGCGTGCCCCAACCTCTTCGACGAGGAGAACAGCCTGCTGATCCGGGTCGACAACTACACCCCCTCCTCCGCGGACATGGACGATGTCCTCGCAGGCACGAACCGCGTCCTGATCGGGCAGGAGGTTGTCGGTTACCGCACGGTGGTGGCCGAAGGCGACGACGAGTACACGATTTCCGGACTCCTGCGCGGCTTGGCCGGCACAGAGGACTTCGTCGAGGAACACGCCGTCGGGGAGCGGGCGGTGTTCCTCAGCGCGGGCGGCGTCCTGTTCAACTCGGTGAATACCTCCGCGATCGGGACCGCCCGCCAGTACAAAGCCGTTCCGCAGGGATCGCTAGAGAGCGACTACGACGCGACGGAGATCCTGGTCCAGGCCCGGTGCTTCTGGCCTCTGTCGCCGTCACACGTCCAGGGCGAGCGCCAGACGGACAACGATTGGGAGATCGAGTGGTCGCGCCGCACGCGTTTGAACTTCAACGTGTTGGAGAACGACACGCTCCCGCTCCTAGACACGCCCGAGGCCTACGAGATCGACGTCCTGAACGTCGGCACAGGCGTGGTCCTGAACACCTACACGAGTTCGACGCCGAGCCTCGACTACACCGCTGCCCTGCAGACGAACGATTACGGCAGCGCCCAGGCCACGATCAGGGTTGCTGTTTACCAGATGTCCGACGTGATCGGCCGGGGCAAAGGCACTGACGTTATATTGACCGGCTGAGACGACCATGGCAGAGCAACTCGTACGCTACAGCTTCCTCGACATCCTCGCGAACAACGGCGGGAATGCGGTCACGCGCGTGAACGCCATCGCACGTGCGATGGACGCGTTCCTAGCGGGCGCGGACGTCAAGACGTCCACCGTCCTGGCCCAGCCCGGTTCGCCCAGCGAGGGCGACTTGCACCTCCTGCCCGAGACCGGAACACTCACCGGCGCGGACTGGTCCACCTTTACGAACGGGAACCTCGCGCTGTACCTGAACGACGCGTGGCAGGAGATCACGTCAAAGAAGGGCATGAGCGTCCGTGACGACGAGAAGGGCCGCCACCTCGTCTACAACGCCTCGAACTGGCTGCCCCCCGCCCTGCATGTGGAGAGTTCCATCACAGCATCGACCACGCAGACGCAGGGGCAGGAGCCGCTCACCGGCGAGTTCAACGTCGTGGCCACGGTCGCCAACGCGAACGACGTCGTGACCCTGCCGGTTGCCGCACTGGGTCGGTCCTGCGTGGTGGTGAACCGCGGCGCGAACGCGCTCCAGATTTTCCCCGCCTCAGGGGACGGGGTCGACGACGAGGCGACGGATGCTTCCGTGACGCTTGCCGTGGACACCATGGCGACGTTCAGGGCGCAGGACGCGACCACCTGGTACAGCCAGAGCGGCGCCGGTCTCTCCTAATGACGGTCTCGCGTTGGGTTGATGTTCGTGATGTTCATGATTTCCCTTTCGTCGCGGAGAGCCGGGAATCTTGAGGTTTCCGAACTAGAAAAGTCAGATTTCGTACTCGATCTTTTCTCGAAAGTGAATCGCCCAGCGCCGCTTCCTTTTGTCGGTGTGTTCCCTCTTGACGCCTTTCGACCTGCCTGGGGTCGGGCTCGTCCAGTATGACCGGATCCCGCTCTTTTCAAGATCCCACCCGACCGCCCGGAGCGACGTCCCGCTCTCATTTTCCAGCGTGTATGTAATACAGCGACGGGCGCCGATAGCTTTAGCAGCGCGCGCGCAAGCTCCCAAGAGTGCGGAGCAGCAGTTTTCCGCGCCGTCCGTAGCGACCCGCAATACCTCGACTGTCTGTCTATCGTCATTGTTCCGGTTCGTCGGCCTGCCTGCGATAGCCACGCCCCGCAACCGGCCCTCCGAGACGGCACCGACGCAGAACCAGGCGAAGCCGCTGGGAATCTTCGGATGGTGTCTGTGCATCGCCTCCACATAAGCATTGGCCTTCGGGAGCGTGAGGGGGACGAGAAGTACACGCGGTTGACCCATGTTCGAAAACTACCCTACTATTTCGTAAGAAGGTGGAAAAGTCGTTCGGGGAATGTTCCTATCCCGCTAAGGTGGGCATGCTGAACGCTCGCGACCTCTCTCAGACCCAGATCCGCTCCGTCTTCTCCACCTCCGAGGAAGACCTCCTTGAGCGGCTGATCCTCGTCGCCTCGATCGCTGAGGTACTCCAGGACGCGGCCGACGCAGCTCACCGGGCGGAGGGTGACCTCAGGCGGCGCGAGGCGTTCGCTCTCGCACACAGGGCCCGTCAGACAGGTATCGAGGCGGACCTGCCCGCGTGGCTCAGAGAGAGCCTCTGAGGGCGTCTCAGCGGGTGTCTCAAAACGGGGGCTCCTCCGCCTCCAGCTCTTGCTCCCGCTCATCGGGGCGCATGAGCACGTTCCCATCCCCACGGACCAGCCCGGCGACCGCGGCCTCCTCAAGTTCCTGCTTGACGCTCGGGTATTCCTTGCCGGTCGGGTCGACTAGGACCGAGATCGCTGCGGGGGCGCGAACGCGCTCCACGTTCTCCAGGACGTAGTTGGCGGAGAGCTGCTCTGCCGTCAGAGTCTCGCCGGTGCGCTGCGTCCACCAGCTCACCGCCTTGTTCGCCGCGAATCCGGGGTGATCGGGACAGACCCACGAGCTGTAGACGGTCCAGCCACTCAGGTAGTTGACGCGCACGGAGTCGGGCTTCCCTTGCTTCTGGTGCCGAAGGAGTTCCACAGCGTCGATCGCGATCTGGACCAGCTTCGGGGCCGTGTCCATCACCACCAGCTCCGTGTTGCCTGACGTGGTCGCATGCGCCGACTCCCGCAGCGGGAACTCGAACCCGCAGAGTTCGCACAGCTCGTTTTCGAGGGACTGGATCGTCTGGCACTCGGGGCACGTTTTGGTATCGGCCGCCTCGCGGGGCTTGTACTTGCGGTCGCCCTGATCGCGGATCTTGAGCGCGTTCAGCGGCCCATGCCGAACGACGTTGCCTGAAAAATCTAGGTAGAGGCAGTTCTCCTTGCCGGTCTCCGGGCTCAGGCGCATCCCCCGCCCCGCCATCTGCACATGGAGTACCGGCGAGCAGGTTGGGCGCAGGCCGATGATGAGGTCGGTCCGTGGGGCGTCGAAGCCCGTCGTCAACACGTTGACGTTCACGAGGCATTTCAGGTCCCCGTTCTTGAAGTCCCGGATGCGCTGGCGTCGGTCCGCGAGGTCCGTCTGCCCGGTGATGCAGGCGGCCTCGATCCCCCGCTGCCGGAGGTCCATCATCACGGCGATGGCGTGGCGGATCGTGCAGCAGAAGACGAGCCAGGACTTGCGGTCCTTGCCGAGTTCGCACGCCTCGTCGAGCGCGCTGCGGATGCGGTCCGGCTCGGTCATGTACTCGTCGAGGTCGGCCGACTTGAAATCGCCATTCACGATCGAAAGTCCGGTCGTGTCGACCTCGTTGGCGGTCGCACGCGGGACCAGGGGAGAGAGCCAGCCCTCGCGGAGCAGCTCCGTGATCTCGACGCCGGGCAGGAGGTCGGTAAAGAGTCGCGCGTCCCCCTTGTGGAGCCAGCCGCCGTTCGTGCGGAACGGTGTTGCCGTGAGGCCCACCACGCGCATTCGCGGGTTGATGTCCCAGAGCTGGTCCAACGTGTCCCAATAGCGCCCCCCCTGCTTATGTGGGACCGTGTGAGCCTCGTCGATTAGGACCATGTCGCGGTGGCCGAGTTCCGCGGCGCAGTTCACCATGGTACCTACGCTGCCGAAAATGACCGGCTGCTGCGTCTGCTTCTTGCCGAGCCCTGCGGAACACACGCCGAGCGTGGCCTTCGGCAGCAGCGGCGCCACCTTCTCGAGGTCCTGCTCCACGATCTCTTTCACGTGGGACATCACGGCTAGGCGCGTGGTGGGCCAGCCCGCGAGCGCCGACTGAATGAACGCTGCGAGGATGTGCGACTTTCCGGCGCCGGTCGGAAGGGGTAGGATCGGATGGCCCTCCTCGTGCGTGGCGAAGTATTCGTAGAGCGAGTCGTGCGTACGCTGCTGGTATTCACGAAGAGGCATGGGGCGATTCTACCTGCCACCGAACGCGTGCGCCCAGAACTTAGCACTCGACAAGCCCCCGTAGCCGTTCCGCACGAGCGTGCCGCTGGATAGTTCGTAGTCGATAAAGCAGCCGCGGTCCGCTGCGCCGGCCTCAGCGCCCGCGACTTTGAGCCCGACCAGCGCCGGGATGTAGACGTGCTCCGTGCAGCCCGTGCCCTGGACATCGAGCGGAATCTCCGCCGACGCACAGCCACGGAGTTCGGCGAGTTCGCAGTGCCAGCCGGAGTCGTGGACGGGGCGGGAGTGCACGCATGTACGGCAGTTGACGAGCGGCTGAGTGCCGAGTTGGCACACCGGCTGCTGATCGCAGAACTTGCACCCGAAGTTCGAGGGATCCTCGCTGATCCCGGGCGGCGGATCGGGCGAGCCGATGATGACGGCCGCCTTCCGCAGCAGCTCTTCACAGAACCCCATGTCATAGCGCACGCGCTCGGTGCGGTAGCGCTCGTCGTCTTTGCAGATGACCACGAACAGGCAGCGGTCGAGACCGAGCCCGTGCATCGCGAGCTGGCACTGGGAGTAGTAAGTCGGCTTCCACTTTCGGAGGCCGTCCTTTTCGTACTTGTCGAACTGTTTCTTGTTCGCGCTCTTGATCTCCAGCGCCATGATTTTGTCGGGGCAGTGAGGGTGGCCTTTGACCTTGCCATCCGCGTAGGATACTGCGTGCTTGCCGCAGAATTCCGACATCCACTGCGCGTACTCGATCTCGCCGGTCTCCTCGTTGAGGAAGCCAGAGTCGGGGTCGGTCTCCCACACGGTGTAGCCGGCGGCTCGGAGGTCCGCAATGACACGGTCCTCCTCAATGTGGCCCGTATCGAACAGGCGCTTGAGCTGTCCGCCCGGGACCCACTTCGTGACCCAGTGGTGGGAGTACCAGAGTTCGCGTACGCAATCCTTGCCGAGGATGGACGCGCCAAGCCGGTTCGACTGACGCCACTCTTTCAGGGCTCGGCGCTGGTACGCCTTATAGATCGCGACTGCGACCGGGTCGACTTCATCGATCGGGAGTTGCATCGTTGTATCTCGCGCGTAGAGGGTAGAGGGAGAGGCAGCCGGCCGCCCGTGGAGGGGAACGACCGGCCGCCGACATCGAGGGGCCCGAGGGAGCCCTACCTGCTACTGGGGGAGCTGCTGCTGGCCGCCCTGGCCGACCCAGGGGCCGCCCGGGTTGTTCGGGTCGGGACCCGAGACGGGCGCGGTCTGCGCGACCTGCGTCTGCTGCACCGGCGCGATAACCGCCTGCTGGGGATCGACCGCGATCTGCTGCGCCTGCTGCGGGACCGTACCCTGAGCCGGCACCGTCTGGGCAGGCTGCTGGGCAACGTTCTGCTGCACCTGCGACTGCGTCTGGATCGGGACCTGCTGCGTCTGCACCGGCGCTGTGGTCGGACCGCCGGAGCCACCGACCGTGGCGGGGGCTGCCTGCTGCACCGGGGGCGCGGCGGCCTGGCCGACGTTCATCGGCTGGCCGGCGTTCGAGGGCGCGGCGGGGGCAGTGTCGAACGTCGGAATCGGGGCCGCCTGGGCATCGATCTGGGACTGGTCCTGGGAGCGCGTGCCGAACGGCGCGAAGCCGTCAGTGTCGTTCGACGCGGGCCAGCTCGTGCCGGAGCCGTCGTTCTTCGGACGCGGCTCGCGCAGTTTGGCGTAGACGTCGCAACGCTTACCGTGGAGGACCTCCGTGTCGCTGATCGGCTGCATATGGCCGACCGCGGTCTGGACCGCCGTCAGATCGCCGCGCCCGATGGACTGCGTAGTCGGGTTCGTGTGAGTGTAGTTGATCCGGCAGGTGATTCCGGCTCCGGCGCGCGGACCTTCCAGAACCCGGAAATTCACCGAAATGACGGTGCCGGTTCCTTTGGAATTCGGCTTGTAGCCGGTCCCGGTGATCTCGCAGGCGTACCAAGCAGTCGACACGAGTTCGCGCGAGGCGGTCGGGGAGTGTTGGCTGGGGTCGTGTGTCTCGTTCAGGTGGGGCATGGTGTCGTGGTTCCTTCGGGGGTTCTTGACGTCATAGAACCGGCGCCTGTTGCCCGCGTCGTGCGAGCGCCTCGGCGGCGGCGTTCTTGAACAGGTCCCACCCCACGGTAGGGTGTTCAATGCTCTCGGGGATATCGATGGTGGCGGGGAGGCCCCATCGGTTTTTCGCGGAGGCGAAAGGTGTTTTCTGGAGGTACATCTTCCGCTCGTGGCCAGTACCATAGCTGTGCGTCTTTTCGAACCCAAGGTTCTCCTGGGCGACGCGCGTCTCCCAGCCGAGGTAGATCACGTGCTCGGCGTTGCGCAGCACGACGGCAGACGCGCGCTTGTTCAGGTCAGGTTTGTATTCGTCGTAGGACGACCCCTCCGCGCGTTCGTTCTTGCCTTGGGCCTGGTGCGCGATCAGGATCAGTCCAATGCCGGCGCGGGCGAGGGCCTGCTGGATCGTTACGCACACCTCGAGCCAACGGTTCGCGGCCTGCATGTGTCCCTTCCCGAAACCGCCGCCTACGTCCGCGATGGATGCGACACAGGCTTGGGCGCACACTTCGGCATGGATCAACGGCTCTAGCGACGAGGCCGAATCGACGATGACAAAGTCGTAAGGATAATGGGCCTGGCCATGCTGCGCGATCGACCAAAGGAGCTGGCGCAGTTCCTCGAACGAATCGAGCGTGAGCGTCGCATCGTTCGCATCGTACGGATAGCACGGCATGCCGAGCGCACGGGCGCCCTGCTCGGCACAAACGAACAACGGCCGCGAGGCTCCAGCACAGAACGAGGTTTTGCCCGAACCCTCAGGGCCCCATACGACGATGAAGGGCGGAGGCTGCACGGCGGGAACGCCGATTCCACGAAGTTGGAAACTCATCGGGAGGAGTCCTTGCGGGTCAGGTGTTCGAGGGCGCCGCAGACGATCACGAGGAACGTTATCACGTACATGAAGTCGACGCAGGTCACTCGGCCTTGTCCTTGAGGGACACCGCCACGCGGCCGGGCTTGGATGTGAGGCACGAGGCGGCCAGGCGATCGTAAGCCGCGCGGTCCAGGTTCTTGAGCGTCTTCCACCCGCCCGCCTTGGGATCGTACTTCACAGACTCTAGCGTGCCGCGTTGCTCTTCCGTGAGACTCGCGCGGGCCACGCGCCATTTCTTCTGGTCGAAGCGGCGGGAAACCGGCTGCTTGACTTCGACCTTGCCGCACGGCGTGTCGAACGTCTGCCCGCCTTCGGGCTTGTTGAAACCGACCGCGTCGGCGATCAGCTTCGAGCGCACGGCGACGAGGGCGTCCCACTGGGCGCGCTGCTCCTGGGCTTGCTGGAGCGAAATGTAAAGCTGGGCGAGGTCCGGGGACGTCTCGGGCATGGCAGGGTCTCGATGTCGGGGGAGAAGGGAGTGTCGCAACGGGGGAGTGTCGTCGGCGCACCGAAAAGGTAGCACAAGCTCGACGCCGAGCGCGATGACGTGGCAAAATTTACCGCTTCGCCCCGAGCCCCTAAAGGAACATCCCTTGACGAACGACGCGAACCCTCTCCTCGACTGGGCCATCCTCTACGTGCGTAGCGGGTGGCCGGTGTTTCCCGTCTGGCACGCGAGCGCCGACGGTTGCGGTTGTGGGAATGCCGAGTGTAAGCGTCCCGGCAAACACCCGATCGCGGCGTGTGCACCGCGCGGGTTCCAGGACGCGACATTCGACGAAGAAATTGTCCGTCGCTGGTGGACATCGTTCCCACACGCAAACATCGGTGCGCCCACGGGAGATGTGTCGGGCAGGGTCGTGTTCGATTTTGACTCTGGTAAAGGCGGCATGGGTACGCTCGCTGGCATCGATGAGGACCGCGGCCTCGACTGGCGCGAAGGCGCACACGTGGCGCACACGGGGGGTGGCGGCGTGCACCTCGTGTTCTCGTACCCGGGCGAGCACGTCAAGTCACGGGTCGGGGTGCTGGCCGGCGCGGACACGCGGGGCGACGGTGGGTACGTGATCCTGCCGCCCTCTAGCCACGCCTCCGGCGGCTGCTATTCCTGGGCGCCTGGCGAGGGAATCCAGGACCTACCATCACCGCCGCAGCTTCCGTCGTGGGTGCGCGGCTTGGCGAACGGTGCCGGTCGGCCGATCGACTCGGCAGGGCCGGTCGGGCCGCGGGAAGATGGCGATGGGCTGCGGGTCGAGCCTCCCACACCTTCGCAGTGGGGAGACATCCGCATGGCGTTGATGTCGCTAGACTTCTCGGATTATTCGCTCTGGACCGACATGGGGCACGCACTCAAAACGGCCGAGGTCCCCGGGAGCGAGGTCGCGTTCTCGGAGTGGTACGCGTGGTCGGAGCAGGACAAGCGCTTCTCCCCTCGTGAGGCGCGGGGCAAGTGGAACGGGTTCTCCCCACGCAACACGCATTGGCGCGCGGTCCTGTCGCGCGCTCAGGAGAACGGCTGGGTGAACAACCGTTCGGCGCGGTTCCAGCGCGAGGAGCGCGTGGTCGCGATGGTTGAGGAGTCGGGCGAGAAGCTGCTGAAGCTACCGCCGCTCAACGGTCTGGCCTTCCCCGAACACTTGCTCGACACGGGCCCCGGCTTGCTGGCCGACCTATGCATGGCGATCAACGATCGCACCCCCAAGGTGCAGCCGGTCGCCGCTCTGGGCGCGTCCCTGACGGTCCTGGGCGCGCTCTATGGCCGGCGGTACCGGACGAACACCGACCGCCGCTCGAACCTCTATACGATCCTGGTGGGGCCCTCCGGCTGCGGTAAGGACGGCGCGCGGGGGTTCCTGCAGAAGGCGCTTGAGACGGCGGGCCTCGGCCACTTTGTCGGCGGCGAGTGGGCGTCTCATCGCGGGCTTTACGGCGCGCTCTCTCGGCAGCCGGCGCTCGTGATCTTCGCCGACGAGTTCGGAGACCTGATCGGGAGCTCGACCAACCGCAATGCCGCGGGCCATATGTCGGGGGTCCCCGCTGAACTCAAGAAGCTGTATACGTCCGCCGGCAGCGTCTACAAAGCGCCCGAGTACGCGAGCGCGGAGAACCGCCCCGAGGACCTGATCCAGCCGCACCTCTGCATTGTCGGCACGACCACGCCCCAGGCGCTCTACTCTGCGATCGATGCGACCGCGCTGGAGGGAGGGCTCGGGAATCGCCTGCTTGTTCTGCCGCTCGAGGCGTTCCCGCCCACGCGGCGGACGTTCGACATCTCGATCCCGGACTCCATTGTGGAGACGCTCAAGGAACATGAGGCGGCAGGTCGGCCCCAAGGCAACCTCGCGGCGCTAGAGGGCGCCCATGCGCAGGGAGAGCCGCGCGAGGTGCGGATTCTTGAGGACGCCGAGGACCACCTCTACTCGTTCACGGTCCGGCTTGAGGAGACGGCCAAGGCCGGCGCCCTGGTCGAGGGGACCGTGCTAGCGCTGTGGCAGCGGGCGACCGACACGGCCGCGCGGCTAGCGCTCATTCGCGCGATCTCCCGCGACCCTACCCTGCCCTTCATCAACCTGGAAGACGTCACCTGGGGGCTTGAAGTCGCCTGCTGGGCGATCCGGAACCTGGAAGGCGGCGTCGCTGCGTACGGCGGCGGCTCGCGGTTCGAGGACCAGATGAAGAACGTCCAGCGCGCGTGCTCGCGGCTCTCCCGCAAGGACGGCACCCTCTCGCGGCGGAAGTTGATGCGGGCCACGCGGATGCCGAAGCGCGACCTCGACCCGGTAATCGACCACCTGTTCGAGACAGGCTACCTGGTGCAGGAGCCCGGCACTGGCGAGACACGCTATCGGATCAGCCGCGGCTAGTCAGGGAAGGGAGGGGAGAAGGGGCGGTCGATTACCGGGTCGAACTCTTTCCAGACCTTGATACGCTTCTGCCCCTCCTGATCCTTCAAGCGCGCCTCCTCGGCGGTGCCTCCCGGGCCCGGATCGCCGAGGCCCTTCTCCCAAAAGCGCTGTAGGCGCTTGGTCGCGTCGGCACTGGCGCGCTTGAACGCGGTCACATTGATGAACGCGGTCACATTGATCGCGCTGCCAGACGGCTTCAGTCCTCCCCGAGGCAGCTGGATGGATGTCTCGCGATGGCGCTCCACCACGGCGTCGAGGGAGAGCGGCGGGCCGGGCTTCTGGCACAGGTCGATCAGGTCGTCGAGGCTCATGTGGCCGCCCCTTCCCGCACGGCGCCCCACACGCGCCCCTCTTGGCCGAGGAAGGCCGCGGACACCTCACCTGTCACGATGCCCTCCGCGTCCACGAGAGCGCCTGCCTCGGCGCTGTAGCGCATGGGCTGGAGATTGCCGTTGGGCCGTATGGCCGGCGGGAAGTCGAGGGGCAGCTCGCGCTCGGTCTCGGTCCGGCACCAGGCTGCGCCGTAGACGCAGCCCACGAGCCGCCAGTGGGCGCAGGGCGTCCCGGCGAGTTCGCGGTCCCGGCCTTTGGTCGAGACCTTGAGCGTGGCTCCCACGAGCAGAAGCGCGGATGTGTGGGCGGCCACGACCCAGCAGAGGTTCCCGGCATCGGACAGCCGGCGCACGCGCACGGACCAGCAGTCGCGGCGCGGGTCCCAGTAGGCGGCCACGAGCTCGCGCGGGTTCAGGTGGTAGTTCTTCTCGTTGTCGATCATGGGTGAATCATCTCGGTTGAGACTTTGAGGCCGGCCGCGCGCATCGAGCGCTCGATCTTGAGCTGATCCTCCCCGGCGTGGAGCCCGAGGAGCTCGGCGTACAAACGGCAGAACTCGGGACCGTGGCTGGCGTAGGGTTTGAACGTCCCGGCCTTGAGTCGTTCGATCCGGAGCCGCGCGAGCATCGCGTGCGCGGCCTCGTGCAGGAGGATCATCGTTGAGGTACGGCTAGGGACGCAAAGGTTGATCGTCGTCGCGTTCGCGGACGCCCACCCGACGCGCCGGTTCCTCACGACCTCGGGGCCATCCTGCCAGCCGGCGTCCGTGAACACCTTCCGCGCGAGGACTTGGTGCCAGAAGAGCGACCGCGTCCGGCGTGCGCCGTTCGACGCGGACTCGCGCTCCCAGCGGTTCTCCCAATCGTAAAGCCGCTGCCGTTGGAAGTCCCGCATCACGGCTTCCTCCTGTCCACGCGGCGGAACTCGACCTCGTGCCGGGCGTCCCCGAAAGCGTGCGTGCGACAGGCCCTCGAGAACGTGTAGGGGGAGTCGTCGGCCAGGTAGTCCATCAAGAGCCAGTCGCCCCAGATGAAGCGTCGCTCCTCCTCGCCGGCCATCGGTGCCCACCGCCAGCGGCGCTCCAGGCGGAACGGGAAGTCGTTCGAGTGCGGAACCACCTTCACGGGACAGTCGCCCGCCGGCTCGAAGGGGGAGTCGGGAGGCGTCTCTGACCCCTCACGCACGTACCGCTCGGCGGCCTCGACCAAGACGTTCCCCGCCAGGTCGCAGGTAGCCGCCCGGGCTCGAATCTCGAGCGCGTCAGCCAGGGCGCCTATGGCGCGGCACCTGTCTTGCGGTGAGAGGTGGTCGAAGGTGTCGAGCACGGTGTCCTCGGTCGTCTCGATCAGATCGTCGAAGGCGCTCATGCCGCACCCCCATCGTCGATCACGACGCCGAGCCCGACGTAGTGGAACCCGAGCCGGGCGAGCTGGTCCTCGGCCGCGGCATCCGCGGGGGCCTTGGGGGTGCATGTGTGGGCGGTCTGCGCGCCGCGCTCGGTCAGGACGGTGATGGGAGGATAGTCCCGGCCGTTCATCGGGTCGTCGAGGCGGTAGAAGTGGCGCGGCTTCGTGCGGGCCACGACCCGCGGGGCCTTCTTGACGCGGCGCAGCTTGGCGTCGAGGTGGCGCCCCCAGCACTCGTGGCACAGGCGCGTTCCCGGACCGACGAGCTGCACGTGCATCGAGGTGCATGTGTTGCAGCCCAGCACGTCACCGCGCGCAACCCACCTCTCGCAATTGCGGCAGCGTATCTGCTCCAACCCCTGCTCGAAGTGGGCGGCGTCGAAGCTGCCAGTGTGGCAGAGGGGACAGGCGCCGATGTATGAGCGGCTCACGAGGCACCTCCGGCGTCGCGGCGCAGGCGAGGCGCCTTGGCTGCTTCCCGTTCCAAATAGGGACGCCACACCCGGGCGTGGCGCGCGGGGTTTGGCGCCTCGCGGAGGGGCCGGGACGGCTGGGTGCCGGGCTGGTCGAGGGTATGCAGGTAGAGCGCGACGTACGTTCGCAGACTAATCAGTTCGGCCTCCAGGCGCCGTGCGCGAAGATCGCTGGCGATTGTCCAGTCCCCGACATGGCCGACGTTCGACCAACGGCCGCACTCGCGCTCCCAGCGCACCTCGGTGCCGTCGCCGTAGCGGCGGACCTCATGCTCGACCCACTCCGAGCGCTCGGGGCGGCGGTCCCAGGCCGTCGGCGTGCGGCCTCCGGGGCGGAAGTCGCGGCGCAGGCGAGGGTCGCCGTAGGAGCTGTCGACGACGCTGTACGCGGGCGTAGTGGCGGGGCGCTGGGCGCCCTCGGGCTGGCGGTCGGTTTTCATACCGGGAGAATAGCGCGGTGGGGCGAGAAAGCAAACTAGGAAGGGGAAAAATATCAAAGGTGCGGATCGGGAGGGTGTCTCAGGCTGAGATGTTAGGCTGTCAAGTGTGTCACATACACTCTGTGACGGTGATGGTCCGCGTAACTTCCTGGGGCGCAAGGACTTAGGCGACAATCACGAGCCGTCACGCGCTGTCCGTGTGTTGCCAGGTAGATGTTTCCAAGGGGAGGGAGGGAAATACGTGGGGGGAGGGACTGGGAGCAATACGGAACAATCGTACTACTACCCCCCTAGATACTGAGAAAGGATGTGACAGCGGACACTAGTAACATATATACCCTATTCTCTCTCTATTATCTCTCTCTCTCTTCTCTGAGAGGGGAGGATTCTCATTTTGAGCTGTCACAGGAATCGTGCGGACAGGTGTGACGTTTGGAGGGGGGATAGGGGGGACTTTGTATAGACACCTCAGGGTAGTGTGATGATTGTTATCATATCGACTATTAGTTTTTCGGGCACCTTGCCCTGGAGTCGGGTATGGTTCGAGCATGAAGCACTACGAGACCGAATCGATCCGCGGCGCCGTCCTCCTGAATCTAGAGGAGGCGCTTTTCATGGCCGCCGGCACTGGCGCGCTATCGCCCGAGGGCATCACGCGCGAACTCACCCGGCTGCGTCCCCGCTGCCGCGCGCTCTACAAGCTCTCCCAGAACATCCCCGAGCAGGCGTCGGCGTCCGGAGCCCTGGCGGTCTACGCCAAGACGACCGCTGCGTCGCTGGTGCCGATGCTTCGGCAGGTCACTACAGCTCTCGGCGGCGTGTCGATCACTTGCGGCCAAGGCCCGCGTAGGAACCGCACCGACGTGATCCTGACGGGGCGCTGGGCGCCGGAGAAACAGGCATTCGTCCCGGAGCACGGCCAAAGCGTGCAACGCCGAATGCAGGAGACGGGGCTCGCTGCGGATGACCTACCGCCGCTGGGGGAAGAGCCCCAGCCCATACCGCCCCTGCGGGCGACACACATGACCGCGCACCTCGAGCCGTTACAGCCCGCGCCCCAGCCCGCCCCCCAACCACCGCTCGTGCGCGCCCCGGACGGCCGCATGGTTCCGCCTGCCCCTACCACGCTGCCTTCCAGTGCGCGGGAGGTGTCGCGAAGGCCACAGGTGCCGTCGGACGGGGATATCGTCCAGACGGCAGCGGGCGATATGCCGCAGTTCACCACCGAGCCGACCGCGGTAGCCGTGGAGCCCGCATACTGCCAGGCCGACGAGGACGGGGATTGCCAGGCGCCAGGCTGTCCGCAGCTCCGGGACGGTGAGCCGAGAGCGAGTGGCCGCGACTGCCCCCTGCCCGAACTCCAGGACTCGGACAATCCGGGCTGGTCGGGCGTTGTGGGGCCCGACGAGCAACCGCCCTACACCGGGCAGGCTGGGGGTGGGGCGTGAACGCCGCGTACAGGTGCTCGCACGGGGAGCGCAAGGGCTGCGCTATCTGCGCGGAGGTGTCGCCGGCCTCGACGCTGCGCCGTGCGCTGGACGCAGAGGAGGCGGTCTGTGAGGAGATGAAGGGCCTCACGGCCTCCCAGCATGCGTGCGCGCTGCGCTATCTAGCCACGCGGTTACGGTCCAGGGCCGGCGATATCGCGGATGAGCTGCAGCATGCGGAGAACGACCGGCTGCAGGCTGTGGCCGAACGAGAGGCGCAGGAGGCCGCCGAGGACGTGGGCGAGACGCCGGAGGGGCATTGGCTGCCCACTGGTGAGGGAGGCTCGCGGTGATCTCCTCCAGAGGACCTAGCCGAGATGCCTGCCCGCTGTGTGGACGCCTGCTCACGCGGACCGTGGGTATGGATGTCCAGGACCGGCCACAGGTGACCGAGGAGTGCCTGACGCCGCTTTGTAGGGCTCCGGCAGCACGACAGACGGTCGTCGGCGGCATGGTCCAGCTTGAGTTCCGGAAGTGTGGCGAGACCGAGTGGCAGCGGATGCCGAACGGCGATCGGACGCTGAAGCAGGTCCTGGAAATCAGCAAGGAGCCGCCGCTGGAGCAGGGCGACTGGGACGAGGAGGACTATCGGGACCTCTAGGAGGACGAAAAGATGTATCTCAGATGCACCTTTTCGGGTCGACCCGCGCCTGACCGAACCCCCATGGTTCATACCGCGAGGCCCCCCTCGGGCCTCAGAACGACCGGAAACGGGCCTGCCTCGGCCCAGGATCTACGCGGCGCCTGAGGACACCCTGGGAGGGGTGCCGGCGCCAGAACGCAGCACAGGGCCGCACAGACGGCCAGGAAGAACCCGAACGGAGACCGAACATGCAAACAAAACCAGCGACCCGACTGGGAACTACCCGTGTCGAGGCTCCCAGTGGCAGGCCACGCTTGAGCCACGGGGCGCAGGCGAATAATTCGCTTTCCTAGTTTGCTTCCGACCTCTCAGTGGTCGACAATTCACACATGAGCATCCACAAGAAACCGATCCCGATCCCACCTGACACCGAAGAGCCTTCCCTCGGCGGGGAACTACTCCTGCGAGGCCTACTAGAGAACTGGGGCTGGCGAACGCGCGAGTTCGTCATGCCGAGCGGCACGTTGCGGCTTGAGGCTTGGGAGCGTGAACGCTTCGATCCGAACCAGCCGCGCATGGACGGCGTGTCCTACGCGCCCGGCACCTGGGAGGAAAACGACGCCATCCTGCTCGAGGGCTGGGCACGCATTGTCGACGCCGTGCGACAGCGCATCGTCGGGACCACGTCGGGCAAGCAGGTGGGGCAGTGAGCATCCGCAAGAAACCTCCCAAGCCTCGCAGGCACTCCGGCGGCGGATACCACCCTGACGACTGGGAGGCCGTCAGCGATGGCGTGATGTACTGCGCTCCTGCCTGCGGGCGTGGTTGCACCTGGGGCGAGCACACCTCCGCCCTCCGGCACGCGATCGTCGCGTGCGAACAGCTCGGCGACGGCTGGGTGCCAGCCCTGACCGAAAACCTCGGCTGGCACTGCGCGATCCGGCGCGGCAGCGTGCGGATCTCGATCGGTCAGAACGGCTACAGTATGCTCTCGACCGAGTTCGCCCGGGTGAGGGGAGTCGGCGGGATCATTGGCGAGGGGGCCACACCGGCGGAGGCGCTGGCCGACGCGCGAGCGGTGCTTGAGCGCGAACTCACCTGGGCTGATAACCAGCTCCTCACGTTCCTGGAGGCGACGGAGTGACCTTCAAGCCGACCGACACCGAGGCGCGAACGTTACGCGCTGCGCTGCGGCACCACGACATCCTGTATCGACGCGGGGAGCCTGAGATCACTGACTCTGAATACGACGGTATGTTTCGCATGCTCCAGAACTGGGAGCGCGACCACCCGCACCTCGCGACGCCCGACAGCCCCACGCAGATCGTCGAGCACGAGGACGACGGCACGGAGCAGCCGTGGCACGAGGAGCGCGCAGCGCAGGACCGCCTCGACGGGGTAGACTGACAAGCACAGCGGCCGAGCGACTCTGCCTGAACTCGGTTGCTAGCGGGACTTGGCGCGCTGCGCCAAAAGGACGGGCCGTAGGGTTTTGAGATACATTCCCCCTCCGGCCAGGCGCGACGGTCCCGCTTCTCACACACTCTCGAACCCAAGGAATCGAATCATGCATGTGTACGTACTGACGATCTGGACCTGCGCCCGGGCGGGCCGGATTTCTCGCGCCTTCCTCGATCGCGCAGCCGCAGACACTGCGGCCGAGCAGTACGCCGATGCGCGGGACGACGTCTACGAGAAGACGGACGGACCAGCCTCGGCGACATTCAATGGGGCGTCAGGACTGTGGCAGGTCTCCTACGAACGCGTCGCGGTCGAGGGCGAGGAGGCTCCGCGCTTTCCGACTGCCGAGCTGGAGGCGAACGCCGTGCGGCAGGTGCCGAATCTCATGGACTTGGTCGAGCTGCAGCGCGGGAAGATCGCGGAGCTGCAGGCGGCGCTCGAAAAGGCGGCGCTCGAAAAGGCGGTGCTCGAAAAGGCGGTGCTTGAGAAGGCTGCGCAGTAGGGTAGGCTTCTGAAAAAAGCCACTTCGACCACTGTCACGAAAGGACACACATGGACCACCGACAACGTTACCCAACCACGCTGGCTCCTCTGCGCGAGCGCGTGGTAGGCTTCTCGACCGAGCCCAAGACCTGAAACCCAAGGACACGACACATGGACAGACACAAGCTAGAGAAGATCCGCGATGGACTGAACCGCACGGCGGGTTGGATCATCGACCAGGCGGACGAGATCCAGGCCGCGCTCGACGCGCCGATTGAGTACCCGCAGCCCGTGCCGCCCCCGGTGGTAATTCCGCCGCCAACCCCCGTGCCTGTCCCGGCGGACCTCCCCTGGTCCTGGTCACTCTCAGGCAAGCCTCTGCCAGAGCGCCCGTTCGCGGTCCTCAGGGCATGGGACGTGCAGGACTACGCCCGGAAGCTCGACGACGAGTACGAGACTGGCGGTCGCTATCGAGACGCACGATCCTCCTGCCTGACCGTCCGGAACAGTGCGCATGCGGAGCATTTCGTTTGCGCGAACTCCGGCGGCGATGCGATCAAGTGGCTGGGCGGCGACTGCACTCTGACGGATTTCCACGTATATCAGCTTGGACGCAAGACCGGGGCACACGCCGACGGCATCCAGTCCCGCGGCGATGTGGGGCGCGCGATCGTCAAACGCGGGTTTTTCGACATGCCGGCCAACGAGTCCGGCACGCGGTCGAACGCCTGCATCCAGACATCCAACGCATACGACGGCGGAGGCGGGGACTACGAGTTCGAGGAGTGCATCTTCCGGGGCGGCAACTACACGCTCGCGATTGGCGACAAGAAGACCGGGTACGCGCTGGCCAACATGGTCCTGCGCCGGTGCACGTTCGTCGTCGAGAAGGATTCGCCGCGCTACGGGCTCGTCCAGAACAAGGGCGGCGCGTTCACTGCGATCGACTGCGAGGTCGTCTACTACAACCGCGACACGGATCTCTGTGAGCTCCTCTGGGTCGGTGACCCGCGCAACTTCGACGTGAAGCAGTGGCACGTCGAGAAGTACGGGCGCGAACCGGCGCACTAGGGTAGGGTTCAGAACACGCGCTTGATCGGCATAATCACGGCGACCGCGTCGGTAGGCTCCGAGGCGTGCTCGACCTCGGCCCCGACGACCAGGATCGAAGGCGTCGCGCCCGCGTCAGTGCGGGCCAGCATGCGGACGGGGGTCGTCACTTGCCCGCCGGCTGCGCCTTGAAGCTGCTTCGAGAACTCGGGCACCTCGAAGGTCAGGCTCTCGGCGCCCGTCGCCTTCGCCAGCTCAAGGAGCAGCTTCACGTTCAGGGTCATGGCGCGACCGCTCACGCGCGCGGGCACGACCTGTTCGGCCTTCGGGAAGTCGCCCTCGATCGTCGGGAGCGGTCGCACCGTCGGCCCGTTCACGAGCTGCCAGCCGGCCGGAGTCGCGCGCAGGAAGCGGTCGCCCGTCGGCCTGCCCTTCCAGGCGTCGCGCAGCGCGGAGGCGTCGAAGACGACGCTACCGCCCGCTTCCTCGAGCACCTCGGCCAGCTCGTCGTCGACGCCGTCTTCAAGTTCGGGGAAGACCTGCGCCAGCTTGCGCCCGTCGGTCGCGGTCAGGACGGGGGCGCCGCCTTCGATCAGGCGCAGCTCGACGCCGTGAAAGGCGTAGCGGCCCTCGGCCTTCGAGGCAGCGTTGAAGATTTTCTCGGCAGGGTTCAGTTTCATGGGTCAGGTTCCTTTCGGGTCAGGTCTAGCGAGTGCGCAGGCCGGCGGCCTCGCGCGTGATCGTGTCGAGCATGCTCTCGCCGACGAGGTCGCCGGAGCGCGTCGCTTCTCAGTCTCCTAGCGTCCCATAATAGCGTCGAGGTCGGCGGTGGTCGTGCGGGCGCGCTTCGGCGCCTTGGCGAGCGTGAGGCGCGAGGGCTTGGCAAGCTGCTGGCGGATGCGGCAGGAGAGGCCCTTGGCGATGAGGGCGGACTGGCGGGCGTTGTTCTGCGACTTGTTCGTGCTCATGGTCTAAGAAGCGGGAGCGGCGTAGAAAGCGAACTAGGAAAGCTGGTTTATTCGGCCAGCTCTTTTCGAATCTCGTCGATGTCGGACTGATCGTAAAGCAGTCCCATCATCGGATGATCGAGGGCAAGCAGCTCCTCATCGGTGCAGAGGGCGAACACTTCGTCCTGGACGCGCTGGAACTCTAGTGAGTCGCGCTCGAACAAGGCGCCGCCTGCACAGACCACGCGGGCGTGGGTTTCGGTGATGCGCATCAGGCGGGCGATCTTGGCGGTTTTAGTGTTCGTTTTTGCGTTCATAGTTTCCCTTTCGACTAGAGAAGCCGCGAGCCTGAACTAAACGAACTAGAAAGTCCGATTATTCTCGGATGTACCAGATCGCGACGACGCAGAGCACGGCGGCTCCGCCCAGTAGGACAAGGCAGGCGGTGACCATCTAGCGGCCACCCTCGGTCGCGAATCTGCCTGTCCAGCCCGCGCGCTCAAGCGCGACGCGGTTGGGGGAGCCGGGCTCTGCCCAGTGGCAGTCCGTCGCGTCCACCATCTCGGCCCCGGGCGCCACGTGGTAGGTGCGGTCGCGGATCATGTCCGGGATCTCGGAGGAGCGCAGGACGCATTGCGGGCCGGCGTGCCATGTGCGGCCCCCGTCCAAGCTCCACTCTGCGGAGGTGCGGGTGCAGTCGGGCTCGGAGTCGTCGAATGTGCGGTAGAGGATGAGCATCATGCGGTCAGCTCCGCGATCAGGCGGTCGGCGGCGTAGGTGTTCTCGGGCTCCGTGGTAGCGACCTTGTAGAGGTAGGCGACCGTCGAGGCGCAGAGGCGCCAGTCCTGGCGGACCTCTTCGACCAGCGGGGCCACGCGGTCGTTCTCGGTCGTGGCGAGGTGGAGGAGTTGTTCGGCGGCCAGTGCTGCGAGTTGTTTCATGTCACAGAGATAATAGCTCCGGATTCGCTACTTAGCAAACTGAAAAGCTAGAAAACTTACTTTCTTTCACGGGGTACCTCCCGCGCGTTGGTCTAGGATGTGCGGGCGAAGCTGCTGCCCCTCGTCGAGTCCGTCTACGGCCGCCTCAAGCGTGCGGGCTTGGCGGATGACTGTCGGGGCTCCCGTGACCTCGTCTTCGATCTCGGCGTACGTGACGAACCACTGGACCTCTAAGCCGATTCGGACGTGGACGGCGAAGACCGCGTACTGGTGGAAGCGGCCGAAGATGATTTGTGCGGAGGCCTTCTGTCCCGCCTTGCTGGAGTCGTTCGGCTGGACGGTCAGGCGGGTGTGCGAGGTGTTCGTCATGTCACGGAGACAATAGCTCCGGATTCGCTACTTAGCAAACTGAAAAGCTAGAAAACTTACTTTCTTTCCGCCGCCCCTCTCTCACGGGGGTATGGTTGCGGCATGAGCTATTTCATCATCGACGGGAGTGTCGTCCGCGACGCTCAGGGTAATGTCCGATACTGGGACTGCGCACTGCAGGCAGGGGGGGAGTACGAGGCCGAGACCGGCATGCCAGTCTCAGCCTTCGACATCGTGGACGTGGACCACGCACGCGTGGCGCTTGAGAGGCAGCCGACGCTTACCGGATCCGAAGCGGTTTACGGCTTCGCTGCGTGGCTCAGCACACTGAAGCAACCGACCATCTTCGGCTCAAGCTACAACTGTGACTGTCTCGTGCCGCTGATTCAAGCCTTCACGGACACGAACGCGCTGTCCGAGCCGCGCGAACACTGGTGCGACAATTACACTGTGCCTCCGACGCCGAAGCATCTGAGCGGAGGGGGCGAGCCGCCCCAGTGGGGCGAGATGCAGGGCCGCGCGATCAGTGCCTCGGCCGAGGCACACTACGACGACACACAATCGCAGCGCCAGGCCTTGATCGCGACCGCGCGCGAGATCCTAGAGAACCTTCCGCCGCTTGAGGGCGAGACGCTAGAACAGATGCGGATCCGCCGCCTCCAGCGTCGCTTCGGCCGCCTCCGTCGCGACGACGACGGGTACAACTACCTCGTGCCGGTCGACATGGCCGAGAGCTTCGACGACGACCTGTACGCGGGCGCGGCGGACGAGTACGAGGCATTCGGCGCCAAGTACGACCCGTACCGCCTCGACGGCGGGACCGAGGATCTTGAGGTGCGCATCCCGGAGAGGCAGGATCTCATCATCGACACCGACGACGGCCAGCCCTACGACCCGACGGACTCAGACGCACCGGAAGACGTGGCTGGCAATGAAGACACCCTCATGCCGCCGATCGGCTGATTAGGTCCCATGACCGAAAAACAACCGAATTCGGCTCCTGAGCCGAAGTGGCAGCGGCGCGTGGGATGGCCCGCGCTCCGCGCCTGGATGCTCGACGACTTCGTGACCGCCGGTAAATTCACCATCAGTCCGGGGCTCGCCGAGGACTGGGACGTCGATCCCGGCGTCTACACGAAGAGCTCGCGGCGCGTGTCGTGGGCCCCCCTCCCTGAACCTCTTGAGGAACCATGCGACGAATCCTGACACCCTTCTCTTTCCTGGCCTTCGCTGGCGCTCTGCTGGCATTGGGCACCTTCCTGGACTCCGAGGTCCGCGCGGCATCCACAGTGGCCTCGGACGACCCGGAAGGCCCCTGCGAGAACTACTGCGCGCCCCAGCTCCAGGAGGAGCGGGCCGACATCCTGACGGGCGCGCTCATGTGGCGCCCCCTGCCGGGCGGCATCACGACCCGTATCAGCACGACCGGCTGTGCGCCGGGCGAGAGCGGCTCCGTCGGAGTTGAGATCCGCTTCGAACTCGTGAACCCCGACACATCGTGCGGCTACGTGCCTGTTCTAGTCCCTTGCGACGAGCGGGACTGTTGGGGCGATTGGAAGCTCTCTTACCGCTACACCGTGGCCGGCGGCAGTACCGCCATGCTCGACGACGCCAACCCGCGTGGGACGCTTGTAGTAGGACAGTGCCGTGTTGAGTATGAATGGCTCACGGCTGGCGCTGCTGCGGGCGACTGGATCACGGCTTGCACTGGTTCCTGGAAGGACACGTGCGGCTACAGTGAGAAACTGACGGTGCACCGCTCGACGACGATGTCGGCTTGTGGCGGCCCCTCGGTCACGTTTGCTGCTTCGAATCTCTATCACATCTACTGCGGGCGCTGCCGATGAAGTACCTCCTTGCACTCTTTCTCCTCGCCTCGACCGCAGCTGCCGACATTCAGATGCTCGGCGTCTGGGTCGACTCCCCGAGCCGTCCCGGCGTCAAAGCCGCGGTATGGATCGACAGCACCACACCGCACACATTCAACACGTGGCGCGCGAAGGCTGCCGACCGCGGCTTGCGGCTCGTCTCGCTCACAACCCAGGCCGAGGAACTTGCCTGGCGCACGTACGCAGAGCAGTTCGCAACCCCCTCGGGCGTGATCGAGTTCTACACTGGGCTTTCGCGCAGCGGACCGCTCGACGCGTGGGCCTGGGAAAGCGGCGACCTGTTGAACCATGCGCTCCCCTGGAGCGCAGGCGAACCGGATCTCGTTGACGTATACGCCTCATGCATTTCCACCAATGGTGTGCCGGAGTATTTCGGGCGGCGCAACACTGCGAGCAAGTTCATTGCCATTCTCGAAGCCGCCCCGTTCGAGGACTGCGACGGGGACGGCCAGCACGATCCCGTTCAGATTTTCAACGGTGAGGACTGGGACGGGAACGGCATGCTCGACGCGTGCGAAGAGGTCGGCGCGGTATACTGCGCGAGCGCGAACGTGAACTCCACGGGCGTGATCGGCAAGGCCCGGGCCCTCGGTTCAGCGGTGGTTGCAGCCGACGACGTGAGCCTGTTTGCATTCGACCTGCCCGTGGGCGAACTCGGCTACTGGAACATCTCCATGTCGCAGGGCTTCACACCGCTACCGATGTCGCAGGGCTGGCTCTGCTTGGGCCTGCCGCTGATACGACTCGACGGACCGCCGTACGGAATCGGGATGATCCCCGCGAACGGCCGGCTCCGGACGGACCTGTTCCTGAACCAGATCCCGCAGGTAGGCGCGATCAACGCGGGGGAGACCTGGAATTTCCAGCTCTGGCACCGCGATGGGGCCACGAGCAACACGTCCGAAGGCCTGTCGATCGACTTTCTCTAGAGTCGTGAGGTAGACTCCAGGCGAGCAAAGTCGCTGGTCGAGGGGTTGCCTTGCAACTTCAAAAGCCAACTACGACACGACCGAGACCATCCCGGACTTCTGCCCCGTCTTCGACGAGGCGCTTGAGCCGGCCCTGGTCTAGACAGCTACGCCGGGTTCGGCCGTCCTGCGGCCGGGCCTGGCCCACCGAACACCTCTCTGCCGGAAACCACCATGAGCACATACCGTTTTTTCGTACATGACAACGAGGGAGGGTTCGACCTGTTCGAGACCGCCAGCGAGGCGGAGACCGAGGCGGAGACGCGCCTGTCTTACGAGCGCGACGAGGCGCCGGACGGATGGTCGGAGAACACGGACACAATCTGCTGGGGCGTGGCGCTCGGGCGGGTCATCGAGACGGAGCGCAAGTCCTGGGTTGAGCACATCATGGAGCGCGACGAGGTTTCGCGCGAGAAGGCAGAGGCCGACGGACCGTACGCTTTCGACACGTATGTGGATTACGATCTCCGGAAGGTAGACATCCCCGACAGTGAGAGCGCCGCGACAGACGTGATTGCCAGGCTTCTCAAGGAGCGCGAGCGCCTTCAGAAGCAACTCGAGAAGATGACTCAGAGCCGCGACGACTGGGAACGTACGGCGCGTGGCCTGTGGACTCCCTGAAACCCCCCAAAGAGGACTGACCCATGCAATGCCTACGATGCGGAGCGCTGTGCCTGATCGGCGACAACTGCCCCGCCTGCCGAACAGCCCCGTCCGAGCCGCCGACGTTCGTCTCCCCGACCGCGCCGCGCCAGGCCGACGGTACGCCCGTGACACGCCAACCGAACGTCCAAGCCGACGCTAGCGATGAGCAGAAGATGCAAGCGCTCCGCGCGTCGCAGGAGATCGCGAAGCGCGCCCTGCGCGGGCGTATGAGCGGCGGGCCCCAGCACGACCCTCGGTTCCCGCTGCCGGGCGAGATCAAGGGGGAGGAGTCTTGAAGGTGCCTACGGTCAAGGTCCGCCGCTACTGGCGCGCGACTCGACCGCTGGTGCGTCCTGTGCAGCCTCCCAGACCGCGACCCAATTCATACTATGCAACTACCCGACGACCCTCCCTTTCAAGGCAAGCCCGACCCCGGCGCGCAGCAGTTTCGCGACGTCGAGAAGGCGCTTGCGATCTCAAGCGGCCTGTCCAATTGGGACATGCGCTTTCTCGACGACGTCTACCTGCAGCTCCAAAGCGGCCGCAATCTCACCGAGCGGCAGGAGCGACAGGTAGACCGCATTCTTGAGGAGCACGGACTGTGAAACGCTACCCCCGCGAACTGGTCGACGTCTTCCGCGGCTTTATACCGACGGGCTCGCGCTACTACGGCACGCACACCGAGCGCTCCGATCACGACTGGCTCTGCCTGGGCTCTCGCGTAGCCGCCGCGCGGCTTGAGCTAGACGGCCACGAGCCGCGCCCGGACGGTTCCTGCACCGGCCTGCCGCAGTTCACGTCGCTGCGCTTCGATCAGGTGAACGTCATCGTGGCGCACTGTGAGGAGTTCTACGACAAGTTCCTGCGCGCGAGCGCGGTGTGTCGCGTTGTCCAGCCCGCATCGCGGGCGGAATGCGTCGTCATCTTCCGCGCCATCCTCTACTCGGAGACGCCGGAATGAGCAACATCTGGGACTACATCCGAGCCTACACCACATGCCTTCCGGAGTGGAAGTTGCGCGCGAATGCGCATTTTCTGCAGATCCACGGGCGCCACTCTCTCCGCAGACCTTCGAGGCACCATTGAATCGCCGAGAACTGCTCAAGGCCGCGGCACTGTCGGCCGCAGGTGCGACCGTCGCCAACGTGCCGGTCTCGGTGCCCCGCGAGGTCGCGACTGGGCAGATACGGGAGACGGTGCGGACCGTTGCCGCGGATGGCGCTTGGAGCGTTGAGGAATACACCTACGAGGCCGAGACCTCGCACGGGCGCTGGGTCGACCTCACACCGTACGGGAACCGCGTTCCGGATTTCCTCGTGCCGATTCAAAAATGAACCCCCTCAACCTCGACCCCGATCGGCTCGACGCAGCGCTCCGCTCGCCGGGACGCTACTCCGGACGCACGACGGCGCAACTCGTCGCCGTGCTACAATGCGTGGACGTCGGTCTGCGGCAGTATGTGTTCGCCTGCGCTACGCATCGCCATGCCACGTGGGCGAAGCGGCAGGCACGGCACGTGGCGGACTCGCTCGGACTGAACCGCGCGACGACGGCGGACGGCATCCTTGTCTGGCGCGACGACGCACGCGACGCCATGAAGATCATCATATGCACGACCGACCGTCTAGAGTACGTGCTCGAGGGGCGCGACGGCGTGGGCTGCAGTGTCGACCATGCTGCGATCAACGAGATAGATTAGAAACATGAGCCAACTACCTCCCCCTTTCACCATCGCCCACGCAGACTGTCTCGACGCGCTACGCCACCTGCCTGACGACTCCGTGACGGCGATCGTTACGGATCCTCCGTACGGATTACCCGGAGGCTTCATGGGGAAGTCTTGGGATCGATTCGACGGCAACGTCGACGTCGGGTTCTGCTATTATCTGGCCGGGCTGATAGACGGCGAGGGCTGCTTCCGAGTGCAAAAACACGAACGAGGCTCACACACCTGCACGTTCTCGATGAAACTGCGAGCGGACGACGAGGCGATCTTGAGACAGGCCAAGAAAGTTCTCGGCATTGGTACGATCTCGAAGGCGGAGCCACGGACGGGAAATCAGAAGCCCGTCAAGACGTGGGCGGTACAGGACAAGGAAGGGTGCGGCGTTCTAGTCGGATTCCTTCGCAAGTTCCCTCTGCGAGCCAAGAAACTGCGAGACTTTGAGGCGTGGGCCGAGGCCGTCGGAGAGTGGCTTGGAAGACCGAAGGGGAATCGATGGTCAGGACCAAGCGACCAGACGGCGGCAGCCAGTCACAAAGAGCACGTCGAGGGGGTCCGAGTCTATCGGGAAATTCCGTGGAGCGGGAACGCGTACCAGGACCACATGCGCGAAGTCTTCGAGGAATGCCTGCGCGTCGTCAAGCCCGGCGGGATGCTCCTGGCCTTCGGCGGCACGCGTACGTACCACCGGCTGACGTGCTCGATCGAGGACGCGGGCTGGCAGGTGCGGGACTGCCTCGCCTGGATGTATGGCAGCGGATTTCCTAAATCGCTGGACGTGTCGAAGGCGATTGACAAGCAGCGCTACGACCGGGCGGAGGGGCTGGAGGTCACGGCTTGGATAGCGGATCGCCTGAAGGAGAGCGGGAAGACGCACGCGGAGGTACTCGCTGCGTTCGGGTTCAACGGGGGCAGCGGTCAGGTAGGGCACTGGACCGCGCGCACGAAGGGGTCGCAGCCCGCCGTCCCGACACTCGACCAGATGCCGCTCCTGCTGGAGACGCTCGGCGTCGAGGCCCCACCGGAGAGGATCCTCCACCTGCTCGTAGAGCTGAACGGCCAGAAGGGGCAGCCTGGAGAGAACTGGTGGAAGCGGGAGAAGGTGGGAGAGCGGACGGACGGAGCCGGTAATGGCTCCGTGGTCGGGCTCGGCTCCGAGCGTAGCATGGAGACGGAATTCGACGTCACCGCCCCCGCCACCGACGCCGCCCAGCTCTGGCAGGGGTGGGGTACATCCCTAAAACCCGCATTCGAGCCGATCGTCCTCGCGATGAAGCCGCTCGACGGCACGTTCGCCGCGAACGCCCTCGCGCACGGTGTGGCCGGGCTGAATGTGGACGGGTGTCGGATCGCCGGGGAGGTCCCCCGCACTACGCAGGGGCAGAGCAGTCGCCAGGGCGAGGTATACGGCGCGGACCAGCGCGATCAGCGCGAGTTCGTTCCCAACGAGGCGGGCCGCTGGCCCGCGAACGTCGTTCTCGACTACTGGCTAGATCCTGTATTACACTTGAGGGACACCGCTCCAGAGCCAGTGCGCGAATACTATGCCGATTACGAAATCCTGCCAGGAGTGCGAGTCCCCGATGACGATGCCTCCCAGCAGGGCGGTGCGGAAGAAGTATTGCAGCCGCGAGTGCTACGCGGAGGCGCTGTCGAAGAGGATGCAGCAACGGCACCCGATGACAGGTCGGAAGCACTCGGAGAAGTCCAAGGCGAAGATGCGCGCGACCTTGAAAGCGCGCAGGAAGTTGCGGCGAGCGACGTTCCGGAAAGATGGATGAAATACTTCGAGCGCAGCGGGGCGGCGCTACGATGTGGAACCGCGGCGATGCTGGACGAGCAGAGCGGTTCCCTCTCGGGTGGACACTACCCAAAGGCGAGAACGCCAAACACCATCTACGGCGGGGGTAAGGGCACGTCGATCGAACAGGGCACAGAGAAGTATTCCGGAGACAAAGGAGGCGCCTCCCGCTTCTTCTATTGCGCCAAGGCGTCCAAGAAGGACCGCACGATGGGCGGCCGCGTCGAGAACCGGCACCCGACCGTGAAGCCGACTGAGATCATGCGCTGGCTCGTGCGCCTCGTCAAGATGCCGGAGGGAACGCTCGTGCTCGACCCGTTCGCAGGCAGCGGCTCCACGGGCGTGGCCTGCGCACTCGAGGGCGTAGACTTCCTGGGCGTGGAGCGCGACGAGGATAGCCATGCTACAGCCGTCGAGCGAGTACGGCTGGCGCGCGAAGACACCACAGGGTAGGCTCCCTGCATGATCTGCAAACACTCACGATCTTTCCAGGCGAGGCACGACGGGGAACGGCGTTGCTGCGACTGCGGATGCGAACTCCCGTCTGCCGCGCCCTGGTGGGCGCTCCTGGCCGCCATGCTGGCGGTTGCGGCCGGTGCCTCCCTGGCTCTCTGAGGGAATCACATCAAGCGACCGCCCGCCTCTTGCCGAGAGGGTAGTATCTCAATGGCGTGGCGGTCCGAGCAGAACATGTTCCAGGGGCCGGAGATTCCAGTCCGGTGGGCCTCACGCATTCTTTCAAAACAGACCACGACCGACTCGGCGCCGTCGTCCGGGGAAGCGTCCACTACAACTACGAGTGTCCACGGCCGGCATGCCGGCAAGAGAGACGCGGACGTAGGTAGCCGCCCCGGAGTCAGGGACCAGCGCTGGACCGCTGGATCGAGAAGCGCGCGGAGGGCCTTACAGCTCGCCCGCACGCCGAAGGCATCCCGGCGAGCCGAGTCGGTCGTTCTTACATACCTGGGCGTTCAACAGAGAACGGCGAAGGGGTGGCGGAGGAAGTCCCTCTCCGGTGAACCCGAAGCGTAGCGTGCGATCCCTGCCTCAGGTACCACCTACCTCTCGACACATGAAACACACACGAAACGACCTGGCCGCCACGATTCTTAGAGCACTCTCTCGGAAGTTTGGCACGCGCTCGGTGCAATACGATGCGCTTGAGGACACGGCACGTTTTTGGGACTCGGACGCCTTCGCGCTCCTTGTCCATCGCCGTAACGTGGTCCCGGCTCCGGAGGTCGGAGACGGTACACGCTGGCGCGTCGATCCCTCTCCGCGACTGGACAAGGCCTCCGAGGTGTTCACGTTCGACCATGACGAGGCGTGGACACTTGAGGTTACGGCCGACTATATGGAACGGGATCTACGCGCCCAGTACGGCACGACAGGATTCGACCAGGAATGTCTCCGGACCACCCTCAAGCGGAACGGCTGGACGTGTCCTCACCGCCGTGCTCTCACGCTCGCATTTCTCACGGGCCAGGGCATCCTCAAACAGGACGAGGACACCGGGAGCGGGCGGTTCTGGCGACTACGGTACGAGCCCCAGCAGGTCGCGGTCGAGAGTTCCGGCCCCCAGCACCCGCGGCGCACAGGCCCGCGACGATACCAGCAGGGAGACTCCCTGCTCGACTTCCTCGCCATGCGGTACGGTTACGGCTGGGTGTCGACGGCGGTCGCGCTGGCCGAATTCGCCGCGTCCGCTTACGAGTCACATCAACAGCTGTCGTCGTTCGTCAGGCACGGGGACGTGGAGCGTGACATGGAACGTAAAATCATTCGCGTGGCGCCCAAGCACCGGCCTGTCGATCCTGGGCCGCCGATTCGACAGCAGCAGCAGGAGCCGCTCCTCGGGTTGGCGACGACCGGCGAACTCCTGACCGAACTTCAGGCTAGAGCAGAGGTAGACGGCACGCTCGGCTATCGAACGGTCGACGAGGATTAGCACGGTTTTCCAGTTCGTTTAGTCAAGGCGCCCGGCTCTGGTGGTCGAAAGGCAAACCATGAAGCAAGCACTCCAATTCCTCGACACGTTTTCCGACCACGACGCTGCGCACGACGCGCTTGCGGCCGGACTTTTGCTCGACGACGCGCTGGGCGGTCGATTACTGAAGCCGTCGGCTGGAAAGTCGAGCTGGAGCGTTCAGCTTTTCCTCGAGCATCCAGACCCCCAGTCTTTTGGGCAGCTTGAGTGGCTCCCCGATGGCCTGCGCGAGGTGATGGTCCCTGCCGGTTGGTTGGCCGCGAGCCTGTGATGATCGAGAACTGCCCCGCCTGCCTCACTGGAGACTCCGTCGAGTACCGTGTTCCGCCCAAGGGCCACCCGTTCTACGACAGCCTCTACCCTGAGGCCACGCACTGCCGGTGCGCCTACTGCGGGGCCCGTTTTGAGATCGAGGAGGATGCGGATTTCGACGGAGAATCCTACACGGACATGTCCACGCCCGGGCGGCGGATTTTCTGGTGGACATGGTACGCCCGCGAGGCCCGTCTTCGCTTTCGGAGCTGGCGGCGCAAGCGCCGGGTGGTATGATCCCGGCATGGCGCGACGGTTCAAGTGGCAGATCGATAGACGGTGGCGATGGCGCGCGGGCTACGGTCCGCCGCGCCCGCAGCGCGTGACCAACCCCTCCCCGTGGCGGGACTGGACAGGTGTCGATCTGACGGAGACCCGCCCTGAAGCTGTCGAGCGCCGCACCGCACAACACGACGCTTACGCAGCACAACACAACGTCGAAGAGTTCCGCAAAGACTTCGAACTACGCTTGCGTGACCTACGCGACATCCCCATCAGCTAATCCCCATGCCTATCTACGAATACGAATGCGATCAATGCGGCCGAAGGCTAGAGGAGATCAGGACCATGCGTGAACGCGGCCGGCTGATCGAATGCGGAGCGCAACTCGTTGCCGACCCCCCGATCGCCGACTGCCAAGGCAAGCTGCGCCCGCAGGTGACGATGCCCTCCCCGCCGCAAGGCGATTTCCCGACGCCGAAGCGCCACGGGCGGTAGGCTTCCGACATGAAGAAACTCATCTTGATCGTGGCCGGCATCGGCCTGGCCACCGTGGGGATGACCTACGGCCTCCTGCTCGCGGTCCACGACCCGTTCGTCTGTGTGCAGGATGGCTGCAGCCAACCTGCACAATACGCCTGCGTCGGCTGCGGAGCTCCGACCTGTGACCCTCACGGCTGCGCCCTCCTCCCAGTCTGCCCGACTTGCGCGGGTGTGCGTAACCTATGACCATCCAGACCACCGACATCCATCCCGCGGCACTGCACGCTCTGACAGAGGGCGCGTTCGCCGCGCACCATGGGCCTATGGTGCTGATCGGCCTGCTGCGCCGCTCAAACGGCACGGCATCTGTCATCGACCTGCGCGAAGACTGGCCTTTCTCCGCAGGCGTGTTTCTCGCGGAATCCATCCTTGCGGCCGTTGGCATGGGTCTCGCGGAAGAGGCCGCCGACGGCGCTGTCCTGCATCTACGCTGAATCCTTTTTGAAGACCCCACCATGTCCACCTTTGCCGACATCGTCCATGACATCGCCCGCGCCAATCACCCCGAGCCTGTCGACGCGCAGTACGTCCTCGCTGTCGTCAAAAGGACCATCCCGACGGCCAACATCAACCACGTCTATCCGGTCATGAGCGATGTTGGGCGCCGTCCCGGCTGTCGCTGCTACCAGGAGGGAGTCCTCAAAGAGGGCGGCCGTATGTTCCTCTCCGTCGAGCGCGGCCTCGACCGCCTTGAGCGGGAGTCCCTTGAGAACGGCTCAGCCGATTCTGGCGACGGCGACGGCGACTTCTAGGAGCCTCCTACAATGTATTTCTCCCTGCATGTGAACGGGCGTTGTCACACCCGCGGCGAAGCCTCCACATCCTCGGCGTTCTGGAACGAGCACGTGCCGACGCTTGAGGGGGCTGCGGAGCGTCTCGACACGACGCGGCCGATGGAGGTCGAGGTCCGCGACACCTCTGGCTCCGTGGTCGCCACGTCCACGTTCTACCACGACGAGCCGCTGGTCCAGGACGACAAGGACGAGCGGTGCCGCTACAACGAGGCGCGCGGGGTCACCCTCAAGGATATGGCCGAAGCGGTCAACACGCTGGGCGAGGCAGCGAAGTCCTGCGCCGGAACAATCAAGGATCTCGGCGAAACCGTACTTGAGTCGGTCGACGACGGCTCGTTCGAGGGGAGGCGGGTCGTCGATGGCGCGTAGTTCCACCAGCGGCGCGGGCGGCAAGCGCAAGGGCACACGGTTCGAACTCAAGGTCCGGGACGACTTGCTTGAGCGCGGGTTCGGCGTTGTGCGCTCGGCCGGCTCCGGCGGGGCGGCTGATCTGTGGGCGGCGCGGATCGACGAGGAGGAGCGCGTGGCGGCGGACCTCTGGCTCGTCCAGGCTAAGGTCTCGGGGAAGATCCCCCCGACCGAGCGCGAGGCGCTCTGGGAGCTGGCCGAACGCACAGGCGGAAACCCCGTGCTCGCCCTACGGCCTCGACGGGGAGTGATCGAATACCGGCGCCTGTCCGCGCTCAAAGGCCGCGGAGGCACGTGGGCCACGCTGATAGTGCCGGAGAAAACCACGTGACCTACAAGCGGTCCGAATTCGCCGAGCTAGAGGTAGGCATGGTGATCGAGATCAGCGGCGCCGATGAGGAGCCGCGCGTGATCGGCGTCGGCGCGTGCGTCGTCAAGACGACGTGTCAGAACGGCCGCTACCGGATCGTCGGATTCTGCCCGGACGGCTGGCCCCAGATCGAGATCGAGAAAGAAAGCTAGAAACCGTAGTTCGGTTTGCGTGCCCTGTCCGCTCTGTCCGATGTAGCAGGGAACAGAAAGCACATCATGACCACCATCCTCTCCAACGAATCTTCGATCGCCCTCCTGGTCAAAGTTACCATTGCGGTGGCCACCGTCGCCGCCTTCTGCTGCTGGGCTGGTTCGAAGTTTGCCTCCGCCATAGACAACGGGCAAGTCGGGATGGTGCTCAACTGAGCGAGTGGACCACACTACGGCCGGTCCGGGTCTACACCTGCGACCACACTTGCAGTTCCTGTCACGACGGCGAGTACACACGCTGGCGCGGCCCCGGGAGCGGAGACGTCTGCATTGACTGCGACCGCGCCCTGGATGCCATGGAGTCCCCCCGCGACGTGCCGGACGCGGATCCTAAGGACTGCTAGCGCTCCGCCACCCCCGCGGGTAGGATCGAGACCGTCGAACGCGCTGCCGCGATCGGCGGCTGGCTGCGTTACTGTCGGGGCCCTCGCGGGGAGAAATGCGAGACCCGACTGGGGAGGAACGCCCCCGTCGGACCCGGCAGCGCGTCGACACATTCTAGGGTAGGATTCGGACGCCCCGAGGCATCTCTCCCCCTTCCCTTGGAACCCTCCCCCATGACCGATCCCCTAGAGCAGTTCGTGAACGATCCGGACGGCACTATCGTCTCAGGTCGAGGCGTCCGCAAGCGATGTGCCACCTGCGCCCTGCCCGCCGACAGCCTCGCGCGGGTGGATGAATCCGCGCGCTCGTTCAAGGCCGGGCTCGACTCCGGAGTACATCGTGCATCCTGGGCGCGACTACATCGCGTGCTCTGCGGCGAGCCGGTACAATACCCGCTGTCCTACGACGCCTTCCGCAATCACGTGACGTACTGCCTGGAGATCGAATTTTGAGCCAGAACAAGAAGCCGGGCAAAGGCGACGACCTTGAGAAGTTCCTCGCCGCGCCGGACGAGGTGGTCCTGAACCCAGCGGAGAAGCGCAAGCTCCAGGCCCGGAAGGCAGAGGACGCCGCACGCCAAGCTCGAGAAGCCTTCGGCAAGTCCTCTCAGGAACCGTCGATTGAGGACATGCTTGGCGACGTCGTACGTGTGGCCGAGGACGAGGAGACGAACCCGTACGCTAAGTTCCGCTCGATCAGCCCGCGGCGCTATGAGCTGTATGGGCATTACCCTGTCCAGTGCATCTACGACCAGTGGGGGACTTTCGTCGGCGCGAAGCGTGCCGCGGGCCTGGCCCCCGAGATCGGCACCACGACCCGCCGCCGTGCGCGCGCCAAGAAGGCGGCGCTTGAGCACACGGGGCGGTACGTTACGCGCCACATGATGCCGCACGTGGGTAAGTACATCGGCTGGGACCGCACGGCCGGCGGCCGGCACATTGCACTGTCGATCAGCGATACGCACGCCACGTTCCTTTCGCCCGTCGTCTGGGACTGTTATCTACAGGCGTGCGCGGAGATCCTTCAGGCAGGCGACACGGCGCTCTTGAATGGGGACATTCTGAATGCCGCGGTTCTCTCGAGTCACCAGCAAGGGCGCCGCGGGGACGTATCGTTCGAGGTTGAGGTGGATTTCGTAGAGACCCAGATCGGCCAGCTCCGCGCAGTGCTCGCCCCGGGCGTGCGGATCATGTACGGCCTGGGCAATCACGAGGACATGGTTTCGCGTTACCTGGCGAACACCGCACGCGAGATCGCGCGCCTTCCATCGATGCGTTTCGACCGTTTGCTGGGGATCGACGAGCACGACGTGGACTTGTTCTTCGGCGGCAGCTTTCAGTCCCCGCCCGGGCAGGAGCGCGAGAAGCCGCGCCGGCTGCTCTACGGCGCGATGCTCGCGACACATGGCACGAAGCTACGCAAGGGCAAGTCGGCCGCGCAGGAACTCGACACCTACGGTTGTTCCGGCACCTCTGGCCACACGCACCGGGCGGACATCGCCTGGGGCGGGAACTGGAAGCAACAGAACCTCTCGTGGATGTCGACCCCGATGGGCTGCTCTGCCGAGGTCGCGCATGACTACATTCGCGACCACGAGGGATGGCAGCAGGGGTTCGGAATGAGCATCATCGAGGGCGACAACGTCTGGCACCATCCTGCGATTGTCTTCGACGGCGTGTGCCACTTCGGAGGCATGCGCTTCGAGGCGCGAACCGGCGCCGACGCCCCGCGCGACGTGATGACGAACTGGCTCGCAGAGGAGGCCCGCTAGTGGGCGAATTCCTCTCCGCGTTACTCGGGCCCCTGATCCAGCTCGTAGAGCTGATCGTCTCATGCATCCCCCACTTCGAAATCGTCCGCTGCAACGAGGCGGGCGTGCGGTACACGCGCGGCGAGGACGCCAAGCGCGTCGGTCCAGGCGTGCGATGGTACCTGCCCGTGATCCAGGACATCGAGACCCACCATACATGCGACCAGGTCTTGACGGTCACGGAACAGACGTTCGAAACCAAGGACGAGAAGCAGGTGACCGTGGCTCTCGTGGTCGTCTACGCGATCGTGGACGTACTGCGCTACGAGGTCGACAACCTCGACGCGGACGAGGGGATCGGCGAGGCCGCGGCCGGCGGGCTGCGTCAGCTCGTCGCGGAGAACACGCTTGAGGACCTGCGCCGCACCACGCGGCACCGGGCTCTCGTGGTCGAGAAACTGCAATCCGAACTCGACCGCTTCGGCGTCGAGGTCCGGGTGGCGCGACTCACCGACTGCGCCGTAATGGGCCTCGCCCATGGTGCGGTCCGTATCTTTGGCGCCGAAACGAATGTGCGTTTTTACCAGCGCGACTAGACCCGGCTACTCTTACTCCCCATGAGCGACATCACCTTTCGACAGTTCCAGCTTGAACTCCCCTCCCTCACTCCTGAGCAGGCACGGCATGCGTGGATCCGGCTACGCTGCGAGGACCCCCTGCCCGAGGCAGCGCGCACCGATACGCTCCGCGGGGAACCAGAGCCCGACGCGGAGGCTGCGGAACACGCGCGTCGGAAGGGTCTACCGCTCTGTACCGGCGTTCTCGACTACTTCCCGGACGCACTGCTAGAGGTCGCGCGCACGTCGCGGATCTGCAACGAGCAACACAATCCCGGCGAGCCGCTCCACTGGGCGAAAGAAAAGTCGACTGACCACCCGGACTCCCTTCTGCGCCACCTCGCGGAGCGCGGGACGATGGACACCGACGGCACCCGCCATTCGGCCAAAGTGGCTTGGCGCGCGTTGGCCATGCTCCAGCGCGAACTCGACGCGGAGGCTGGAGATTGATCGTGTTCACGGTGCTGGGACTCGGCCTGTTGCTCTTCCTCCTCGGCCTGGCGTCAGGACTACACCTGGCCGCGCGCTCCGGGGGACGTAGCATCCGCCATTGGGCGCGCGAGGCGATGATGTGGCGTTCGCGTGCTGGCGACTACTCGTGGCAGGTGGACGTCCTGTCGAAGGCCCTTGAGCGCGCGTGCGTCGAGTCTGCCTATCCTACCGAACCGATCGACGTGGACGCCCTTCTAGCACGAACTCGGGCCGCGAAGCTGGACGGCTCGGACCTGACCGAGTAGCCTGGGACCCAGCGCCGGGACGAGACGTCCTGACCGCGGCGGGCCGTCGGCCAGCCGGAGCGTGAGGGCGAGATGCCCGGCCCAGGAACAGTATGGCCGACGAACAAGAAGACCCGCAGGGCGCAGAGCAGAAGGCGCCAGGAGCCCCGCAAGTCAATGCGGTATGGGTAGACGCCCTGAGTGGCGCCGCGGCCTCGTTCGACATGGTCGATATCGAGCCGACGAAGAAAATGCTCATGGCGCTGAAGCCGCGGCAGCGCACATTCCTGACCGCACTGCGCGTCACGCCGGTGAACAAGACAGCTGCCTGCCGCAACGCCGGTATCGCGACGTCCACGCTGCGCCGCTGGATGCAGAAACCGAAATTCCGCACGGCGTTCGACATCGTGCAGCAGGGTGCGCTCGGAATCATGGCCCACTCCGTTGCCGAACGCCTGACCTTCGGCTGGAACGAGCCGGTGTTCGGCGACCTAGGCGACAAGGAAGGCACGGGGATCGTCGGACACAAGCGGAAGTTCGACAACGCAGGCGCCATGCGCTTCCTGCGCTCCTGGGACAAGCGCTACAACGTCGCCCCGGGCGAGGACCCGAATGCCGGCGAGGAGTCCGCACAGCAGGCCGGAGAGGCGCTGCAGTCGTTCCTCAAGGCTGCCGAGGAAGCGGTACCCCGCTGCCCGGCGGACTGGGAATCCCCTACCCCTGTGGATACCGTGGACGCGATGCCTGGCGGGATGCCGGAGCAGCAACTCGACGACGCCGTGCCCCGCATGTGCGTGGACTGCGGAACCAGGCTGGATCGGGGGATCTGCCCGGACCCCGACTGCTCAGCGGGGTAGGCTTTCCGCATGAACGGAAAACGAGCCCGACAACTACGCCAACTGGCACGCGTCTTCTTTCCCGACCAGGAAACCCCCGATGGTAAGCAGCCGATCGCGATCACGCGCCGCCGGAAATACCGGAGCATGAAACGCGACTGGAACGCGTTCCCCGCTGCGTTGCGCAAGAGCGAGAGCGCGCGCGTGGAGATGCGGATCGCGCGCGGATGACCACGCGTGTGGACGTGGTGATCGAGAACCTCGATGCCGATTGTTTGCTCTGTTCTGCGGAGCATCGCACCGACAGTCACCCGTACAGGCTGTCGGCGTCATGTGTGCTGCGTTATTACGAGCGGTCGGACGAGCTGCAGCCGCTTGACGGCGAACGCGTGGCGAGCTACTGCGCTACGTGCGGCACGACGTGGTACACCCGCATGATGTCCATAGGCGAGGCATCGCTCGTGTTTGTGGACGCGGTACTGCTACCGTCCGGTCTCGTCGCAGAGGGGGACACATTCCAGGCCTGGCTCCGTGCTGACTGGATGAGCGCGCCTGTCGATTTCGAGAGCCTCGTGGCGGCGTGCTCTGCTGAGGTCGCGCTAGTGCGCGGACAAGCCGCTTTCGTAAAAATAGCCGACTAGAAAATTGACTATGCCGGGGAGCGCGGTACTCTTCCAGCATGCCTAAGAAAAATACCAAAATGGGACGCCCCTCAGTCACCGAGGATCAGCGCCTTACACAGCGTCCGGTCGGCCTCTCAGCGGCACAGTTCGAAGCGGTGGACCGCTGGGCGCGTCACCGCGGGGTACGCGGCAGCTTCGCCGCCGCCGTGCGCGACATGGTCGACTTCTGCGACGCGCAGCGCAAGGCCAAGAAAACGTCGTGAGTGATCTCATCGTCTACCACGCGCTCGCGGGCGGCGGGCACCGGAATGCCGCAGGCTACAGTCTGGCGGCCGATGTCCTCCCGACATTTGTCACCAGGTGATACGATCGGGCCATGGCCAGGAAAAAACCCTATCCCCGTCCGAAGCCCGAGAAGTAGTCCCATGCCGACCTACGCCTATCGTTGCGCGCGCTGTGCTGCGCCGTCCGAGGAGATCGTCCCGTTCGAGGAGCGGGACGCAGTCGGTCCGTGCAGTAACGTCATAGGCTGGCGCGAAGCCTCGGTTACAGATAAGGTGGTGGGAGCTGAGCGCGAAGGATGGGTCTGCGGTGGCGAGCGCGCCCGCGACTTCGCGGGCTCCGCTCCGCGCGCCACGCGTCAACGCGTTTGGGACAAGCCGCGCCACCTGAAGGCCAGCGCCGACGGGATCCGCCGGAAGCTGGACGAGAAGCTCGCGAGCGGCGCGCTAAGCCCGGAGGCGCAGCATCACGTCGAGCGCGGCATGGACACCGGCATGCACGAGTACCACGCGCCCCAGATCATCGAGCCCTAGGGCATTTTTGTAGCACTGGAATTTTACAAACCTAGGGCACTTTTTTAGCGCCGCGTCCCGTAACCTGGGCGCATGTTCTCTCCCTCTCAGTCCTGGACGACAGGCGGTATTCCTTGCTACGGTCTCTGTGCCGGATGACGTTCGGTCATCCCGGAAAACCGAAACCGCGGCCTGGGGAGGGAACCGTGGATCCGATCGACAGTTTCGAGGCACTGCTGCAAGCAGCAGGCTTCATCGAGACCGACCCAGGGGTGCGCGATCCCGGGCCGGGACAGTACATGGTCAATGTGGACAGGTCCGAGCTACGTCTCTTCCTGCAAACCACCGGCAACGAGATCGCCATCCACTTCGACCCGCTGCAGGCTGGCGCAGTGTCCGGGCACGGCTTCCGGAGCGGGCAACCGTTGCCGGAGGAAGAGCGCGAATTCCCTCAAGACCCGGTGCCTGGCGTGTGAGGTGACGGTCGCGCGCGGCCGTGGTAGGCTTCGCGCATGAAACAGATTGACTTCGAACTCCTGCTCACGCAGCTCGCCGCCATCGACGCGCAGCTCGCTGCATCCATCATCGGCGCGCTACGGAAGCAAGGCGCCGCGCGCTCCAAACTGTTTGTCGCCCAGAAACCTGCGCCGGAAGATCCGGAGCCGCGACCTATCCCGGAGCCTGAGCCGGCGCCCGAGCCGCTTCCCGAACCCGACCCGGAGCCGGAGCTGCCCCCGCACCAGCCCGCGCCGCCCAGCGACCGGCACGGCGACGTAATGGCTGGCGGCTTCTTCCTGGACGGCGCGCGAGGCAAGCCCGAGCCAGTCGAACTCGGCGACGCCTGCCGCCCCAAGTATCTCGACGTTCCGGGCCGCGAACACCGGCTCGTCGGCGCCACGCTGTCGGGCGACCAGGAGCAGCTCGACGACCGCGAAGTCTCCGGCCCCGGGCTCGAACTTGAGGACGGTATGTCTGTGGCCAATGCTGAGTACGCGAACATCCGCTGGGTAGGCCTGACGAACCCCAACGAGAAGGACCCGGACGAAGGTTATCTGCAAAACGTCTCATTCGAGAACTTCTGGCTCCACAACGCGTTCCGCTGGGGGGCGCGTGCGCGCCGCATGGGGCGAGGCCTAGAGTTTCGCTACTGTACGATCGCGCGAATTCTCCAGGAACACGGGCTCTACTTCAACCTCGACAACTCCGAGGAGCCTTGGGAGGACGGGGAATACGCGCTCCTGATCTCGCATTGCCTGTTCGAGGATCTTGGCAGCCAGGCTATCCAGTGTGTCTCGGCCTTCGGGCGCGAGCACGAGACTCCGGTCGGGAAGGTCGACCAGCGCGACGGGCCGCCGATCCGGATCGAGGACACATTGATCTACAACTCCGGCGCGAACCGCGACTGGGGGCGCGCGTCCTTTGCGCTCTCCTTTTTTGACGACCTGAACGACTTGGAACTCAAGCGCGTTGAGATCGACAACCGCCACCAGAACTACGACGCCCAAATCGCGGCCGATCGCGGCGAATACAAGACCGGCTCGCGCGGCTGCCTCCTGGTGAGCGGTGTCGATCCCGCCTTAGGCCGGAAAGTGACCCTAGCCGACTGCATGTTCCGCCGCGGCTGGTCGCGCCAGGAACTCGCAGGCTTCCGCAACTGCGCGGCCGTACGGATCACCGGCTCAACCTTCGAGGGCGAGGGTCCGGGCAACCGCCTGCAGTTCTCGAACTGCGCTCAGATTTTGATCGGCGGGTGTCGCGGGAATGCGCGCATCGTGGTCGACGGCAAAGACGTGAGTTCGGTTGCGGACGGCTACCGCCAAGGGTAGGATTAGATCGCGGGCCAGCGGCAGGTAAAAGTTCCCTCTGTGAAGCCGTTCTAGGAACTACCCGCACCCTCTCCCCAAAAGGACTTCCTGAGTGCACACATACCTCGCCGGCCCCATGCGTGGCCATCATCTGTTCAACTTCCCGGCGTTCTTCGCGGCGGCCCTGGCCCTGCGTGGAGTGGGTCACGAGGTCGTGAACCCTGCCGAGCGTGACATGGCCCACGGTATCGACCCGACGGCCGACGAGTTCTCCAAGGACTTCGACCTGACAGGTGCTTTCAAGTTCGATTTTCAATCGATCATTCGTTGCGGGAACGTGGTCCTACTGGAGGGCTGGCGCGAATCACATGGCGTCGCCGCTGAACTCGTGGTCGCCAAACTGACAGGCGCACGGATCTTCGAATTCGACTCGAGCGCGGGCGACCTCCTACGCGAGATCGACTTGGCCGAGCCGACAATCACCTGGCCGGAACAAGCTAGCGAGGCGGACGCCTGGGAACAGCTCACGGGTGAAAAGGTAGCCTACACCCTTCCCCGCGAGGCCTTCGAGTCCATCGACGCTTGGCAAGAACGCATCCGCACTGCAGGACCGAAGGTCACTACGTGACCTGGCTCGACCCCTCCTCGCGCTCGTTCTTCGACTGTGCCTGCATTGAGGCCATGCGGCAGCTCATCAAGGAGCAGGACGGCCCCTCCTACGCCAACGTGCCGGAAGATGCGGTCTGCATCGCAAAACTACTCACCGAAGAGCGCGCGAAGGTCCTATCCTCGCTGCCTCCGGAGCCCGAGTCTCAGGAGACTGTCGCAGGCTCGACGATTCTCCCGCCGATCGAGGACATGGAGTTCTAGATGCGGCTCCGCGCGAGACACTACCGCCGAGCGGTTCACCTCCTGCTCGCCCGGGTCGGCCGGAATCACCGGCTACCCAAAGGGCCGGAAGCAATCGAGATTTCCCAGGCGCCGGACGGCGCCTGGGTCGATACCCACGTATGGCTCGCAACACACGAGGCACGCCTCCTGCTTGAGGACGGCACGCCCCCGGCGGTCGACCCAGATCAGTGGGCGGACATGACCGCGGAGGCCGTGAGCCTGCAGACGGAGTGGATCGGCAAGCGCGGGCGCGCTCGCGGCCTGAGACGACTCGCGACCCTGCTTGAGCAGCAGGCGTCCAGACTGGAGAAAGAAGCATGAGTACAATCGCAGAAGCAATGGCGTGGGGGTTCGGGACGATGGTCGGCGCAGGAATTGCGGCGCTGGCGTTCTTCGGACCGTTCGCCTTGATCGGGTTCCTTTGCCTGCGGTCCGCCGTACAGCAGGGCGCGAGTGCCGCCGCGGATTCCCTCAAGGAGAAATTCCAGTGAGGCGTGGGCTCATCCTTTTACTCTTGCTGTGTTCAGGTTGCACCGGGCGCCGGCTGGTACCCATGCGTGCGGATGAACCGCGCGACCGCTACGGGCTGCCGCGCAGCACTGAGCGGCACCATGACCACTGCTACAGGCGCTCCCGATGATGGACCTCAAGTCTCGAATCTTCTCCCTCTTCTCTGGCCTCGGTCGCGGCGACGTAGACCTGGGAAACGACATGCTCTGGCACAAGCCGAAGCATACTCCCGAGCGCCTGGACCAGCTCGGCCGCGCCAAGCGGCGCCGCCGGGCCGCGAACAAGCGAGCCCGAGCGGCTCGGCGCAAAAATCGTAGCTGAGCGGTATCATGGGGCGGTGAAGCTCCAAGCCGGAAAATGCGCGTGCTCCAGGTGCGACGAGAAAGTGGAAGGCTCTCGGGTCTTCTGCGAACTGCACTGGAACTACCTCACCGCCCACGACCGCGCGCGACTCGCCCGCGACTACGGGACACCCCACTGGGAAGCGTCTGTCGAAGAGGCCGCGCGCAAAACGAATCAGCTTGAGGCCGCGGTGGATGCGCGCACTCGTTGGAGGTAGACTTGTGGCGTGCCTCTCCCCGCCAAACGCCTGGCGTGCCTCGACCTTGAAACTTTCCGGTTCGGTCTAGAGCACGGTCCCCTCCCGCACCCGGTCACGTACGCAATTGCGTGGCGCGACCCGGATACACGCCAGATCAGCACGTGGCTTTTCGGGAACGGGGACGAGGGCGTCGAGGACTACATCCTGCGGATGCTAGAGGACGAGGACCTGATTATCGTCGGGCACAACTTTGCGTTCGATCTCGCTGTCCTCCACATCCACCACCCGCGCCTACGCGTCGCGATCTGGGCCGCGCTCGCCGCAGGTCGCCTGCGCTGCACGCTCATCCAGGAGAGCCTCCTGCGCGTCGCCACCACCGGCAAGATCCGCAAGAACAAGCACGGCGAGCCGCTCAAGCTGGCGCAAGCCGCGCTAGAGTCGGCCTACCTAGGGATCGACCGCTCTGCCGCCAAGGAAAATGAACTCGCCGTGCGGGTCCGCTACGCCGAGGTCGACGGCCTTCCCGCCTCCCGCTACCGTGAGATCGATCCCGCGTTCGACACCTACCCCCGCGAAGACGTCTCCTACTGCCTGCAGATCGCCGAGTGCCAGGAGGCGGCGCCTGGTTCCCTGACCACGCGAGAACTCCACCTGGCCGCGAATCTCTCGCTCGAACTCCAGCGCGAAGAGCGCCTCCACCTCCACCCGGCCCAGGTCGAGCACCTGGGGGGCATGGTCGACACCGAGCTGGACGAGGCCAAACTGGGGAAGCTCATCCGCGCCGGGATCATGCGGCCGGCCATGCCCCCGCGTCCGTTCGGCAACGGAGCACAAGACCACGCCGAGGGGTGCGACCGCCACGGGTGCGCGTGCTACGACATCCAGCCGAAGCGGAAGAGGATCGACGGCGTCCTGACCGCGATCGGGTACCAGCGGAAGCATGCCAAGGGATGCGAACGCCCTCGCTGCACTTGCCCGCCCATGATGACCGAGGCGGATCCGGCCAGCATCAACACGAAGATGCGCGACCTGCACGTCGTCGATCTTTGCCGCAAGCACGAATGGATGGTCCCTCTCACCGAGACCGGGCAGGAGACTCTTCGGCAAGAGAAGGTCCCGGTAGATATGCTCCCAAAGAACGAGGAGGGCGAGCCGCAGTACGTGAGTGTCGCCGGGGAGGTCCTGAACCAGCTCGCGGTTGATTGTCCGATCATGTACGAGTACCGGCACCGGCACCGCCTGCAGAAAATCGCGCAATTCGTCGGGCGCATGCGGGCAGTCCTCGCCGCGGGGTTCGATTACATCGTTCCTTCCTACCGCATCCTCCTAGAGACGGGCAGGGTGTCAGCGAGCGGTGTCCGCAAGGGCCAGCAGGTCGGTTCCGACGAGGCGCCTCTCCCCGCCGAGAATATCCTCCAGATTCCCAACCCGCCCAAGAAGCGCGTCGAGGGCCTGGAGTTCCTCTACGATCTGGACGCACGGACATGCATCACACCGCCGCCCGGGGAGCTGTTCGTCAACGCTGACTTTTCCTCGCTCGAGCTGGTCACCACCGCGCAGACAACGTGGGACCTCTTCGGCCGCGAGGGTAAGTCCCGGTGCGTGCATCGCGAGCTCATCAACGAAGGCGTCGACCTGCACGCGTTCTTCGGTGCCCAGATTCCGACACAGCGCTCCGTTGCCGTCGGTGACTGGGGCGACAAGTACCGCGCCCTTCCGGACTTCCGACGTGCCGTCCGCCGGGGTGATCGGCGCGAGGCATACGAGGTGTTCGCGCGCCTCAAGCTAGAAGACCCGGAGTCCGAGGCGTACAAGTTCTACAAGCGGATGCGCAACATGGCGAAGCCGGAGACTCTCGGATTGATCGGGGGGCTCGGGGCCTACAAACTCGCCTACAAGATCGCGCCGCAATACGACGTCGACATGGACCAAGCGACGGCCGAGATTCTCAAGCGCCTGTGGCTCGAGACGTTCGTGGAAATGGTCCTCTATTTCCGCTGGATCGACTCCCAGCTCGCGGGCTCCGACACGTTCCACTACACCTCGCGGTTCGGATTCGTCCGCAACCACTGCGGCTACTGCGCAGCGTGCAACGGTAAGGCGATGCAGACGCCCGGCGCGGAGGCCGCGAAACTGGCGCTCTTCTATGTGGGGCGCGCGGCGTACGATCCCTCGCAGGGATCGCTCCTGCTCGGGCGATTCAAACCGAACCTGTTTGTCCACGATGAGATCGGGGGGCGGACGCCCGACGACCACACTGCGCCATACGTCGCGATGGAGGTGGGGCGCCTCATGGAGAAAGGCCTCAAGGCCGCATGTCCCGACGTCGAAGGCAAGGCGGAGCCGCTCCTCGCGTACACTTGGCGCAAGAAGAACGAGCCGAAATATGACGCGCGGGGCCTGCTGATTCCCTGCGACGAGCCGCTGGTGGTGCCAGCATGAGCAACGATCTCGATCCGTCCCGTTGGACGCACCGGCCGGAGATCACCCGCGCCGTCGTCGAGGCGCTGTACGGTCTCCCCGGCTGCGCGCTCGAGACGCTACGGGCCGCTGCCGCTACCGACTGGGACCCCCTTTTGCTGGCATGGCTGGTGGTGGGCATAACACCGGCCGCCACGGATGAGCGCCAGGCCCGCCGCGCCGTGCTGGTGGCGGCCGGGCTCAAGGAGCGGTAGGCTGGGACCCTATGAAACACGCCCACTGGTTCGCAGCTGCACTGGCCCTCTCCCTGCTCCCCTCCTGCGCCTTACAAGCAGGCGTCACCCTTGAAACAAAGGCCGCTTGTCAGGAGGCCCCTCAGACGCCCCAGGAGCCGTCCGCGGAGCATGACCCCCTCGGACACCTACGGCACGCCTTCCACCTCCTGAACGACCACGCAGCGCCGCAGGGGCCCGCCCGTATTTCTGTGGGACTGGCCGAGCTCTCACCCAACCTCCTCGGTCTCACCACGATGGAGCCGGGGCCGGATGGCGTGCCTCACTTCCGAATCTATCTCTCGGCGCAAAGCGACCACACGGAGCAGGTTCGCATTCTGATACACGAGTGGGCCCACGTTTTGGCCTGGCGGGCAGGGACGGCGTTTGAGCCTGACCACGGGACCTACTGGGCCGTCTCGTATGGATACTGTTACCAGCTCGTCCTCACCGGCGAGCTCGACGAGCCGGAGGCGGAAGAGCCGGAAGACGGGTAGGATTCTCCCCATGAGCGATCTCCCCTCTCCTCCCGATGTCTATGGCGTCCGCTCGAACGACAATCGGGCTCCGGTTCTCCTCGTTGGACAATCCCCCAACGCGTACGTCGAGCGGAACCCTTGCGCCGTTCTCCGGCCGGACTTGAGCGGATCACAGCACGCTGCGAACCGTTTGCGGGACCTGTGGAATCTCACCACGCTGGAGTTCCTACGCAGCGTGGACCGCTGCAACCTGTGGCCGACGGCGAAGGGGACCCCGATCGTCCTCGGTCGCGAGCGCGTTGCGGCGCTGGTCCGAGCCGATCGAGCGCTGGACCGTCCGATCATTCTCCTGGGCCGCCGAGTCGCGGAGGCCTTCGGACTCAAGGAGGCCGACTGGTTCTCCTGGCACGACCACGTCGGGCTCGCCGACGGCACGCTGGCGCGAAACGTCGGGGTCCATCCCCACCCGGCGGGCCTCTCCCGGGTGTGGAGCGATCAGAGCCAGGCCATTCGCTCCAGCGCCTTCTGGGTCGAGGCGCTCAAGCGCGCCGGCTTGACCGACTGACCCCTGCGCCCCTATCCTGGGGGGCATGCCGACGGCCCCGGCCCTGACAGCAAGGTGGACTCCCCTCCGCCCGCACCCAAAACACGACGCCATCTACCGCGACGAATCGCGGTTCGTGGTGACCGCAGCGGGCCGGCGCTCCGGCAAGACCGAGGTCCACAAACGGCTCGGCGTCCTACTTGCCTGCCGCGACTTGCGCCCGGATTCGCGTACGTTCTTCTGCGCCCCCACCGCCCCGCAGGCACGGAAAATCTACTGGGAGGACGTCAAGGACCTGGTCCCGCCTCAGCTCGTGCGGTCGATCAACGAGACACGACTCGAGATTACGCTGATCTGGGGCGGGCAGATCATTGTCGCGGGGCTCGACGCCCCCTCGCGAATCGAGGGCGGCAACCTCGACCGGATCTTCCTCGACGAGTTCGCGGACATGCGGCCGCACGTCTGGCCGCGTCACGTCCTGCCCGCGCTCGGCACCACGGGCCGCGCTGGCCGCGCCTGGATCTACGGTGTACCTGAGGGGCGGAACCACTTCTATGGGCTCGCCAAGGAGGCGCAGGACCCGCGGAACAAGGACTGGCGCTACTATCACTGGCGTAGCGAAGAGGTCCTCCTGCCCGAGGACCTGCAGGTGTTCAAGGACACGCTCGACCCGCTCACGTACGAACAGGAGTTCGGGGCGTCGTTCTTGAACTTCGAAGGGCGCGTCTACAACGCGTTCGACTGGTCGGTGAACGCTATCGAGCGGCTGAGCTACGATCCCGCGCTGCCGCTGATCTTCTGTTTTGACTTCAACGCGGCGCCGGGCTCGGCCGTCGTGTGTCAAGAGCAGCTCTACACCGGCAACCGCCCCGAGGTCGCGCCGGTGTTCACGGCCGTGATCGGCGAGGTGAACGTGCCGCAGAACTCCGACACGCGCGTAGTGTGTAACCGCTTGCTCCAAGACTGGGGTCATCATGCGGGCAAAGTCACGGTCTACGGCGACGCCTCCGGCGGCGCGGAAGGTTCGGCCAAGGTCGAAGGCTCAGACTGGGATCTGATCGCCGGGCCGGAGGGTGTCTTGAGTCGCCACTTCGGGACACGCTTCCACATGAAGGTCCCCAAGGCAAACCCGAAGATTCGCCCGCGAGTGAACTCTGTCAACGGTCGCCTATTGACCATGAGCGGTCACGCCCGCATGCTGGTAGACCCCGAGGCGGCACCGAAGACGTGCGAGTGCCTCGACGGTGTGACTTTCCTCCCTGGTGGGTCGGCCTTCGAGATCGACAAGAAGGGCAGCGAGGCTGCCGGCTTGACGCACTGGAGCGACGCGCTCGGTTACTACATACACTTTGAATTCCCGACCCCTAGCACGGGTCACGATGCCGGCGTCATGTCGGCCCGTTAGGAGCACCCTATGTCCGACAGTTTCCCCAGCGATGACATCCTCCCCGAGGACCCGCTCGCCGACGAGAACGGCGAGATTGACGAGGAGGTCCTCTTCCCCGGCATCACTGAGGCACGCGAATCGCTTGAGGGCGAGTTCAAAAAGGGCCTCGGACGCCTGTTGGCCGGCGCCTCCCTCGATGTCGAGCGCTTCGCGCGCGAGATCAGCGCGGACCTAGCGTTCGCAGCGTTCGCCCAGGACGACGATGTGCTCGAACACCTCCGCGCCCAGATGCGCGCCCTGGCCGAGAAACATCGGCTGGCCGCCTCCGAACAGGCCTGGAGCTTCGTCGGGACCCTGATCGATGTCGCCGCTGGGTCCCTCGGGATCGGCCTTGCTGCGGGCGCCCGGCGCCTGGGGAGCTGAGCGTGGAGCCCCAGGAGCAAGACTCCGCGGCTGCTGAGCAGCTCGCGTCCGACCTCGGCCGAGAGGTCGGGGCCGAGCGCGGGGGCGCCATCCTAGAGCTGGCCAGGGCCCACGCGCTCTGCGCTCGGAACCGGCGCGGCAGCGCCACGTCCGAGTTCAAAGTGGCGGCCCTGCTCATCCTGGGCGGCCTGGGCATGATCGGCCTAGGCACGTACACCGGCGACGGCGCCCTCGTCGCCCAGGGGACCGACCTCGCTAAGATCGTCGGCGCCGGTTACGCTGTCTCTCGCGGCATCGCCAAGAAGTCCGACACCCCTGCCAAGGAGCCAGCACCGTGATTCGATCCAGCCTACTCTCTCTACTGCTCGTTCTGTCCTTCGCCTGCCAGGCCTTGAACCCACAGGTGCGGTCCTCGGAGTATCCAGCCGTACCGCTCGTGAAAACCCATGACGCGTACGTGCTCGGCGATGAGGCCCTGGCGGACGACGCCCAGCTCCAGTTCCTCCAGGACTCGCTCGACCTGCTCGACCTGCTCATGTCCCGTCCCAGTCTGTCGCGCGAGCAGCTTGCGGAATCGGCGCGGCCGGTCGTCGATCGGTACGACGCGTACCTTGATGCCGACCTATCCCTAGGCTTCCGCAAGCGGAACACGCTCCGGCGCACGTCGATCCTCGCGCGTGACCTTGCGGGGCTGCCCCCGCACGTGAGCCGGTGAGGTGATTCTTTGGAACCCTCAAAGGATCGTTTAGAACTTCTCGTAGCGCGTCTCGATGAGCGCCTGTCCGTACTCCTCGTCGAGGTGGCGGACATCAAGGCAAGCCTTGAGCGCAGCTACGTCACGCGGGACGAGTTCGAGCCCGTGAAAAAACTCGCCTATGGGACTGTGGCTCTCGCGCTCTCGACACTCCTCCTCGCCGCGGTGGCAGTGGTGCTGAAAACCGGGGCCGGCGTGTGACCCCGCGCAGCTCACGAGAAAGGTAACCCAGTGGTAGTCCTCCAGTTCGCAGACCCCGAAGCAGTCGATTTCCGTGCCGTTGCGGTACGCGAGATGGAGGTGGTCTGGGAACTGCCGAACGCTCTTCTCGGAGGGACACCGCGTATGCGCTCTGAGCCCATATGGCTCCCGCAGAAGGAAGGCGAAGAGGACGCGGACTACACGTGCCGCCGTGACTCATCGTTCCTGTTTGAAGGCTACGCCCGCACGCTAGACGAGATGGTGGCGCGGCCGTTCGAGCGCCCGGTGACGCTACAAAACGCAGACACCCTGCCCGAGTTCCTTGAAGGAATCGAGGCCGATGTCGACAAGACAGGTACGTCCCTAACATCGTTCGCCAAGGACCTGTTCCGCTCGGCCATGCATCATGGTTTATCGCACGTGCTGGTCGACTTCTCCCGCGTGCCTGAGGGTTCTACCCTTGCGGACCGCCGCCGCATCGGCGCGCGTCCGCTCTTCGTGCACGTCAAGGCCCCGCAAGTCATCAACTGGCGACTGGTCGAGGACGACCCAACGGAACTTGAGTGGGTTGCCATCTACGAGGAGGCGACCATCCAGGATGGCACCTACGGGCAGCGGGTCGTCGAGCGCGTGCGGGTCTTCGGTCGGCAGTCCTGGGAGATTTTCCAGCGCGACCGCCGAAACCTCGGCTCGATCACCGGCGCCGACCCCGCTGGACCGGCGTCCGACCCCGGCCCCGGCAACGAGTTCGTCTCCGGAGGCGGCTGGCAATCAGTCGCCAAAGGCAACCACCCGTTCGGCGCCGTACCGCTCGTCACGTACTACACGCGCCGCGAGGGCTTCATGGTCGGCCGCCCCGTCTTCGAGGCGGTGGCATGGCTGAACCTGGCCCACTGGCAGAGCGCGAGCCGACAGCGCGCCTACCTGGACTTTGCCCGCGTCGGGACAATGGCTCTCTTCGGGTTCACGAAGGAGCAGGCCAAGAAAAACGTATCCTGGGGAATCAATCGCTTCATCCACACGGAAGCCTCCCCGCGCGACGCAGATGTGAAGGTCATCACGCACCAGGCTGACGCCATCGAGGCGGGCGAGCGTGACCTCACCAACCTGAAAGAGGAGATGGAGGCGCTCGGCACGGCGCCGCTCGTCCAGCGCGCGTCGTCGATCACAGCCACGGGCGAGACTCGCGAGGAGAGCCGCGGGCTCTCGCGCGCGCAGTCGTGGGTCAAGGATCTTGAGGCCGCCCTCGTGCAGTGCTACGAGATGGCTGCGCAGTGGCTCGGCGTCGAACTCCCGGAGGACTTCTGGGTCGACGTCTTCTCAGACTTCGGCATCACGCAGCGCGGGCCGGACGAACTGAAACTCCTGGTGGACTTGTTCGTCGGGGGACATTTGCCCGCCGACGTGTTCTATCCCGAACTCAAACGTCGCGGCATCTTCTCCGAGGCCGTCGACATCGACGTGCTAATTGCAGCCGTCGAGCAGATGGCGCCGGCTGTGGACTCGGGCGGTCCAGACGGAAGCGCCGCAGACGAGATGCCAGACGAGGAGTCCGGCGGGGGAGATGAGTTCGTATCCCGCCGCGCGGACAACCATCGCCACACCTACGGGAAGGGCGACCAGTCCACCAAGGTGGACAATCACAAACACCCCGTCCTACCCGACGGGTCCCTGGGTCCGGCCGATGGTCACTCCCACGGAGCGGACCCTGACTTCGCGGCCGAGCCGGTAGAGGCGTAGCGCGTGGTCGACTTCCGCGGAAACCCCACGACCGTGAACGAGAAGCTACTCAACGCGGCTATCCGTCACGCGACGCATCTGGTGCGGCTCCAATCGCAGGTCGGGAACGAACTCTCCGCTGACCTCGACGACCTGTTCGCGCGCATCCTGCGCTCTGTGGAACGGGCGGTCGACGGTGTGCAGACGCGGGGGCCTGGTGTCTCCTCACGCTCGCGGGCAAACATCCGCAAGCTGGTTGAGCGTATGGGGAAGTTCTCCAATCGGCGCTATCGGGATATCCGCCGGAGCCTCGTCGCCAAAATGCAGGAGATCAGCTCGGCGGAGGCACGGTTCCAGACGGCCACGTTCCGCTCGGCCACGCCTGCGGGCTTGTCTCTCGGGTTCACCTCCCCCAACCCTACGGCCCTGCGCGCGATCCCGACCCGGATCCCGATGGCCCTCGGCGAGCAGTCGGCGTTCGTGCAGGAGTTCTTTCCGAAGCTCTCTAGCGACCTGGTGCGTCGCGTGACGGGTGTAGTGAACTCCGGCCTCCAGAACGGTTCCACTTCCCGCGAGATCGTGGAAGCCCTTCGGAACCCTGTCAGCGGAACCCTGCCGCGGAGCCGGCGCGAACTTACGAACGTGGTGCGTACGGCCGTGAACCACGCATCCTCGCAGGCGCGCGAGGCCACTTACGCCGCGAACTCGGATCTGATCCGGAGCGTGAAGTTCGTCGCGGTGCTGGACGTCCGAACCACGAACATCTGCCGCTCGCTGGACGGCGAGGTCTTCCAGATCAACGAGGGCGACCGCCCGCCCATGCACCACCAGGCGCTTCTGTCCGGATCGCTCATCACTACCCGCCGGGGCCTCATCCCGATCGAGGACGTGAAGGTGGGGGACGAGGTACTGACCCACGCCGGCCGCTGGCGACGCGTCTACACAACCATGGGCAGACGTGCCGGCCCTGAGCGAGCGTGGGCCTTACAGACTTCGTCCGGCCGGGTGCTCCGGGCTACGGACGAGCACCCGGTACTTACCTCGTCGAGGGGTTGGGTCCACGCCGAGTTCCTTCAGCCGGGGGACGAGGTCTTCGAGCACGGAGAGAAGCTGCTTGCTGAACTTGGCTTGAGCGCGGCACGACCGACCGAACAGCGAGTCTTGATCGACGCGGACCACCGTCCAACCGAGAGCGACGAGCCGCTTGTCCCGTTCGATGTCACTGCTACGACGCGAGGCATGTCCGCGGCCGTCCAACTCCAGCGCAACTCTCTCCGGCACGAAGGCGAAGTCTACAATCAACGTGTCGACGACGTGCTGGAACGCACAGGTGTCGCCCAGGATCCCGAGCAATCTACGCTCTCCGCGGGAAGGTGCTTGGCGCCAGCGCTTGGCCATGGTCTCGGACATACGTCTGCGGACCTCCGGATCCTGGCTCGGGTTGGCGATGCTCATAGCCTCGGCTCGCGCGGCGCAGTTCTTTTCGAAAGCGGCGGGGTTGGTACGACTGTAGTGCCTGTCGCCAGAGAGCGGGACGCGCTCGCTCATGTGCTTGGCGGCGGCAGTCCGTTGGGACCGCACGGCGATGCTGAGGCGCTTGCATCGACCGGAGAGGGTGGACTTGCCGAGACCCAACTCTCGTTCGAGTGCCCGCAGGGACCTACCGTTCTGCCAGTGCTCGCGGAGAATGAATGCTTCAAGGTCGGGGATGTCCATACGGAATGGTACCGCACCACCATTGTCGATGTGTCGGAGATCCCCAACACCGGACGCGTTTGGAATCTGGCAGTCGAGGAAGACGAGAGCTACGTCGCCGACGGCGTCGTCGTACACAACTGCCGGTCCACGACCGTGCCCGTCCTCGTGTCCTGGCGCGAGTTCGGTCTCCAGGACCCGCCCAAAGCTGTGAGGGCAGCCCTTGACGGAACAGTCCCTGCGGACGTAACGTACATCCAGTGGTTGCGGAGGCAGCCGGCGGCGCTTCAGGACCAGGCGCTTGGCCGAGGAATCGGCCGCCTGTTCCGAGCGGGACGGATCACGGACCTGAAACAGCTCGTGGACCCCCTGACTCGCCGACCGATCGGCCTCCGCGAGATACTACGAATGGAGGGACTGGCAGCGTAGCCGGCC
>JAAELQ010000206.1 GCA_024226515.1 bacterium
ACGCTCACGGGCGATGGTAGCGCCAATGTGATGATTGGCGGGCGTGGCAGCGACACGCTGCTAGGCAACGGCGGCGCGGATGTACTGCGCGGCGGCGAGGGGGATGATACGCTGGCGGTGGCCGATCTGAACTTCTCGCGAGTGGTGGGCGGCACCGGCAGCGACACGTTGCGGCTGGACACGGCCGGCGCGACACTATCCCTGACCACCCTGGCCGACAACCGCCTCCTGGGCATCGAGCAGATCGACCTGGGCGGAAGCGGCGCCAATACGCTGGTGCTGAATGTGCAGGAAGTGCTGAACATCAGCGACGAATCCAACACGCTGATCGTCCTCCGCGACACGGACGATACCGTGGTTTGGGACAACGGTTGGCAGCAGCAGGCCGACGAAACGATCGGACCGAACATCTTTCGGGTCTTCACTCAGGGCCAAGCCACGGTGAAGGTGCAGGTCGGCGACCCGTTGTCGGTCGGCTTCGTGATCGACCTGGCAGCCCTAACCGCGGCCCAGGGAAGCGTGGTCTTCGGCGCGGACGCGAATGACCGCAGCGGCCGTTCGGTGAGCATCGCGGGGGACGTCAACGGGGACGGCTTCGACGACTTGCTGATCGGAGCCGATCATGCCTACGCGTCGGGCAACGGCAAGTCTTATGCGGGTGAGAGCTACGTGATCTTCGGCGGGGCGTCGCTGCCGGCCACGATCGACCTGGCCAGCCTGGGCGCGGCCGGCATCACGATCTTCGGCGCGGACGCGGATGACCACAGCGGCGTTTCCGTGAGCAGCGCGGGGGATGTGAACGGGGACGGCTTCGACGACCTGCTGATCGGGGCCGACCGTGCCGACGCGTCGGTCACCGACACCAAGGAGGGGGAAACCTACGTGATCTTCGGCGGGGCGTCGCTGCCGGCCACGATCGATCTGTCCAGCCCGGGCGCGGCCGGCATCACGGTCTTCGGCGCGGGCGCGGACGACCGCAGCGGCCGCAGCGTGAGCGGCGCGGGGGATGTGAACGGGGACGGCTTCGACGACCTGCTGATCGGGACCGATTATGCCGACGCGTCGGGCAACGGTAAGTCCCATGCGGGTGAGAGCTACGTGATCTTCGGCGGGGCGTCGCTGCCGGCCACGATCAACCTGGCCGGCCTGCACCCGGCCGGCATCACGATCTTCGGGGCGGATGCGTCTGACCGCAGCGGCCGTTCGGTGAACAGCGCGGGGGATGTGAACGGAGACGGCTTCGACGACCTGCTGATTGGGGCCTACGGTGCCGCCGCGTCGGACAACGGCAAATCGGATGCGGGTGACAGCTACGTGATCTTCGGCGGAGCGTCGCTGCCGGCCACGATCGACCTGGCCAGCCTGGGCGCGGCCGGCATCACGGTCTTCGGGGCGGACGCGGGTGACGGCAACGGCCGCAGCGTGAGCAGCGCGGGGGATGTGAACGGGGACGGCTTCGACGACTTGCTGATCGGGGCCTACCGTGCCGACGCGTCGGGCAACGGCAAGTCGAAGGCGGGTGAGAGCTATGTGATCTTCGGCGGGGATTTCACCGGCGGCGTCACGCATCCGGGGACGGTGGCAGCCGACACGCTCACGGGCGATGGTAGCGCCAATGTGATGATTGGCGGGCGTGGCAGCGACACGCTGCTAGGCAACGGCGGCGCGGATGTACTGCGCGGCGGCGAGGGGGATGATACGCTGGCGGTGGCCGATCTGAACTTCTCGCGA
>JAAELQ010000207.1 GCA_024226515.1 bacterium
ACACCGCCGCGGACTCGACGCCCGTCGACTCCGGTCCTGGCGGCACCGGTCCTGACCTGGTGCTCGCGAAGACCGATGGCGGCGCGACCGCGACTGCCGGCGGCCTCATCACCTACGCCCTGACCGTCGCGAACGCCGGCAACCAGGACACCACCGGCGTCTTGATCACCGACACGATTCCCGCCCACGCGGCATTCGACACCGCGGCCAGCGATCCAGGCTGGTCCTGCGACGCCTCGAGCTGCACGCTCGCCGTAGGCGCTCTGGGCGCTGGCGACCCGGGGCAGTCCTTCGCCCTCGGCTTCACCGTCGACGATCCGCTTGCCGCCGGCGTGGTCGAGATCTTCAACGCCGCCACCGTCACCGACGACGGGTCCTCGGGACCCGACATGAATGCAGCGGACAACACCGCCGCGGACTCGACGCCCGTCGACTCCGGTCCTGGCGGCACCGGTCCTGACCTGGTGCTCGCGAAGACCGATGGCGGCGCGACCGCGACTGCCGGCGGCCTCATCACCTACGCCCTGACCGTCGCGAACGCCGGCA
>JAAELQ010000208.1 GCA_024226515.1 bacterium
TCCGTGGGAGATCACCTATGACGGCTTCGGCAGAGCGTTGGAGACGCGCGATGCCCTGGGCAACCGCTCGACGGCCGAGTACGACGACAACGGCAACCCGACGGTCCGGCAAAGCTATGGCAGCACAGGCGGCCTGCTGGCCGAGAGCACCGCGGTCTACGACCTGCTGAACCGGCGCACGCGCTCCTCCGAGTGGCTGTGGGACCACGATCCCGCGAGTCCTCCGACCGAGCGCCCCGCTGACGCCAGGGAGCTCGCGACCCGTTTCACCTACGATCCGGCGTCGAACGTGAAGTTGATCGAGGATCCGCTCGATCGGCGGACCACGCGCCGGTTCGACGCCGCCGAGCGCCTGACCGAGATCGAGGACGCCGCCGGCAACCGGGTCCGGTTCACCCTCGACGACACCGGCAATCCGTACGAGCAGCGGACCCTCGAGCTGGATCCCGCCGGCGGGGTGACCATCGTCCTGCAGACCGCGACGTTCGACGCCCTGGGCCGCGTGGCGACGCGCAGCGACGCGTTCGAAAACACCTGGGAGTTCAGCTACGACCCGCGCCATCAACCGACCCTGATCACCGACCCGGAAGGTTACGTCACCTCCTATACCTACGACGGCCTCAACCGCCGCACGCAGGATCTCA
>JAAELQ010000209.1 GCA_024226515.1 bacterium
CTGCGTCAGGTCGGCGATCGAGACGGTCGCGCTGTCGTCGTTGGTGATCGTGCCCACCGCCGCGTCGTCGGCGAACGTCACGGACCGGCCACCGGCCGTCAGGACGCTCAGCAGCACGTCGAACGTCTCGTCCAGTTCCACCACCTCGTCGCCGTTGACCGTCACCGAAACGGTCGTGGCCGTGGCTCCCGCCGCCATGCTGATCGCACCGCCGCTGATCGCTTCGTAGTCATCGTCGCCCACGCCTGCGCCGCCTTCCACGGCCGTGTCGTCCGCCGTGTTTACCGTGGCCCCCACGGCCGTGTCCACCTGACCCGTCATCGTCACGTTGAACACGAACGTCGTGCCGCCGTCCGTCTCCACCTGCGTCAGGTCGGCGATCGAGACGGTCGCGCTGTCGTCGTTGGTGATCGTGCCCACCGCCGCGTCGTCGGCGAACGTCACGGACCGGCCACCGGCCGTCAGGACGCTCAGCAGCACGTCGAACGTCTCGTCCAGTTCCAC
>JAAELQ010000210.1 GCA_024226515.1 bacterium
CCGCCGCGCTGACAATCCCTGGACCCGCTTCGGCCGTGTTGGAGACCGCCTCTATGTGGTTTGCTACGAGGATCTCTTTGTCCTGGAACGCGGCGACGGGAGGCTTCTTTGGTCTTTTGACCCGGGCCCCTACGGAGTGGCTTGGCCAACGATCGCCGACGAACGCATCTACGTCGGCACACGGAGATTGCCCGAGCAGATGTCCGCGTCCGGTGTTGAACGGACCGAAGCTAGCCCCTCACCGTCGTTGGTGCGCATCAGCCGCGACGAGTTCGGCAAGAAGCCCCTTGTGCTGGAACTCGTCACGACAGACGCCGTGCCTGCTGACGCCGTTGCGTGGTCACCTCTGAGTAGACTACCGGCACCATCCGAGGGCTCCGAGTCGATCATAATCGAGCTCATCGACTTGCCGATACGCCAATTCTATTCGCGTCTCGAGATTGGCGGCATTCTGGCCAGACATGGCGTTGCCTACCTCAAGCTCGGCGAATACACCGACCGTATCGTCGTCCAGATCGACGGTGTCCAAGTCGCAGAGACGTTGGTTCGCGAGCTTCCAGCGTCACCGACGACGACGCCGGCACCGGTTGCGACCGCTTCGAGATGCGTTGGCTCGAGCCGGTGCTCGATCTGGCGGTGAGCAAGCGCGCCAGCGCCGCCGCGGTGCGGCCGGGCGGCGAGGTCGAATACGACCTCTTCGTGGTCAACGAGGGTACCCGCGAGCCCCAGGACGTCGTGCTCACCGATCTGCTGCCGGAGCACCTGGAGCTCGTCTCGGCCAGCGATGGCGGGGTCTACGATCCGAGCACTCGGACGGTGACCTGGAGCTTTCCGGAGGTCGGCTATGAAGAGACGATCGCCATCGGCGTGACGGTATCGGCCGCGAGCGTCCTGCCCTTCGACACGCCGGCGATCAACGTCGCGACCGTCACCGACAGCGGCCTGTTCGGCCCGGACCAGGATCCGGACGACAACACCGCCACCGCCAGCGTGCGGTTGTGGGACGACTCGACGCCGATCGTCGAGGCACGGCCGCCGGTCAACCTGTCGCGCACGGCTGGGGTATTCGCAGACGCCAGCTCGGCGATTTCGGTGGCCACCTCGGTCTCCATGATCATCGACGGCGACCTCGACACCTCCTGGTTCACGGCCTGCGGCGATGCGGCCAACCAGGGCGGCTCGCCCTTTGCCGAGGTCGTCCTGCCGCGCGCCGCCAGCGTGCAGGAGCTGCGCGTCTTCGGCAACCGGCACGCCACTGGCCAGGACGTCACACGCGGCTTCTTCCAGCTCTTCGACGCCGACGGCGGCATGCTCCTCGAGACGCCGGAGGTCGATCTGCCGGCGCCCGACCGCGATCTCGCGCTCGCGATTCCGGCCACGGCGGGCGTGCGGCGGGTGCGTTTCACCTCGACCGGCGACGAGAGCTGCAGCCCCGGCCTCGCCGAGCTCGAGTTGATCGGCTTCTACGGCGACGCCGAGGGCGACGAGGTCACCGAAGGCGGCACGCTCGATCTCCTGGCGCGCTTCTTCGACACTGATCCGACGGAGATGCACACTGCCACGGTCGACTGGGGAGATGGCGAGGTCGAGAGCATCCCGGTGTTGGAGGCGGGCGGCAACGGCACTGCCGAGGGATCCCACGTCTATCTCGACGACGGTCAATATACCGTCGAGGTCTGCGTCACCGACACCGCCGGCAACACAGGTTGCGACACCCTGGCCCTGACGGTGGTCAACGCCGCCCCGGTGATCAACCAGCGGGACATCGATCTGCGCACCTGGCAGGTCGAGGCCTGGGCCGACGACGTGCACCCGAACACCCCCAACTGGGTCATCGAGGACGACGGCAAGAGCGCGGTCCAGACGGTCAACGCGCCGTCCTCCGTCCTGCTCAGCGACTTTCCCGCCTTCGATACCCGGATCACCGGCTCGATCGAGGTCG
>JAAELQ010000211.1 GCA_024226515.1 bacterium
CCGATCGCGTTGTTGTAGAAGATGTCCACGGTGGCGTTGGAGCCCTGGTTGTTGAAGCCGCCGGTCTTGAAGCCCACTCCCCAGCTGCCGAAGAGCGTCGTCCGCTCGCCGACGTCCCAGGTGGCGCTGAGCTTGGGCTGGAGCTCGTCGAACGTCGCGCTCTTGGGCGGGATCCTCCCGGAGGGGTTGATGATCGGATCGAGGCCGGGATTGAGCGGCGCCCCGCCGGTGAACTGGCCGTCGAGGGTGAAGTCGATGAACTGCGTGCGCGCGTCCGTCGGCACCAGGTTGGTGACGTCCCGCTCCTCCCGGTCGTAGCGCAGCGCCAGCGACAGCTCGACGGCGTCACTGGCGTCGTAGCGCAGGGCGCCGAAGAGCGCGAAGACGTCGGTCTTGAAGTTGTCGTGCACCAGCTGCTTGGTCGGGTTGGTGCCGTCCCGGGGCACGAAGAGCTCCCGGACCACGCCGAGGCCACTGGCCAGATGGCGCGGCTGCTGGACGAGCTGCTCGAGCTGACCCGGGTCGGCCGGAAGGTCAATCCGTCCGAGCGCGTACCCTTCGACGACCTGGTCCACGACGCTCTGGACGTCCTGGCGCGGGAGGTCGATCGGACCGGCGTGCGTGTCGAGGTCGCGCCCGACCTGCCGGTGGTCTTCGGCGATCGGCCGCGGCTGGTGGAAGTCGTCCAGAACCTGCATTGCCTGGCCATCATTTACGCCGATTCGAGAAATCCGTGAACGAGCCGGATTATCCAC
>JAAELQ010000212.1 GCA_024226515.1 bacterium
GCAAATCGCCCTCCGAGAGAAAAGGACCAAACGGAACGATGGCCGTCTGCGGCCGTCGTGGAGTGCGGTAGCGGGGGTCCGGGGGCAGTCGCCCCCGGGGGTTCCTACTTCGGCCGACGAACCAGAAGAACAGCCGACAACGCGTAGAACAAAGCCGCGACAAGCAACAAAGAACGAATCCCCACGACCATCGTGCCGTACTCGATCCAGCCGCCCAGCACCGAGCCGAGGATGTTGGCGCCCATCGCCGGGGCGGCGAGCGGGGCAGCCGCGAACGAGCGGGCGAAGACGAGACCGGCGAAGAAGACGGGCGAGAGCAGCACCGCCGCGACGCCGAGCTGCGTCGCGAGGCCCGCGTGCACCCAGGCCCCTGGATCGATCAGGTAGCTGACCACGAGGCTCAGCGCGAGACCGACGTAGGCGACGGAATAGGGCAAGCTGCCGAATCTCAGCAAGGTCAGGTTGGCGCCGACGATCAGCAGCAGGACCAATGCGATGGTGACGCCGGAGACGAGCCACGTCGTGCCGAACAGCAGCGCCAGACGGTTGATCGCGTGCACCTCCATCAACAGGAAGGCGGCGCCGAGGAAGAACAGGTGAGCGTGGCTGCTCGTGAAGTCGCCGAAGGGCAGGCCGCCGAGGCGCAGCACGACGACGGAGGTCAGGACGAGGCCGCCGACGACCCAGACGTAGGCCCACGGAACGGCCCGGCCGGGCAGGTACAGAAACGGCCAGTCGTCGGTCGGCAGCATGACGCTCGAGGGTTCTGCCGGGGGGAGGCTGACGGCGTGGTCGATGTACGCGAGATACGAGGTCCACTGCCGGTGCTCGAAGACCGCGACCGGTTTCGCCGCCGTCGTCTGCAGCATCGCCTGCAGCCGGTCGCGGAACCAGTCCTCGAACGCGGCCGCCGTGACGATGACGAAGCCGCCGTTCTTGACCAGGCGTGCGGCCTCGCGGAAGCTCTCGAGCGTGAAGACGTAGTTGTCGAGGCGCACGCTCGACAGGCCGAGCTGGGTGTGCGAGTCCAGCAGGCCGAACAGGACGACGTCGTAGCTGCCGGCGGGCAAAACTCGGAAGGCGTGGCGCGCGTCGTCGACGATCACGTTGACGCGTGGATCGGAGTACGGCTGCTCGGGGTGGTGCTCTCGGCCGAAGCGGACGATGGCCGGGTCGATGTCGACGGCGTCGACCTGTTTCGCGCCGGCGCGGAGAGCCGCCGCGACGTCGTTGCCGGTTCCGGCGCCGACGACCAGGACGCGGTCGGGTCGCGGGATGTTGCGATAGACGACGTCGTAGTGCGGCAGGAAGCCGCCGCCTCCGCGGGCGACGTTGTCCGGCCGGCGGTCGACCGCCACCTGGTAGAACACGTCGGAGATCTGGACCAGATAGGCGTCGGCCTCCGGGTGACCCGGCGTGCTCGCGACGCGATGACCGACCAGCTTCTGGTACGGAGACCAGACGGTATCGCCGTAATGCGGGAACACCATGGCAGCGCACGTCAGCACGAGCAGGCCCGCCGTCCCGGCCCACGCGCGGTTCGGCGCCCACCACAGCACGGGCGCCAGGCCCACGGCGAACCAGACCGCGGGAGGCGTCTCGAGGTAGCCGAGCGCGATGAAGGCCAGAATGCCGGCGAGGCTTCCTGCGATGTTGGCCGTGTAGCCCGGCAGTCGCTCGACGTGGTTGAACGCCTCGCCCATCAGCCGACCCAGCAGCGCGAACAGCAGCGTCACGACGACGAACGTGACGACGCAGAACCCGGCCATCAGCAACTGGCTGGTCAGCTGGCCGGCGCGATCCGCGGCGTCGGGAATGAAGTCGCCGAGGATATGTTCGGAGGTTCCAATTGCTGCGTGCCGGCTCAGGCCGCGGACGAAGGCCATCGACCCGGCGGACAGGAACGCCGTCAGCGGGACGAGCCACAGCACGAACTTCAGCAGGTGTCGCGGGCGCCCGCCGGCCAGCGTACACCCCAGGCCCAGCCCGAGAAAGGCGCCGATGAGCGGCACGTTCTTGTAGAACGCGAAGACGCGGATCTGTGATGCGCTATAGCGGATCAGCGCCAGCTCCACGAACAGCGCGACGAAGCTGATCAGGAACAGCGCCACGTAGGGTCGCGAGCGCCACGCGCCGTCCTCGTCCGCTCCCTCGGCCGCGCTACGGCGCAGCGAGACGACCAGGCCCGCGACGGCGGCGAGCGCCAGCGCCGCAGCGATGCCCAGCACGATCGTCGCCGCGGGACGCTCGTAGAACGGCAGCGCGGCATCGGAGCGCAGGCGCATCCCGGCCAATCCCAGGCCGCCGGCGAGGGCGGCCACGATCGCGGCCCACACTCTGAGCGTCTTCGTCAACCCCGTGCTCCGTCGCCCGAGTCTCGTCGAGCGGCCGCCGAGTTTACCGCGTATCGCCCGCGGCGTCGCGCAGCAGTGGCCGCGTGAGGCAGGTCGGGCCGCCCTCGGCCTTGAGCGAGATCTCGCGGCCGACGTAGGTGCGCACCCTGCAGCCCGCCGCCTCGAGTCGGCGTCGGGTCTCGGGGTTGCCGTCGATGGCGACGCAGTCCCGCGGACCGACGGCGAGCACGTTGGGGGCCATCGTATCGAACTCGTCCTCGGCGACGCGCACGAGCCGGAACCCGCGTGACTCCAGCAGACGCACGAAGGTCGCCGGCAGCAGCGGCAGGTGGACCAGCGCCAGATCACGGTCCAGCACGCTGATCGCCGACATCAGGTGCAGGCAGGCCTCCGGACCGCGAAACCAGGGCAGCGGCACCGGCACGAGCGTCACGCTGCGCGGCGCGAGCACCGAGGCCAGCCCCTCGAGCCCGGCCTCGTTCGTGCGGAAGCCGAGCCCCACGGCGAGCGTGCGCTCGTCGAGCCACAACACGTCGCCGCCCTCGGCGCGCGCCTCGCCGTCCAGCGCGTGCAGCAGCGGGATCTCGAGCCGCGTCATCGCCGAGGCGAACGCGGCCGGCTCGGCGGCGCGCAGCGGTTTGCCCATGCGCAGGACGATCGCTCCGTCGTCGACGACCAGCCCCGGGTCGTGGGTGTACAGCGCGTCGGCGCTGCCGCAGGAGGGCAGAGCCTCGCGCTCGACGACGGCCCCCGAGTCCTCGAGCAGGGCGACGAACCGCTCGTGCTCGTCGCGCGCTCGCGCGGCGTCGGGGCGCTCGGTGTAGTGCCACACGTCGGGGTCGGCCGATGCGAACGCGTCGCCGGGCGGACGCACCAGCACGCGGCGCAGGCGTCCGTACATCGTCTGTCCGCCGAATGCGCGATGTTCCACGGTGATCCCTCCGCGCCGAAGTGTAGCAACACCGTTCCGGTGGAGTTCACTGTGGCACAATGCCGGGACGCGTTCCGAGATAGCCCACACGAGGTGTCCATGAAACTCCGCCAGCCGCTCGTCGTCCTGCTCGCTCTGTCTCTCCTCGCCGCGCTGTCCTGCGGCGGAGCGGGACGATCCGAACCGCCGGTCACGGCGCCCAAGGCACCCGCGACGGGTCTCGATCTGGCGGCGCGGCCTCCGTTCGATCCCGACGTCGTCACGGGCAAGCTCGACAACGGTCTGACGTACTACATCCGACACAACGAACGGCCGAAGCAGCGCGCGGAGCTGTGGCTCGTGCTCAACGCCGGCTCGTTGCAGGAAGACGACGATCAGCAGGGCCTGGCGCACTTCGTCGAGCACATGGCATTCAACGGCACGGAGCACTTCGCCAAGCAGGAGCTGGTGGACTACCTCGAGGGGATCGGGATGCGCTTCGGACCCGATCTCAACGCATACACCAGCTTCGACGAGACGGTCTACCTGCTCACCGTGCCGACCGACGACGAGGAGATCCTGTCGAAGGCGTTCCTGATCCTGCAGGACTGGGCGCAGGGCATCGCCTTCGAGGGGGAGGAGATCGACAAGGAACGCGGCGTCGTGATGGAAGAGTGGCGCCGGCGGCGCGGCGCGAGCGCCCGCATGCAGGACGAGCAGTTCCCGATCCTGTACCGCGGGTCGCGTTACGCCGAGCGCATTCCGATCGGCAAGCCCGAGGTCCTCGAACATGCCCCGTACGACACGCTGCGCCGCTTCTACGGCGACTGGTACCGGCCGGATCTGATGGCGCTGATCGCCGTCGGCGATTTCGACGTCGAGCGGATCGAGGCCGTCGTGAGAGAGCATTTCTCCGGTCTGGAGAACCCGGAACAACCGCGCGATCGAGTCGAGGCGCCCGTCCCGGGCCACGACGAGACGCTGATCAGCGTTGTCACCGACCCCGAGGCGAGTTGGAACTCCGTTTCGGTGTACTACAAGTTCGACAAGCAGCCGTTGGAGACCGTGGGCGACTTCCGCCGGTCGCTGGTCGAGGCGTTGTACAACTCGATGGTCAACGCGCGGCTGAACGAGCTGCGCCAGCAGCCGGATCCACCGTTCCTCTCCGCGTACTCGTCCTCCGGCGGCTTCGCTCGCACGCGCGACGCGTACTACCAGTCGGCCCGCGTCGAGGAGGGCGGGATCGAACGCGGACTCGAGGCGTTGCTGGTCGAGATCGAACGCGTCGAGCAGCACGGCCTGACCCGCAGCGAGCTCGATCGTTCGAAGAAGGAGTTCATGCGCTACATGGAGCGCGCCTACGCCGAGCGCGACAAGCGCCGGTCGTCGAATCTGGCGCGTGAGATGCGGAGCCACTTCCTCGATGGCGAGCCGATGCCCGGAATCGAGTACGAGCTCGAGCTGCTGCGCAGGCTGCTGCCGACCATCGAACTCGACGAGTTGAACCACCTGGCCCAGGAATGGATCGGGCGTGGCGATCGGGTGATCCTGGCCCAGGCGCCCGACAAGCCCGAGAGTCCTCCGCCCGGCGAGGCCGCGCTGCTGGCGATCTTCAACGACGTGGGCGGCCGCGAGCTGGAAGCCTACGTGGACCAGGTGCGCGACGAGCCGCTGGTCGCAGAGCTGCCCGAGCCGGGCGAGATCGTCGAACGCAAGACGATCGACGAGATCGGCGTGACCGAGTGGCGGCTCGACAACGGCATCCGCGTCGTGCTCAAGCCGACCGACTTCAAGAACGACGAGATCGTGCTCTACGGCGCGAGCCCCGGCGGCACCTCGCTGGTGACGGATGAGCAGTACACCTCGGCGCGGTTCGCGACCTCGATCGCGAGCGCCGGCGGAGTGGGCAACTTCGACCGCGTCGAGCTCGAGAAGGCTCTCGCCGGCAAGGTGGCCGGTGCCAGCGTCTCGATCTCCGAACGTGAGGAGACGGCGCGTGGCTCGGCCTCACCGGAGGACGTCGAGACGATGTTCCAGCTGCTCTACCTCCGGCTTACCGCGCCGCGCAAGGACCCCGAGGCCTTCTCCGCCTGGCTCGAGCGCTATCGCGCGTCGATCGAGAATCGCCGCGTGCGGCCGGAGACCGAGTTCTACGACAAGCTGTCCGAGGTCGTCTCGCAGGGACACTTCCGCCGGCGCCCGACGACGTCCGAGGTGCTGGACGAGATCGACCTCGACGTGGCGCTCGACGTGTACCGCCAGCGCTTCCTCCACCTGCACGACTTCGTCTTCGTCATCGTCGGCAACTTCGAGCCGCAAGAGCTCGAGCCGCACGTGAAGACCTACCTCGGCGGGCTGACGCTCACGACCGAGGCCGAGATGTGGCGCGACGTCGGCGTCGAGCCGCCGCCCGGCGTCGTCGAGTTCGAGGTCCGGCGTGGTCTAGAGCCCAAGAGCCGCGTCGAGATCCGTTTCTCGGGCGACGCCGAGTGGAGCCGCGAGGCGAGCCACAGCATCTCCTCCATGGCGCAGGTCCTGAAGATCCGGCTGCGCGAAGTGCTGCGCGAGGACATGGGCGGGACGTACAGCGTGCGTTCCAGCGGCTGGTTGTCGCGACGCCCGCGGCAGCGCTACGGCTTCAGCGTGTCGTTCGAGTGCGCTCCGGAGAACGTCGATCCGATGGTCGCGGCCGTGTTCGAGGAGATCGAGTCGCTCAAGTCGTCGCCCCCGGAACAGGAGTACGTGGACAAGGTTCGCGAGTCGCAGCGGCGCAAGCGCGAGACCGACGTGCGCGAGAACTCGTTCTGGCGCAGCCGGTTGGTATCGGCCTACCGCTACGGCGACGACCCGCGACAGGTCCTGGACTACGATCGATTCGTCGAGAGCGTCACGCCGGAGAACGTGCAGGCGGCGGCGCGGCGTTACCTGAACATGGAGCGCTATGTGAAGGGTGTGCTCTACCCCGAGGAGGGTGCTGCTTCCGAGTGAGCCTGCGTCGCGTCGTGCCGGCTTTCGGCGTTGGTTGAGGGGACCCCCGGGGGCTACTGCCCCCGGACCCCCGCTACCGCACTGCGTGACGGCGGCAGACCGCCATCACTCCGTTTGGTCCTGGTTCTCTCGGAACGAGGTGCGATCGTTGCGACTTATCTCGTCTCGTCGACGGTCCCCGTTCCAACGAAACCAGGACCATCCGAAGCGATGACCAGCTTCACCCAACCGCAAATCGCCCTCCGAGAGAAAAGGACCAAACGGAACGATGGCCGTCTGCGGCCGTCGTGGAGTGCGGTAGCGGGGGGCCGGGGGCAGTAGCCCCCGGGGTTCCCCCTCGCCGAACGGCCAAGCCGAGCAGCCTACGACCGATGCGGCCCGTGAACATCGAAGTCGACGATGATCGGGAGATGATCGCTGGCGACCTTCGAGATTCCCAAGCGGCAACCACGAGCGCCAAGCAAGCGCAGCGGACCGCGGAAGTAGATGCGGTCCAGGCCGCCGCGCGGCGAGAACGAGGGATAGGTCTTGATCGTGCCGTTGTACGTGTGCCGCCGCTGCGTCGCGCAACGGAAATCCAGGATCTCGGTGAAGATCGGGTGCAGCAGTGAACGCCAGTCGTTGAAGTCGCCGCCGACGAGGCACGCGAGGTCGGGGTCGAGCGACGAGAACTCGCCCGAGCGCACGAGCAGGCCGATCTGTCGCGCGCGTTCCCGCGCGGACAGCCCGAGGTGCATGTTGAACACCTCGAGGTCGTGCGGGTGGCCGGGGATCTTCTCCACTCGAATCGTCGCGTGCTGGCAGCCGCGCCTCTTGCGCGAGTCGACGGTCAGGTCGATGTTGCGCTCGCGCAGGATCGGGTAGCGGCTGAGCGTCGCGTTGCCGTAGCGGCCGCGGCGCAGGCTGACGTTGTGGCCCACCGCGTAGTGCGCGTAGTCCAGCATCCCGGCCAGCTCGCGCGCCAGGTCCAGCTCGCGCGAGCGCGGGGCACCCTCGTCGACCTCCTGCAGCAACACGACGTCGGCGTCGTGATGGGCCAGGATTTCGACGATGCGCTCGGGCCGAAAGCGGCGGTCCACGCCGATCGCGCGGTGGATGTTGTAAGTCAGTACCTTGACGTGCACGGAAACCGACCCTCGGAAAACGATGCCGGACCTGTGTACTATGGACCTCGCGGCGGCCGCCGACAAGGCGCCGGCGTTGTGTGGAGTAGCATGAGCAGCACGAGCACTACGACCCAGAGCGCGCCGGTCCCCGTCGTGATCCTGGGCGGTGCCGACAGCCGCCCCGCGGCGCTTCCCGAGGAGGGACGCGACAAACACCCGCTGCGCGGCTACAAGGCGATGGACGTGCAGATCGGCGGCCGGCCGTTGATCGATACGGTCATCGACCGCCTCCGCGCCTCGGGCGGCTTCGATCCGATCTACGTCGCCGGTCCGCGCGACGTGTACGGCGAGCGTCGGCCGCACGCCGAGATCATCGACACCGACGGCGCGTTCGGAGACAACATCCGTGCCGCGATCGAGCACTGCCGGGTGCGGCATCCCGGGCAGCCGATCGGATTCATCACGTGCGACGTCGTTCCGGACGTCGAGACGCTGGAATCCGTGCTCGAGCACTTTCGCCGCCACCGGCCGTGCGATCTGTGGTTCCCGATGATCCAGGCGCCCGACGACCCCGAGCTGCTCGGCGCATCGCAGTGGAAGCCGGAGTACGTGATCAGCTCCGAGTCCGGCGACCGGCAGACGAAGGTGCTGCCGTGCCACCTGGCGATTGCCGACCCCGAATCGCTGCGGCTGGCGTTCGTCTACAAGCTGTTCGACCTGGCCTACCGTACGCGCAACCGCCCCGTGATGTACCGCCGCGGGATCATCGTGCGCAAGCTGCTGTTCGCCCTGTTGTGGCAGGACCTACGGCACATCCTCGGGCTGCGGGCGCCGACGCTGACCTGGACGCTGATCCGCACCGGAACCGACGCGGCGCGCGGGCTGAAGAGCGGCCGCATCACCAGGAAGCGCCTGGAGGACGCCACCCGGACGCTGTTCGTCAAGAACGCGCACCGGCGCAAGCACCCCGGCCGGCGCATGGTGCTGCCGATCGTCGAGGGCCTCTCCCTGGCGCTGGACATCGATACCGTCGAGGAGGCGCGGGCCGCCGGCGGGCGGGTCCGCCGGGCCGAGTAAAGCCCGATTTCCGGTGCTAGAATTCTCGTCCGGCGTCCGCGGGTGGCGCCGAGAATCCCTGAAGGAGCGTTCCGATGGACGAGATGAAGAAGGCGATCCTCGACTACGTCCGTGAAGAGTACCTCGACGAGGACATCGAGGACGACCTGGAGCTCGAAGCGACCACGCCGTTGATCTCCAGCGGCATCGTCGACAGCTTCAGCATGGTCAGTCTCAAGCGATTCATCGAGGGCGAATACTCGATCCAGATCGCGGATGCCGAGGCGACGCCGGAGGCGTTCGACACCGTCGACAGCATCGTCGCGCTGATCGAGAGCAAGAAGGGCGCCTGATGGCCTACTCCGACGAGCTGCGCCGCACACTGGGCGGCGAGCTGGACGCCATCCGCGAAAAGGGACTGTTCAAGGAAGAGCGGTTCATCCACTCGCCCCAGTCGTCGGACATCCGTGTCGAGTACCCCGGCGGCAGCGAGACGCGCGACGTGATCAACCTCTGCGCGAACAACTATCTCGGCCTGTCGAGCCATCCCGACGTGATCGCCGCGGCGCACAAGGGGCTCGACGAGCGCGGCTTCGGCATGTCCAGCGTGCGCTTCATCTGCGGTACGCAGGACGTGCACCGCGAGCTGGAGGGCAGACTCTCCGAGTTCCTCGGCACCGAGGAGACGATCCTGTTTCCGAGCTGCCTCGACGCCAACGCGGGCGTGTTCGAGGCGGTGCTGGGGCCGGAGGACGTGCTGATCTCGGACCGGCTGGTGCACGCCAGCATCATCGACGGCATCCGGCTCTGCAAGGCGCAGCACGACACCTACAAGCACGCCAACATGGAGCACCTGGAGAAGAAGCTCCAGCAGTACGCCGACAAACGCTCGCGGCTGATCGTCACGGACGGCGTGTTCAGCATGGACGGCGACCTGGCGCCGCTGGACCGGATCTGCGAGCTGGCCGAGCAGTACGACGCGATGGTGTTCGTCGATGACGCCCACGCGTCGGGTTTCCTCGGCAAGACCGGGCGGGGGACGCCGGAACACTTCGGCGTCATGGGCAAGATCGACATCCTGACCACGACCCTGGGCAAGGCCCTGGGCGGCGCCAGCGGCGGCTGCGTCTCGGGGCGCAAGGAGATCGTGGAGCTCTGCCGCCAGCGCGCCCGCCCGTACCTGTTCAGCAACTCGGTCGCGCCGCCGATCGTCTCCGCCGCGCTGAAGGTGCTCGACATTCTCAGCGCCTCGACCGAGCGGCGGGACAAGCTGGAGGAGAACACCCGCTTCTGGCGCAGCGCCCTCGGCGAGGCCGGCTTCGCCATCAAGCAGGGCGACAGCCCGATCGTGCCGGTCATGCTGTACAACGCCAAGCTGGCCCAGGACATCGCGCGCGATCTGTACGCCGAGGGGATCTACGTCATCGGCTTCTTCTTCCCGGTCGTGCCCGCCGGTCAGGCGCGCATCCGCACGCAGCTCTCGGCCGACCACGACATCCCGACGCTGCAGCGCGCGCTCGAGGCGTTCCGTAAGGTCGGCGAGAAGTACGGCATCCTCGGCCTGGACAAGAAGGGCATCATCGCCAAGTACGGGACGTAGGGTCCGGCTCAACTCTCCCAGGCGCGGAACGCCGCGCTCAGCGCCTCGATCTCGAGGAAGATCGCGTCGTGTCCGTGCGGCGAGCGGATCTCGTCGTACGTGACGCGCGCGCCGGCGTGCTCGAGGCGCTCGGCGTCGCCGCGAACCTGTGAGGCCGGATACAGCCGGTCGGTGTCGATGCCGACGAGCAGCACCGGGCAGGCACAGGCGGCGAGAGCCTCGTCCGCGCCGCGCTCGTGGCCGATGTCGTGCAGGTCCATCGCGCGGCTGAGCAGCATGTAGCTGTAGGGGTCGAAGCGCTTCGCGCTCTTGGTGCCCTGGTGCCGCAACCAGGACTCGACGTTGAACGTGCCGCGCTCGGCCAGCGTCGCGCCCGGCGGCTTGAACCACGAGCGGCCGAACTTGTCGAGCAGGCTCGGTTCGGAGCGGTAGCTCAGCATGCCGGCGCCGCGGGCCAGCGCGTGCGCGCGGCGCGCGATCTTGCCCTCGAGCTGCAGCTGCTGCTCGAGCGAGCCGAACTGCAGCCAGTTGAACCCGATCTGGTACGGCGACGTCTCGGCCGGCGCGGCGACGATCGCCACGCGCTGCGCGGCGGTGTCCGGGGCCAGCGCCCACTCCCAGGCCACCATGCCGCCCATCGACGGGCCGACGACCATGCGCGGCCGCTCGACGCCGATCGCGTCGAGGAACAGGCGCTGGAAGCGCATCAGGTCGCGCGGGTGCAGCAGCGGAAAACGGTCGAGGAACGGCTCACCGTCGGGCGCGGGGAAGCGGGGACCGGTCGTGCCGTAGCAGCCGCCGAGCAGGTTGGGGCAGACGACGAAGTCGCGCTCCGTGTCGATCGCGCGCCCCGGACCGATGAGGTCCTCCCACCAGCCGGGCGCCTGCCCGTCGAACCCGCCGCTGACGTGCGCGTCGAGCGCGACCGGGTGGACGATCAGCACGACGTTGTCGCGCGCCTCGCTCGGCGTACCCCACGACTCGTAGGCCACCTGGAACCCGTCCAGGGTCGCGCCGTACAGCGTGGTGAACCCGCCCTCCGGGCGCACCTGTACGACCTCCGCCCGCTCGGTCGCGGGCGACGGCCACCACAACTCTCGTCGTTCGTCCATCGGCGGGGATTCTAGCCTAGAATGGACTGCCACAAAGGGGAGGGGATGCCGCTTCCGTCGCAGATACCGCAGGGCCTGGTCGCCGACGCCGTCTCGCTCGACGACGAGGGCCTCGCCTGGGGACGCGACGAGGCCGTCGAGATCCTCGACAGCCTCACGGGGACCCGCGTCGCGGTCGCAGAGATCGAGGTCCACCGACAGGAGGCGTGGGGGCTGGTGCCGGTGGGGACGAACTGGTCCTGCGCGCTGGCGCTCGGCGAGCTGTCGACGGCGTACGCCAAGCGCTCGCGGGCCGAGGCGCGGGAGTTCCTCGTGGCGCAGGCCGACAGCGCGGTGGCGTTCTACGAGCTGATCTTCGACGAGTTGGACGAGGCCGCCTAGTTCGGTTCTGATCAACCACGGGTTGGAAACGCAGCCCCCGGTGGGGGCCATTTCCGACCCAGATCAATGGACGGCCTCGCTCTGCTCTCGAACGTGTCGGCGGATCCTCCGCCTGGGTCAGCGCTTTCCGAAGTCGCCTCGGCCGCCCTGGCGTGGAACGGAGCGAGGCTCTGCTGTCGGCGGATTGTCCACCATCGTCGCCTCGAGCAAGGCACTGACGTCCAAGTGAATGCCCAGCTCATCACACAGGTTCAGATAGCTCGTCAGCGGAGTGGGTGACGTTTCGCTCGCCAGGCGCAGGTTGCATCGCATCCTTGCGACGAACGGATCGATATCGAGCTTGTTCGCCGTCCCGTCGCCGTTGATGTCAGCGGCCGCGACCGAGCAGCCGCAGTCGTTGAAGCCCAGGATCACGAGAGCGAAGAGCAACAGATCGTCTTCATCCACGAATCCGTCGTTGTTGACGTCGCCGCGCTGGAACGGACAGATCTCGCTCATTGGCTCGCATTCGTCGGGAAGCCCGGTTCCGTCGCAGTCTGCGCTGAACCCCAGGTCGATGTCCATCCCGTCGTCGATCTGGTTGTCGTTACAGTCGTGCGCGGGGCAACCCTCGACATCGATCTCGATCCCGGGAGGCGTCGTGGGACAGGAGTCGCACGCCTGCCCGACTCCGTCGCCGTCGTCGTCTTCCTGGGTGGCGTTCTCGATCGCTACGCAGTTGTCGCAGAGGTCACCGACTCCGTCAAGATCGAGATCGGCCTGCTCGGGATCCGGCGTGGTCAGGCAGATGTCGCAAACGTCGATCACACCGTCTCCGTCGGCATCGTCCTCGCAGTCGTCCGGTACGGCGTTCAGGTTGCAGTCCGTGCTGGTGGCGTCTTCGATGTCGCAGTTGTCGGGGCGGCCGTTGGCGTTGCAGTCGTTTCCGGATCCGTCGTCTTCGCAAGGATCCGGGACCTCGTAGAGCAGTACGGAGCCGGCATTGACCATGATCTCGACATTCTCGTCGAGGTCGATGTCGGCAACGAGGATGCTGTCCAGCCGGCCTACGCTGCTGCTCGCCAGTTGGCCGCTGTTCCACAGCAAGAGTGTCGGTGAGTTGCCGTCGTAGATCCGCACTTCCGAACCGGTGGAGAAGATGTACTCGGGGACGCCGTCGCCCGTCACGTCCACCAGGTTGAGTCCATGGACGCCGTTCACCCCGTAGTCGATCGGGTTCCCCACCGTCTGACCGGTCACCGCATCCAGGCGCGCGACGCTGCCCGAGCTGTTTCCGATGTAGATCTCGGACGTCCCGTCATGGTCGCCGTCGGCGACCGTGAGCGACGTCAGGTCGAGATCGGCGGTAGCAAGCTGGAGCACCTTCGTGTCACCGTCAAAAATGTAGAGCGCCCCGCCGGACTCGGCGACCAGCATCTCCAGTGCGGGGTCCTCATCGAGATTGGCGAGTCGCAGCAGGCCCAGCGTGGCCCAGTAGCTGCCGAGATCGACGCTGTGCCACTCTTCCTGACCGGTCGCGGCGTCGTAGACGTAGAGGAACGTGCCCGGCGCACCGGTATGCTCCCGGTACGGGGCTGCGACGATCTCCAGCGAACCGTCGGCATCGACGTCACCGATCTGCATCGAGCGGAATGCAAGGCCGCTCGGGGTTTGTAGTCGCCACTGCTCTTCGTGCGTCACGCCGTCGTAACAGATGACCAGCGCGCTGTAGCCTATGCTCGTCGTGATGCAGATCTCCTGCTGCGGATCGGAGTCGATGTTCGCGTTGCGGATCCGATAGAGCCCGGTCCAGTCCGAACCGGTCGGTTCGCCGCTCTGATGCTCGAGTTCCTTGGTTACGGCGTCGTGAACGAAGTACAGGCCGTCTCCGTAACCGCTGTCGGAGCTGACCGAGCCGTAAAGCAACTCGGGGACGCCGTCATTGTCGACATCCCCATGATCCTGAGCGTAGAACGGACCGTTGATGTCTTCGCTCTGCCATTCGATCTGGCCATCCGGATAGCTCGCGATGAACAGGTGATCCGGTCCGGTCGAGCTGAAGCCCGCGCCCCAGACGACCTCGTTGGCGCCGTCGCCGTCGACGTCGGCTACAGCCACGTCGGTCACCCCATGCTCGGAGTTGTAGACCGATCCCTCCAGGGCGCCGGTCGCGCCGTCGTGGACCCAGACCCGGCCCCACTGTCCGTCGCCGTAGACGATCTCCAGGGTGCCGTCGCCCTCGACGTCGGCCAACTGCAGCGCATCCAGGTTGAGATCGATGGAGATCTCGTATTTCGGTGACTGCAACTCCGCATCGTAGACCGTGATGCGATACCAGCCAGCCCCCGCCACGATCTCGGCGCGGCCGTCACCGTCGATGTCGCCGGTTCTCACGTAGTGCCCGAAACCGTTGAAGTGGGTCCACTCGACCGTGCGGCTCGCCCCGTCCAGCACGTAGCCATCGGAGCCGCCGGCCACGACGATCTCCAGTTCGGGGTCGTCGTCCACATTGCCGACGGAAACATCGTTGCCGCCGTAGCCGGAACCCGAGTATTCCATGACGCCACTCGCAACGTCGTAGACATAGAGTGTCGAGCTGTCGCAGAACACGTACTCGAGCGATCCATCGGAATCGACATCGATCACGTTGAGGCCTCGGAGACCGCTCGTCGCAAGGGGTACCGTGTCGAGCCTCTCGTATGTCCGGCCGTCATACACCTCGATCTGGGAACCGCGTGCGATCAGGATCTCGTCTCCTGCCTGACCATCGACGTTGGCCACGCGAACCGCTTGGATCGTCGTTCCGCCCTCGCCGACGTGGTCGTGGGAGTAGCCACTCGCCCCTTTCTTGATGACGTACCAGTAGCTGTTGGCCCCGAACCCTCCGCCGCTGGCTCCGGCGACGATCTCGAACGTGCCGTCACCGTCGAGGTCGCTCGCCGGTAGCCCGGTGTGACCGATGCCCGTTCCGAAAGTGGCTCGCGCCCACTCCAGGCTCACACCGAGCTCGTTGGTTCCGCTCGTGGTCGGGAGAGCAACCGTGTCGCTCGTATCCAACTCGGGCAAGTACTGGCTCTGTGCCTCGGTGTACGTGAGCGGGGATAACCCCGAGTCCAAGACGAACCGGCCGTACGGATCGATCGGTATCGGACGTTCCGTCGGCAGCGGTGCGCCTTCGGGAAGCGCGGGTGTGTCTCGACGATTCAATTCGAACGTCGAATCGGCCATGGAGCGGCCGAGCAGAAGCACGACTCCCAGCACCAGAAGACCGGACGCCACACGATAGTCCAACGGTCGACTCTTCATCCCTGGCTCCTCTTGAATCCTCGACTCACGTCCCCGGTAGTTCCGCGAAGGATAACCGAGCCGAGGCTCGGCTGACAAGCCATGGGCATAGCGACGAACACAAACGCAGGGAACTCTAATCCGACATTTCCCATTTGACCTTCGCCGGCTCCATTGCCGGGCCATATGAGATTGATTGTACGTCCATTTCGTTGAACCAGGCCCCAACTTGGGGTACTCGCACGGGAATGGGGTCCGAAACGGCCGATTCGCGAC
>JAAELQ010000213.1 GCA_024226515.1 bacterium
ACGGCGACGGAGTCTGCGGTGACGAGGACCCGTGCCCGTTCGACAACCCCGACGATGCCGACGGCGACTCGGTTTGCCAGTCGGTCGACAACTGCCCCGGTGATTCGAACCCCGCGCAGGCCGACCAGGACGGCGATGGAGTCGGTGACGTGTGCGACCCGTGTCCCCAGGATGCGCTGGACGACGTCGACGGCGACGGAGTCTGCGACACGGACGACAACTGCCCGCTGCAACCGAACCCGGGCCAGCAGGACACGGACGGCGACGGCGTGGGCGACGCATGCGACACGTGTACCCTCGGCGACATCGACTTCGACGGCGTGTGCGACAACCAAGACAACTGCCCTGCGCTCCCGAACCCGGGCCAGGCCGACTTCGACGGCGACGGTGTGGGCGACGCCTGCGACAACTGTTCGACGATCTCGAACCCCTTGCAGCAGGACACGGACGGCGACGGCGTGGGTGACACGTGCGACAATTGCGTCTCCGAGCCGAACCCCGGGCAGCTCGACTTCGACGGCGACGGGATCGGCGACGCCTGCGACCCCTGCGGTTCTCCGGAAGGCGACGTCGACAGCGACGACGACGGCGTGTGCGAAAGCGACGACAACTGCCCCACGGTCCCGAACCCGAACCAGCTCGATTTCGACGGCGACGGCTTCGGCGATCTGTGTGACGATTGCCCGACCACCGCCGGCCCGCAGCTCGACAGCGACGGCGACGGCGCAGGCGACGCGTGCGACAACTGCCCGCTCGCCAATCCGGACCAGCTCGAGTCCGACGGCCCGCGTACGGAGCTGCGGCAGTGGGCCGTGGCGGCGGTCGCGAGCAGTCGCGGCGGTACGGTCGACTACGCGCCGCAACAGGCCACCGGTCCGCCGGAGAATCCGGGGATCTGCGGCGACGCGGCGACCAACTGGTCGCCGGCCATCGGGACGGCGACGCCGGAGACGCTGGAGCTGGCCTACGCCACTCCGGTGCTGGCGACCGGCATCGAGGTGTACGAGGCGCTCGAGGGTCGCTTCGTCGTACGTGTCGAGCTGCGTGATACGGATGGCGTGCTGCACGAGGTCTGGGCGGGCGAGGACGAGACGCTGTGCGGCAACGTGTTCGCCCCGACGTGGCCCGAAACGGACTACCTCGTCCAGGGCGTCCGGCTGACGACTCAGCGGGCCGGTACCGAGGAAGTCGATGCCGTCGAGCTGATCGGCACCCAGGTCGGCGCCGGCGACGGTCTCGGCGATGCGTGCGACAACTGTCCGGACGCCGTCAACGCCGACCAGCAGGACGAGGACGGGGACGGCGTGGGCGACGCGTGCGACCAGTGCCCGTTCGATACCGGGTCCGACCCGGACGCGGACGGCTGTGCCGACTCCGACAACTGCTCGGATATCGCCAACACGAATCAGCAGGACACCGATGCCGACGGCCTCGGCGACGCCTGCGACAACTGTCCCGCGGACGCCAACGCCGACCAGGCCGACGCCGAGGGGGACGGTGTGGGCGACGTGTGTGATCCGTGTCCCGCCGACCCGATCAACGAGCCCGACACGGACGGCGACGGCGCAGGCGACGCGTGCGACCCCTGCTTCGGTGCGTCCGACGTCGACGGTGACGGCGACGGCACGTGCGACGAGGAGGACAACTGCCCGTCCGACCCGAATCCGCCGCAGGCGGACGTCGACGGTGACGGCCTGGGCGACGCCTGCGACCCGTGTGTCGGCGTCTCGAACGTCGACGGCGACGCGGACGGCACGTGCGACGATCGGGACAACTGTCCGCTGGACGTCAACTCCGACCAGGCGAACGCCGACGGCGACGGCCTGGGCGACGCCTGCGATCCGTGCTTCGGCGCTTCCAACGCCGACGACGACTCCGACGGCATCTGCAACGGACCCGACAACTGCCCGCTCCACCCGAACCCCGACCAGGCGGACTTCGACGGCGACTACTACGGCGACGCGTGCGACGTCTGCCCGGGCGACCCGCTGAACGACCTCGAGAACGACGGCGTCTGCACCTCGGTCGACAACTGCCCGCTGACGTACAACGCCGATCAACACGACGCCGACGGCGACGGCGCGGGCAACGTCTGCGACAACTGCCCGACGCTCCCGAACTCCCTGCAGCAGGACTCGGACGGCGACGGCGTGGGCGACGCGTGTGAGCCGTGCGACGCGCCGGACGCCGACGCCGACGCCGACTTCATCTGCGATGTCGTCGACAACTGCGTCGATCTGTACAACAACGGTCAGGCGGATTTCGATGACGACGACGTGGGCGACCTGTGCGACAACTGCCCGACGTTCTCGAACCCCTCGCAGCTGGACTCGGACGGCGACGGCGTGGGCGACGCCTGCGACAACTGCCCGGAGATCTCGAACTCCTCGCAGCTGGACTCGGACGGCGACGGCGTGGGCGACGAGTGCGATCTGTGCGACGCGTTGGACCCCGACCCCGACGGCGACTTCGTTTGCGATTCCACCGACAACTGCGCCGATGTGTACAACAACGGTCAGGCGGACTTCGACAACGACGGCGTGGGCGACGCGTGCGACAGCTGTCCGACGATCTCGAACTCCGCCCAGGTGGACTCGGACGGCGACGGCGTGGGCGACGAGTGCGATCCGTGCGCCGCGCCGGACGTCGACGCCGACGGCGACTTCGTCTGCGATTCCGCCGACAACTGCGCCGACGTGTACAACAACGGGCAGGCGGACTTCGACGTCGACGGCGTGGGCGACGCCTGCGACAGCTGCCCGACACTCTTCAACTCCTCGCAGCTGGATTCGGACGGCGACGGCGTGGGCGAGGAGTGTGGCAACTGTCCGACGACCTTCAACCCGGGACAGCAGGACATCGACGGCGACGGCGTGGGCGACGAGTGCGATGCGTGCGACGCGTTGGGCGGCGACGTCGATGGCGACGCCATCTGCGATTCCGCCGACAACTGCGTCGATGTCTACAACAACGGGCAGGCGGACTTCGACGGCGACGCCCTGGGCGATGTCTGCGACAATTGCCCGGCGACCGCGAACCCCGTGCAGCACGACACGGACGGCGACGGTGTGGGCAACGTGTGCGACAACTGCCCGTTGGTCTCGAACCCCGGGCAGCAGGACACGGACGGCGACGGCCTGGGCGACGCGTGCGATCCGTGCGACACGTCCGTCGACGACGCCGACGGCGACTTGATCTGCGATTCCGTCGACAACTGCGTCGATGTGTACAACAGCGGCCAGGCGGACTTCGACAACGACGGCGCGGGCGACGTGTGCGACAGCTGCCCGGCGACCTCGAACTCCTCGCAGCAGGACTCGGACGGGGACGGCGTGGGCGACGTGTGCGACAGCTGCCCGGCGCTCTCGAACTCCTCGCAGCAGGACTCGGACGGGGATGGCGTGGGCGACGAGTGCGACAACTGCCCGGCGCTCGCGAACTCCTCGCAGCAGGACTCGGACGGGGACGGCGTGGGCGACGTGTGCGATCCGTGCGATGCGTCGGGCGGTGACGCCGACGGCGACTTCGTCTGCGACTCTGCCGACAACTGCGTCGATGTGCCCAACAGCGGTCAGGCGGACTTCGATAACGACGGCGTGGGCGACGTGTGCGACAACTGCCCGGCGCTCTCGAACTCCTCGCAGCAGGACTCCAACGGCAACGGCGTGGGCGACGCGTGCGAGCCGTGCAACGCGGCGGGCGGCGACGCCGACGGCGACTTGATCTGCGATCCCGTCGACAACTGCGTCGATGTGTACAACAACGGTCAGGCGGACGCCGACAACGACGGCGTGGGCAACGTGTGCGACAGCTGCCCGGCGATCTCGAATCCCTCGCAGCAGGACACGGACGGTGACGGCGTGGGGGACGTGTGCGACAACTGCCCGGAGATGTCGAACTCCTCGCGGCAGGACACGGACGGGGACGGTGTGGGCGACGTGTGCGACAACTGTCCGGCGATCGCGAACTCCTCGCAGCAGGACTGGGACGGCGACGGCGTGGGCGATGTCTGCGATTTGTGTGACGCGCCGGACGGTGACGCGGACGGCGACTTCGTCTGCGACTCTGCCGATAACTGCGTCGATGTGCCCAACAGCGGCCAGGCGGACCTCGACGGCGACGGGGTGGGGGACGTGTGCGACAACTGCCCGGCGCTCTCGAACTCCTCGCAGAAGGACTCGAACGGCAACGGCGTGGGCGACGCGTGCGAACCGTGCAATGCGGCGGGCGGCGACGCGGACGGCGACTTGATCTGCGATCCCGTCGACAACTGCGCCGATGTGTACAACAACGGTCAGGCGGACACCGACAACGACGGCCCGGGCGACGTGTGCGACAACTGCCCGGCGGTCTTCAACCCCTCGCAGCAGGACACGGACGGCGACGGGATCGGGGACGCCTGCAGTGGGCTTATCGCAGCCCGCGCGGCAGCAGACGGCGCTCGGTCAGCTCGAACAGGCCCGAAACGGTCAGTGCCAGCAGCGCCGCCGGGACGGCGCCCTCGAGGATCAGCCCCGTGTCGTCCAGGCGAATGCCGGTGAGGATCGGCTGTCCGTAGCCGCCGGCGCCGATCAACGCGCCCAGCGTGGCGGTGCCGACGTTGATCACGGCGGAGGTCTTGATCCCGGCGAGGATCGTGCGCGACGCCAGCGGAAGCTCGATGCGCCACAGTCGTGCCCGCCCGGGCAGGCCGAGCGCATCGGCCGAGTCGATCAGCGAGCGCGGGATGCCGTCGAGGCCGGAGACCGTGTTGCGCACGATGGGCAGCAGGCTGTACAGGAACAGCGCCAGGATCGCCGGCGGCGCCCCGATGCCGAGCAGCGGGATCATGAACACCAGCAACGCCAGCGACGGCACGGTCTGGACGACGCCGGCCGCACCGAGGACGATCCGGCCCAGGCCGCGACGCCGCGAGGCGAGGATGCCGAGGGGGATCGCGACCGCGATGGCCGCCGCCAGCGAGATGCCGACCAGGGCGAGGTGCGCCGCCGTATTGCGTCCGAGTCGGTCGAGGAACGACTCCGATCTCTCGTCGACCGTCAGGCCCAGTGTCTGCGCGAGGAACCCCGCGGCGACGACGTTCTCCGGCACGCGATCCAGCTTGGCGCTGCCGTTCATCGCGATCATCGCGGTCGCCTCGACCCTGCCTTCCAGGCGCTGCAACAGATCCTCGACTCGCGGCGCGCGCCGGGCGAGGTCGGCGCGGTAGACCAGCACCGCGTCGTAGCGCGGGAAGTACCCGAGGTCGTCCTCGAGCACGCGCAGGCCGTAGTAGCGGATCTCGGCGTCGGTAGAGTACAGGTCGATGACCTCGATGTCGCCACCCTGCAGCGCGCGGTAGGCGAGGTCGTGGTCCAGCCCGCGGACGCCGCGCTGCGGAAGGCCGTAGCGCACGCGCAGTCCGGGCCAGCCGTCGCCGCGATCCATGAACTCGTTGCTGAAGCCGAGCTCGAAGTCGGCGTGTGCCACGAGGTCGGAGATCCTGCGCACGTCGCTCGCCGCGGCCGTGTCCTCGCGCATCCCCAGCGCGTACGTGTTGTTGAATCCCAGCGGCGCGCCGATGCGCAGCCCCAGCACGTCGGCCTCGCGCCGCAGCGTGTCGAGGTCCGTGGCCACGCGTCCGCCGAAGATCTCCTGACTCAAAGTCCCGCTGTACTCCGGGTAAATGTCGATGCGGCCCTCGAGCAACGCGTTCCACAGGATTCGCGTGCCGCCGAGCTGCCGGCGGTGCGCTGCCGCGACGCCGTCGTGGCGTAGCAGCTGCGTCGCGATCTCGGCCAGGATCACGGATTCGGTGAATCCCTTCGACGCTACGCGCACCGGCCGATCGGAGGCCGACGGCGAGCCGGCGCACAGCAGGACGGCCAGCAGCACGATGGGGGCGCGACTCACGGCGTGTCTCCCGGCGGGCGCGTCCGCCGCTGTGCGCGGACGAAGCGCGTGACGAACTCGTCGGCGGGCCGCTCGACCAGCGCCGCGAGCGAGCCGCGCTGCACGACCCGTCCGTCGCGCATCAGAGCGATCGAATCCGCGAAGAACCCCGCCTCGTCCAGGTCGTGCGTGACCATGACGACCGTCTTGCTCAAGCGACGGAAGATCTCGCGCAGCTCGTCTTGCAGATCGGCGCGGATCATCGGGTCGAGCGCGCCGAGCGGTTCGTCCAGCAACAGGACGTCGGGGTCGAGCATCAACGCGCGCATCAGGCTCACACGTTGCCGTTGCCCGCCGGACAGCTCGCGCGGATAGCGCTCCAAGCCGTCGGCGGGGAAACGCGTCAGCTCGGCCAGCTCCGACAGGCGGCTGTTCACCCGCTCGCGCGGCCAACCGATGTAGTCGGCCATCAGCGTCACGTTGCGCCGCGCCGTGAGGTGCGGGAAGAGGCCGCCTTCCTGAATCACGTAACCCATGCGGCGCCGCAGCTCGCCGACGTTGGCCCGCGACAGCGTCCGTCCGCGCACGACGACGCAGCCCCGGTCCGGTTCGAGCAGGCCGTTGATCAGGCGCAGCAGTGTCGATTTGCCGCAGCCGCTCGGACCGATCAAGACCGTCGTGCGTCCGGCTTCGAACGCGATGCTCGTCGCTTGCAGCGCGACGACGCCCGCGAACGACTTGCACGCGTCGTGCAGCTCGAGAGCCGTTTCGATCGGAGGATGTTGCATCACGCTGCGGATCGTTCGGCCGCGGAAAAGCCCGTCGATCGCCGGACCATACCACACTGCCTCGCGTTTTTGGCGGTATGATTCATCGAGGGAGGGGAGGATGAAGCCCACTCGTCGACGCGCGCACCCGCTACGCCGGATGCTACTGGTGGGATGCCTTCTGGTCGCGCCACTGGCCGCGCAACAGGGCGACCCCAACGAGTGCGACGCGCCGGGCGATGAGCCGGACGTCATCGTCGGCGACCTTCCCGACATCGTGCGCAACGGATCGATCGCGGGCATCACCGCCTTCACGCTCGCCACGACCAGCTGCAACCTCGGAACGTGCTGGCTCGACTGGATCGCCGAGGGCGCGGCGCACCCGGTGATCGGGCAGAACCTGTATCGACTGCACGAGGGACGCTTCGAGCACATCGGTCAGAGCTGGCTCAAACACGGGTTCTTCGCGGTCTCGGACTCGCTGTGCGAGGAAGGGTGCCTGGCGACCAACGGCGAACATCTCGGCGTCAACTGCTCCGACCCCTACAGCGCGTACTGGAACGGTCAGCAAACGCGACTGGGGTCCAAGATCGACGTCGACGTCGCCGGCGGAACGCACATTCACCCGTTCACCGGGCAGGGGATCCAGGGGGACGACATCTTCAAGCGGCTCCAGGTGCACGACTACGACCTGGACCCCACGCTGAACCCCCACGCCCTGTTCTTCGTCGAGGGGCAGTATGTGACGGCCGACGACACGGCGGCCGGCAACGGCGAGAACAACGCCTCGTATCGCGCGGCTTCGCTCAGCCTGTACACCGGCGAGTACGAGTTCGGCCTGACCAGCCCGACCGTGCGCGAGCAGCCCGCGATCCGTGCCTGGGTCGCGGCCGATCCGTCCGTGCTGGAGTCGATCGTCGACGTGCCCGGGGACGGCCGGCTGTTCGTGTCCTCCAAGTCCTGGCCGCTCGACGACGGCTACTGGCACTACGAGTACGCGGTGTTCAACCTGACGTCGTCGCGCGCCGTGGGTCGTTTCCGCGTCCCGCTGCCCGACGAGGCGACCGCGGGCGCGGCGGGATTCCACGACGTCCACTACCACAGCGGCGACACCTACGACTCCACCGCGTGGCCGGCCGTCGTCAGCGCGGCGGGCGCGGAGTCCGCGAGCATCGAGTGGGCCACGCAGAGCTTCGCGCAGAATCCGTCCGCGAACGCCGTGCGCTGGGGCACGCTGTACAACTTCCGCTTCGCGTCGAACGCCCCGCCCGCGACCAATGTCGCGACGCTGGGTCTGTTTGCGCCCGGGACGCCGGACGAGGTCGTCGCCCTCGTCGTGGCGCCCGACGTCTGTGATGCCGACGGTAGCTGCGACCCCGGAGAGGACTGCGCCAACTGCCCGCAGGACTGCCTGGAGCAGGGCGGCCTGCCCGGCACGTGCTGCGGCGACGGCACATGCGATGTGGGCGAGACGGCGTGCAGCTGCGAGGAGGACTGTGGGGCCTGCGAGATCGGTTGCGCAATCGACGACGACTGCGACGACGGCGTGTACTGCAACGGGGGCGAGGTGTGTCAGGCAGGGTTCTGCGCGGCCGGCCCGGCTCCGTGCGCGAACGGCGGACTGTGCGACGAGTGCGCGGCGTCGTGTCTCGACTGCCTCGTCGACTCGCAGTGCGACGACGGTGTGTTCTGCAACGGACGTGAGGTATGCGTGAACAACACGTGCCTCTCGACGCATGTGCCGTGTCCGGGCGAGTTCTGCGACGCCGGGAGTCAGGGGTGTCGTGAGTGCTACACCCAGACCGACTGCGACGACGGCGTGTTCTGCAACGGGAAGGAGATCTGCGTCGAAGGCGCATGCGAGCCCGGTGAAGAACGTTGCCCGGGGCAGAGTTGCCGGGAATCCGAGCAACTCTGCTTCAGCTGCTACGTCTCCTGCAACGACAGTCAGTTCTGCAACGGCGAGGAGATCTGTGACGAGTTCGATTGCACACCCGGGGACGACCCCTGCCCGGACACGGCCTGCGACGAGGTCGCCGACGTCTGCATCGGACCGGTGGTGTTGCAGCCCCGAGTGGGAATGCCGTTGCCGGGCCTAGCGCCCGAGCAGCTGGCGCGGTTCGAGGCGGGGAAGCTCGCGTTCGGCGCCACGTTCGACGCCGCCGCGGGGCTCGGGCCGGCGTACACCGCCACGGGCTGCGCAGCGTGCCACTCGGAGGGCATCACGGCCGCGCAGCCCGTGATCGTGGATCGCTTCGGGGCGCTCGACGGTTGCGGAGCCCCGGACGACATGGCCGGGACCGGCGGCCCGCTGCTGCAGCCGTCAGGTATCGCGCCCGGCTGCGGCGAGACCCTTCCGCCGACGGCAGTCGTCTCGGCGCGCGCGTCGGGGCTCGTCGTCGGCGCGGGCCTGATCGAGGCGATCGGCGAGACGGACCTCGAGAATCGCGCGCTCGCGCCGCCCGGCGGTATCAGCGGCCGGGGCCATTTCGTTTCGCCCCTCGAGTCACCGGGCATGACGCAACTGGGCCGCTTCGGCTGGAAGGCGGATCACGCGACCACGCTGTCGATGGCCGCGCGTTCCGCCGTCGATCACATCGGGCTGACCAACCGTCTCGTCCCCTTCGAGGACGCACCCAACGGCGACCCCGCACTGCTGGCGCAGTGTGACGCCGTGGCCGACCCCGAGGACGGACCGGACGGCGAGGGCTTCGACTTCATCGATCGCGTCACCGACTACCTGCGCTACTCGGCGCCGCCTCCGCAGATGCCGCAGCTCGGCATGCAGGGTGAGCTGTTCTTCGTCCTCAACGGCTGCACGGACTGCCACGTTCCGTCCTTCGTGATCGCCGACGATCCGGCGATCGAGCAGGTGTTCCGCGGCCGGCAGATTCGACCGTACTCGGACTTCCTGCTGCACGACATGGGGCCGGCCGGGGAGTCGCTGGCCGCGGGCGACGCCGGATCCCGCGAGGTGCGGACGCCGCCGTTGTGGGGGCTGTCGCAGCGCAAGACGCTGTGGCACGACGGACGAATCTCGGGCGGCACGTTCGACGAGCGCGTGCTGGCCGCGGTGCTGCAGCACGATTCGCCCGGTAGCGAGGCCGCGAACTCGGCACAGCAATTCCTCTCGCTGTCGCAGACGTTCCAGGACATGGCCCTGGACTTCATGGCCTCGCTGGGCCGCAGCGAGTTCGACCACGACGGCGACAACGACCTCGACCAGGCGGACCACGAGTTCGTGCTGCAGTGTCTGGGCGGGGAGTCCTACGGCGCCGACGATCCATGCAGCATCGCGGACGTGGACCGCGACGGCGACGTCGACGCGGGCGAGCTCGAGTGGTTCCTCGACGCGGCGGGCGGTGCGTCGGGTGCGATCTCCGAGGGCAGCCTGCGTGTGAACCGCTCCGGTCCGTCGCTCGACCTGGACTGGGGCGCGTCGTGCGGGCCGGACGACATCGATTTCCTGATCTACGAGGGGACGCTCGGTGACTTCGGGAGCCACCTGCCGCGGTTGTGTTCGACCGCCGGCGCGTGGCAGGCGACGATCGCCGCGCCCGCCGGCAGCGTCTATTACCTCGTCGTCCCCAGCAATGGCTCGACCGAGGGCTCGTACGGCACCGACGGGGCCGGGTCGGCCCGTCTGCCCGCAGCCGCCGCGTGCGCGACACAGTTGTTCCTCGACTGCCCCTAGGAGCCTCTCGGACAGGCTCCTAGCCGCGTAGTATGCGACCGGGAGGGGTGCTGCAGTTCCTCAGCACCCGGCTGTCGCGCTGGCTGGGCGGCGGTTGTACACTGCAGCGTTCACGGGAGTTACCCGTTCTCTTTCGCGCAGGAGTCTCGATGCATCTCGTTCCCGCCAAGCGACGCCGCGCGCGGCTCGTCGCGCCGTGGATCGTCGTCGCGTTGATCGCCCCGTCGTGGGCCGGCGAGGACGAAAAGGACTGCGTCGGTTTCGAGCCGCTGTATGTGGACCTGGGAGGCGTCAACGGAGCCACCGACGCGTACGCGGCCGACCTGAACGGAGACGGCCACGTCGACGTGGTCACCGCCTCGTTCGTCGACGATCGGGTGTCGTGGTGGGAGAACGACGGGCAGAGCCCGCCGACGTTCACGGAGCACGTGATCGCGACGTTCGTCGACAGCGCGTCGTCGGTTCATGTGGTGGATCTGGACCAGGACGGCCACCTCGACGTACTGTCGTCGTCGCGCAACGACAATTCCGTGCGCTGGTTCCGCAACGACGGCGTCGAGCCGCGCCCGAACTTCCTGCTGCGCGCCGTGACGCGCGAGGCGGAGATCGCGGAAGACGTGTATGCCGCCGACCTGGACGACGACTCGGACATCGACGTCCTCTCCGCATCGTTTCTCGACAACAAGATCTCCTGGTACGAGTACGACGAGACCGACGGCGAGGTGACGTTTACCGAGCACGTGATCTCGACCGAGGCGCAGCGCGCCAAGTCCGTCTTCGCGGCGGATCTCGACGGAGACATGGACATGGACGTCCTGTCCGCGTCGGTGTTCGACAACAAGATCTCCTGGTACGAGAACGAGCCCTCCGTCGAGGAGGGCGAGGCGCCGCGGACGTTCACCGAGCACGTCATCAGCATCAACGCGATGGGCGCCCAGGCGGTGACCGCGGGCGACGTGGACGGCGACGGCGACATAGACGTCCTGTCGGCCTCGCTCGAGGACGACAAGATCGCGTGGTACGAGAACGAACCCGCCGTCGAACAGGGTGACGCGCCGCGCATGTTCACCGAACATCCGATCGCGACCGACGCCCTGCGCGCGTCGGACGTGATGCTCGTCGACCTGGACGGGGACGACAGGCCCGACGTGCTGGCCTCGTCGTCCGAGGACGGCACGGTGGCCTGGTACCGCAACGACGGTACCGATGTGACGCCTCCGACCTTCGCGGTGCGCGAGGTGATCAGCGACACGGCCACCGGCGCCGCGGCCGTTCACGCGGCGGACCTCGACGGCGACAAGCTGAACGACCCGCTCTACGCCGGGTCGGTGCCGGACACACCCTCGGCCGCCTCGAACCGGGTGGCCTGGTTCCCGCTGGATCCGGGTGGCGGCTTCGTGGCCGAGGGGGCGGAGATCTCGGGTGCGACCAAGGGCTCCGAGGCCACGGTGGTGATCGACCTCGACGCGGACGGCGACGACGACGTCGTCTTCGCCGGCCCGGGCGACAGGCTCGGCTGGTACGAGAGCGACGGCGGGGACCCACCGGCGTTCACCGAGCGCACGATCGACGCGTCGGTTCCCGGCGCGTCGTCACTGATCGTCATCGACCTCGACGCGGACGATCCCGACGCGGACGGGCCGTTGACCGACCTGGATCTGGTCGTCACGTCGGCCGACGACGACAGCGTGCGCTGGTTCGAGAACGACGGCAGCCAGAATTTCACCGAGCACCTCGTCTTCGACGAAGCCGTCGGCGCCAGCGACGTGGCCGTGGCCCAACTGTACGACGACGACGACGATCTGGACCTGGCCGTGGTCTCCGCGGGCGACGATACGGTGCGCTGGTTCGAGAACGACGGCGAGCAGAGCTTCACCGATCATCTGGTCTTCGAGGGGGCCGTCGAGGCCAGCGCGGTCGATGTCGGCAACCTGTCCCTCGACGGCAAGCCCGATATCGTGGTGTCGTCGGCGGGCGACAGCACGATCCGCTGGTTCCAGCACCAGGACGAGCCCGAGGACCCCGACGAGGTGTTTGCGGAACGCCTGATCTCGCTGGTCGCGATCGGCGCGGCGGACGTGATCGCCGTCGATCTCGACGCCGACGGTGACGACGATCTCGCCGCCGCGTCGACGCTGTCGAATCGTGTGTCGTGGTTCGAGAACGTCGAGGACATCGGCGACCCGGAGAACCCGCTGCAGCGGGTGTTCATCGAGAATATCCTCTCCGTTGTCGCGCTGGCGGCCGTGCAGGTCGACAGCGGGGACGTCAACGGCGACGGCAACCTCGACCTGCTGTCGGCCGCCTTCGGCGACGACGAATTGGCCTGGTACGAGAACGACGGCGACCTGCCGCCGGGCTTCGTGCGCCACGTCGTTCCGACGACCTCGAGCGGCCTGCGCTCGGTCGACATAGGACAGATCGATGCGGACGAGGAGGTCGAGATCGTCACCGGATCGATCTCCAACGTCGCGTGGTACGACCGCGCGGAAGAAATCTGCGCCGGCTTCGACGCCTCGGGCGACGGCCTGATCGGCAACCTCGAGCTGATCTACGTCGGTCGCGCGTTCGGCCTGTCGAGCGACGTGCAGGAGTGGTGGACCGATGTCGACTTCGACCGTAACGGACGGATCGACGGTGACGACCTGGTCATTCTCGCCGGCCCCGGAGTCTGGCAACAGAGTACCGATGATTGCACCTACATCTGTCAGTAGCGCGGTGAAACGCGCGGCCGTCGTCCTTCTTGCGTGCGTGGCGCTGTGCGCCGCGTCGTGCAGCGACGATCCCGGGGGCGGCGGCGTGTTCGAGTTCACCTGCATCGACTTCACGCCGAGCGTGACGACTCCCGATCCGGGAACGCTGTACGCGGTGCGGGGTGACGACTCCGGCTGCAATTCGGTGTTCGTCGAGCTATGGGTCACCGGTGTCGATGACGTCTTCGGCGCCGATCTGGACATCAGCTACGACGCGGAGGTCTCGCTGTTCCTCGGCGGCGACGTGACCGGGTCCCTGCTCGCGGCGGGCGGGGCGGCGGTGCAGCTGCTGGAATTCGAGGAGGTCGCCGGCCAGGCGAAGGTCGGGGTCACGCGGCTCGGCGGAATGGGCGTCAACGTCACCGATCCACAGTTGCTGGTGACGCTGGAGTTCGCCAACATCTCCCCGGACCCGGGCGACGATTTGCTGGTGATCGTCGACAACTGTCTGGTCGACAGCGGCGACCCGGAGCCGGCGCCGATCGACGGCGTGACGTGCGAGGGGGGGACGCTGTCGGTCGAAGTGTTTGACGAGGACGACCTGTAGCCCCGCGTGGGAGGCAAGATGCACTGTCCGCGATGTAAGAAACTGATGACCACCCGCAGCGCGGGCGAGACCGAGCTGGACTCGTGTCTCGAGTGCGGCGGTATGTTCCTCGACCGAGGTGAGCTCAACACGGTGGCCGAACCGACCGCTGGGGACCTCGAGTACTCCACGCTGCACGACGAGTCGTTCGAGCACGACGACGAGTTCGGACCGATCGCCTGCCCGCGGTGCGGAGTCGGCCCGATGGGCAAGGTCGAATTCAACATCTACACCGGCATCATCCTCGACCACTGCGCCGCGTGCCACGGGTTCTGGATGGACGGGCCGGAGCTGAAGCGCATCGACGTCGAGGTGCGACGACTCAACGACGAGGCCAGCGACGGACCCGGGCCGGTCATGCTGTGGTTCGCGAACTTCATCTGGAGCCTGCCGCGCTGAAGCGTCAGGTCAGCCCCAGGTGAGGCAGGATGTCGCGCAGGTCGTTCGAGCGGACGACGGCATCGACCGTCGACTCCAACTCGGGGCAGCGCGGATCGATGGCGATGCTGAAGCCGGCGGCGCGTGCGATCCACACGTCGTTGGAGCTGTCGCCGACGAACACGCAGCGCTCGAGTGGGATCCTCTCGCGTAGCGCCAGAGCGCGCAGCGCCTCGGCCTTTCCGGCCATGTCGAACGGCGTGGCCCGCCAGTGATCGATCCGCCCCGACTCGTCGAAGCCGATGTGATTCGTGTACAGATCCTCGAACGGATGATCGGGGAACACGGTGTTCAGCATGAGGTCCAGCGTCCCGGAGATCACCACCAGCCGCATGCCGGCGTCGCGCAGGGACTCCAGCGCCTCGCGCACGCCGTCGCGCATGCGCAGCGGCGCGAACGCCTCGACCAACTCGTCGCGTGTGGCGCCCGCGTCGCGCCAGCCGGTGACGTCCAGCTCGACCCACTCGGCGTAGGATAGCTTGCCTGCCTTGTACAGCGCGTAGCGTTCCTTGTTGTGGTCCGGAGTTCCGGTGAAGCGCAGGTTGAGCACTTCCCACACGGTCATGCCGTCGGGGCCCTCGATCAGGGTCCCGTCCACGTCGAATGCGGCGAGGTCGTAGTTCATGGTCCGGCTCCGGGATCGAATTCGGGCAGTCTAGCAGCCTGCTAAACTGGCTTCAGGGACGTTCGTGGAGGTGTTGTCATGGCAGTACAATTCGACCGCGAAACGATCGACCGTCTGCGCGATCTGCCGACGCGGAAAGCCCTGACCGAGGCCAAGAGCGCCGCCTATCGCCTGGGTAGTGTCGGCTCCGAGGATTTCCTGACCATGTACCAGCAGCTCGTCGACGAAGGGATCGTGAGCTGGGATCAGGTCGAGGAGTTCGAGGCGCCACTCGACGGATGAGTGCGACGGCGGCGACAAAGTTCCTGGACCGGGTGGGCGCTTCCTACGCGACACACGAGTACGACTACGTGGAACGCGGGGGCGCGGAGCACGCCGCCGAGTGCCTCGACGTTCCGGGCCACGTCGTGGTCAAGACGCTGGTCATGCGCACCGACGCGGGCCGGCGCCTGCTGGTGCTGATGCACGGGGATCGACAGGTGGCGCCCAAGCGGCTGGCCCACGAGGCGGGCGCGCGCAAGGTCAGTTCGTGCACGCCCGACGAGGCGTTTCGTGCCACGGGCTACGTCGTGGGCGGCATCAGCCCGTTCGGCGTTCGAACCGAGTTGCCCGTCTTCGCCGAGGCGACGATCTTCGACCTGCCGAACGTCTACATCAACGGCGGCCGGCGCGGCCTGCTGCTCGAGATCGCCCCGGGTGTGATCCGCGAGACGCTGGGGGCGCGGCCGGTCCGGGTCGCGGCGGCCTAGATGCCCGAGCTTCCCGAGGTCGAGACCGTTGCCCGCCAGCTCGCGCCGCGCGTCGAGGGGCGAACGATCCTCGGACTGCGCATTCACGACCCCCGTCTGCGGCGTACGGCGACGCCGCGCGTGGCCGGACGACGGATCGAGCGCGTCCGGCGTTCGGGCAAGCGAGTCCTGCTGCAGCTCTCGCCGCGCGCGTCCGGCGCAGGTCTGTGGCTGGCGGTGCATCTGCGCATGACCGGGAGACTGCAGTGGCACGCGGCCGGAGAACGCGTCGAGCGCGCCTACCTGCGCGCCGCGATGCGACTCGATCGGGGTAGCCTGTTGTTCTTCGACACGCGGCGCTTCGGTACCTGGGACTGGTTCGACTCGGAGGCCGCGGCGCGCCCCGTCGGCGTCGATCCGCTGGATCCCGGGCTGACTCCGGCGCGGTTCGGGCAACTGATCGGCGACAGCCGACAGGCCCTCAAGGTGTGGCTCTTGCGCCAGGATCGTCTCGTCGGACTGGGCAACATCTACGCCTCCGAGATCCTGCACGCCGCCCGTCTCTCTCCGGACCGTGAGGCGCGTAGCCTGTCGCCGGTCGAGATCCGACGGCTCCACCGCGTGACGCGCCGCATCCTCGAGCGGGCGATCGACAACTGCGGCACGACGTTCTCGGACTTCGAGGACGCCACGGGGTCGACCGGCGAGTACCAGGTCTACCTCGGGGTCTACGGACGCGAGGGACGCCGCTGCCGCCGTTGCCGCGGGACGATCGAGCGTCGCGTGCACCAGCAGCGCAGCACGTTCTTCTGTCCGGATTGCCAGTGTTGATCGTGGCCGCCGGCGTGCGGTTATAATCCTCGATAGCCAGACCCGTCGAGGAAAGGCCCGTCGAGGCTGGTCTCGTGGCGATTGTGGGAACAGTCGAGTGTCCGAAATGCGCGGAGCCCGTGCGGACCGATGAGGTCCGCTGCGGTAGCTGTGGCGTCGAGGTCGGCTTCACCGTCTCCTCCCTCGAAACCGACCAGCGTGACGAGACGATCGTGCCGCCGGCGCAGATCAACTTCTTTCCCGGCCATATCTTCGCCGATCGTTTCACGATCATCGAGCGCATCGGCGCCGGCGGAATGGGGGTCGTCTACAAGGCGATCGACACCGCGCTGAATTGCGACGTCGCGCTGAAGCTGATCCAGCCCGTGCTGGCCGGCAATGCGTCCTACGCGCGACGCTTTCGCGACGAGGTGCGCATCACGCGTCAGATCACGCACCCCAACATCGGGCGCGTGCACGACATCGGCCTGGCCGACGGGGTGCTCTACCTATCGATGGAGTGGATCCAGGGCGAGACCCTGCAGGCGCTGCTGCGTCAGGCCGTCACGCTGAAGGAGAGCCGCGCGCTCGAGTTCACCGAGAAGATCGCGATGGCTCTCGAGGCGGCTCACGCGCGCGGCGTGGTGCACCGGGATCTGAAGCCGGCCAACGTGATGATCGACCGGCGTGGCAACACGTTCGTGCTGGACTTCGGGCTGGCAATCCAGGTAGACGACAGAACGACGGGTACAAAGAAGAGCAAGAAGATCGGCACGCCGCTCTACATGTCGCCGGAGCAACGCAAGAGCGAGGCGCTGGACGGCCGTTCGGATCTCTACGCGCTGGGATTGATCCTGCGCGAGATGCTGACCGGACGCCGGTCGAATCCCGAGCACGAGGACCCCGCCGATCTGCCGCCGGAGATCGACTCGATGCTGCGCCCGTTGCTGAGGGGGCTGCTGGCCGAGGATCCCGCCGACCGCTTCGCCTCGGCCCCCGACGTGCAGCGCGAGATCCACAGGTTGCTCGAGCACTCCGCCTTCGCCTCGGCGACCCCCTCGGAAAGCCACCTGTCCAGCGACGCACCGTCGCGCAGGAGGGCGGTGCTGTGGAGCCTCGCCGCCGCGCTGTTGATCGGGGCCACGGCGATCGGCATCGCGATGCTGGGTTCGAACGGAGAGTCGTGGCACCCCGACGCCCGGGTGTTCTACGACCGCGGCATGCAGTACCTGCGCGAGGACGCCGAGTCGGTGCGTAGCATCGACATGGCGTTGCAGCAGTTCAATCGCGCGCTGAACCACGAGCCGGAGCAGCCGGTGATCCACGCAGCGCTCGCCGAGACCTACTGGCTGCGTTACGAGCGATCGCGCAACGAAGCGGCGCGAGACGAGGCCGAGCGGGCGATCCGCAAGACCGCCGAGCTGGACCCCGAGTTGCCGTTGCTGCCGTACGTCCGGGCGCTGGGGTTCATCAACGAGGGCAAATTCGACGCCGCGAAGCAGCAACTGCTGCTGGCGATCGACGGCGACCCCGAATTCGCGCCCGCCTGGTCGCAGCTGGGTTACGTCGAGCAGCATCTGGGTAACTACAAGGAGGCGCACGCCGCGCACGAGGAGGCGATCCGGCTCGCCCCCGGCAACTTCCGCGCGCACCTGTACAGTGGCGTGATGCACGAGCACTTCGCCGAGTACACGGACGCGGCACGCTCTGCACGGAAGGCGACCGAGCTCAAGCCCGACAGCCTGACGGCGTGGGCCAATCTTGCCGCGGCGCACCTACACCTCGGCAACCACGGCCAGGCGATCGAGGCGCTGCAGCAGCAGCTGGAGCTCGAGAACACGCCCGTCGGCCGTTCGAACCTGGGGACCGTGTTCTACGAGCTCGGGCAGTACGCGGAGGCCGCGGCGGAGTACGAGATCGCGCGCGGCCTGGCCCCCGACGAACCGGTGTTCTCCGGAAACCTCGGCGATGCGCTGCTGATGCTGAAGGACGAGTCGGGGGCCGCCGCGGCCTACGCGCGCGCCGCCGAGCTGGCGGAAGAGCGCGTCCTGCGCGAACCGGTCAATCCCGTGGCGCTGATGGAGGCCGCGCACTACTGCGCGCAGGCGGGGCGTTTCGACTGCGCCGAGCAGCACGCCGCGGCGCTGCTCGACATCCAGCCCGACGGTCCGATGGCTCTGCTGACCTACTCGGCGGTGCAGAGCATGATCGGCCGCGACGCCGCCGCCCTCGAGCATCTCGAGAGGGCGGTCAAGCTCGGCGTCAGCAAGGCACAGATCGAGCTACTGCCCGCATTCGATCGCCTGCGCGACGATCCGCGCTACATCGCGACCCTGTCGCTGTCCGATTAGGGCTTGCGCGTGATGATGATCGGATCGAGGCGCAGCTCCTCGATCTCCTCGCCCGCGGACGAGTAGGCGTAGACCGTGTACTTGTCCTTCCGGCCGTCTTCCTTGAAGTACGGAGCCAGGCCCCACATCGTGCCGCACCAGGGGAACTGGGCGTTGATGTTCTGGCACTCGTAGAGCTTGCGGCTGCACGAGTTGACGGGCGAGGACATCGTGATCGGGAAGAAGCGCGCGTCGCGCTCCGTGAAGCCGATCTTGACCTCCTTGACCACCCTGTTCTGAGACAGGACGATCCAGTTGATCAACTCTTCCTGACACACCGCCTGGATGTCGGGTGTGACGACGGGCGGGCCGGACTCGGGAAAGAAGACCATGATCTCGGCCATGGGATACTCCTATGCTGCTCGATGGTGCGTGGCCGCCGGCTAGGCGTTTGAAGGCTATTGAAACCGGGTTCAAACCCGGAAGTCAACCCTCCCGTGGGCCGTTCCACGAGACTCGGCGGGTCTTCTAGAACTAATTTAATAGCCGGTGTGTCAGTTCGTGAGATAGGCGAACAGATTGGCCGTGACGGTCTTGTCGGTCGTGTTGTACAGCAGGATCTTGTACGAGCGGAACCCGACCGTGTAACGCGGCTGATTCGACGCGAAGTAGGGCGTGTGCGACGAGACTCCCGTCGCGGAGACCTGCAGCGCGAAGTGCACCATCCCCAGCTCGTTGAACGCCTGTTCGATCGTCGTCTCCTCGGGCAGCAGGATCGCGCCGACCGTTCCCTTGACCTGCGTCGACCCCTTGACGATCCCGTGCAGGCTGAGCACGACGTTGGGGAAACCCTCGGTCTCGATCGACCCGGCCTCGACCAGGCGCGTCGTGTCCTCGGGGCGCACCGGGGGCACGATGATGTCCTCGATGCGGACCAGCTCGGAGAGCGCCACGGGGTCCTCGATCGCCACGTTGCCCTGGACCTGCTGCACGGGCGGAAAGTTGACGACGAACACCTCGCGGATCGTCTGCGAGCCGACCTCGCCGCCCGGAAGCAAGACGAGCAGCGTGATGACTCCGATTCCGGCCAGCGTCGTGAACAGCGTCTTGCGCATGCGAGTGCCTCCTGAGAGTTCGACCCCGAGTCTACCCCGTGTGGGCCGTCACGGATTGGCGACGGGCACGCGCTCTCCCGAGCGCAGCACCCACAGCTCCATCCGTGGCGGGAAGAGCAAGGACATCGCGTGCTGCACCGCCGAGGCGTAGGTCTCGAGCTGCGAGCGATAGCGATCCGACAGCTCGTCGGCGTTGGTCGTGCGGTCGGTCTTGAAGTCCGCCACGACGAGGTCGCCGCCGGGCTCGCGATACAGCAGGTCCAGCTGCCCGCGTACGGTCGTCCCGTCGGGGTCGCGCAGCAGCAACGGAATCTCGCGGCCGACGATCTCCACCTCGCGCCAGCGCGCGGCGAGCCCGGATTGCAGGAAAGAGCCCACGAGCTCCCGCGACTCGGCGAGCAGCGGCTCCGCCTCGACCTCGCGGGTGTCGGCGATCGTCCGTGCCAGCTGCTCCAGTCGCTTCGACTCCACGCCGTCCTTGCCGTCCCACGACTCGAGCCAGCGGTGGAGCAGGTCGCCGACGGCCGCCCCGTCGACGCCCGCGGAACGGCTCCGCGTGCGAGACGGGGTCGCCCCGGGCGCGTCGTGGGTACTCGGCGAGCGGAACGGCGGGCGGGCAGCCTCGTGCAGTTTCTCGATCGCGCGCGCGTAGCGTTCGACGGACTCGGTAGCGCCCTTCGCCTCGCGTTCGACCCGCCTGCGCTCGCGCTCCGGCTGCAGCAGGCGATGCCGGACCGCGCCGTCGAGCAGGGATGCGTCGTCGGCCGGCGGGGTCTCCGCGTCGTAGCCCCACGCGCGCAGCGACTCGACCCACGCGCTGTCCTGTCGCGAGGGTCCGAGCAGGACGCACAGCCTCTCGCGAGCCCGCGTCAGCGCCACGTACAGCACGCGCGCTTCCTCCGCGACCGCGTGCCGCTTTCCCTCGTCGTCGAACCAGACGCGCATCACGTTGCGGACTCCGGCGGCGTCCACGGCAAGCCCGCGGCGCCCGCCGGGGAGGACGCCGACGACGATCGAACGCTCGGTCCCGCCGCGGTGCTTCCCCCGCGCGACGTCCGGCACGAAGATCCAGTCGTTCTCCAGGCCCTTCATGCGGTGGATGCTCGTTATGCGAACGGCTTCCGCCGCGTCGTCCGCCAGCGGCGAGTCGGTCTTGATGTCGATGAGCTGTCCGGTCCGTAGCCCGTCGACGACCTCGGCCAGCGACAGCCGCCCGTCGCGCGCGAGCTCACCCGCAGCGGCGGCGAGCTTCTGCAGATTGGCCACGCGTTGAGCGCCCTCGAACGCGGCTGCGCCCAGCGTCGGCATGTGCGTGCGCGCCACGACGCGCTGGATCACCGAGTCTGCGGGCAGGTGCCGCGTCTCGCGCGAGAGCGCCTGCATCAGCTCGAAGCTGCGCCGAATGCCGGGGCAGTCGTCGGGCACCGCCGTCGACCGCCAATCCCACCGCCCGCGGCCCGCGGCGTAGCGCGCCAGCTCGTCGTCCGCGACTCCGCCGGCGGGCGAACGCAGGAAGGCCAGCAACGCCGGCGCGTCGATCGGATGCGACAGCGCTCGCAACGTCGCGATCAGCTGCGTCACCTCGGGCCGCTTGAGGAAGTCGCGCCCGCCGTCGACGACGAACGGGATACCGCGCTCGCGCAGCGCGCGCAGGTAGATCGAGACCTGCGGGAAGGCGCGGAACAGGATCGTGATCTGCCGGTAGCTGCAGATCCGTTGCTCCTCGACCATGTCGCGGATTCGCTCGGCCAGGACGAGTCCCTCGGCCTCGCGTCGCTCCTCCGCCCGGGCGTCGTCGTCGAGGTCGACACTCCAGATCTCGACACGTGGGGCGCCGTCGTCCTGCCGTCGCACGGCCTCGATCGGCACGTAGGTCGGCTGGTAGTCCGATTCGCCCCAGCCGCCGCCCTGCGAGCCGAACAGCTCGTTGACCGGTCGCAGTACGCCGTGCACGCTGCGGAAGTTGCCGACGAGGTGCAGCTCGCGCCCGCCCTGCTCGACGATGCGGTCCACGGCGCACCGGTAGGCGGGGTAGTCGGCGCCGCGGAAGCGGTAGACCGATTGTTTGGCGTCGCCGACGACGAACAGACGCCCCGGCGCCAGCCGTGTCTCGAAGGCCCGCGGCGCTCCGTCCTCGTCCCGCTCGGCGAGGAACAGGACGATCTCGTACTGCAGCGGGTCGGTGTCCTGAAACTCGTCGATCAGCAACATGCGATAGCGCCGCCGGACGCGGCGCCGCACGTCGACGTGATCGCGCAGGAGGTCCCGCGTCAGCACCAGCAGCCCGTCGAAGCTCAGCAGGCCGCTGCGCAGAAACGTCTCGCGGAAGCGCGAGACGAAGGGGGCGGCGATCTCGAGCAGCGACCGGATGCGGTCGTCGTCGGTTTCGTAGAGCTGTCGCGCCAGCGGCCCGGCGTCGCCGGCCAGCCGCTCCATCTCCTCGCCGATGGCCGGATCCAGCTTCTTGGTCTTCTTCGGCAGGTTCTTCTTCAGGACCCGCTTGCGCACATCGGGCCTCGCGTCGAGCGCGGCGCGTAGACCGTCGAGCCCTTCCGTCGACGCGCGGCGAAACAGGTCCAGCATTCCCTCGAAGAACTCGACCGTCAGCTGCGTTGCGTCGTCGAGCCGGCCCAGCAGCCCCTCGATGCGCGCGGTCAGATCGGTGCAACGCGGCCCGAGCAATTCGCCGAAGCCCGGCGATTCGAACGGCGGCGCCAGCAGATCGAGCGGAACGTCGAACTCCGACAGCGACCGCGCGACGTCCTTGATCGTCTCGAGATCGACGTCTCGCAGGAGATCGCTCCACGCGTCGGCCCGCTCGGCGCCGGGGCCCAGCTCTTCGGCCAGGAACTCCTCCCACACCCGGTCGCGCAGCACCTCGGCCTGTTCGCCGCTGTCGACGCCGAACTCGGGGTCGACGCCGGCCTCGATCGGGTGCTCGCGCAGAAGCTGGCTGCAGAAGCCGTGGATCGTCACGACCTGGGCCCGGTCGAGCTCCTGCATCGCGGCCAGCGCCCGCTGCGCGATCAGGTCGTGTCCCAGCTCGCCCGGCCCGGTGAGGAACTCGAACGCGCGGTCGGCCTCCGTGCCCTGCGCGTCGCCACCCTCGCCGGCGGCGAGGGCGCGTAGCCGGTCGAGCCCCGTCGCCAGCCGCTCGCGCATCTCGCCGGCGGCCTTCTCCGTGAAGGTAATGGCGGCGAGGGACGCGATCGGGACGTGCCCCAGACCGATCGCGTTCAGCGCGCGCTCGACCAGCAGGCTCGTCTTGCCGGTTCCCGCGCCGGCCAGGACGACGAGGTTGGTCGCGAAGTCCGTGGCCGCGACGCGCCGTGCCTCCAGGTCGGGCAGTCCGCTCATTCGGCGTCCTTCTCGACCGTCGGCAGCAGCGGCTGCTTGCCGCTCTTCGTCTCCAGCAGCCGGAACGCAGCGGAATCCTCGAACAGCTCCTCGCGCTCTTCGGTCGGCGCGTGGGTGTGGCGGCAGGCCGCCTCGTACGGACACCACGAGCAATGCGAGTCGGGGTTGGACGGGAAGCTGCCGCCGTCGCGCAGCGAGACCAGCACGCGCATCGACTCGCGGAAGCCGGACAGCTCCTCGGGCTTCTTGAAGCCGTCGAACTCGACGCGGTCGTCGATCTCGGCCTCGTAGTTCGGGCCGACGCCGAGCACCTCGACCGACGCGCGCTCGCCCGCGAGCATCCAGTACAGCGGCACCTGGACACGACGCCCCTTCAGCATCTGCGCCGCGCTGATCTTGGGCTTGAGCTGTCCCGAGGTCTTGTAATCTCCGATGCGGGTTTGATCGTCCCGCTCGAGGACGCGGTCGAACCTCGCCCTCAGAGTCGCCTCCACTCCGTCGCCGAAGTCGAGCCGCCTCTCGAGGTCCTGCTCGAACCCGCGCGGGCGCCAGCCCTCCTCGAAGGCGCGCCGCAGATCGGCCTCGACGAACTCGCGCACGGAGTCGTTCCATTCGGCCGCGAGTCGCCCCCACAACACCGGCAGGCGCTCGGCAAGGCGCTCGGCGCTGGGCCCCAGCAGGCGCGAGCGGTGCTCGGCCAGCAGCTCCAGCGCGCGCGCGGTCGGCGGCTCGGTCTCGGCGGCCCCGAACAGGCCCTCGTCGAGCAGCGTCGCGTAGACCGTCTCCAGCACCGCATGGACGTGGATGCCGACGTCGCGCACGCCGGCCACGAACGCGTTGGCCTCGTCGTCGAGCTCGTACACCCCCAGGACGCGGCGAAAGAAGTACTGCAGCGGACAGCGCCCGAGCCGCTCGATGTCGGTGATGGACAGCGGGCGGTCGATGCGGGTGGCCAAACGCGCGTCGTATCTCGGGTCGACCGGCGTGAACGACTGCGTGGCGCGCAACATGCGCAGACCCGGCTCGAGCCGGGCGAAGCGGCTGTCCTCGAGCAGCCGGGAGCGGGCGCCGGAGCTGAGCAGGGCGATCCACAGGCGCTCGTCTTCGACCGAGAGCAGTCCGCAGTGGTCGTTCATCTCCGACAGGGCGTGCTCCGGGTGCGAGGGGAGATGTCGAGCGTCCGCGCGCAGACGTTCGAGGTCGGGCGTTCCGTAGCGCAGCCGGGCCAGCTCGCGCAGGTCGAGCGACGGCGTTTGCGACTTGCCGGATTCGTCCGCCCGTTGCCACGATACGTCGATGCGCTCGGCGGCCGCGCCGAGCATCAAGGCCAGCAGCAACCGCTCTTCCCGATGACCGTGGCCCTTCAGCGGTAGGGGACGGCCCGTGGCGTCGCGCAGGCGCTGCCGCAGCGCGTCGCCGAGGATCGGATCCTCGCGGACGATGCGCGGAAACCGACCGCTGTTCATTCCCAGCAGCTGCACGGTGTGAAACGTCAACCCGCGAAGCTGCATCGCGTCGAGCACACGGATCCCGCCGCCGTCGAACTCCTGCTGCACGAGCTCGCTGCGGTCGACGGCGTCCTCGAGCCAGACGACCATCGCCGCGAACTCGATCTTGCGGCGGTCGCCGACCACGCTCTCGAGGCGGGCCATGTCGGCCAGCAGCTCGCGCAGCGCCGCGCGGGCCGGATCGTCCTCGCCGTCGCCCGCGTCTCCGAACAGGCCGTCGGTCAGGCGCGCGAGGTTGTCCGCGTGCTCGCCCCAGGATCGCCCGGCCCGCGGATCCAGCTGCGCGTCGAGCGCCGTCAGGCAGGCGCCGATGCCGCGCGCCCGCTCGACGCGTCGCTCGGCGCGTCGCCGTGCCTCGTCGATCTCCTCGGGGCCGGCGCCGTCGCGGTGTCGCAGAGTCCCCGCCCAGCTCACGAGCGCCGTCGTCCAGTCGTCGAGGCCGCCGACGAGCTGCGCCTCGAGGCTGAAGCGTTCGGCGTGATCGCCGACGCTCTCCGGCAGCTTCTCGCCCAATGCACTCCAGCGAACGCGCGGCGAGGCGAGCAGCTCCGCAACGGCGCGGCGCGGGTAGCCGTCCCGCGTGACGCGCAGCAGCAGCAAGAAGTCGTGAACCAGCGGCAGCCGTCGCAGTGGGCCGCGCAGAGACGACGTCCACGGGATCCCCTCGGCCTCGAGGCAGGCCTCGAGCGCGGAGGCGAAGGGATCGAGAGAACGAGCGACCAGCGCGATCTCCTTCGGGTCGACGCCGTCGGCGGCCGCGCGCAGCGCCTCGCGCACCGCGGCGCGCACCTCCGCTGCCGTGCCCTGTGCATGGCGAAAGCCGATTCGATCCGCGGCAGGCCGGGGGTGGGCCGCCTCGTCGTACATCGACTCCACGGCGAGCCGGTCGGCGGATGCCTCGTGTTCGACGACCTCGATCGCCTGACGCCCCTCCCCGCTACAGCGGAGAGCGAGCTCGTCGGCGAACGTCGAGACCGGCCGGTCCGGAAGGTGCGGCAGCAGGACGGTGATCGAACGGCCCGAGTGCATCTCGCCGAGCAGCTGCAGCTGGATTCCGTTCAGCTCGTACGCGCCGTACAGGAAGATCGCGCCGAACTTGCCCGCCAGGCGCGCAGCATGCGGGATGGCGCGAGCGATCAGCCCCGCCTCGTCGGCGAAGCCACGGCGGGAGACGGTGTCCAGTTCACGGCAGTACGCCGCATACAGCCGCCCCAACGCGTGCTCCGATTCCTCGCGACACGCGGCCGATACGTCACCCGGCGTCAGCCCGGCCTCGCGCAGATCCTGCAACGACGCCGCGAGGCCGCGGATCGTGCCGGGGCGCCGCCGCACGAACTCCGACCAGGCGTTCTGCTCCTCTGCGTACGCGACGCGGCGCACCAGCGCCTCGCCGAGGCGCTTCGACAGGCGGCCCATCGGGCGCACGCGACCGTGCTCGAGGATGCGGCGAGTCAACGCCGCCAGGTCCAGCACCTCGAGCCCCAGCCACGCCTCGCGCCGTCCGGCGAGCCGGCGCTGCACGTGCGAGGCCAGGCGTCGCGTCGGCGTCACCACGAGCGTGCGCGCGAGACCGCCTCCCGCCGGCGTATGAGCCTGCTCCACGCGATCCAGCAGCTCCCGCTCGAGGAGCACTGGATCGACATGGGCGACAACCTGCATGGGGCGACTCCGGGTAGGGCGCGCAGCGCCCCGCGACCCTCAGCGCGCCGACACGACCATCGCGTCGGTCAACCCGTAAGGACGTTCCGTCCCGCGGCGCGTCCAGCACTCGAGCACGTAGCGGCCGGGGTCGAGCGCGCCCAGCTCGACGGTCATCTCGGCGGGACTGATCACCTGCACGACGATGCCGTCGGGACGTTTCTCGGTCGCACGGATCACGATGCGCTTGGTCTCCGCGTCGACCGAGACCTCGTCGATGTCGAACGTCCAGCCCGGCGTCGGCATGTCGCGCACGAAGTGCAGGACGAAGCGCACCGGCTTCGGCCCGCGCATGCTGATGCGCACGTCCTCGAACGGGGAGACGGTGCGCTCGACGTGCGTCGCCTTGGTCTCGGTGTCGGAGCCGGCCCAGGTGCAAGCCGTGGCCAGCGCGGCGAGAATGCTGATTCCGATCTTGCTACTCACATCGACCTCCTCGGAACAAGATATCCGAAGGCGGCCGTCCTTGCGCGTCGGCGCGAGGACGTGGTCTCGGACCGCGGCGTACACCAGGGTTGCGACCATACCAGGTCGCAGGGGACCGAACTCGATTGGGGGGCCCGCAGATGAATGACGTCCTTCCCATTTACTGGTCCACCCGGATGTGAGAAATTCTCACAAAGCAGGAGGTGGTCAGGATGCGAAGGAGTCGATTCACTGAGGAGCAGAACCGCTTAGCGGTGCAGCAGGCCGAAGCGGGCCTGGATGTCACCGAGCTCTGCAGAAAGTACGGCGTCAGCCAGGTG
>JAAELQ010000214.1 GCA_024226515.1 bacterium
GAGCCACCCCAATCTGGTCTCGATCCACGACTACGGACAGGATGGACCGCTGGGTTGGCTGGTGATGGAGTACGTCGACGGGTCGAGCCTGCGCGATCTGATCCATGCGGGAAAGTTGGAGCCGCCGGAGGCCCTGGCCCTGATCCCCAAGATCTGCGACGCCCTGCAGTACGCTCACGACCGGGGCGTCGTGCACCGCGACGTCAAGCCCGCGAACATCCTGGTCGGCCGGGACGGCGTGGTGAAGATCGCCGACTTCGGCCTCGCCAAGCTGATCGGAGTCCCCGCTGCCCTGGTCTCCCTCACCGGCAGCCGGGAGGTCCTCGGCACCTTTCGCTACATGGCGCCCGAGCAGCTCGAGCGCCCGCTCGAGGTCGACCACCGGGCCGACATCTACTCGCTCGGCGTCGTCTTCTACGAGATGCTCACCGGGGAGATCCCGATGGGACGCTTCGATCCCCCGTCGGCGCACTCGGCCGCGGCACCCGAGGTCGACGACGTCGTGCTGC
>JAAELQ010000215.1 GCA_024226515.1 bacterium
CGCAGCTCGCGGTAGCGGCCGTCGAGACGCAACACCGGCAGCAGCCGGCGGATCTCGACGACGCGCTCCAGGGCGTCACGGAAGGGACTCGGTTCGAAATCCGAGATCAGGCCCGGCTTCGCGGCGAGCGGAATCCGGTGCCGCACGTCGTCGTCCGCACCGCACCAGACCAGCCACTTCTTTCCCTGGTCGTCATACGTTTCACGCAGCGTTCCGCCGTCGCGGTGCACGCGCCAGTCGAACGTGTCGTAGTAGGTCGCCCGGATCCGGGCGGACGCCTCGGGCGCCGTGGCGAGCTTCGACGCTACGGCCTCGAGGATCGTCTCTCCCTGGACCGCGGACTCCAGCGAGTAAAACCTGGCTGAACGTGTGTGAGGCAAAGCGCGAACCCGTGAGTCGTACCGTTGATCGTGCCCGAGGACTATACGAGAGGATTGTAACGCAATGACTAGGGTGCCCCAATCGCCGCCTTCCGTCGCTCCTTCGCCGCGAGCCCGTGGAATCCGGCCGCCGCGTAGATCTCGGCCAGCCGCCGATGAGCCACGGTGTCTCCGGTGATGTCGTAGAGATAGATGCTGTAGCCGGCGCGGTCGATCGGCTCTCGCTCGGCGAGCCAACCGTAGTCGATCCGCCGAGACAGGAACCCCTGTAAGTTATTCGTGGAGATGGCGATCACCTCTCGCTCGGCGTCGACGACCCGAGCTCCTTGCGGAGACCCGACGAACATCGGCGGCAAGAACTGGTAGCGGATCCCGTAGTACGACGGATCCGTGTTGCCGACGTAGGACAGAATCACCTCGTCGATCCCGCGCCGGCGCATCACCCGCTCGAGTTCGCCGAGATCCTGCCCCCAGTCCAGATTCGAGTCGCCGAGGTATCGCCTGCCCCCCTCCGGGCCGCCCGCGAACTGGTTGAAGTAGGACAGCTGGAACGGCGCGATGGACAGCGCCTCGAACGCGAGCCACAGGAAGGCCGCCGCCGCAACGGGCAACGCGAGGCGGCGCGCCCTGCCCGCTAGGCACCCCAGCGCCGGCGCCAGCCCGCCGCAGAAGATCGCGAGCAGCGGAAACAGCGGCAGAACGTGGCGCAGTCCGATGTTCAGTTTGGAGCTCACGGCCGTGCCGAAGAACGCCGCGGCCAGCACCACCGGCGCCAGGCGCTCCGCGTCGCGACCCCGCGTGACGAACCACGCCGCCGCCGCTGCGAGCCAGCCGAGCAGCAGCGGGATCGGCGTCTTGAGCAGAACCGCCTCGAGGAAGTACAGCCGCCAGTCCCGCCCGACCTCGCCGTTGAAGAACGCCACCATGCCGCCCGTGGCGTAGGCCCGGGCCTGCAGGAAGCCGTCCTTCATTCCGGGGGCTTCGAAGAACGGTAGGCGACCGGACAGATGCCCGCCGTAGGAGAGCCAGGTCACCACGACGGCGACTGCGACTGCGACCCCCGCGTCGCGCAGCCACGCGGCGGCGGCGCGCGAACCCAGCCGCTTGCGGTACAGCCAGACGACCGGTGGCACCGCGGGCAACAGGATCAACGCCGACCACTTGGAGGCCAGCGCCACCCCGAGCGCCAGACCGACGACCGCGGCCCGCCACGGGCCGGGCTTTCTCGACCAGTCGTCCAGCGCGAGCAAGAACAGCACGGCCAGGCAGGCGAACAACGCGTCGGTGCTGATCAATGACACGTGAGCGATCACGTTCGGGTCGAAGGCCAGCAGGCCCAGCGTGAGCCACGCCGCGGCCGGACCGTGGTACCGACGCGCCAGCTCCGCGGCGGCCAGCAGCATCAGGAGCCCCGCGGCGATGGTGGCGAGTCGGGCGCGGAACAACACGGCCGACGGGTCCGGCGAGCCGAACAGCAGGTCGCGCCCCGCCGTGTGTGCGTTGTCCCCGGGTTCGATCGGAGCCGCCGGCCGAAGCGTAGTCGCGACCAGCGGCAGCATGTAGACCGCGGTGAGCGGCGAATTGTCCACGCCGAGGCAGCATTCGCCGTTGCGGGCGAGCCACCATCCCGTGACCAGGTGCTTGCCCTCGTCGTTAGCCAGAGAGCTGCGGCCGGCGGTGATCGCGCACTGAACGGCGAAGACGACGATCAGAACCGCGGCGACGATCCAGTGCCTGCTGATCGCGGGCGTGCGCATCGCGGGATTATTCCACAGGAAGGAGCCGTGAAATCGGGGAGTGCCCGTGTCGGTAATGGGTGGAGGGTGGCTCCCGGGGCGGGGCGAGCATAATCTCCCCCGTTCGCCCCGTTCCCGGGTCTTCCTCCTCCCGGAGATTCGAGCGCCGCGGCGCTCCTATTTTTCGACGCGCATGACGCGTCGGCAGACGCTGCAGGTTGCGGCGCCGAGGTAGTGGCGCAACAGTCCGTACTCCCGCGACTCGTCGGCCACGGGCCCCAGACACCAGATCACGCCGTCCAGCAACACGCACCGAATGCGGTTGTAGACGTAGAGGTTGATTTCTTCGAACGTGGTAAACATGCGCCGGACCTCACACCCCATATACGGTCGCCCGGCAAGTCTGCCACAGATTTAGATAATTTTAAGAATGAATTCGGGAGGGTTCCGCTCAAAAATCGAACGCGTAGCCCACGAGGATCTGGCCGTCCGGCGCGCCGTCGTCGACCCCCGCGGCGAACCCGAGGCGGAAGGTGCCCGCGTCGAACGGCTTCCAGTTCATTCCGACGAGCACGCGTGCGTCGGGGTCGAAGCTCTCGAAACGCTCCCCCTCATACGTGCCCTCGAACAGCAGTGCGACGTTGCGCCACACGGGGAGCGTCATGCCGATCCCCACCGCGGGGGCGATCTCGCCGCTGAGCGGCACGCCCGACTCGGTCTCGCCGTCCTCGTTGAAGCGCACGCCCAGGTTGGCCGTCAGGCCGACCGACCCGACGAACCAGCGCCCGGCCATGAAGATCTTCGATCGCAATCCGTCGTACCCGAAGCCGGGGTCCTGATCGCCGGTGGGCAGCGTGACGATCGCGCCGACCGCGTACTCCCGGCGGTTGTTCTCCGCCGTGGCGACGCGCAGCTTGCCCCACAGATCCAGGTCGGTGATGCCCGACTCGTCGGCCAGGCCGTCCGGGTTGTCGACGGCCCCGTAGCCCAACCGCGCACCGAGCTCGACGCCGGGGAGCTGGTCGATGGCAAAAGCCGCGATCGCGCGGGACACTCGCACGTCACGGTCGTCGCCGAGGTCTGCGAGCTCGAGCTGCACTTCCCAGCGCTGGTTGTCCGTGGTCGCCGTGTCCTCGACGAACGAGAGCTGCAGCCGGTCGGAGCCGTAGGCCCAGCGCCACAGATCGCTCTCGTCGCGCGGGAGCATGATCTCCAGCTTCAGGTCGCGGCGGACGTCCTCGCCCTTGGCGACCGGGTCCTGCTCTCCCAGCTCGATGCGTTTGCCGCCGGGCGAGATGACGGCGATCGGCTCGCACGGGGCCTCGTCGGGCAGCATCACGCTGTATTCGCCGTCGTCGTCGGTCGGCTGACTGATCGACACTCCGGTGCCGCCGACCACGCGGTACACGACGCGGTATCCGACCGCGGGTCGCTGGAGCGTGTCCACGATCTTGCCCGTGCACTGGTATTCCGCGGCATCCTGCGCGTGAATCGACGCGAAGATCAACGGAAGCATGAGCACGACCACCGAGAGCTTGCGGCAGGTTCCGGGAAGACGATCTGTTTGGCGCATCAGCGAGTCCCCGCGACCGGGTCCACCCCGGAGAAGAAAAGGGCGTCAGTTTAGCAGGGAACCGGGCCTAGTGGACCGTAGCAACCACTTCGACACCATCCGAGCGGCCCTCGTGCCCGATCTCAGCGTTGCACCTTCGTTGAAATAGCGCTGCTAATCCTGCCTCGGCGCGCCTCGACCTCGGGCACGATGCCTCGCTCGGCATGGTGCCGAAACGGCCGTTACGATCCACTAGTCGCACCGGAAGTTTCCGGCCGCCCGGCGAGGCGAGAATGCGGTGGCTCGCGGCGTAATCCTGGTGGTATCTTCAGGATCATGATCAATCTCACCGACGCGGCGAAAGAAAAGTTCCTCGCCGCCGCCGAATCCGAGGGTCGCAAGGGTCAGGGCCTGCGCGTCACCGTGAACGGCGGCGGGACCGCGCAGCCGGAGTTCGCGTTGAACTTCGTCGAGCCCGACCACGTGCGAGACGACGACGTCGCCGACCAACACGGTGAGCTGACGATCTACATGGACCCGCAGAGCGCGAAGTTCCTCGAAGCGGCGACGATCGACTTCGTCGAGACGCTGGCCGAGAGCGGATTCAAGATCGACGCGCCGAACGCCGGCATTCCGCGGCCGACCGGCCCCGTGGCCGAGGCCGTGCAGCGCTGCCTGGACGAGAAGATCAACCCCGGCGTTGCGAGTCACGGCGGGTTCATCGACCTCGTGGCGGTCGAGAATGAGACCGCGTACCTGAAGTTCGGCGGAGGCTGTCAGGGCTGCGGCATGGTCAACGTCACGCTGAAGCAGGGCGTGGAGAAGATCCTGTTTCAGGAGGTCCCACAGATCACCAAGGTGATGGACATCACCGACCACGCCTCGGGCACGAACCCGTACTACCAGCCCGGCAAGTAGCTCCTACTCCAGCTCGAAGTGGATCAGCGCGTGCGCCTCGCGCAGCGCCCGCTCCACCTCGTCCGCGCTCTCGGCGCGGGCAAAGATGAACCCCGGATAGCGGTGTCCCTCGGGCAGCGGCACCAGTTCGTCGCCGCGGTGCACGGTAAGGGCGACTTCCTCGATCGCCGGGACGGTGCGAGCGTCATCGAGACCCGTGACCTTACGGAGGATCCCGGCGCCGGACACGGGGATCATCATCACCCCCGCGGCCGAACCGTCGCGCGCGACGCCGGACGGGTCGAGCCCCAGCGCGTGGCGCAGCACCAGCTCTTCGAGGGACATGCCGGTACCGAAGCGCAGCGTCCTCGCGCATAGCCCTCCGATCGTGCGTGCCGCGATCTCCAGCAGCAGCGGGCGACCCTGTGCGAGCCTGAACTCGGCGTGCACCGGCCCCTCGCGCAGGCCGAGGGCGGCGCAGCCCTCTCCGATCGCGCGTTCGGCCTCGCGCTGCTGTGCCTCGCTCAGGCGCGACGGCGTGAGGTAGATCGTCTCCTCGAACGTCGGGCCCTCGAGTGCGTCGGGCTTGTCGAACAGGGCCAGCAGCTCGAACGCTCCGCCGCGCAGCAACCCCTCGGCCGCGAACTCGTCGCCGGCGACGTAGTCCTCGACGAGCAGGTGGCGCGTGTCCACGCCGCGGGCGGCGACGTCGTCGGAGTCGAGGATCGCCTCGATGCGACGGAACGCAGCGACAAAGCCCGCCGGATCGTCGACGCGCAGCACGCCGCGACTTGCCGACAGCGACAGCGGCTTGAGCACACACGGGTAGTTCACCCTACGCGCCGCCTCCTCCGTGAACGCGCCACGTTCGAGCAACTCGAACTGCGGCACCGCGAGCCCGGCCTGCCGAAAGCTGCTGCGCATCGCGTGCTTGTCGCGGGTGCGCTCGACCGCCTCGAGCGGATTGTGCGGTCGGCCGACGGCGCGCGCGGCGGCCGTCGCCAGCAACGTCGTCTCGTCGTCGACGCCCAGGACGGCGTCGATCGGTGTCTCGGCGTGAAACGCCTCGATCGTCTGCAGTCCGCGTCGCCAGCGCACGAGATCCACGGCAATCGTATGACCGGGCAGCGTGCTCTCCAGCGCCTGGCGCCGGTCGGTGCCCACGACGAGCTCGACGCCCAGCCGCTCGGCGGCGCAGATCAAGTCCTGCGATTTGTAGCTGGTCGTGGCGATCAGGACGAGAGCCCGCATCGTGCGCTCCTCGGATGCGAGTCGCCATCGTAGCAGGGCCGGTCGCTACGCGTTCTCGAGCACCTCGCGCACCTTGATCGCGAGCCCGGTCGGGCTGAACGGCTTCTGCAGGAACGACGATCCGGGCTGCAGCATGCCCTGTTGCATCACCGTGCAGTCCGTGTATCCGGATAGAAAGAGGATCTTCGTTTCGGGCAGGATCGGTCCGACGCGTTCGGCCAGCTCGCGGCCGCCGAGGTTGGGCATGATCAGATCCGTCACGATCAGATGCACCTGTTCGGCCAGGTTCTCGCAGATCGTCAACGCCTCGGCTCCGTCGCTCGCGGCGATGACCCTGTAGCCGTTCATCTGCAGGATCTCCTGCGTCAATTCTCTGACGGACGGATCGTCCTCGACGAGCAGGATCGTTTCGCTACCTCGAGAGAGCTGAGTCATGCTGCGTGGCTCCGTTTCGGCTTCGTGGCCGTCGCCTTCGATCTGGGGTAGATACACCTTGAACGTCGTGCCGCGGCCGGGCTCGCTGTACACGTAGATGTGCCCGCCGCTTTGCTTGACGATGCCGTAGACGGTAGACAGGCCGAGTCCCGTCCCCTCTCCGGGCTGCTTGGTCGTGAAGAACGGATCGAACAGCCGCGCGAGCGTCTCATCGTTCATGCCGCACCCGTTGTCGGTGACGGCGAGCATGACGAACGTCCCGCGCTGAACGTCAGGGTGCTCTTCCGCGTAGTCTTCTTGCAGGTCGACGATCTCGGTCAGGATCGTCAGTTCTCCGTCGCCGCCCATCGCATCGCGCGCATTGACCGCGAGGTTCAGCAACACCTGACGTAGCTGCCCCGGGTCGGCCTTGACCATGCACGCCTCGGCGTCGAGGGTGGTGTTCAATTCGACGGTCTCGCCGATGACTCGATTCAGCATCGAGTGCAGGTCCTCGACGACGTCGTTTAAATCGATCAGCTTGGGCTCGAGCACTTGCTGGCGGCTGAAGGCCAGCAGCTGCTTGGTCAGGTCGGCGGCGTGATCGGCTGCCTTGGCGATCTCGGCGGCCTCGCGGAACTGCGGGTGATCGTTGCCCAGTCCGCGGATGAGAAATTCCGAGTAGCCGGTGATCGCGGTGAGCAAGTTGTTGAAATCGTGGGCGATTCCTCCGGCCAGGCGGCCGATGGCCTCCATCTTCTGCGACTGCCGCAGCTGCTCCTCGCTCTTGCGCAGCGCTTCCTCCGCGTGCTTGCGCGTGGTCACGTCGACCATCACGCCACGCAGCTTCACGGCCCGCGTACCGGCGCGCACGATCCCGATCGAATCTCGCAGCCAGACGGCTTCGCCGTCGGCACGCACCATGCGATACTCCAGTTCGAGACTGCCGCGGTCGCCGTCCAGCGCCTGCTGCAGCTCGGTCATCACCTCGTGCAGATCCTGCGCGTGGACTCGATTGCGCCAGAACCGCGGCTGAGCCAACCACTCCTGTGGCGGATAGCCCAGAATCGCCTCCGCCTTGCGACTGACGAACGAGAACCTCAGCGTGTCGGGGTCGGCCTCCCACACCACGCCCTCGACCGAGTTGACCAGTTCCTCGAAGCGTTGTTGCGATTCACGCAGCTCCTGCTCGGCATGTTTCCGGTGGGTGATGTCCTGGATCAGCGAGATCGAATACTTCGGAGTCCCGTCGTCGTCGAAGTTCCACACCGTCGTCGTATGGCCCCAGGCGATCGTGCCGTCGCGCCGCATGTACCGCGCCTCGAGATCCGTGACGCGCCGCTTGCCCTGCATGATTTCGTGGAGCTGCTCGCGCGCCTGGTCCACGTCGTCGGCGTGACACACGTCGGAGACCTTCTTGCGCAGCATCTCCGATTCGGTATAGCCCAGCATCGTGCAGAACGCCGGGTTGACCTGCAGCAGCGTGTCGTCGGCCTTGGCGGTGACCATGCCCGCGGCGACCTGCTCGAACGTGTTGCGGAATTTCTTCTCGCTGCTGCGGAAAGCTTCCTGGAAATGACCCACGACCTCCAGGTCCGAGACGTCCTGGATCATCACGACGCACTGCTCGACGCCGCCGCTCTCCCCGTGGATCGGCACCGCCGTGGCGTAGATGTGGCCGACCCGATCGCTCAGGATCACCGTGAGCTCCTCGCTCGACGACGCACCCCGTTCGAACGCCTGGCGCGTCGGGCACCCCGGGCACGGTTTCATCTTCCCGCACAGGACCTGCCGGCATTCGAGGCCGTAGACCCCGGCGTTCAGAGCCGACTGGCCGGCGAAGCGCTCGCGATAACGAGTGTTGGACCAGGCGAGGGTCCCGTCGGCGTCGAACATCAGGAACCCGGCGTCCGTGTTGTTGACGATCGCAGCCAGTTTCTTGCGCTCGAGCTCCAGTAGACGCAGTTGGCCGTCCAGCGACTTGAACGACCGCTCGTAGTCTTCGACCTGACGGCGCAGAGTCTCGACGTCGAGAACCTGTTCGTCGGACTGGATCTCGGGGCTGGGGAGTTCCGAACTCACTTAGGCGGTCGTCTCCGCCGGAGTCAGCCGTCCGGAGCGTGCGTAGAAACCCGACAGCCACTGCGCCACGGCCTCGACGGCCGCCACCGACCGGTCGTCGAAGGCGTCCAGCTCGTGACTGTCGATGTCGATCTGCGCGAAGATGTGATCGCCGTCGCGGATCAGCACCACCAGCTCGGACTTGGTCGCGGTGGAACACGCGAGGTAGTTCGACGCCTTGGAGACATCGGGAATATTGAGGTTGCGCCCCTCCGCCACGGCCGTCCCGCAGACACCGTGACCCACCCCGATGAACACGTGATCCGTGGGCGCGCCGACGAACGGTCCGAGACGCAGGACACCGTCGGGGTAGAGTTCGTAGACGCCGGTCCAGTGGAACCGCGAGTCGGTGTCGTGCAGCAACCGGACCGCCGCCGTGAGGAGGCTATCGAACGTCTCCCCGGCGTGCTCCAGCCGCTCCAGCTCGTGACAGATCTCTCTTCCGGTCATGGGACGACCCTCCGCCCGAATATCGGTCTTCGGTCGGGAGTCGGCAACGTGTCGCAAAGCGCGACACACGCGACCGGTCGCGTACGGACCTACTTTGCGAAGTACGACTCGTGGAACGTCTCGATCGAGGCGCGCAGCGTCTTGACGTGCTCCAGGTCAGTCGTCTGCTTGGCCTTCATCGAATGCACGAGGATCTTGTGCAGCTGCGCCAGCTGCGCCGCGTAGCGCGCGCGCGCCTTCTCGTCGGCGCCCGTGGCGGGGAGCTTCACGCGCTGCGCCATGAAGTAGTACGTCACGATATGCGCCAGCTTGTCGGCGTGCTCGTCCTTGTTGCCGACCCAGCGCACCACCTGGTTGTGGTCCGGCTTCTTCTCGCTGCCCAGGGATACGATCTGATTCAAACCCTTCTCGATCGTCTTGACGTGCTCGAGCATCTCCACGAATCGAGCCTCGTCGTCGTAGATACCGCACGGGATCTGGCAATGCGCCAGGGCCACGGTCGACGAAAGCGCCGCCAGAGCGAGAGACAGGAACAGAAACCGCGCGGTCTTCATCTGCGTACTCCTTTTGCGAGCCGGGATTATGGGACCCTACTGGCGGCACAACACGACCGGAGCGGTCGGCTACAATGGCGTGGTCCTCTCCCCGGCCCGCAGGAGCCCCGAATGTCGAGAAGACCGAGTCTGTTTCGCGCCGTCGGGAACAAGTTCTTCGCCGGCCTGCTGATCCTGGTTCCGATCGTGATCACGATCCAGGCCTTCTGGTGGCTGTTCATCCTGGTCGACGACTTCTCGCGACCGCTGGCCCGGCGACTCGTCGACCGCGAGATACCCGGCGTGGGCTTCGCGATGACGCTGGCGCTCGTCTGGCTGATCGGGTTGCTGTTCTCCGCCGGCCCGCTGCGCCGCCTGCTCGACGGGCTGGAGGAGCTGCTGGAACACATCCCCATGGTCGGCGTCGTGTACAGCACGACGAAGAAAGTGTTCGAGGGCTTCGGCAACCTGCGCTCGAGCGACGCGTTCAAGCGTTTCGTACTGGCACGACTACCCGGCCGCACGACACCGGGCTTCCTCACCGGTTCGTTCTCACTCGAGCAACCGGACGGCTCCGCAAGCACGCTGTGCACCGTCTACATCCCGACGAATCACCTCTACGTCGGCGACGTCGTCGTGCTGCCCGAGAAGGACGTGATCGAGACGGACCTGTCGGTCGAGGACGGGATCAGCATCGTGCTCTCGGCGGGCGCCTCGGTGCCGGAGCGCATCGGAGTCGATCGCTCCTAGATGTGGGAAACACGCCCGAACTTGAAACCCCGGTGAGGGAACCCACGTTAGACAACGTAACGTGGAGACCCGCAGTTTGACCGTCCAGTTCATCGAACCGGCCCGGAAGGCGTGGGATCGCACGCGCGCGTATCTGTTCGATCCGTTCGACCTCGAGCGCTGGCTCGTCACCGGTTTCGCCGCGTTCCTGGCCGGACTCGGCAGCGGGATGGGCGGCGGAACGTCGGGCATCAACTACGGGCTACACCTCGACGACATCCCGTACAGCGCCGAGGAGATGGCGGACGCCCTGCTCGGCGCGGCCCTGTTGATCCCGATCCTGCTGTTCGTCGTGGGACTCGCGCTGCTGCTGCTGTGGGTCAGCTCGCAGGGCAGATTCCTGTTCCTGGACAACCTGGTTTGCGGGCGTCCGGCGATCCTCGAACCCTGGAGGCGGCTCTCGCCGCTGGGCACGTCGCTGTTCCTGTGGCGCATCGGGTTCGGCCTGACCTGCATCGCCCTATCCGCGATCGTGGTCACGCCGCTGATGATCGACGTCTGGGCCGGGGGCGACGAATGGAGAGCGGCCTCCGGCTTCGTCGTGGCCGTCACGGTCCTGGCCGGGATCGCGGTCGGGCTGGTTTGCGCGTTCGTCGCGCTGTGCGTCGAGAACTTCGTCGTGCCGACGATGTACGCGCGGGGGGTAGGGGTGTTGGCGGCCTGGGGCTGCTTCTTGCCCCATCTTCGTGCGCGGCTGTTCGATTTTCTGATCTACGCCGCGACGGTGATCCTGGCCTTCATCGCCGTCGGCGCCGGCGTGGTGTTGGTGGCGCTGGCCACGTGTTGCTTCGGCGCGCTGATTCTGGCCATCCCGTACGTCAACTCGCTGGTGCTGCTGCCGTTGACCGCAACCTACCGACTGTACGGCGTGGAGTTCCTCGCGCAGTTCGATGCCGAGGTCGCCGGACTGTTGACCGCCGCCGAACCGGCCGCCGAGCTCAACCCACCCGACCCGACGCCGCCCGAGTGAGCGTGCGCCGCACCCGGCGCTGAGACGCGCTCAGCGGGGACTCGTCGCGCTCGGCCGCCTCCTCGAACAGGCGGGCCAGCGATTCGCCGATTCCGTCCAGTCGACGACCGATCTCGTCCTCGTCGGTCAGTCCGCGGTGCATCAGGCCGAAGGCCATCGCGCCGCCCCCGTTGGCGATGTAGTCCGGGGCGTAGAGGATCCCGCGCCGGTGCAGCCGGTCGGCGTCGGCGGTCTCGGCGAGCTGGTTGTTCGCCGAGCCGGCAACCGCCCGGCAGCGCAGTCGCGAGATCGTCTCGGAGCTCAGGATCGCTCCGATAGCGCATGGGGCGAACAGGTCGCACGGCGTGTCGAGCACCGCGTCGGGCGGCACGACCTCGGCGCCGAGCTCCTGCGCCATTCGATCGGCGACAGCCGTGTCGGCGTCGGAGAGCAGCAGCCGCGCCCCGGAAGCGGCGAGACGACGCGCGAGCGGTGCGCCGACGCCGCCGAGCCCCTGGATCAGCACCGTCGCGCCGGCGCTGCCCGCGAGTCCGGCGTGCTCGAGCGTGGCACGGACGGCGGCGTGCACGCCGCGCGCCGTGTACGGGCCGGGATCGCTGGCCGTGCGCCGCGCGCGATCGACGCCGTGGACCCACGCCGTGACCTCGGACAGCGTCAGCATGTCCTCGTCGGTCGTTCCCAGATCGCGACCGGTCGAGAACCCGCCGGCAAGTCCGTTCATCACGGCGGCGTATCGCCGCAGCAGGCCGGTTCGTTCCTCGCGCGAGAGCTCGCGGGAAAGGCACAGCACGGCCTTGCCGCCGCCGGAGTCGAGCCCCAGCGCCGCCCACTTGTGGGTCATCCCCTCCGCCAGGCGCAACCCGTCGCGCAGCCCGTCGACTGGACGGTCGTAGATCCTGAGCCGCGTGCCGCCGACCGGATGGCCCAGCGTATCGTCGTGCAGCGCGATGAAGATCCAGGCCTCGCTGGCGGCGTCATAACCGCACACGACCGCCTTGCCGGGCCAGTCGCGGATCGTGGACTCGAGTGTTGCGGTAGCGTCACGCATCGTTTTCGCGGCGTCCAGTATAGCGGCGGTATACTGACGTTCGATTCCGAACCGTTCCGGGAGGATCCATGCGTCCGATTCGCCTCGCGTTTCTTCTCTTGCTACTCGGGTGCTGCGGCGTGGCGGGGGTGCTGGCCCATCCGCGAACGGAGCCGGCCGAGTCCGCCGACGGCGTGAGTCCGTTGCTGGTCGGCACGACGGTGCCGAGCCAGACGGTGCGCGACGCGGAGGGCAACGAGCTCGACCTGCGCAAGGCGGTGGGCGGCAAGCCGACCGTCCTGATCTTCTACCGTGGAGGCTGGTGACCCTACTGCACGAAGCAGTTGGGTCAACTGCAAAAGATCGACAAGCAGCTCGGCGAGCTCGGTTTCCAGGTCATCGCGGTCAGCCCCGACCGCCCGGAGAAGATCAAGGAGTTGATGCAGAAGTCCAAGGGCGAGTTCACGCTGCTCTCGGACAGCAACCTCGAGGCCGCGCGCAAGTTCGGGCTGGTGTACCGCGTCAACGACGAGACGTTCGACATGCTCAAGGGGTTCGGGATCGACATCGAGGATGCGTCGGGAGAAAAGCACCACCTGCTGCCGGTCCCGGCGCTGTTCGTGACCGACAGATCGGCCAGGATCCACTTCTCGTACGCCAACCCGGACTACAAGTCGCGCGTCTCGCCGGACGTGGTGCTGGCGGCCGCGAAGGCGATCAAGTAGCCCCGACCAACGAGGTCACGACCACCGAGAGCACCTGATTGAACTCGTCGGGCTGATCGAACATCGGGAAGTGGGCCACGCCCTCCATGGCGACGGCCTTGAAGTCGGCGGAATACGCTCGGTTGCCTTCCACGTTCGTGGGGTGCCGCGCCGAGTTGATGCAACGGATCGGCGCCTTGACCTCGCGCATCGCGGCCGGCATGTCGTAGTCGCGCATCGCGGCGAAGACCGGGATGGCGATCTCGGGAGGTGCCGCGCACATGCCGGCGATCGTGCGTTCGACGATCGTCGGGTCCGAGGTTCCGCCGGCGAACATCGCGCGGACGAACTGGGCGCAGGTCGGCTGGAACTGACTCTCGTATTGCGCCAGGAGCGCGTCGAGCTGCGCGTCGTCGAACTTGAAGTCGGCGTCGTGCAACGTGTCGACCCCGATGACGCCCAGCGTGCGCTCGGGCATCAGCCGCGCGGCCTCGAGCACGGCGATGCCGCCCAGCGAATGGCCGACCAGGATGACCCGCTCGAGATCGAGCTGCTCGACGACGGCGCGGATGTCCTCTCCGAACGTCTTCGTCGCCCAGTCCGTTCGCCCCGTGCCGGATTCGCCATGCCCCGCGAGGTCCAGCGTGACCACCCGGTACTTGCCGGCAAAAGCCATCACCTGGCCCGCCCAGTAGTTGCGGTTGCCGAGCCAGCCGTGAACGAACACCAGGGTCGGCTCGCCCTCCCCGTGGTCCGAGTACGCGATCGGGATGCCGTCCGGCGTGGTCGCGTACGGGCGGTCCTCGGGATTCGCAAGTGCCGCATCCGACTCATCCGGCGCACCGGAGCACGCCAGGGACAAAACAACGAGGGCGGCCGTCAACAGGACTTTCGAGCGCATGCCGATCTCCTTCAAGGGCGCGGATTCTACTATGATTCCCGGCAGCGATCAGCCCACGACCGCAGCCTGACGATCGATCGGGGGACTTGAATGCACCGGCTCTTCCATTTGACGGCCCTCGCCTTGCTGGCCTGTTGCGCCGCGTGCGGGTCGTCCCCGCCCGCCAACGCGCCGGCGGAGGAGCCCGTTCCGATCCCCGCAGCGGAGCCCTCGCAGCAGTTGCTCTCGGCACTGGATGAGCTGCCTCCGGGCATCGGGCGCCTGCTGCAACCGTGGCAGGGCGACCTCGACGCGATGATCGAACGGAGGCTGATCCGGGTGCTCACCGTGTTCAACCCGATGAGCTACTACCTGGACGGCGCCGCACAGCGCGGAGTCGTCTCCGAGGCGGTGCTGGAGTTCGAGCGCCGGCTGAACCACAAGCTCGACCTCCGCAGCTTACGCGTCAACGTGGTGATCGTGCCCGTCACGCGCGACATGCTGATCCCGGCACTGATCGAGGGCCGCGGCGACATCGCCGCGGCGAACCTGACCATCACTCCCGAGCGGCTGGAACAGGTGGACTTCACGCAGCCGTTGCTGGATGGGGTCGACGAGGTGCTGGTCGAGGGACCGTCGGCGGCGCCGCTCGCGACGCTGCGCGATCTCGCGGGGCGGGAGATGCACCTCCGCCGCTCGTCGAGCTACTGGGACAGCGTAGAGCGGCTGAACCGGTCGCTCGAGGCGAACGGGGCCGAGCCGGTGCGGCTCGTCCCGGCCTCCGAGTGGGTCGAGGACGGCGGCCTGCTCGAGCTGGTCGACGGCGGAGCGCTGCCGTGGACGGTCGTCGACAGTCACAAGGCCCGCTTCTGGAGCCAGTTCTACGCCAACCTCCGCGTGCGGGAGGACCTGACGCTGCGGACGGACGGCAAGATCGGCTGGGCCATCCGCAAGAACAGCCCGCGGCTGGCCGCGGAGCTCGACGCGTTCGTGCGCGACCATCGCAAGGGCACGCTGTTCGGCAACGTGGTGTACAAGCGCTACCTCGAGAAACGGCGCCCGCTGGGCGACGCGCTACATCCGGAGAACCAGCTGAGGTTCCTCGAGATGGCCGACCTGTTCCGCAAGTACGGCCAGCGCTACGGCCTCGACTGGCTACTGCTGGCGGCGCAGGCCTACCAGGAGTCGGGTCTCGACAACACACAGCGCAGCCGGCGCGGGGCCGTGGGCGTGATGCAGGTCCTGCCGGCGACGGCGCGCTCGATCGACGTCGCGAACTACAGGGAGCTCGAGGGCAACATCCACGCCGGCGCCAAGTACATGCGGCTGATCATGGACCGCTATTTCGACGATGAGACGCTGGAGTTCGAGCAGCGCCGGATGTTTGCGCTGGCCGCGTACAATGCCGGTCCGACTCGTGTGAGAAGACTACGTCGCCGGGCTGCGGATGCCGGCTTCGATCCCGATCTCTGGTTCGGCAACGTCGAGGTCATGGCCGCGCGGCAGGTCGGGGCCGAACCGGTGCGCTACGTGAGCAACATCGTCAAGTACTACGTCGTCTACCGCATGCTCGAAGAGCGGGCGCGGCTCGAAGGGTCGGCGACACACTAGGAATCGAGGGGACCATGCGGAGAGCGGCTCTGATCGGATGCGTAGCCTTGCTGCTGGGCGGGTGCGGAGGAGAGATCGAAGAGTCAGCGCCGATCGTCGTGGTCGGCGACTTCGCGAACCCTCCCTTCTCCTCGTGGAGCGAAACGCACGAGCCGATCGGCATCGAGGTCGAGATCCTCGACCTGGTGGGCCACGAGCTGAGTCGATCGGTCGAGTGGCGTGAGCTTCCGTTCGCCGAGATGCTGCCCGCGGTCGAGAACGGGACGGCGCAGGTGGCCGCCTCGACGATCGGAATCACCGACGAGCGTGCCGAACGGGTACGGTTCAGCGAGTCCTACTACGCGACGGAGCTGTCGATCGTGGTGCGCGTCGGGCCGGACGAGCCCGGGTCGCTCTCGGAGCTGGACGGGCGGCCGGTCGCCGCCGGACGGGCCACGACCTCGGCCGACGCTGTGCGGAGGCAGCTTCCGGGCGCGACACTGGTCGTGGACCGCGACGAGGACACGACCTTCGAGGCCATGCTTCTCGCGGGCGAGATCGCGGCGATCGCGATGGACCGCCCCGCGGCCGAGCGCCGGATCGCCGAACAGGCCGAACAGGCCGAACAGGCCGAACAGGCCGAACAGGCCGAACAACTGCGCATTCTCGACGAGAGCCTCGGGGCGGAGCGCTACGCGTTCGCGATCGATCCGGACGAGGACGAGCTCCTCGCCGCCGTCGATCGCGTCGTCCGGCAACTGCGCGAGGACGGCCGACTCGAGATGTGGGCGCTGGAGCGTGGATTGCGCGACTGAGACCCCGCAGGACTCCCCGAGACGCCTTGCGTGCGACCGAAATGCGGCATACGTTGGTCGGAGTGTCGGAAGGCACGGCACGCCCCCCACAATCTGGAGTTCCGTCATGAGCCGAACCGGTCTCGCTCAGCTGCTGTTTCTTGCGATCCTCGCCCTGCTGGCCGCCGCGTGCGATTCCAGTGACGGCGTGCCCGGACTGCCGGACGAGCTTTCGGAAGAGGCCGTCGACGCCGTGGTCGAGGACATCGTCGTACCCTCGTTGAGCCAGCTCGACGTCCGCGCGATGCTGACCCCGCCGAGGTCCGCGCAGTCCTCGGACGTGTCCGCCGGCCTTTCGGGATGCTTCGACGCCTCCGAGAGCTGCACCTCCGGCAGCGCCGAGATGTGCTTCGACTCGCAGGGTTTCACGATGACGTTCGATTCCTGTGGCGGAAACGGCGAGACGCTGGACGGCTCGCTCGAGTTCCTCTCCGAGGGAGATTCGGGCAGCGTCACCTTCGACCTCGAGAGCGGGTCGACCGGCATGACGGGCACCATCTCCTACGCCAGCGGTGAGGGCTGCGTCAGCGAGACGATCTCCGCCTTCACGGTGACCTCGCCGGGCCTGACGACCAGCACCAGCGGCACGTTGCTGTTCTGCGAGTCCGCGTGGCCCAGCGGATCGTACGACCTGATCCTCTCCGACTCGCCGTTCGGCAGCTATCTGTTCGAGACCGACCTCAACGGAACCGCGAACGGGGCGGTGACGATCACCGACCTGACGAACGACAGCGTCGTCGGCGAGTGCGCGATCGACCTCGAGGCCCAGACGTCGGAGTGCACGTTCGCCTAGGGGCTCGCCTAGTCCCGCACCTCGACGGCCTCGGAGCCGGCGTCCCAGTACAGGCGGTGGGCGTTGACCTCGTACCAGGTGTCCCACAGCGCCAGGTGTTGCTTGACGTCGCGGCGGTCCGGGACCGGGCCGACTGCGCTTTCGATCACGTTGGGCTCGATCGACGTCACACGGCTGAAGAAGGCGGAGGCCTCACGAAACTCGCGCAGCGAGAACTGCTTGTTCTTCGACACGCGACGCATGATGTCGCGGTGACAGCGCCAGATGCCCTGCGGGTCGGGCGTGACGCCCTCGATGTCGGTCAGGCACTCGTAGGGCTTGACCGGGGCGCGGCACGCCGGCGCCGTCACGATCAACGTGGCGGCCAGTGCGAGAACGATCGTCGCGGCGCGGCTGCTTCCCATCGGGAGCGAGCCTAGCAGAATCTGCCGTGGGGCTACAACGGCTCGATCGTGATCCTGCCGCCGGAGGTGCGCAGGCGCAGCGGCGGGCCGCCTCCGCCCATCTTGCCCCGCAGGTGGGTCTTCGAGATGCGCCCCTGCACGCTCACGGGGACGTCCGACTTGACCGAGCCGCCGGAGGCCACCGCGTCGATGTCGAGCGATACGGAACCGTCCACGGACACCGTGATGCCGCCGCCGGATGTGGACAGCTCGCCGCCCGCGCCGTTGCCCGCGACGAACGACGCACTGATCGAGCCGCCCGAGGTGCCGGCCTCGACACGCCCACCGGCGTCGCGGATACGGATCGAGCCGCCCGACGTGTCCGCGTAGATGTCCTCTCGCACGTCGTACAGCCGGATCGAGCCGCCCGACGTGTCCGCTTTCACGCTGCCGCGGATGCGCTCGATCTCGATCGAGCCACCCGACGTGTCGGCATCGACGTTGCCGTCGATGTTCTCGATCATGATCGTGCCGCCCGACGTGTCCGCGAGGACGTCGCCGGTGACGTCCTGGGCGGTGATCGATCCGCCCGACGTGTCCAGGCGCACCTTGTCGTCGATCGAGCGCACCTTGATCGAACCGCCCGACGTGTCGATGTCGAGCGCCGTTCGGGACGGAACCTCGATGTCGAAACGCAGGCCCGACCCCGCGCTCCACTTGAACCACTTGCTCAGGCTGCCTTTCCTCTCGACCTTGACCCGCACGCCGCTCGAGGACTCTTCGATGCTGATGTCGAACTTCTCCTCGATCTCGCCTCCGCGGGCCACGACGACCATGCGGGCGCCGGAGCTCGAGGTGCCGACGACCTCGACCTGCCCCTGATCGGTCTCCAGGATGAACTCTCCTCCCGGCCCCAGATCGAACTCGTGCTCGACACGCGACTCGGCGAGCGCAAGCGCCCCGGGGAAGATCAACAAAACGGCGGAGATCGCTAAAAACCTACGGTTGGCGTGTCTCATGGATCGAATCTCCCGCGATGAACGGAGCAGCATCCCCTCCGGCTCCGGCGACCCTCGCCGCGCCGTCATACAGAGAACGCCACGACTGCCGGTCCGGTTGCAAAACCGGGCACTTTTACGGCTCGGTACCTCCGATCGCGCCCGAAAGATACACGACGGTGTGGCCTCGGGGCGATCACGAAACCGTAATCGGCGGGCGAAACCGGCTCACGGGGCGGCCGGGCCCCGGAAACGAAAGCGAAATTGCTTCTCTATTACAGGCACCTACATTTTCGAATGTGAGCGAACGAGGCGCTACCCTGCTGGAACTGCTGATAACGCTGGTCGTTGCGGCAGTCGTCATGACCGTGGTCGCAGTGTCCTCGCTGTCCGTTTTCGGGCGCGAAGGGGCGCGCAGCGCGATCTACGACGTGCAGACGTTCATGCAGACGGCGCGGACGGAATCGATCACGCGCAATCAAGACTGCCGGTTCGTCGTCGACTCGTCCAAGCGCAAGATCTACATCTACGACACGCAGGGGACGAGCCTCCCGGGCGACGACGTGTTGCTCAAGGACCAGCTCCTGCCCTCGGTCATCGGCTTCGCACGCCCGGACACGGGAAGTCCGATCACGTTGAGTCTCGTCTCCGGCACCACCTACGAGACGGTGTTCTCCGGCGACGGATCGGTCAGCGCCGGGACGGGCGAGGTCGTCCTGTTCGGCGGAGAGCATTACGCGAAGATCTCGGTCTACGGCGCCGGGGGCTTGTTGGTGGAGCACTGGGATGGAAGTGGCTGGCAACTCGGCTCGTAGCACGGGGGGCTTCACGCTCGTCGAGGTGATGCTGGCGCTGTTTCTGCTGGCGCTCGGCGTGCTTGCGTCCGCGCCGATGTTCGTCCTGGCGATGCAGGGCAACGCGGCGGCCGACGACGTCGGCGCCGCGAACGCGTTGGCCGAGCAACGGCTCGAACTGCTGCGTACGTCGGACTACGACACGCTCGTTCCGGGCGGCAGCCTGACCTCGAACGTCACCGGCTTCTTCGACGACACCAATCCGGACTTCATCATTCGCTGGGAAATCGCCACGAACGCAACGCCGCCGTCCCGGGCGCTGACGGTCCAGGCCACCGCGCTGCGCTCGACGATCGGCGTGGCCAAGCAATCCACGATCACGACGCTGAGGAGCGAATGAGCCGAGCGAGACACCAGGCCGGAATCAGCCTCATCGAGCTGATGGTCAGCCTCACCGTGTTCCTGCTGGCGCTGACCGGCGTCGCTGCGCTGCTGGTGCAGAACGCACGCGTCAACAAGTCCCAGCAGTTGGTGGCCGAGATGCAGTCGAACGCGAGAACCTGCCTGTCGATGATCGTCCAGCGGTTGCGCAGCGCAGGCTGGGATCCCGTGGGAGTCGGAGTCACGCCGGTCACGCTGGATCCCAACGACGTGGATGGTAACGACGCGGACGGAGTGGACGAGATCGACGTGTTCGCCGACTTCGACGAGGACGGCGTGACGACCTCCGACCAGGAGGAGATTCGCATTCGCCGCATCGGCAGCCAGGTCGAATGGCGCACGACGTCCGCCGGCTCGTTCTCCGTGCTGGCGCTCAATGTGACCAACGACGCGGACGGCGACGGCACTCCGGAGCCGATGTTCCTCCCCGACGCCGTACCGTCCCCCACACGCATGACGGTCCAGATCACGACACGGTCGATCGCACCGGATCCGGTGACGGGCGACTACCTCAGGTACACGCTGTCCAGCGACGTCGCCCTGCGCACGTCACTGTAACGGAGGTTGCGGTGAGAGCCCGATGTAGACGCTGCGGAACGGCGACGGGAGTCCAGGACGCCGAGGGCACTCCCCTCTGCCGACGCTGCTCGAGCCAGGAGACGCAGTCGAGGTCCCGAGAGAGCGCGGCCGCGAGCCCCGTCCCGGCGCAGACGCCGCCCGAACGCCCGGACTCCGATGAGACCGACTCGCTCGAGACCTCCCGGGCTACCGACGAGCGCCGGCCTCCCGTCCCACCGACGCTCTTCGACGGTCCGCAGAGAAACAACTCGATCGCCACGATCGCCCTCTTCGTCGCGGCCCTACTGATCATGATCGCGGTGACCGTGCGCCAGACGCAGGCGCGCCTCGAGCTTCGCGCCAGAGCCGCCGAGTGGGCGCAGCAGCAGAAGGAACGAACGGCCGTGAAGACGCAAGTCGCGGAGTCCGCGCCACCACCACTGCCGGCGTTGACGCCCAAGGTACAGCTCGACGATTCCGGCGACATCGTCAGGATCGCGGGGCTCAACCCCAAGTCGGTGCTCGACGCCTACTGCAACAGCGGCGATAACGCCGGGCTGTTGCAACCGGTCGAGGTTCGCGCGGCGGCGCCGGGGGTGGCCTTCGGGATCTTCCGCGACGCGAGGAAATCGGGCGATATGTACACGATCAAGATCCGTCGCGACCGCAAGGCCGGCCGCTGGATCCTGGGTAGCGGAGTGATGCCGATCTCCGCGGCTCCGACGCTACCGGCCCGCGCGAACGCGGGCTGAGCCGGCGCCCGTCGACGCCGGAATCTCGAGCGCGACCCGTTCCGGAGTTCGCGGCGCGCGCAGGAACCAGGCCTTCAGCGGGAGGCTCAGTGCCTCCGGCTCGAGAAACAGCAGGTAGGACGCGATCATCGCGTACGAGAAGACCTGGATGTCCATCACGAAGCCGATGCCCAGATGCAACACGACCCCGGCCACGATCGCGAGCGGCCGCGACAGCCGGAACCAGAGCCCCACGGGCAGCAGCAGTTCCAGCACGACCGTCGCGCGGGCCAGCGCCGCCATCGTCTCCGGTGCGATCAGGACGTCGTGCAGCCGCGCGAGTTGCGACGACGACAGCCAGGTAGCCCCGACCACTCCCGACAACCCGGTGAAGAACTCGGGGCCCAGGATGTAGGTCAGCGCGTGTCCGTCGAGAAACCCGGGGTGCATCTTCTGCACCGCGGCCCAGACATAGACGACGCACACCTGCAGCTGGATCATCCGTTGCGCGGTCAGCTCGCCCTCGCCGCCGAGAAGAGCGATCGCAACGGGCTGACGCTCTCGACGGGCGCGCAGCAGCGTGCGCAGCGACACCGCGTCGCCGGCGGGGGCGAACACGAACACCAGCAGCACCAGCAGGAAGAAGTACGGGTGGTTGCGGAAGTTCAGCTGGTCGGCGAAAAAGATGTAGCCCTGCAGACCCAGCAGCCCGATACAGGCCGGACGGACCGCGATGCCGACCAGCAGCAGCACGATCAGCGGGTACTGCATGCTGTGCATCCACAGGTAGGTCGAAGGCGACAGCAACGGCAGCCCATCGATGTACGGCAAGTGGAAGCCGCCGTCGACCGCGAAGCGGCTCTTGGCCAGAGTCACCGGAACTTCGCCCAGCAGACACAGAGCGAAGAAGATGCGGAACAGGCCCAGGTTCAGCCGGCTTCCGGTGGCGAACCAGAAGCCGTCCCACGCGTGCCTCATTCGACGACCCCGAAGTTCTCCGCGGTGCAGACGTCGGCCCCGGGATCGACCAGGGCCACGGACGGCTGTCCGTTTTCGCTACACGTGACGTTGCCGATCAGTCGACCCAGCTCACCGTTGCTGCGATGGAGGTCGCACAGGTACTCGTGAAACCGTGGCAACGTGTCCCGCCGGAAGACGATCGACCCGCGCTCGGGTCGCCTGAAGTAGCTGCGGTAGTCGATATGGCGCAGATCGCCCTCGGGAGTGATCAGCATGTACATGACACGGCAGGAAAACGTGTCCGAGTACATGTTCCAGGAGAAGTTGGCCCGGCTGTCGGCCGCGCCGGTCGCGAGGCCGCGCACGGGCAGCAGCAGTTGAAGCGCCAGAAACGCCAGGATTGCCGCCGTCTTGATTCCCCGCATCGGCCTTGCACACTCCTTCCCGGCGCCGAATATCGTGACCTCTCGCCGGCGGCGCAAGGGGGCAATTGGACCGGGCGTATGCCGCGCCCCATATTGAGCGATGGCGGCTGAAACCTCCTCGAGGAGTCGATGGTGCTCGAATCCGTGCGTCGTTGGGTGAAGTGGGTCAACCAGTGCGGGGCAGACGGCTCGGGCATGATCATGGCGGTCTTCCTGCTGGCGCTGCTGACGGCGATCGGCGTGGCCCTGCTGTTTCTGTCGCAGACCGAGATGCGGCTGTCCGACACCGATCGGGCGCGGAAACAGACGTTCTTCCTGGCCGAGGCCGGCCTCGAGGCCGGGCGCGAACAACTGCGGCAACAGAACATGGTCTCGGGCAACTGGACGCTGGACGACGAGCTCGACACGGCGGCGGGCAGCAACGACACGATCGAGTTCGACTCCTCCACGATCCGACCGATCTACGACGCCAACGGTGTGCCGACCGGCTTCACCGGCACGGGCGACGACGTCGCGCTGCAGCCGCTGACCGCGTTCGGCGACGGCTGGTTCGCCGCCTTCCTGACCAACGATGTCGGGGACGGTCCCACGCTCCAGACCGACACCAACGAGCGCGTGCTGATCACCGCGGTCGGCGTCGGGCGCAACAACTCGTTCGACATCGTGCAAGCCGTCGTGGGGCCGGAGCTGCTGATGCCGCTGCCTCCGGCCGCGATCACGATGCTGGGGCCGACTCCGGACTTCAACGACATGGACGACGATTCATCGAGCGGTGGTGCAGTGCACTCGGGTGACGATTGCAACGGCGCGGGCATCCCGGGAATCGCCGCGCCGGTGGTGGGCGCCGTCGGCGCGGCCGCCGAGGCGACCGCCGAGACCGGGATGAACATCGGCGGCGAGGAGGGTGGCTCGACGTACACGTCGAGCACGTACAACGGCGCCAGCACTTTCGCCGACCTGACGGACCCGACCGAGCCGACGGTGCTCACATCCCTGGGACCGATCGACGCGGACTGGACCAACTGCACCAGCGTGCAGCAGATCCTGTCGACGCTGCAGGGCGCGGCGGACTATTTCTGCGACGAGCGCGGCGGCGACACCTGCGTCGTCCCGGCGACGACGTCGTCCAGCATCACCTTCATCGACGGGGATCTGAACGTGCCGGCCGCCGGTGACGGGATCCTGGTCGTGACGGGAACCGTGGACTTCGGGGATCACGACTGGAACGGGATCATTCTCGCCGTCGGTGAGGGCATCATGATCCGCCAGGGCGACCATGCAAGCCACAGCGGCGCCGCGGTGGTCGCCGACATCTCGGGTCCCGACGGCGTTTTCGGGACCGGCGACGACTGCACGGGTGGCACCGGCGGTTTCGACACCGCGCAGTACACGATCAGCGCGGGTGACGAGGAAGAGGGCGGCAGCGCCAGGACCACGTATTGCACGAACGACATGCTGCCGTTCTTCGCCGGTGCGCGGCAGAAGGTCGAGACCTTCCGCGAACGCTGACTCCGAGCCTCGATCCAGGCTAGACTGTGGGTCGTGAGCAATCCGCAGTCGAAACGAGGCAAGGCCGGGTCCGACTCGGGCATGGGCCAGGTCGTCCTCGACGACCTGCGCAAGACCAAGCAGCGCGACTACCTGAAAGAGCTCCGCGAGCTCTACCTGTTCTATCTCGACGAGGAGAGCCGGACCCGGCTGGCCGGCATGGGACGTCTGCGCGGCGCGATCATGCTGTTGGTCTGGGTCTTCCAGAGCATGCTGCTCAAGCTCTCGCCCGCCAGGCGCATCGCGTTGTTGATCTCCATCGTGTTGGCCGCGTTCAGCCGCACGACGGTCAAGATCCTGAACCAGGGCTTCGACGTCAATCCCGGGATGTGGGGCTTCGCACTGCTGCTGTTGATCCTGATGCTCGAGCTGAAGGACAAGCTCGTGGCCAAGGACGAGATCCAGATCGCGCGGCAGGTGCAGGAAGCCCTGCTGCCGGACGAGAGCCCACACATCCCCGGCTGGGCGGTCTGGAGCTACTCGCGTCCGGCCAACGACGTGGGCGGCGACCTGGTCGACTACGTCGACCTCGACGGCTTCCGCCACGGAGTGCTGCTGGGCGACGTCGCCGGCAAGGGGCTCGGCGCCGCGCTGCTGACGGCCAAGCTGCAGGCCACACTGCGCGCGCTGGTTCCCGAGTCGGTATCGCTGGACGACCTCGGCACGCGCGTCAACAGCATCTTCTACCGCGACGGGCTGGACAACCGGTTCGCGACTCTGTTCTACGTTGAGGTGGAATATGACTCGGGTCAGGCGCGCTTCCTCAACGCCGGCCACAACCCGGCGTTCGTGATCCGGCCCGACCGCGTCGACCCGCTGGTCGCGTCGTCTCTACCCCTCGGGATGCTCCCCGCGACGAAGTACCGCGAGGAGGAGATTCGCCTGGACCCGGGCGACATCCTGCTGGTCTACTCCGACGGACTGACCGAGGCGCAGAACGAGGACGGCGACGAGTTCGGCCAGGAGCGACTCGAGTCGATGTTCGACACCTGGCGCGGACGAACTCCGGAGGAGATCGGCAACGCGATCCTCGACGAGGTGGACGCGTTCATCGGCGACACCCGCCCGCACGACGACCTGTCGCTGGTCGTCGTGGTCAAGGACTGATCCGCGAGACAAAAAACGGGCCGGGACTGTGCCCGGCCCGTCGTTTCGAAGTCGTTCGGATCGCGGCTATTCGAGACCGGACTCGTTGCCGCAGTCGTCCACCGCGCTGACGCGGTAACGGAAGCTCTCGGCCGCCGGCGCAGCACCCTCGTGGACGAAGGTCTTACCCTCGACGGTGCCGATGCGCAGCGGAACGTCGAGCTGCGGTCCGGTCAGCTTGTAGACGACGTATTTGTCGCCCGCGACCGGGTCGGCCGTCCAGTCGAGCACGACGTCCTCGCCGCTGAGCGAGACCTGGATCGTCGTGACCTTCTGCACCGGCAGCGGGCAACCCACGCAGCCCTGGCCCACGTCCACCAGGCGGAAGTCGTCGACGCCGGCCTCGACCAGCGATCCGTCGCCGAGATCCGCCGCCGTGAAGCGGAAGCGCGTTTCGGCCGCAGAGGGTCCGATCAGGAGGGACAGCGGGTACTCGACGTCGATCCAGTCCAGCGGGCAGGCGTTGTTGTCCGGGCAGCTGATCAGGTCGAGCTGCTGCCAGCTGGTCCCGTTGTCGTCGCTGACCTCGATCAACAGTGCGTCCGACGCCTCGTTGGGACCGGCACCGCGGTTGTTGTTGAACCAGCGTGCGAAGCGCAGCGTCGGGTTGACCGTGCCCGACATGTCGTAGGCCGAGGTCAACAGCGTCGTCGTGCCGCCGTCCACGTCGTTGTTGCTGGGTGTCGGACCGACGCCCGTGATCCAGCACTGCGTGCCGAGCTCGGTCGCGTCGTTCTCCGGCTGGTAGGAGGTGGCCACGGGGTCTCCCCACTCCCAGTTGCCGGTGCTGGCGTCGTTCGGGGCGACCGCCGACCATCCGGCGTCGTCCGGCTCGAACTCGGTCTGCGCCTTGACGGCGTCGAGCAGCCCGGCGTCGATCGTCAGGCGGACGTCGTTGGTCCCTTCGTTGGCCATGCCGTCGCGCGCGCGCACTACGTACGTGAACGAGTCGCCCGGCGTGAGGGCCACGTCCGCGAAGGACAGGTCGAGCGTCGAGCCGATCTTCGTCGCCGGCCCCGGCACGAAGCCGGAGTCGGTCGAGCGGTAGATCTCGTACGACACCGGCGTGTTGCACGTCTCGAGCGCGGCGGACCAGTTGAGCAGCGTGCCGCCGCAATCCTCCGCGGTGGAGGCGCCCTCGATGCCGCCGAAGACGGGCGACTGGATGTCCGGGGTCTGCGGAGGCACCGCGCCCAGCTCGACCGTGTTCTCTTCCTCGCCGGAGCGCGAGTCGAACGCGCGAACGACGTAGTACAGCTGTGTGCCGGGGTCGAGCAACGTGTCGGTGAAACCGGTCCCAGCGACGCCCGAGGCGACCAGGTTGCCCGGACCCGGGGAGAAGCCCGGGGCGGTGTCGCGGTAAACGTTGTACGACAGCGTGGCGTTGCTGCAGCTGGAGATCGCCGCCGCCCAGGTCAACGCCGCCTCGCCACACGACGCGCCGGGCGCCGCCGAGGCGAGGCCGTCGAAGTCAGGCTTCGTGAAACAGGCCGGCGTCGGGTCGCACACGTACTGGCCACCGTCGAACTCGCCCATCACGACCTCGAAGTAGGACACCTCGTCGGCGCAACCGGTGAAGTCGTCGGGGATGAACTGGAACTGCACGGCCTGGCCGCACACGACCTGCTGGTCGTCGGCCTCGAAGCGCAGGATCTGTTCGCTGGCCACCGAATTGCCCGCCGGGACCGCGGGCCAGTTGACCGCGCCGTCCAGGATGGTCACTCCCGGTGTGGTGGAGACGATCGTTCCCGTCACCGCGGTCGCGGGCTCGGTGCCGACGTTCTTCAGCGTCAGCGTCAGATCGACCTCCTCACCCGGATCGGGGAAGCCCGAGCGGTTGCCGCGAGGAGTGTCGTCGTTCGCCGCGGCCGTGACCGTCAGCACGGGCTGCGCGTCGAGCTTGGCGTGCACGGGGCTCTCGATCGTGGACTCGCAGCCCACGAGGTTGAGGGCCATGACGACGTAGTAGTAGTCGACGCCCTCGGCCACGTCGGTGTCGACGTAGCTCGTCTGGGCTGCGTCCAGCTCCGCGATGGGGAAGAACGCCTGGTCCTCGCGCACCTCGCCGCGCAGCACCAGATAGTCGCTGGCGCCGGGGATCGGCGTCCACGAGATGTCGAACTGCTCGCAGCTCGGCGTGACGAACACGTTCGGCTGCTCGGGTCGTGAACAGGGCAGCGAGCTGTTGGTGATGCCCGTGGCGATCTCGTGGGTGTTGAACGCTTCGTAGATCTCGACGCCGTTCGGCGTTCCGTTGGCCAGGTTGCCGTCGTCGTCGTCCGCCTGGATGTAGGCGTCGAAGATCGGGAAGCTATCCGTCGGCCGCAGGCTGCCGGCGTCGGGGAGCGACGTGAAGAACAGGCGCTCCGACGTCCTCCAGCCGGTGTGATGTCCGTACTTGCCGCGCAGCGTCTTCGCCAGATCCCATCCCGACTGTCCGTAGACCTGGCCGCCGCAGTGAGTGCCGGAACCGCAGAACCCGTCGTGGTTGCTGAGTGTGATCAGACCCGTAACCTGGCTGTCGACGTTGCGCACCGGCGCGCCGGTCTTGCGGAATCCGGGGCCGATCTGCGGGCCGTGGGACATGTGGAAGGCCACCGTGTCGGCCGAGCCCTCGCCGGTCTCGCCCGGGCCCGATCGGGTGTTGATATCCAGACCGTGGCCCCATTCGTGGTGCACGACGTCCGAGATCTCGCCCGTGTTGTTGCACTCCGACGGCGACCCGGCCGGACCGGAGCGGTAGAAGTTGACGGTGTTGGCGCCGCTGCTGTAGACGGCGTTGCAGGTGTTCGTGATGTTGATGTTCGACGTCATCGGGATGTCGATCCACGGCTCGTTGGGCAGCCAGTACTTCGCGATGCGCCGCACCTGGTTCAGGTGGAAGAACGTGTTGCGATCGGCGGGCGTCGACTGCCCGTTGCCGACCTCGTCCAGTCCGCCGAAGCCGAAGTCGAGCCAGCCGATGCCGAGGTCGACGCGCACGTCGGGCTGCGACGGATTGGAGCATCCCTGGCAGCTCGTGTTGAACCACTGGCCGTTCAGGCCGGAGATCGCGGTCTCGCCCGAGTACGCGAACGCACCCGAGGCGGCCGAGGTGATCGGGCTGCCGTCGAGGTCGATGTCGACCAGCGGCATCGGCACGCGCGTCTCGTTCTGGTCCAGGACCGTGCGCGGGTAGACACCGCCGACGGCGCGCATGTAGTGGTTGGTGTCGACGAAGCTGACGACGTCGCCGGTCTGCGCGTCGAGCCGGCCTTCCCAGGTCTCGATGCGTCCCGGGACGCTGTAAGTGATCTTCCACACCAGACGGTAAGAGAGATCACCCTGTGATTCGTTCTCGGGCTGGATCAACAGCTCCGTATCGCCGATCTGCGTGTGCACCTCGCCGTCGCCGGTGAAGTTCATCAACAGCTTCAGCGCGTCCTCGCGCGAGATGCCCGGTCGCGTTGCGATGCCGGCGTCGCCGACGAGCGGCGCGCCGAACTGGGTGACGTTGCCCGAGTTGAGGCGCACGAAGGCGTAGGCGCCCTCGACCGGCACGCCGTCGATCTGCCACTGGTAGTACAGGCTCGCGAGGCGGCCCTTGTCGCGGACCGAGCTGGCGCTCTCGTCGAGCTCCAGGCTACCCACCGCCGGCTTCATCAGTGCCGCGTTGAGCTCGATGAACTCGCCGGCCAGCGGGGCCAGCGTTGCGACGCCCAGCTTCCCGTCGGGCATCGGTAGACCCGACAGCACCTCGTCGGTGAGCGCGTTGCCGCGACCGGGGACCATCGGGATGCCCGAGCCCTGGACGAGGGACGGCTTGCCGGTGCGACGGTCGACGCGGAACTTCCACTGTCCGCCCTCACGTGCGAGGAACGAACGCGCGGCGGCGGCGATCGGCGTCGGCTCGGCGACGTCGAGTTCTTCGGTGGCGACCTCGGCGGGTGTGGGTTGTTTCACGCGTAGGTCGGGGTGACGCTCTTCTTTTTCTACGAAAGCCGTTGCCGGCAGAGCCGATATCAGACATAGAACGATCGCAATCGTGCGCAGCTTCATGGGAACTTGCCCCTCCCCTCGACGGATTGAATGCAGGGATTGTAAGAGTCTTGTTTTACGCAAAAAGGGAAAAGCTGGCCAGTCGCTCAGTTAGACGGATCGACCCGCGACTCTCGAATAAAACGGCGAGATCGCGCCAAATATCTGGCAGACGTCCTCGAGGAACCCCGGACTGCAGACTCGGTCCATCTCGGCCGGCAGTTCGAAGCGGCGGCCGATCTCCCACCACACGCCGCGGCGCTCGACCTCGCGGAACGAGGCGGCGAAGTCGTCGCGCGTCTCGAAGACCAGCTTCGAGCCCTCGGGCCACGCCGCGGCCGCGTAGACCCGGATCTGCCCGTCGATCTCCCCCGCGAGCGGTGCCAGCTCGGCCCCGAGCCCTCCGTGCAGGCAGAGGAACTCGAACCGCCCGAAGGCATCCGCCGACGTATCCCAACCCAGCCGGACGCCGACGTGGTCCGCATGCACACCCAGGTTGATTTGCGGCCCCGCCTGGTAGCCCTGAGGCAACGACGAGAGGGCCAGCCACGTGCAAAACGGCTGGTAGTCTCGCGGCCAGTTGAGTTGCGGCAAGCTGGCGTGCAGTTGCAGGCCACCGTCCTCGGAGAGTCGCTGCACCAGCACTCTTGCCAAGATCTTCAGCGTGGGGTGGATTTTTTTGAGGATTTCGGATCTTCGACGATCCCGATTCGGGATTGCGAATAGATCAAAACCCTCCCTGGGGAGGCCCTGAAACTCGCGTTCGTCGTCTTCGAACAACATAATGAGGGTTCCTCGGATCCCGAGTTTATCAACCTGGGTCGCGTCGGAGGGGTGGGGGGCGTCGGCTGGCGGCACCGGTGCGGGGTCGATTATCCTGCTGGTGCTCGCCGTTCCGACCCGGTCCGGCTCCGATTGTCGAAGATCATTGGACTCACAAACAACGGTTCATTCCTGATTCCTAGAAAAGGGGTAACTATGCTCCGCAAGTCGAAAGCCGCCGTCGTTCTGGCGGCCTGCCTCGTGCTCGCGGCCGCGTTGCCGGCAACGGCAATCGATCTGGAGTCGTTCGAGAAGAACATCACCGTAACGACCCTGGACAACGGCCTCACCATTCTCGTCTACGAGCGACCCACAGCCCCGGTCGTGTCGTTCTTCACGCACGTCGATGTGGGTTCCGCGCAGGAGGTGCCTGGTATCACGGGCCTGGCTCACATGTTCGAGCACATGGCGTTCAAGGGTACCTCGCGTCTCGGCACCAAGAACTACAACGCCGAGAAGAAGGCGCTGGCCGAGGTCGACCAGACGTACCTGGCGTTCCAGGCCGAACGCATGAAGATCAATGCCGACAGCGAGAAACTCGCCGAGCTCGAGACGGCGTTCAAGGACGCCCAAGAAAAGGCCAGCGATCTCGTCGAGAACAACGAGTTCTCGGAAATCATCGACCGCGAGGGTGGCGTCGGGCTGAACGCGTTTACCAACACCGACACGACGGGCTACTTCTTCTCGCTGCCCGCCAACAAGGTCGAGCTGTGGGCCTACCTCGAATCCGAGCGGTTCCTCGACCCGGTGTTCCGCGAATTCTACAAGGAACGCGACGTCGTCCAGGAAGAGCGCCGCATGCGCACGGAGAGCCAGCCGGTCGGACGCATGATCGAGCAGTTCCTCTCCGTCGCCTTCCAGGCGCACCCCTACGGCACGATGGTCGTGGGTCACATGAGCGACCTACAGTCGTTCACGAGACAGGACGCTGCGGAGTTCTACAAGAAGTACTACGTCCCGTCGAACATCACGATCTCGGTCGTCGGTGACGTTCAGTCGAAGAAGCTCGTGCCGATGCTGAAGAAGTATTTCAGCCGCCTTCCGGCCGGTCCCGAGACTCCGACGCTGCGCACCGTGGAACCGCCGCAGATCGCCGAGAAGTCGATCTCCATTCCCGATCCTTCGCAGCCGATCTACGTCGAGGGCTACCATCGTCCGTCGATGTTCCACGCTGACGACGCGGTGTACGACGCGATTAGCGACATTCTCTCTTCGGGTCGCACGTCGCGCCTGTACCGCAACCTCGTGCGCGACAAGAAGATCGCCGCCGGCGCTGGAGCGTTCAGCGGATTCCCCGGCGTAAAGTACCCGCACCTCATGTTGTTCTTCGGCTTCACGACTCCCGGCCACACCAACGAGGAGATCCAAGGCGAGATCCGGGTCGAGATCGAGCGACTCAAATCCGAGCCCGTCAGCGATGCCGAGCTCAAGATGGTCAAGACGCGCGCCAAGGCCAACCTGATCCGCGGCCTCGCCAGCAACGGCGGCATCGCCGGACAGTTGGCGACCTACCAGGGGCAGCACGGCGACTGGCGTGAACTGTTCCGCAGCGTCGAGCGTATCGAGAAAGTGACCAAGGAAGACATCATGCGCGTAGCGCAAGAGACTTTCGTGGCGACCAACCGCACGGTGGCAATGATCGTCAATGAGGACAACGCCGCCGAGGCCGGCAACTGAGGAGTATGACGATGAACAAGAGCTACCGATCGATCGTCGTCGCGTTCCTGACCTTCGCCCTGCTGGCCCTTCCGCTGTCGGCACAGGTCAAGAACCACAACGACATCAAGTATCCCGAGCTTCCCGCGTTCCAGATCGACAAGCCCGAGGTCTACGATCTCAAGAACGGGATGAAGGTCTTCCTGATCGAGAACCACGAGTTGCCGTTGATCAGCGTTTCGGCCCGCGTTCGCACCGGCTCGAACTACGAGCCCGCGAAGAAGACCGGGCTGGGCGGTGTGTTCGGCCAGGTCCAGCGCGAGGGCGGAACGACCTCGATGACCGGTGACGAGATGGACGACTTCCTCGAGGCGCGCGCCGCCTCGGTGGAAACGAGCATGGGCGGCGACTCGGGCTTCGCCTCGATGAACTGCCTGGCCGAGGACTTCGACGAGATCTTCGCGGTCTTCGCCGACGTGATGCGCAACCCCGCATTCGCGGAGGACAAGCTGGAACTGGCGAAAGTGCAGTCGAACTCGGGCATCGCTCGTCGCAACGACAACGCGCAGGGCGTCGCCGGTCGTGAGTTCAACCGGCTGATCTACGGTGCGGATTCCCCGCTGTCCCGTCTGACCGAGTACGAGACGGTCGCCGCGATCGAACGCGGCGACCTCGTGGCGTGGCACAAGAAGTACTACCACCCGAATAACGTATACCTCGGGATCGTCGGCGACTTCGACTCGGCGGAGATGAAGCGCCAGATCGAGTCCACCCTGGGCGACTGGGCGAAGGGCCCCGCGTTCGACGAGGGTGACGTTGCGTTCACCGAGCCCGAGCCCGGCGTCTACTTCATCGAGAAGGAAGACGTCACCCAGGCCTTCATCCAGACCGGCCATCTCGGCATCCGCCGCGACAACCCGGACTACTTCGCCGTCACGGTCATGAATGAAGTCCTCTCGGGCGGGTTCTCCGGACGGTTGATGCAGAACATCCGCACGGACAAGGGCCTGGCGTACGGCGTCGGGGGCGGAATCGGGTCGAGCTACATGCGCCCGGGAGTCTTCGGCGTGAGTATGTCGACCAAGTCGACGACGATGGCCGAATCCGTGGACGCGTTGCGTGAGGAGATCGTGGGGATCATCGAGAATCCCGCGACCGCGGAGGAGATCCTGCAGGCCAAGGAGACGATCCTCAATTCGTTCGTGTTCAACTACGACTCGAAGGGCAAGATCCTCAACCAGCAGATGCTGTACGCATTCTACGGCATGCCCTCGGATTACCTCGAGACGTACCAGGACAACATCGGACAGGTCTCGACCGAGGACGTGGCCCGCGTGGCCAAGAAGTACATCCATCCGGATCAGATGGCGCTGCTCGTGGTCGGAAAGTCGGCGGAGTTCGATCGACCGATGAACAGCTTCGGCTCCGTCAAGACGATCGACATCACGATCCCGGATCCTCCGGATACCGGCCCCGTGGTGACGCGCAACGCCGAGACGCTCGAGGCCGGCTCCAAACTGTTCGCGCTAGCGGCCAATCGGATGATGGGTCAGGAGCCCGGACGTGTGGAATCGGTGCGGCTGAAGTCGAAGCGCACGATGTCGATGCAGGGCCAGAAAATCTCCATCGGCATGGAGATCACGCTGCATCTTCCGGACAAGATGCACGTGGCCGTCAATACCCCGATGGGAGTACAGACGATCGTGATCAACGGCGACGAGGGCACGATGTCGATGGGTGGCCGCAGCCAACCGTTGCCGGCGTCGCAGATCGAAGAGAGCACGAAGGACCTCGACCGCGAGGTGTTTCTGATGGCGAACAGCCTTGGCCACGAAGGGCTCGAGGCCGTGCTCGCGGGGACCGAAGAGATCGACGGCACCTCGTGCGAGGTCGTCGCGATCAACTTCCGTGGCACCGAGTCCACGCTGTGCGTCGCCGAGGACGGCCGGGTGCTCAAGCAGACCTATCAGGGCAAGCACCCGTTCATGGGCAACCCCGGTCAGATGGAGGTCTACTTCTCCGATTATCGAGACGTGGGCAACTACAACATGCCGTTCAAGCAGGTGCAGATGTTCAACGGAGAGGAGTTGTCTTCGAGCGAGGTCGAGGACGTTTCCGTCAATCCTTCGCTGGATGTCGCCCTGTTCGACGTGGGCAGTGGCGCCAGCGACTGATCCACGCTTGAGCTCGTGAACCTGAAGAGGAGCCCTCGGTCGACGGGGGCTCCTTTTCGTATCGGCGAGGAATCGAGTGCGCTACCGAACCGTTCTTTTTGACGTCGGGGAGACGCTGATCGGTCCGGCGATCTCGTTCGGGCAAATCTACTCAGACACCTACCGTGCGTTCGGTTTCGATATCCCCGGCGAGCGTTTCGAACGTGCGATACGCGGAGTGTGGGCGGAGTTGATGCGGGAGATTCCCGCGGGGACCGATCGTTACGCCCATTATCCCGGCGGCGAGGCCGAATACTGGTTGCGTTTCTGTCGCCGTGTCGAGACCGCCGTACTCGACGGTGCCCCGCGCGACGGGCTTGCCGAGAAGGCGCTCGAGGCGCTACGCGCGGCTTTCCTCGGGGACGATGCGTGGCGCGTCTACGACGACGTGCGCCCGACGTTGAGCGCACTCCGCGACCGCGGCGTGAAGCTGGGCGTCGTTTCGAACTGGGATTCCCGTCTTCCCGAGATCCTCGAGCGGCTCGACCTGACCGACTACTTCGCCGCGGTCGGCGTCTCTCACTTCGAGGGCACCGAGAAGCCCGACCCACGGTTGTTCCGCATCGTTCTAGACAGACTCGACGCAGAACCGTCGGGCGCCTTGCACGTCGGAGACGTTCCCGAACTGGATCTGGTGGGTGCGCGTTCCGCCGGTGTGGAGGGCGTGCTGATCGATCGTGCCGGGAAGTACGACGGGCAACACCGGACCGTTTCCGAGTTGACGCGCGTTGTGGAACTCGCCGACGGCTCGGTCGAATCGTGATCGGCGACTCGTTGCAGCTGAGAGTCTGGGGGCGCGTGCGGCAGGAGTGCGAGTGGAGCCTGGAGGGGTTACGCGTCCTGCCTCGATCCGGATCTTCAATCGCGGTCCGCGACAAGGCGAGCCGAGGCCGCTCGCTGCGGGACTTTACCGGGGTGTCGACCCGCGAGTTGCTATCCCGCATCGAACTCGCTGCCGATGCCGCATACGCCATGGTCCATGGAAACGACGACTACTCCATCTGCCTGCCCCTGAGCCGGTTCGCGGGTGCCGGCGCGCTGCTGGCCGATGCTTGCGACAGCGTCACGTTGAACCCTGAGCAGGGCGCTCCTCTACGCTTACTCGTTCCCGACGTCGGCCTCTGGAATTCGGTCAAGTGCGTGCGCGGCATCGAGTTCTTAGCCAAGCCGTGGCCCGACTTCCGCCCCAAAAAGCACTCAAGATGAGCGACGAACTTTCGACTCTCGAAGGAATCCGGCCCCCCTCCCCACGCTCCCACGTTGAGGAAACGGCGTAGCCCCATCCAACCTGGACAACTCGGCCGGTGGCGGCGGTGGACCATGGAGTTGTCGGAGTCTCGGGCCCCGAAGCGGCTCGAATGACCGCATCCGGCGCTGTTTCTGTGGACGGTCGGGGTTCTTGATCGGGTCTTACGAGGCCGAAGGCATACCTTGCCACGCCGGGGGGGGGAGCCTCCCCGCACGCTTGCCGCAACTGTTGGGCCGGAGCCCGGGTTCGGATCAGGGAACTGCGCAGGGCACGCCCAACCGGACGCGCATCCAGTAGGTGCCCCAGGGGAA